>NZ_CP107899.1:4800000-5542500 GCF_036013915.1 Streptomyces sp. NBC_00464 | reverse complement strand
ACGAACCCGTCCAGTTCTGGCTCTCCAACCTGCCAGAGACCACCCCGCTGCCCGTCCTCGTGCGCACCGCGAAGCTCCGCTGGCGCATCGAGAACGACTACCGGGAGATGAAACAGGCCCTGGGCCTGGCCCACTTCGAAGGCCGGACCTGGCCAGGCTGGCACCACCACGTCACCCTCGTCTCGGTCGCCCACGCCTTCTGCACCCTCCAGCGACTGAACCGATCCCCAAAAGAGACGGCGCCGGCCTGAGCCTCTACCGAGTCGTCCGCGAACTGCAGACACTCCTCGCGACCTGGACCGGCGCCTGCCCCACCTGTCACCGCGACATGCCAGACCCCGCACCAACATGACCAAGCACTACTAGGTACTCCTCCGTCGTCAGGTCGTCATCGAGATCGAACAGTCCTTCCGGCGACTGCGGCCCGTGCGCCCGAAACAGCCGACGGCGCGTGGGGGATGCGTTCGAAGGCAACCGAGCGCGATCAAGAGGCCTGGGTCTGTTCGCGTACCTGAAAGGGAACAGTGCATGATCGTTGATCACCGCATACTCGTACCCGCGCACGTCCCGCACGGACTCGCTCAATTGCCGTGCCGTGTCAGCCAGATTTTCGCGCACAGCTTCCGCGAGGGTGGAGCCGTATGGGCTTCGCTTCTTTAACCCGGCCGTGAGGTGCGTGGCATGAGCCTGCGCGTGAGCCCGAGCCAACTGCACCGGAACGGCAGCAGCGATCCTGCCGGCCTGTTGCCCGAACCGTTTCGCCGCCCAAACCGAAGGCCTGGCCCAGTTCTCCCCTGACGCAATCATGCAGCGTCCCCCTCCCCGCTCGTCCACCTATCAACTGTGTGACAGGCGCACGAAGCGGGGGCAAGGGAGCGATCCGGCCACATGGTGCAAAGTGAACCTGCTGCGAGCTGGTGAGCCCCTCGAAGCTAACTACCGGCCTCAAGGTCGCTGAAGACTCCCGCCCTCGTCAGAGCAATGACAACGGGTACTGACGGACACGCACGGTCGGCACAGTTGCGGTATTTCGGTGCTGTACGGCGGCGTTCGACGATCGCTCAACCTCGCCGCGCACTCACCGAATGGGCGGATTTCGCCCCCCGTCTCCGGGTTCGCCAGTGGCGCGCACGCGCGCTTGGCTCAAGAGCTGGTGGGTATCAAGTGCGCCTCGTGCGAGCCCAGGCAAACAGCCACCGTGGTGTCAACTCGTCGGGCATCATGACCCGTTATGGATGATGGGATGGTCGCACTGGTTGCAGCGGGCTGCGGGCTTCTCGGGTCGGTTCTGGGGTCGGGTGTCACGGCGTGGGCTGCGAAAGCCGGTGCGGACAAGAGCGCGGAGACTGTGCTTGGACAAACGCACGATCAAGCTGCAAATGAGCATGCGCATTGGCTGCGGCAGCAACGCCTTTCTGCCTGTGAAGGATTCCTTGACGCTTGGGATGAGTGCACCCGCACGAGAAAGGAACTGGCTCGCCGGACGGAGGGGAGCCAACCTGATGCCAATCGCGCAGATTTGAGCCGTTCGGCGTCGCGCATGCTTGAGCGCGCAAGACGCATAGCGATTCTTGGCCCCGGCGAGGTCTCCCAAGCTGCCGAGTCGATCTCAGAAGCAATGCTAAAAAACATCGAAAGGGAAGATGAGTTCGGAAAGTACATGGAAAGTGCTGTGAGCCGCATGAGAGAGCAGCAGAGTCAGATTCACAACCTCGCCCCAAACCTCCATTGGGGGCCGCTCAGAGAGGCGTTCCGTCACGCGCACGACGTGGAGGAGTTGCAACAACGCTATTCCCTGGAGGAATTAGATCGGATTGTGACTGACGCGGAGGGATCGACGGAAGAGACGCAAGAGTGGCTCCGCAGAATGACTGCCTTCGGCGAGCTCGGAGAAGAGGTAAACAATGAAGGTGCGCGGTTCCTACAGGAATTTCAACGCAACATTCAAGTGGCGGAAGAGAACAGAGAGGTCTTCGTGCGCACGGTACGGAGCTCGATCGCGAGTCCGCCGCAGCGTGATGTCTAGGCCGTTTCGATTGGATCAAGAGAGCGTGGAGCACCTTGCTTGTAGTACGTAGGTCTGGGGACCCGATCACTCCGTCGAGAGAAGCCATCTGACCTGGCCGTTCCGCCGTGATTGCTCACTGAGCCTGCTGCGGCTCTACGTGACGACATCCGATCATTCGAGACTGGCTCTGGGGGGCGTGTGGCTGTTCCTTTTGCTCGGAGTCGTGCCCTACGCGTGATCCGCGGCATCGGCTCGTTCCTAAAAGAACTCCTGGGGGAGCTCGCCGGAGAGGTAGTACTGACGGTAGTCGCCTGCCTTGCCGTCGGGGGTCTGACTCTGGCGTTTGTCTGGGGATGGAAACGCAGTCCGCTCGTCACCGAGGGTATAGGTGGTGCCTTGCTGCCCTTCCTCGCCTATGGCGGCTGGGAGCTGCTTCGTCCCGCCAGGCCAGGGAGGCGCGGACGACTGGCCGGCATGGTGGCCGCCACGTTTGCCGTGGCCGCCCTATTCATCGCCTACGCCTGGTCCTGCACCTGCTCCTGAACGGTCACGCTAGACACAAGAGACGGAGAAGGCCTTATTTGAGGGTGCGAGTGGATCACGCTGCAGCTACAACCTTTTTACTGATACAGAGGTCTTGGGATTCTGGGGCGTCCACGAACGAAGTGGTCGCGTGGGAGGGGCGCTATGGATGCTGGAACTTCGGCTGTGCTCGCGGGCGGTATCGCTGGGGCTGTGTCGCTGGGCGGCACGTGGATCACGTATCAGCAGGCCAAGCGACAGACCCCACCGAAGGATTGGATAGACGCCTCTGGGCCCGGAAGGCTCAACTCCCTAAACAGGTCATTGGGCGAATATGCACACTTCCACGCACGCATCCGCTTGGGCGGAGCGCGTCAGATCCTGGAGATCCAAAAAAAATGGCGAGTCCAGCGAAGCGATATACACAGCACGAGGGCACGCTCTGGAAGCCCTGACCGCGCTCACGATCTCCGAAACAATTCGCGCCACTGCAGCCGTCTCATCGCCCATAGCGAGAGCCTTCTCATTGGTAACCAACGCCTACTTCGAGGATGACGGCGGACTCGATGCCAGTCTGGAGAATCTCTTGGACCGAGCACTACTGCTCAAGAACATGCCACTGGGCGAGTACACGCTGCACGGTCCCGGTACGGCTGCACGGGATGCGGGCACCCCCGGGGCATGACCGCCAAGAGACGATGCGTCGCTTGGAAGGGCGCGCACCACGCAGAGCCCACCCCTGACTGCCGTCATTCACTACCGTCAACGCCCCCGCAGCGGCTCGCTGCGGGGGCGTTCTGGCTGGTGGGCGCGGACGGTTTCGAACCGCCGACATCTGCTTTGTAAGTGCGTTCCTGCTAGGCCCGCTACCTGCGGGAACGTCGTCACAAGCCGGTTGACCAGCGAATACGCATCAGGCGTTATCCCGCGTCATCCCGGCCCTTCCCGTCCTCATGTGTACGGCATACGTACTGGAAACGGGACGGCCCCGAGGGTGTCCAACCACCTTCGGGGCCCGGCCGGACTCTCCACTGCAAGGAGTCCGAACCATGAGCACAACCGTACCCACCCTCACCACCGCCCAGCTTGACGGGCTCGCCTGCGTCCGCTGCGGCGCCGACGACACCGAGCAGCAGCCGACGGGTGACCGCGGCCCGGACGGCGCCCAGCTGTTCGCCTGCACCGACCCGGACGTCTGCCGCGCGCAGCAGAGCATCGACACCCACTTCCCGCTGCTCGCCGCACTGCGCACCAAAGCGCAGTCCGCGCCCGTGTTCGTTGAGCACCACCTCGCCGATGGCGTCCCGCTCCTGTACGGGCACAAGGACGGCACCTTGACCGTCACGTACGACCCGGCGCAGCTCACCTTCGAGAGCGCCCGGGAGCTGTTCGCCGAGGCGCACGCCCTCTACCCGGACGCCCGTGCCGTCGCGTTCACGAACATCGGGCACATCGTCACCACGTCGCTGCCTACCGACGAACCGCCGGCACGCTTCGAGTCGCACGGTGCCCGGTGCACCGTCACGTTCGATGACACCCGCATCACGAAGAAGCAGCTGCTCGCCCTGATGGACAAGGTGGTCGGGCTGTGAGCACCCCGCCGAAGCCGGGCAAGGGCCTGTCCGTCCGTGTGGACGAGCAACTGCACGACGACCTCACCGTGATGATGCGCACCGGTATGACAGCGTCCGACGCGGTACGGCTCGCCGTCGGATTCCTTGCCCACGGATACGCATGGGCGTGGGAGTCGGGCCTCTACCCGGAGGGCACCCCACCAGCCCGTATGGCGCTCAAGGTCCCCCCGTATGACGGGCGTAATTCCGTCGCGGATCGCGACGGAATACCGGCGGCCGACGAGCAGGCACTACGCCCGTAGTGGTGAACGGTGAGGGCCCCGGCCGCGGGTTGCGGCCGGGGCCCTTTTGCCTGTCCGCAGCCGATCGGCGACGGTCGCGGGCAGGCCGTCTCAGAAGCCCGACACGGCCAATGCCGCTCGGTACTCCTTCCACAGTCGCGCCCCGACGTCGCACCTCCCGGTGTCGGTGCAGGCCGCGCACGCCTGCGTGTGAACCAGATACGCCCGGTACGCGACCGCGTCCGACTGCTCGTCAATGGGGACCAGGCGCCGCTGCTCACGGCACGGGGCGCACGCGTACAGGGCCGCCCCGGGGCCGGAGCCCTGCTCGATGATGCGGATCAGTACCGCGGTGCCGGACGGGCCCTTGTGCCAGTGGCACCATCCGAAGACCGTGGGTGGCTGGGTGCTCTCCAAGGTGGCCATGACCAGCAAGCTAGGGACCGAAGCCGCCGGGCTGCGCGGCGATTGCGCGGGATTGCGTGGGCCCGTGGACGGGTTGGGGGCGGTTGCTCAGGCCGCTGCAACCGCTCCTCGCGCGCGAGCAATGAGGCGATGCGCCTGCGGTCCGAACGCGGCAGCCGCGTACAGCTGGTCCCACACGCGGCCGTACAAGGCGAGGTCATCGGCAGCGTCGTACTGCAACTCGGTGTTGATCGTCTCGACGATGACCCGTTCTTCGTCGAAGATCCAAAACCCGTGCTTCGGAGTGATGCCCATCGGGGCACCGAGAGGAATGATGCCGAGCTCCACCGTGGACATGCCGATGAGACCGACGAGGCGGTCCAGCTGGCCGGCCATCGCGTCGCGGGTGCCAACGAATGCGTGCAGGGCGCCTTCCCAGATGAGGACGCGGAACAGCTTGCCTGCCTCGTACAGGACAGCCTGCCGGTGCATGCGGGCCTGCACGGCCGCGTCCGTGTCCCGCGGGGAGCGCATCAGTTCTGCGTTCTGCACCAGGAGGTGGCGGGCGTAGTCCGGGGTCTGGAACAGCCCCGGAATAACGGTGGGTTCGTAGCCACGCATCGTGGCGGTACGCCGGTACTCGACGACGTACCGGTCCTGCACCGGGGCATGCCCCGCGGCCAGCTGGCGGCGCCAGTGCCGTTGCTGGGACTCCAGGCCGCGCAGGCGAGAGAGCAACTCGGCGGACGCATCGGGGCGCTCCGACGCTTCGGCCCACGCTTCGAGGTCATAAGGGGTTGCGGTCTGCCGGCCGTTCTGGAGCCGGGACACCTTCGAGCGCTGCCAGCCGAGCCGCTCGGCGAACTCCTTGCCGTTGAGACCGGTCTCGGCGCGCAGCTCGTTCAACCGCGCACCGAGGGCCTCACGGCCGCTCTGGAAGTCCGTACTCACACGGACGAACGTACCCGCGTCCAGACCTCGGCAGAAGGCCGAGCAGCGGCCAGAGCGGCGTCACGGGCCCGGCACGCGGCCAGCACCTCGCCCGGGTCCTCGATGAGCTCCACACCGATCGTGGTGTCGGTGTCGTCGATGTGCATGCGGACCAGGGTGCGGGAGTCGAACAGCCACAGATCGAAGTCGGGCAGGCCGAGCCGTACAGCGTCGGCCCGGGGCAGGACACGGATGTCCTCGCCCGCCTCCACGTTCCCCGCGGCCGTGGCCATGAGGAACCGCTGCCCGTCCGTGGGCGGGTCATCGACAATCCGGACACGGGAGAACCGTGCGCCCTGCTCGGCCTTGGCCCGTACGTTCACGTTCCACGCGTGCCCCGGCTCTGGTGCCGGGTCCGTGCCGCGCACGAACGCCTGAAAGCGGGCGCCGGCCCGGTCGGTGGCGTAGCCGCGGCGGGTCTCCAGCCGGAACGCGGTGTGCTGGAACTCGGCGAAGTGGTGGGTGATCTCCTCGAAGGGGATCAGCGGTGGCACGGTCACTCCTTGGGGGCGAATCGGGTGAGCAGCGCGCGCGGGATCACGACGAACGTTTCGTGCTCGCCGACGTCGCGCAGCTGGGCAAGGTCCTCGGGATCGGTGAGGCGGTCGCCTTGGACGACGATGTCGCCGGTCTCCTCGACTTCGTACAGCGTCGGGCAGTTGCCGTGCTCGGACGTGGTGCCGATGAACCTGAGCGTCATGCTGGCGCTCCCTTCCCGGTAGTGGGACGACCAGCATGCAGGCACCTGCGGGGCCGCGGGCGGCAGTTGCGCGAGATTGCAGCGACGCCCCGACACGTGGTCCGTTGCGCGCAACAGCGCCCAGCCCCTCGCGGTGAGGAACCGGGCAACTGCCGACGGCCCAGTTGGTGACGTCACGTTGCGTAACGCCTAACGGGCCTCTGGAACCCTTTGAACCCGACGGACCACCGAGTCCCCTCCCCCGCGTCTGGGATCCCCCGATGGCTTGGGGGTGCCCCCCTGGGGTGGGTCACGCCTGGTGAGGGGACTCGGCGCGACGTTGTGGTTCACCAGTCGCTGCGGACTGAGCTTGATCCGTCGATGCGTGTGTGTGCCTGAGCATCGGCCCGCAGTGCAGAGAACACAGCGTCGTCGACACGGGTGATCGGCCCGTCATCGAGGATCAGTTGGTCGGACAGCCCGGCCGTCGCCATTGCCTGATGACCATCTGCGAGATGCGCCCAGAAGAAGCGGAGACCGACCGCTTCGAGGTAGTCGCGACGCGCGCGCTCTGTTGCTTCGATCGCAGCGGTGTAGATGGTGTGGGCGGCGAGGGTAGCTGTGTCGGCGGCAGGGGTGCCCTCCGCTGCTGCTGCCTCGACAGCATTGAACGCGGCCATGTACAGGGGGCCGAGCTGCTTCTCAAGGATCTCAGCGTCGGCTCGCGCATGGTCGATCGCGGCCTGTGCCGCCCTGGTCTTGGTGGTGTCGAAGGTGGCAGCGCTGCCACCATCAATGACGTGTTGGATGAGGTCGGCTTTGTCCTTCTCCCTGAGGGTGGCAAGGGCGCGGACCGCGTCTTGTACCGCGTCGCCTGCCTCTGCGACACGCACCCGCATGTTGAGGAACGCCTCGACGGCGGGGCAGGCTGACTCGGGAAGATGCTCATTGCTGGGAAAGCTGGCGAACATGTGATCGCTGGGGCTGGCCCAGCGCTTGGGTGCCGGCATGTCAGATCTCCTTGGTTGCTTCGCAGGTGGTGCAGCGGTAGATCACGGGGTCGCCGAGTCGGATCGTGCGGGTGTCGCGCAGGTCGCGCTGAACGTTGGGCGTGGTGCAGCCGCGGCGGTGGTCCACGGTGGCGTCGGGGTCGTTGCCGTCGGTGATGTTGTGGAGGTGGCCGGCCGCGTCGGCGACGGCGATCTCTTCGGCGGTCATGTGCTTCAGGTCTGCGGATCCGTACTGGGTGACGGGCGGGGTGCGACGGAAGCGGGGTGCAGCGGTCATGACTGGTTCTCCTTCGGGTTCGTGTGATGCGCAGGGTGGCGGGCGGCCCAGATGAGTTCGCACGCCTTGTCGATGCACTGGACGAGGGTGTGCCGGCCTCCAGCGATGCGGGCCGTGCCTACTTCCCGCGCGGGGCGGGTGGCGCGGCAGGCGGGGCAGTGGAGGCGCTGTTGCGGGGTGGTCTGCCTCACCGGATCTCCTCGGTGTCGAGGCGGTCGGCGATGCGTTCCAACTGAGCGTGGATCACGGCGAGGTCGGGGGTTGCGTCCGTCGGCCGGATGGAACCGTCCGGAGTTGCGTCAGGGGGCGTGACGGAGCTGCCGGGGGTCTCCGTACCGTGGAGCCCCTTCTCCGCTGCGGCGCGGCGCCGTTCGGCTGCGTCGAGGTTGCGGAGCTTGGCGGCGTGCCGGGCGACCAGGCCACGGCGGCGGGCGGCGGCGAGTTCGTCGCGCTGGCGCTTGGCTGCCTGGACACGGATGCGGGCGGCGGTGATCTGCTCGGCCACGATGTCGTCAACGTTCACCGGGTCTCCTTGGAGGGGTCAGCAAGTCGGATGCGTGGTGTCGCCGGACGCGGCGTACACCGGGTCGAGGGGGGTCCGGCAGACAGTGCACTGCGCCTCGCCCGCTGTGACGTTCTGTGACTGGCGTGCCGAAGATGACGGCGAAGGTGACGAAGATGACGAAGATTCCGAGCTCGGTTTCGGCGTCATCTTCGTCACCTTCGCGTGTTCTTCGGTGTCGTCGGTGACGCTGAGTACCCACACCCAGCCCTTGCCGAAGCCGGATTTCTGGGACGTGACGCCGACTTTCGAGCGGGCCCGCTGCACGGTGTGCTTGGCGAATCCGTCCTTCTCCGCGGCCTTGATGACGTCACCTGCGGACGCCTCGCCGCCGTTGTCGGCGAGGTAGTCGACGAGCCATGCCCCGGCTTCGTCTCGCTCGCCGCGGTCGCCTTCCTGGCCCTGCGCGAGGATCTCCGAGACGCTGCGCACGGACTCGCCGGTGAAGAGGAAACGGCCGACGGACGCGATGCCCTTCTTCGTGGGGACCTCGGTCGTCTCGATGTTGTACGAGAGCGAGGGGAGGTCGGCGCGGCCGAGGCTGTTCTTCGACTGCGTCATGACGCGGCAGTCGTTGTCTTCGTCGCGGGCGAATCCGAAGACGGCCCGGGGGACGTTCTTGAACGCGCCGGATCCGGTGATGAGCGCGGATGGGTCCGTGCCGGCGCCCTTGCCGAAGTGGGCGATGCCGAGCAGGACGCAGCCGGTGCGGTCGGCCATGCGGGCGAGCGGGTCGAGGGCGGTGCGCACGTCGCGTTCGCGGTGGGTGTCGATGCCCTTTCCGATGCACGACATGAGCGGGTCGAGGACGACCAGGGCGACGTCATGGTCCCGGATGGCCTGTTCCATGAGGCTGTTGTCCTGGGGCAGGCTGAGCGTGGTCTCGCCGTACTCGGCTTCGACGGCCTCGACCCGGTACACAAGGTCGAGGTCCGCGCCGGCCCCGATGAGGCGGGGCACGATCGTCTGTTTCCACGAGTCCTCGACCGCCACGTAGAACACGGCCCGGGGCCGCCCGTAGTAATTGCCGGGGAGCAGGCCGCGGGTGATCTGCGCAGCCATCCACATGCCGAACGAGGACTTCCCCGTACCCTCGCGCCCGGCCGCGACGGACAGAGCGCCCGCGGGAATGCGGCCCTCGTTCTCGTCGAGCCATGCCCAGACCACCGGCTCCGGCTCGATGTCGGACGCGCGGGTCAGGCGCAGCTTCCGGCCCACCTGCTCGACCGGGGCGTCTTCCCACTCAAGAGCGGGGAGGTCCGCGAGCCCGGCTGTCAGAACGTCGTCCGGCGGCAGGGGTGAAGTGGGGTCGTACGAGGTGGTCACGCGGTGTTCTCCTGACCATGGGTGAGGTAGCGGCCCGGCTGTCCGGGGATCGCAATGGGAGGCCATCCCGGAGATGCGCGCAGCTGGTGCGGGGGTCGGTTGTTGGCGTTGTCGCGGGCGATCCGGATCTCTTCGGCGGTGCGGCGGGCCGCAATGACGTAGCCCTGCCGGGCGGCATACGCGTTCGCGTCGGCGGTGATCTCCCGCCACCACCCGACGGGGTCGTTGTCCATGAGGTCGTCGAGTCGTCGCTGCTCGGCCTCAGTACGGCGGTGCTGCTCGGCCGCTTCGAGGGTGGCCGCGTAGGCGCGGGGGTCCTTCGGGTCGAGGTGGAGCCACGCCGGTGTCCCGTAGGCCGGCCAGTCCTCGACCCGCAGCGCGGCGATCTGCGTCTCGGCCCGGAGCGCGGTGACGTCGCCCGCGGTGACGTGCTCGGGTACCGCGCGCAGCGCGCGCCCTTGCCCTGCCACGGCCCGCAGGGGTCGGATCGGCTGCGCAGCGTCAGACGTCTTCGGTACGGTGAAGGTCGACCCGCTCGCCCGCTGGTCTCTCTGCGCCCCGGTTGCCCCCGGGGCGCTTTGCTTTGCACTCATGCTGCGGCGCCCCCGGTCTGCACGGTCTGCGCGTCGAGCCACGCTTCGATCGCGGTGCGGCGGTAGACGACGCGGCCAGCCCGGCCCGGGGTCTTCTTCACGTAGGCGGGCCCGACGCCCTGCCAGCGGTAGTTGGCGAGCGTCTGGGCGGCGATGCCGTACTCCGCAGCCACCTGCGCCGGAGTCATGAGCTGCTGTGCCACGGGAATCTCCTGTCGCGTTTTTCTCGACACACACTTGCATCATCGCGGGATAGTCAGCGATGATGCGGAGCGTACCCGGGAAGATTCGGCACCGCAAGATCCGGCCTCTTGTCGAGAAAACCTCGACTGATAGCGTCCGGATCATGACGACAGGACGCATTGAAGTGGGACCGACAGGACGCACCGTCGCCGCGAATGTGAAGCGGCTGCGCGAGAGTCAGGGGCTGACCCTGCGGGGGCTGTCCGCTGCTCTCAAGGAGCGTGGGCGCCCGTTGAGCGCTGACGCCGTGAACAAGATTGAGAACGGAGCAGCGGCCCCAGAGCGAGGTGTCCGGCGAGTCGACGTTGACGACCTCATGGCCCTTGCCGTGGTGCTCGATGTTCCAGTGATCACGCTTCTTCTGCCTGAAAGCGTGCGGGGGCCGGTGGAGCTCACAGGCGAAGGGGAAGTCAACGGCACGCTCGCGTGGCGCTGGGCCCAAGGGCGAGTCCCACTCAAATACCCGGAAGGTGCGGACGAAGGGACGCGCCGAAAGTTGCTGGCGATGTACCTCATGAAGGCGACGCCCGACGGAGTCGGGTGGGACCAGACGACCCAGGAAGGACAGCGCGCAGCGCTCGAAGTCTTCAAGGCCTGGTCTGATGAGGGGGGGACCGATGGCCAGAGTGTGGATTGAGGACCGGCAGACGCATGCCGAGTACCGGGAGGCCATGACGAAGTGGCAGGCCGCGAAGAAGGCCGGCAGTAAGCGTCTGCCGCCCGGCCGGTGGCGGGTTCGCTGGTACGGGCCGAACGGCAAGGGCGCGTCGAAGACGTTCCAGAAGCTCCCGCAGGCCGAGGACCACGTGCACCAGGTCGAGGCCCGTATGCGGGACGGCTCGTACCGGGACGCGGCGGCCGGTAAGGCGACGCTCGCCGAGGTGGCCGAGAAGTGGAAGACCACCCTTGGCGGGCTGGAGCCGACGACGCGCGAGACGTACCTCGACACGTGGCGGGTGCACGTCGAGCCGCGGTGGGGTCAGCACCAGGTGCGACGCATCGAGTGGGAAGACATCGCCGAGTGGGTCGGCCACCTCGCCGAGGGATCGCACGGCTGCCGCAAGGTAGGACCCGCCCGGATCCAGAAGATTCACCTTGTGCTGTCCCTCGTGCTCGGGCACGCGGTCCGGGCGAAGCGGATAGCGGTCAACCCGGCGGCCGGCGTGCCACTCCCCCGGCCGGTACCGCGCGAGCACCTGTACCTGACTCACGCACAAGTCGACCGGATCGCGGCCGCGGCGGGCGAGTACCGGCTACTCCTGCTCCTGCTCGCCTACACCGGGCTGCGCTGGGGTGAGGCGTCCGCCGTGACCGTCGGGGCCGTCGACCTCCCCGCGCGGCGCCTCTCCGTACGGCAGGCGTACAAGAAGACGCGTGAGCACGGGCTCGTGCTCGGCATGCCGAAGACGCACGAGCGTCGCAAGGTGCCTCTGCTGCGGTCGCTCGCGGTCGAGTTGGTGCCGCTCGTGAAGGACAGGGCCCCAACCGAGTTGCTGTTCACCGCCCCGGGCGGGGGCCCGCTGTACGGGGACAACTTCCGCCCGCGGGTGTTCGACCCGGCAGTGAAGGCGGCCGGCCTCGACGGGTTCGGCGTCACCCCGCACAAGCTGCGGCACACCGCAGCGTCGCTCAGCATCGCGTCAGGCGCCGATGTGAAGGTGGTGCAGACGATGCTCGGCCACAAGTCGGCCGCCATGACGCTGGATACGTACGGGCATCTATTCCCGGACCGGCTCGACGAGGTGGCCGACCGGCTCGACCGCGAGCGAGCCCGACGGGCCGGCCTGCGGGACGTGGTCACGGCGCTCACCCGGTACGCGGAGAGCAAGGAAGATCACTAGGCATGTGTACTGAATGTGTACTGCGGCCCCGGGGCCCGCCTTGCGGAGGGACCCCAAAACGGCCTGTGACCTGCGGTGGGCGCGGGCAGTTTCGAACTGCCGACATCTGCTTTGTAAGAGCAGCGCTCTACCCCTGAGCTACGCACCCGTGGATGAGGCAACAGGTTACATGCCTCACGGCGCCCATCGACAATCGGTTACCCGACCCCGCGGCCCCGCCGAACGCCCGCCCCCGAAGCCGAAGCCGGTACGGGGGATATCCCCACCCCAAGACGGTAGCCGTCCGTATCGTCCCCCGGCCGGGCGCTGCATACGTTGGTCTCACACCGGCAGCACCATCCAGGGGGACACCACCGCCATGACCATCCACAGTCGCAGTCACACCCGCACCCGCACCCGCACCCGCACCCGCACCAACGCCCTCATGGCCACCGGGGGTGCCGTTCTGCTCGTCGGCGTGCTCAGTGGGTGCGGCAGCACCGACGTGGAGGACGCCCCCGCCGAGCACAAGTCGTTCGCGTACAACGGGAAGGCGCTGACCATCGATGCGGAGAACTCCACCGTGGAGGTCGTGCCCGCCGATGTGGAGCGGATCGAGGTGACCCGCAAGGTCGACGGGTGGGTCGTGCTCGGGAGTGGGCCGGATCCCGTGTGGAAGCTGGAGGGCGACACGCTGACGCTTCGGGTGAAGTGCGACGCGATGATCAGTGACTGCGGGGCGCAGCATCAGGTGAAGGTGCCCCGTGGGCTCGCGCTGACCGTGGATGCGGACAACGGGAAGGTCACCGCGTCCGGGTTCGGTACGCCGCTCAAGCTCTTCTCCGACAACGGCGGAGTCGTCGTGCGGGATGTCACCGGGCCGCTGGAGCTGAAGAGCGACAACGGCTCCGTGCGTGGTGAGCGGATCTCGGCGGCGTCCGTGGTGGCCCGTTCGGACAATGGTTCGGTGAAGCTCGACTTCACGCGTGTGCCGGATCTCGTGGACACCGTCAGTGACAACGGGGGCATCACCATCGACCTGCCGGCGGGCAAGGACCGGTACGCCGTGTCCGCGTCGGCCGACAACGGGCATGTCTCCGTGAAGGTGCCTCGCAGTGATGACAGCCCGCACGCGGTGAAGGCGCACAGCGACAACGGCGAAGTCACCGTACGAAGCGCGAACTAACAGGCCCGTGTGTTCGTCCTTACCTGGTGGGAGAATGTACCGGGCAGGGCGAAACAGCACGGGAGAGGGATGTGACGGCGACACACGCGAAGCCGCAGGCGAGAGCGGGTGGGAGTTCCGCCGTCAGTGATGTCCCTGTCAGCCGGTACGGCGATGTTCCCGTCCGGCCGCACGGCCGCGTCCGCCGTGTCCGCGGCGTTCGCGATGTTCTTCTGCTGATGTTGCTGCCTGTGCCGCTGTTGGTCTCGGCGCTGCCTGCCGCCGTCGCCGGGGGCGGTACGCGGCGTTGGTTCGGCGGGCGCGGGGAGGGGCAGCGGGCCGAGGCGCAGGCGGCGAAGGACGCCGCCGCGGAGGCCTTCTACGAGCTCGACACCGCTCAGCGCGATCTGCAGATCTCCATCGAGACCATCACGGCCGTGGACAGTTCACCGGCCGCCCGGAAGGCCGTCGATGGCTTCGCCGCTCTCGGGCGGCGCATCGACGAGGCCAGCCACGCCTACATCACGGCCGTCGACGCACACGATCTCGACCGGGATGATCTTGAGCCTTCGATCGCCTCCCGTGCCCGGACCGAGCTGTCCGCCGCCAAGGATGAGCTCGTACGTGTCAAGGGCGAGCTCGACCGGTTCGCCGCCGGGCTCGGTCCGCTGCTGGGGACGGCCGAGACACAGCTCGCCCGGCTCGCCCCCGCGGTGGAGCGGGCGCGACAGGCGCTCCTGGCCGCGAGCAATGCTCTCGACGCGGTTCGGGCGTCCGGACTGCGGGCGGACGATCTCGCCGCGCGGCTGGCCGCCCTCGCCCCCGAGCTGACCAAGCTCAACCAGGGCGCCGGCCGGCACGGTGTGCCCGAGACCCTCCAGCGCGCCGATCAGGTGCTGCGCGATGCCGAAGCCGTGCGCGTCGAGGCGGCTCAGCTGCCCGAGCGGGCCGCCGAGATCGACAAACGGCTGGTGACGCTGCGTACGCGGGCCCAGGCGCTGACGACCCGGTCGGCCTCCGTCGAGCCCGTGCTCAGCGAGCTGCGGCGGCGGTTCTCGGCGGCCTGCTGGCAGGACCTCCAGCCCGTTCCCGAGCAGGCGGCCGTCAATGTGCGCCAGGCCGAGGAGAAGCTCAAGGAGGCCGCGAAGGCGCGCGACGAGCAGCGCTGGGCGGATGCGACGTCGCGGTTGAGTACGGTACGGGCGCTGCTCAACGCCACGGACGAAGCGGTGTCCGCGGCCGGTGACCGGCTGCAGCGGCTGGACGCCGTCGCCAAGGACCCGCAGCAGGAGATCCAGCGCACCCGCTTCGCGATCCGTGACGCCCAGCGCCTCGCCATGGCCGGGCGCCACACCCCCGAGCCGCGCCATGCCCAGCCGCTCGACGACGCGGTGGCCCGGCTCGACCAGGCCGTCACCGCTCTTGAGGGACGCCACCCTGACTACTGGCACTTCCTGACCGTGACGGAGGGCGTACGGCAGACCGCTGCTCGCGTCGTCTCCGAGATCCGTGAGGAGCGCGGGGCCGGCGCCTGATGACCGGGGCGGCGGGCGCGTACGTATCGCGCCCGGGGCTTCCCCCGCGTGCGGCGGCCCCGGTCCGGCGGGATCCTGGTAGTACGTGAAGGAGGCCCCATGGCCACCCATGTACTGCGTCCAGCACGGCGGCCGGCCGGCCATCGCAAGGCCACGCGGCTCGATGAGCACCTCCCCGTGGACCACCGGCTCAGCCGCGTCTACCGGATCGGCGCCGGGCTGATGGGTCTGGTGCTTCTCGCCTTCGGCATCCTCGGGCTGACCGACCAGGTCGGCTTCTTCGACACCGGCGGCGACACCGTCGCGGGTCTGAGCACCAACGGCGCGCTCAGCGTCCTGTCGATCTGCGTCGGGCTGCTGCTTTTCATCGGGATGGTCATCGGCGGCAACTTCGCCTCGACGCTCAACATGGTGCTGGGCATCGCCTTCGTCCTCAGCGGCTTCGTCAATCTCGCCCTGCTGGACACCGGGCTCAACTTCCTCGCCTTCGAGATCCAGAACGTGCTGTTCAGCTTCGTGGTCGGACTGCTGCTGATGATGTTCGGGATGTACGGGCGTGTCAGTGGCGGGCTCCCCCATGACAATCCGTACTGGCGGGCCCGCCATCCCGAGGAGGCCGCGCAGGAGCAGCGGCTCGCGCGGCGGCGGGCGGTCGAGGAAATGCCCGTCGTCCGGCGCGGGGGTTCATAGCCCTGCGGTTCGCAACCCTGTGGTTCGCGACCCTGCGGTTCGCAACCCTGTGGTTCATGGAACGTGTGGCCGTCCGGCCGTCCGTTGCGCGTCCCGGCCGATAGCCTGGGGTCATGCCTCGTTACGAGTACCGCTGCCGCTCCTGCGGAGACACCTTCGAGCTCAGCCGTCCGATGGCCGAGTCCTCGGCACCCGCCTCCTGCCCCGCCGGGCACGAGGACACCGTGAAGCTTCTCTCGGCCGTCGCCGTGGGCGGCTCTGCCGGTTCCGCTCCCGCGCCCTCGGCCGGTGGCGGAGGCGGCGGTTGCTGCGGTGGGGGCTGCTGCGGCTGAGCCGTCGCGGTGCCCCGGCGCAAGCGGACCGCGCCTACCGCTTGCGCGACAGCGTCAGTCCGTCCGACACCGTGAGCAGCACGCTGTCCATCCGCGGGTCGGCGGACACGTGGTTGTTGAACTCCTGGATGGCGGCTGCCGCCCCGGTCGCCCCCGGGTCCGTCACGCCGCCGTGGAAGAGCACGTTGTCCGTGGTGATGAGGCCGCCCTGGCGCATGCGGGGCACCAGCTCCTCCCAGTACGCGATGTAGTTCTCCTTGTCCGCGTCCAGGTAGGCGAAGTCGATGTGGGGCTCCGCGGGCATGGCCCGCAGTGTGTCGAGGGCCGGGGCGATCCGCAGTTCGATCCGGTCGGCGACGCCTGCCTTCGTCCAGGCCTCACGGCCGTAGGCGGTCCACTCCTCCGAGACGTCGCACGCGATCAGCTTTCCGCCGTCCGGCAGCGCCTGGGCCATCGCCAGGGCGGAGAACCCGGTGAAGGTCCCCACTTCCACGATGTGCCGGGCCCCGGTCAGCCGTACGAGGAAGGCGAGCAGCGGGCCCTGTTCCTCGGCCGACTGCATGCCCGCGTGGCCGGGCAGCTGGGCGTACGTCGTTTCGACGAGTTCGCGCTGCACCGCGTCCAGCGGCGGGTTGTGCGCCAGCATGTACGCGTACAGCTCGTCCGTGATCTTTGTCTGGTTGCCCTTGGTCATCGCACCACTCCCTGTCCGGCCGAACGCTCCCCCCGATGAGCGGGAACGCGGTGACTGTAGTCGCGGGGCAGGGCCGGGTACGAGCGATTTCGGGGCGCGTCGCGGGGTCGGCCGGTCCCCGCCTCAGGCGGCCCGCCGCAGGTCCGTCGCCGCTTCCAGGAAGCGTCGCAGGATCTCCTCGCCCGCGGCCACACCGCTCGCCGCGGTTGCCTCCACGTGCGGGGCGCTCCAGCCGGCGTCGGCCAGTTCGCCGTGGCCGGGGCGCCAGCCCCGGTCGGCGGCGAGCAGCAGGTCGGCGTCGAGGAGGGAGTCACCGGCGGCCAGGGTGAGCGTGGCGCCGGTGCGGCGGGCGACCTCGCGCATGGCCGCGCTCTTGGTGAGCGGGCGCGGTACGACGTAGATCTTGCGGCCCTGGAGTGACACGGTCCAGCCGCGCGGCTCCGCCCATGCGGCGAGTTCCTTCGTCCAGTCCGGCGGGAGCTGGGCGCGGTCGACGACGAGGTAGGCGAAGAGGTCCTCGGCCACCCGCTCCTTGAGCAGCCAGGCGGGGTCGGCGGCGGAGACGAGGTGGGCGCGGATCTCGTCGAGCGAGGCGCACTCCTCGGCCAGCCGGCCGGCCACGGTCCGCTGCCAGTCCCGGTCGGACTCGCCGTCCACCAGGATGTGCCCTCCGTTGGCGCAGATCGCGAATTCGGCGGCGGCGCCCGGGAGATGGATGCGGTGGTACTGCTCGCGGGTGCGGGTGGTGGTCGGTACGAAGACCGTGGACGGGGAGCCGGTCAGTTCGGCGAGCAGGCCGGCGGCCGTCTCCGTGACGTACGAGAGGGGCTTCTTGCCGTACACCTCGACGCAGAGCAGGCGGGGGGCCTCGGCGTCCGGCATCGGGAGCTGGAGGGCTGCTGCCGAGTAGATGAGGGTGCGGTCGAGGTCGCTGGCGACCAGCGTCACGGGGGAAGCCGGCCGGGAGGACGAAGGGGAGGCCACCTGGGACGTCACTTGGACTCCACCGCCCTGCCGTCCGCGCCGGTCGCTCCGCGCGTGTACTTGGGGTGGATCAACCCGACGCAGGTGTAAGGGAGTTCGTCGACCTCTTCGACCGGTACGCCGCGCTGCTCGGCCAGCAGTCTGATGTGTTCCAGGTCGGCGCCGGCGCCTCGCTTGGCGAGGATCTTCCACGGGACGCGGCGCAGCAGGACGCGGGTCGTCTCGCCGACGCCCGGCTTGACGAGGTTCACGTCGTGGATGCCGTACTCCTCGCTGATGCGCTCCACCGCGGCCCAGCCCTCCCAGGTCGGTGCCCGGTCGGCCGTGAGCAGTTCCTTGACCTCGGCGTCCACGGCGTCGACGACCTCGCCGAACCGGTCGGTGACGGTGTCGAGGAAGTGGCCGGAGACATCGGATCCGGCGAGTTCCCGGTAGAACTTCGCGCCGTGGAAGTCGTCGGGTCCCACCAGGTCGGAGCGCAGGACCGTACGGGAGATCAGTCCGGACACCGTGGAGTTGAGGCAGGCGGAGGGGATCAGGAAGTCCTCGCGGGTGCCGTAGGTGCGGACGCAGCCGCCCGGGTCGGCCAGGACCGCGATCTCCGGGTTGAAGCCCTCGGTCCCGTCGGACGCCTCGAACTCGGCGATCGCCGCGGCCAGTTCGCGGGTGATGGCGCCCTTTCCGGTCCAGCCGTCGACGAAGACCACGTCGGCCGGGTTGTGGTGGGCGGCCAGCCAGCGCAGGGCGTTGGCGTCGATGCCGCGGCCGCGCACGATCGAGACGGCGTAGTGCGGCAGGTCGATGCCGTTCCGGAGGCGGGCCCAGCGGCGCATCAGTACGCCGACGGGGGTGCCGGCGCGGGCCAGCGAGACGAGCACGGGGCGGGGGCCGCGCTCGGCGAGGACCGTCTCGGTGACCGTGCCGACGGCGCGGGCGATGCGGGCGGCGGACAGGTCCAGGGCCACCTTGAACAGGTTCTGGTACTGCTCGGACGGCTGGTACTCGACGGGCAGCGACTCGGCGTAGTGCGCGCCACCGCTCTGTATCGCCTCCTCGCGCTCCTCCGTGGGCGCCTCCAGCTCGGTGTCCGACAGGTCCTGGAGCAGCCAGCCGACCTCGTCCGGTGCGTAGGAGGAGAAGGCGGGGCCGCGGAGGGGCTCGGGCAGCATGGCGGGCTCTTCCTGCCGTTGGGGGGCGTACGCCGGGGCCGGCCCGGCGGCACGGGCCCCGGGCGGTGCGTACGAGGGGACGACCGCCAGCAGGACGTGGGCGGTGTGCGGGGTGAGTTGTTGCAGCAGGCCGCGGGGGCCGTGCAGTGCGTGGGTGTCGGCGGTGGAGTCGACGACGAGGACCACGGCGTCGAAGCCGCCGCCCGCGACGTTGTACGCGTAGCGCTCGCCGGGGCCGTCGGCCGGGTCGTCGTGGGCCGGGAAGGCCAGCCGGGTGCGTATCGCATAGCCGGGGTCGTCCACGGCGAGGACCGGGGAGCGGGTGGTGGTGGAGTAGCGGATCTCGGCGCCGGTGCGCTCCTCCAGGGCGGTGCCCAGGCGCAGGGGCGCGTACATCAGCTCCTCGAAGCCGAGGACCAGGACCCGGCGGGGGTGCTCGCCCAGCGCCTGCGCGATGCGGTCCGCCATCGCGGGGAGGGCGGGTTCCAGGAGTGCGCGGTGTGCGGGGGTGAAGCCGTGCCGGCCGCCGTCGGGTACTCCGGCGGGCCACTGGAGGTCGATCCGGGTGTGGGGGCGGGGAAGGATGCACAGCGGCTCGGGCTTTCCCCCGGGCCACCCCACGCGGGGCTGCGCCGCCGACTGGGCCGCTTCCTGCTCGGCGACCAGCGCCTGCCCCTTCTCCAGGACACCTTCGGGGAGGCGGACCGTGCCGGTGTTCCTCGCCACCAGGTCGACGCGGGCGCCGATCTCCTCGGCGAACTCGGCGAGGCGCCCCTGGTCGGCCGGTGAGCGCATGTCGACCAGCGCCACGATGACGTACCGCTTGCGGGGGTAGCGCTCGTGCAGGGCGCGGATGGTGTTGAGGACGGTGTTGCCGGTGGAGAACTCGTCGTCCACGAGAACGAGGGTCGAGTCGACGACGGTGGCGTCCGCCTCGCCGCTCCGTTCCCCCGCCAGCAGGTCCGGGTCTTCCGGCAGCAGCAGGTGCGAGGTGGCGTGCGAGTGCGACTCCTCGAAGCCGCCCGCCCGTGCCACGCCTTCTACGGGGCGTCGCGTCGAGTGGAGGTAGGGCGCCGATCCGAGCCCGTCGGCGACGGCGTGCCCGAGTCCGGTGGCCGTTTCCGCGTAGCCGAGGACGACCGCGTGCCGCGCACCGTCCTCGCCGAGCAGCTCGTGCACCCGGCGGCCGAGCTCGACCCCGGCGCCGTACACCACCGAGGGGCGCTGGGGCACGTGCTTGCCGAGCACGTTGGACACGAGCAGGTGTGCCCGCTTGGGGTTGCGCCGCAGGGCGAGGCCCAGCAGCTCACGGAGCTCCCCGTCGCCCTCCAGCTCGACGCCCAGCCGCTCCGCGACCCAGCTACCCGACCACACCACGTTCGCTGCCTCTTTCCGTCGGTCTCTCACGCGTCCGCCCACGCGGACCCGCCCGTCAAGCATCACGCCCCCGCGCGTGCGGGCACACCGCTCATTCCGCGACGCTCGCCGCCAGCAGTTCCACGAAGCCGACGTCCTCCTTCGCCACGCCGAAGACCTCGGCCCGCCGCAGCGTGCGTTCGGCCCAGGCGCGGTGGGGCTTCACTTCATTCATCTTGTTCGTGTACGACGAGCGCAGCACCCCGCCGCCGTCGCGCTCCGGCCGCAGGATGTCCTGCGCGTCGCTGAACTCCTCGTGGCTGACCACGGACAGCGCGTGCACGGGTGCGACGTGCGACGGGTGGATGCACGTCTTGCCGAGCAGACCGTTGGCCCGGTCGAGCTCGATCTCCCGCAGCAGTCCGTCCAGGTCGTGCTCGATCAGGGCCGTACGAAGCTCCTCCGCCCGGCCCTCCAGGAAGGGGCTGCGGCGCAGCTGTGGCTTGAACATGCGCTCCTGGAGCCTGAAGTACTCCCAGACGGGGCCGGTGATGGTGAAGCCCGTGCCGTCCGCCCGGCCCAGCACGTTGACCACGTCGGCGATGACGTCTCCGACGATCCGGACGTCGTACGCCGTCATGTCGGGCGCGCGGCGCAGGCCGTACGCCGAGCAGAAGTCGGTGACGCCGAGCCGCAGCGCAAGCACCCGGTCGCGGTACGTGTCGACGGTCCGGGCGATCTTCTGGAGGGACTCCTGGCGGGTCTCCAGGTGCAGCAGCTCGGGGGATTCCAGCACGGGCATGGCGAAGAGCCGCTGCCCGGCGGTGGACTCGGCCTTGGTGAGCGCTTCCATGAACGGCACGCCACGCTCTTGCGTGAACTTGGGAAGTACAAAACCGGACAACAGTCGGACGGATTCGCCGAGCCGGCGCGCGAGGTCCGTGATCTGGTGCGGTTCGCGGACGCGGATGAACAGCAGGGGCACTTCGCCACCGCGCGCCGCAAGGTCGGCGAACTGCCTGACCAGGTTCTCCTCGGCGCCCGCCACCTCGGAGTCGTCGATCGAATCCTCCAGGCACAGCACCATGGAGACGACTCCGCGGCGGGCCTGCTTGATGACGTCGTCGGCGAGTCTGGGCCGGGTGGCGGGGCTGTAGAGCGTGGCACCGAGGGCGGCCGCGAGGACAGGGGCCGGCGAACCGGCATCGAAGGCGCTCGGCTCCCGGAAGAACAGATCGCCCCTCGTCGCAGCTGCGATATGACCGAAATGACGCATGTGATTCCCCCCGTACTACCTGGCCGACCGGACAACGTGTGGCCGGTAATAGTACGTACGGACGGGTGTCGGCAGTTCCCTGCCCACATGAATTCCGGGTAACTCGTCCATTTAGCGACGGTTCCGAAGGGTGCGGAGGGAGTCGTTCCGACATTCCCGCGAGACACGGTTTGCGACCCCCGCGTTGTCCGCACGGGCAGCCAGCAGGCAGGATGACCGGCATGACGCACGCGATGGTGAAAGGCTCGAACGTCCCCCTCGACGCCATGGCCGTACGGGCCGTGCTGCGCTGGACCCCGGGCACCGGGGTTCCCGATGTGGACGCCTCGGCCCTGCTGCTCGGCGCCGGCGGCCGCGTGCGCTCCGACGAGGACTTCGTCTTCTACAACCAGCCCCGCCACCCCTCCGGCCTGGTGCGACGGCTGCCGAAGCGCAGCCTGCCCGAGGGTCTGACGGACACCGTCGAGGCCGATCTCAACGCGCTCGACCCCTCGGTCGACCAGGTCGTCATCGCCGCGTCCTCCGACGGGGCCGCCTTCGGGCACGTGCGCGATCTCCGCATCCTGCTCTACGACGCCGCGGCATCGGGCGGCGAAGCCCTCGCCTACTTCGACGTGCGGGCGGAGACGGGCGAGGAGACCGCGATCATCTGCGGCGAGCTGTACCGGCGCGGCGATGGCTGGAAATTCCGGGCCGTGGGGCAGGGGTACCTGACCGGCCTGATCGGTCTCGCGACCGCCTTCGGCATCTCGGTGG
The DNA here is from genome assembly GCF_036013915.1 of Streptomyces sp. NBC_00464. Lineage (NCBI taxonomy): Bacteria > Bacillati > Actinomycetota > Actinomycetes > Kitasatosporales > Streptomycetaceae > Streptomyces > Streptomyces sp. NBC_00464. The sequence goes on along the minus strand of NZ_CP107899.1, from coordinate 5,520,253 downwards.
ACGAGTCGGAGGCCGCCGCCGAGCCCGACCCGACGCCGCCCGGCCCGACACCGCCGCCGGTGCCCGCGTTCCCGCCGGCACCGGCTCCCGGCCCCGACGCGCAGACCACGGTCCAGCACCAGCAGCCCGCGTACGGCTACCCACAGCCCGCTGCGGCCCCTGCGGCGCCGCCCCCGAGCTCCGCCTACGGCTACCCCCAGCCGGCGTCCGCACAGCCCGCCTACGGCTATCCGCAGCCAGCGGCGGCGGCAGCGCACGCACCCGACCCGAATTTCGTCCTGCCACCGCAGGGGCCGCAGTTCATACGGCCGTGATCCACCCCGCGGAACGGACCTAGGGCGTGTTTTGAAAGTAGCGCCGTCCGCCCGAAGGGCGGGCCCGGCGGCGTCTGGTGCGTGCGATCGCAAGGCGCGGAAGTGGTCTCGTAGCGGAGCCACTAGGGCATTTCCGCAACGCCGCGAGCGTGCGTGCCAGACGCCGCCGGGCAGGCGGGACTTTCAAAACACGCCCTAGGCGCGGGTCTTGTAGCCGCGTCCCCACTGCATGCCGTACCCGTACAGCCGGTCCAGCTCCGACTGGAAGCCGTACACGAACTTCACCTCGCGCCGCACGATCAGCTCGCCCTTGACGTTCTCCAGCGTGAACACGGCACACGAGCGGGCCTGCGGGGCGCGTTCCTCCAACTCGATCTCGATGCGCGGACCGTTGCCCGGGTAGAGCGTCACCTTCGCGTGCGTACGCTCGAAAGCCGGGGTCTGGTCGTAGATGTAGACGAAGCACAGCATCCGCTTGATCTGGTCGCGCTGGTCGAGGTTGACGTAGACGGTCTCCCCGGAGGCCGATCCGAAACGGTCGTCGCCGCTGAGCTTGATGTACGGCGGCGCATTCAGATCACCGAGCAGATTGCCGAGCGGCTGCACCACGCCCTTGGTGCCGTCCGTCAGTTCGTACATGCAGCCCAGGTCCAGGTCGACGTTGACCACGCCCTGGGTGTGCGCCTGGACCACATCGGGCTGGAAGAGCTTGAACGGCCGCAGCAGCCGGCCGCTCTGCCGGGACCGGCCCTCGATGTCGGACGTACGCATCTGCCAGGAGAGGTTGACCCGGAGGTTGCCGGTCAGCGCGCCCTGTTTCGTCAGCGAGACCGTGGGGTGCCGCCGCGAGAGCACGATGGAGTTGGTGGCCGCGTTGCCCGACTCGAACTGCGCCTCCCGCCCCGGCCACAGGCTGTTCCAGAACGCCATCCCCAACCCCCATACATGTCGGCCCCACCGGTCGCACGCGGCACATGCGACGCACACACCGCTGCGGGGCGGCTCCCGGGCCGGATCCGGGTGATTCCCGAAGCCGTTGCCTTACGAGCCGCCCCGCAGAGAGCGTTCCTCATTCCCTGCCGGGTCACACCCCGGCGGAGACTTCCGTACTGCCTTCGCCTCCATCGGCCGCGATCGCCTTGTTGCGCCGGACCGAGGACCAGAAGGACCAGCCGATCAGGATGACGCCGACGGAACCGGTGATGAGCTCGTGGATCTCGTACTGGATCGTGACGAGCAGGATGAGGGCCAGGGCGCCGATCGCGTAGTGCGCGCCGTGCTCCAGGTAGACGTAGTCGTCCAGGGTGCCCTGGCGGACCAGGTAGACCGTGAGCGAACGGACGTACATGGCGCCGATACCGAGACCCAGGGCCATCAGCACGATCTCGTTGGTGATGGCGAAGGCGCCGATGACACCGTCGAACGAGAAGGACGCGTCGAGCACTTCCAGGTAGAGGAACATGAAGAACGCGGCCTTGCCGGAGAGCGCGATCGCGGAGACCTTCTTGCCCGCGCGCCTGGCCTCTTCCTCCGCCTCGTGCTCGCGTTCCTCCTCCTCCTCGAGCTTGTTCTCGAAGAAGCCGGAGAGACCGCCGACGACGAGGTACGTGATCAGACCCGCGATGCCCGAGAGCATGACCGTCTCGGCCTTGTCCGCGTGTCCGCCGCCGTGCTGGTGTGCATGGGTCGCGAAGGTCAGGGCCGAGATCAGCAGGACGATCAGCGCGATGCAGACCGACAGCATGTCGACCTTGCCGAGCTTGGCGAGCGGGCGCTCGATCCAGCGCAGCCACTGGATGTCACGGTCCTCGAAGATGAAGTCGAGGAAGATCATGAGCAGGAACATGCCACCGAAGGCGGCGATCGCCGGGTGGGCGTCGGTGACCAGTTCCTTGTAGCGGTCCGGGTCGTTGAAGGAGAGATCGATCGCCTCGATCGGTCCCAGCCCCGCGGTGACGGCCACGATCACGACGGGGAATACCAGCCGCATACCGAAGACCGCGATGAGCACACCGATCGTGAGGAAGATCTTCTGCCAGAAGGCACTCATCTTCTTCAGGATTCCGGCGTTGATCACCGCATTGTCGAAGGACAGCGAGATCTCCAGGACGGAAAGGATCGCCACCACTCCGAAGGCTTCCCACCCCCCGTAGAACCACGCTGCGACCAGACCGATCACGGTAATCGCGAACGACCAGCCGAAGGTTTTCAGAACCACTGGCTACCCCATCATGTATGTAACGGGTCTCCCCCGAAGAGCACGGGGCTCCCCCGCGCCGTGCGCGGCTTTACGAAACGTTGACCCCGAAGTCTAGAGCGATGCCCCGCAGCCCCGACGCGTACCCCTGTCCTACTGCACGGAACTTCCACTCGCCGTTGTACCGGTACAGCTCACCGAAGATCATCGCGGTCTCCGTGGAGGCGTCCTCGCTGAGGTCGTAACGCGCGAGTTCCTGGCCGTCGGCCTGGTTGACCACCCGGATGAACGCATTGCTGACCTGGCCGAACGTCTGCCCGCGATTGTCGGCCTCATGAATGGAGACCGGAAAAACGATCTTGTCGCAGTGGGCCGGCACCTCGTTGAGGTTCACGATGACCGACTCGTCGTCGCCCTCGCCCTCACCCGTGAGATTGTCACCGGTGTGCTCGACGGAGCCATCGGGGCTCGTGAGGTTGTTGTAGAACACGAACCATTCATCGCCGAGCACCCGGCCCGACTGGCACAGCAGTGCGCTGGCGTCGAGGTCGAAATCCGCCCCCGTCGTGGATCGTGCGTCCCAGCCGAGACCGATGAGCACCTGGGTGAGATTGGGTGCGGCCTTGGAGAGGGAGACATTGCCTCCCTTGGCGAGCGTGACGCCCATGGTGTGTCCTCCCCGAGTCGATGAACCGTTGATGAGCCGGTGAATCCGTCTGCTGAGCGCGTCCGGCGCCGCACAGGGTGCGGCGCCGGACGGGACATGCTGGTGCGGTCCGGGACGTGCGCCCCGGACCGCCTGCTAGACGTTGACGCCGAAGTCCTGCGCGATCCCGCGCAGACCCGAGGCGTAGCCCTGACCGATGGCGCGGAACTTCCACTCCGCACCGTTGCGGTACAGCTCGCCGAAGACCATGGCGGTCTCCGTCGAGGCGTCCTCGCTGAGGTCGTAACGCGCGAGCTCGGTGTTGTCGGCCTGGTTGACCACGCGGATGTACGCGTTGCGCACCTGGCCGAAGCTCTGCTGGCGGGACTCGGCCTCGTAGATCGAGACCGGGAAGACGATCTTGTCCACGTCGGCCGGGACGCCGGCCAGGTTCACCTTGACGACCTCGTCGTCGCCCTCGCCCTCACCGGTGAGGTTGTCACCGGTGTGCTCGACGGAACCGTCGGGGCTCTTGAGGTTGTTGAAGAAGACGAAGTTGCCGTCGTTGCCGACCTTGCCCTCGGCGTTCGTCAGCAGGGCGCTGGCGTCGAGGTCGAAGTCGCCGCCGGTGGTGGTACGAGCGTCCCAGCCCAGACCCACGATGACCGCGGTCAGGTTGGGCGCGGCCTTGGTCAGCGAGACGTTGCCGCCCTTGCTGAGGCTGACTCCCACGAGTCCTCCCATTGGTTTCTTTGGGGGCCGGCCGGTGCCGGCGCCTCCACGTCGTGTTGGCATCCGATCAACGAATGGATCCTAGTGACCGGTTCCCGGCCAAAACAGGCTTTTGGCCCGGGTCGCGCGAGATCCACCGGATCACGGATCAGAGAGCGCCGAGCGCCTTGAGGTACTCGTTCAGGTCGCGCGCGTCGGGCAGGCCGTTGACGACCGTCCAGCGCACCACGCCCTCCTTGTCGATGATGAAGGTCCCGCGCACCGCACAGCCCTTGTCCTCGTCGAAGACGCCGTACGCACGCGAGGTCTCGCCGTGCGGCCAGAAGTCCGAGACGAGCGGGTACTCGAGACCCTCCTGCTCGGCGAAGACGCGCAGCGTGTGGATGGAGTCGTTGGAGACGGCGATCAGCTGCGTGTCGTCGTTCTCGAAGGCGGGCAGCTCGTCGCGCAGCGCGCAGAGCTCGCCCGTGCAGACGCCGGTGAAGGCGAACGGGTAGAACAGCAGCACCACGTTCTTCTCACCGCGGAAGTCGGAGAGCTTCACGGTCCGGCCGTGGTTGTCCTTCAGCTCGAAATCCGGGGCCTTGGTGCCGACCTCGATCGCCATGAAACGCGTCCCTTCGCTACGTCACCGGGCTGGGCTGTCCGGGTGACTCCCACCCTACGCAGAGGCGCGGGGCGGCCGTGCAGCACCCGTGAAAGGTTCCTGCGGACCTACGGGAAACGGACGTGCGGGGGATGGACGTGCCGGGGATGGACGTGCCGGGCGTCGCCGGGAATGTACGAAGGCCCCGGACGGCGCGATGCCGTCGGGGGCCTTCAGGGGCGAGTGCGGTTCAGCGCTTGGCCTTGGCCGCCTTCGGCGTGACCAGACGGCTGCCCGTCCAGTCCTTGCCCGCACTGATGCTCTTGGTCTGGGCGAGACCGGCTGTCTGGGCAGCCTCGTTGATATCGCTCGGCTCGACGTATCCGTCACGGCCGGTCTTCGGCGTCATCAGCCAGACCGTACCGCCGTCCTCGAGCAGACCAATGGCATCCACCAGCGCGTCCGTAAGGTCGCCGTCCTCGTCGCGGAACCAGAGCAGGACGACGTCTGCGACGTCGTCGTACTCCTCATCGACGAGATCCTGGCCGGTAGTGGCCTCAATGCCCTCACGGAGCTCCAGCTCGACGTCGTCGTCGTAGCCGATCTCCTGGACCACCTGTCCGGGCTCGAACCCCAGGCGTGCTGCCGGGTTGGTCCGCTCCTCCGCGTGGTCCGCGGTCGCGCTCACGGGTTGCCTCCTGATCATGTTTCGGAAAATGCTTCAGCCACGCGCGTGCGCGGGGCGTTGGCCGTAGTCCACACGGGAGCGGCGGATCGCGCAAGTACCCAGCGTACGAGACCGCCTAAACGGTGACGTTCCCTGCCACGTCACCGCACTGTCGGCGGACCCTCCGTGGGAGCCGGCGCTGCCGTCCACACCCTTTACGTCCTTGAACAGCTTATGCGGTTTCGGTCCGGCAATCGGAGTCGAACAGCGTTTGGGAACGCTTGGCCGCCTTGGGCGTATGGTTGCGGTTTGGCCCGACCCATCCTGCTGCCCGGCTCATCCTGCCCGATGCCTCCTGCCCGATGTCTCCTGGTTGATGTCTCCCGCCGGGCGGCTCCCGCCCGGTGACTCCTGCCCGGTCGGTCACCCGATCCGGCGCGGCCCGTGCGTCCGTCCGGGACACGGAGTCGCGAAAGTCGGCGGTTACCTCTGGGTAGAGATGACGTTTGCGCCCTCGCGGTACACGATGGGTTGGCGTACGCAGCAGACACACCGGGGGACGTCTCCCCGTGCCCAGGCCCCGTAGAGCAGCACCGAACAGCGAAGGAACAGCGTGGCTTCCGGATCCGATCGCAACCCGATCATCATTGGCGGCCTTCCGAGTCAGGTCCCGGATTTCGATCCCGAAGAGACCCAGGAATGGCTCGACTCCCTCGACGCCGCCGTCGACGAGCGAGGCCGTGAGCGGGCCCGCTACCTCATGCTCCGGCTCATCGAGCGCGCGCGCGAGAAGCGTGTCGCCGTGCCGGAGATGCGCAGCACGGACTACGTGAACACGATCGCCACGAAGGACGAGCCGTTCTTCCCCGGCGACGAGGAGATCGAGCGCAAGGTCCTCAACGCGACCCGCTGGAACGCGGCCGTGATGGTCTCGCGCGCTCAGCGTCCGGGGATCGGCGTGGGCGGTCACATCGCCACGTTCGCGTCCTCCGCCTCGCTGTACGACGTGGGTTTCAACCACTTCTTCCGCGGCAAGGACGACGGCCGGGGCGGCGACCAGATCTTCTTCCAGGGGCACGCATCCCCCGGGATCTACGCCCGCGCCTTCCTGCTGGACCGGCTGAGCGAGACGCAGCTCGACGCGTTCCGCCAGGAGAAGTCGAAGGCGCCCGACGGACTGTCCAGCTACCCGCACCCGCGGCTGATGCCGGACTTCTGGGAGTTCCCGACCGTGTCGATGGGCCTCGGCCCGCTCGGCGCGATCTACCAGGCGCGGATGAACCGCTACATGCAGGCGCGCGACATCGCCGACACCTCCGATTCGCACGTCTGGGCGTATCTCGGCGACGGCGAGATGGACGAGCCGGAGTCGCTCGGCCAGCTCTCCATCGCCGCCCGTGAGGGCCTGGACAACCTGACCTTCGTCGTCAACTGCAACCTGCAGCGCCTCGACGGCCCGGTGCGCGGCAACGGCAAGGTGATCCAGGAGCTGGAGTCGCAGTTCCGCGGTGCCGGATGGAACGTCATCAAGCTGGTCTGGGACCGTTCCTGGGACCCGCTGCTGGCGCAGGACCGCACGGGCATCCTCGTCAACAAGCTGAACACGACGCCGGACGGCCAGTTCCAGACGTACGCCACCGAGACGGGTGCGTACATCCGGGACCACTTCTTCGGTGACGACCCGCGGCTGCGCGACATGGTCAAGGACATGACCGACCAGCAGATCCTGCACCTCGGGCGCGGCGGTCACGACCACAAGAAGGTCTACGCGGCGTACGCGGCGGCCAAGGCCCACAAGGGCCAGCCGACGGTGATCCTGGCGCAGACGGTCAAGGGCTGGACGCTGGGGCCGAACTTCGAGGGCCGCAACGCGACCCACCAGATGAAGAAGCTCACGGCCGAGGACCTCAAGCGCTTCCGGGACCGGCTGCACATCCCGATCGCGGACTCCCAGCTGGAGGACGGCAACCCGCCGTACTACCACCCGGGCCGCGACTCGGAAGAGATCCAGTACATGCACGACCGCCGCAAGGGTCTGGGCGGTTACGTCCCGACGCGTGTGGTGCGGGCGAAGCCGTTGGTCCTGCCCGAGGACAAGACGTACGCGACCGCGAAGAAGGGTTCGGGTCAGCAGTCGATCGCCACCACCATGGCGTTCGTCCGCATCCTGAAGGACCTCATGCGGGACAAGGAGATCGGCAAGCGTTTCGTGCTGATCGCGCCCGATGAGTACCGCACCTTCGGTATGGACGCGTTCTTCCCGAGCGCGAAGATCTACAACCCGCTCGGGCAGCAGTACGAGTCGGTGGACCGCGATCTGCTGCTCGCGTACAAGGAGTCGCCGACCGGTCAGATGCTGCACGACGGCATCTCCGAGGCGGGCTGCACGGCGTCGCTGATCGCCGCGGGTTCGGCGTACGCCACGCACGGCGAGCCGCTGATTCCGGTGTACGTCTTCTACTCGATGTTCGGCTTCCAGCGCACGGGTGACCAGTTCTGGCAGATGGCCGACCAGCTGGCACGCGGCTTCGTGCTGGGTGCGACGGCCGGCCGTACGACGCTGACGGGCGAGGGTCTGCAGCACGCGGACGGCCACTCGCAGCTGCTCGCCTCGACCAACCCGGCCTGTGTGGCGTACGACCCGGCGTTCGGGTTCGAGATCGCGCACATCGTCAAGGACGGTCTGCGCAGGATGTACGGCGGGACGCCCGACGAGAACGAGGACGTCTTCTACTACCTCACCGTGTACAACGAGCCGATCCAGCACCCGGCCGAGCCCGCCGACGTGGACGTCGAGGGGATCCTGGCGGGCGTCTACCGCTACAGCAGCGGCGAGCGGGGCGAGATCCCGGCGCAGATCATGGCGTCCGGTGTGGCGGTCCCCTGGGCGGTCGAGGCACAGCGCATCCTCGCCGACGAGTGGAACGTGAAGGCGGACGTCTGGTCGGCGACCTCCTGGAACGAGCTGCGGCGCGAGGCCGTGGACGTCGAGCGGCACAACCTGCTGCACCCGGAGGAGGAGCAGCGCGTGCCGTATGTGACGCGCAAGCTGTCCGGGGCGCAGGGGCCGTTCGTGGCGGTGTCTGACTGGATGCGGTCCGTGCCGGACCAGATCGCGCGCTGGGTGCCCGGTGCGTACCAGTCGCTCGGCGCGGACGGGTTCGGCTTCGCGGACACCCGCGGGGCGGCCCGGCGGTTCTTCCACATCGACGCGCAGTCGATCGTCCTCGCGGTGCTCACCGAGCTCGCGAAGGAGGGGAAGGTCGACCGTTCGGCGCTGAAGATCGCGGTCGACCGTTACGAGCTGCTGGACGTGACCTCGGCAGACCCCGGCGCCGCGGGCGGCGACGCGTAGTCACGGACGAACGAACGGCCGCGGGGCGGCGGGAGCCTGACAGCTCCCGTCGCCCCGCGGCGTTTTCCGTGTCCGGTCAGTTCTCCCAGATCTTGAAGGCCCGTACCTGGTACGGGGCGTGCGGGACCCAGGTGCCGTCTCCCGGGTAGGTGTCGAACTCGCCGGTCTCGTCGCACTCCGCCGACTGATAGGTGGTGACGGGCCGGCCGGTGCGGTTGGCCAGTGCCTGGACGGTGGTGCCCGCCTTCAGCGGTACGCAGCTCTCGATGTCGATGGTGGAGAGTTCGTGGACCTGCCGGGCGCCGGTGAAGTCGGGTTTCGCCCAGAGACAGAGCTGGCCGCTTCCGCAGTCCCCGAGCCGGCCGGGAGCGGCTTGGGCCGGAGCCTGTGGGACGAGTGCGGTGGCGGCCAGGGCGGCCGCGACAACGGTCGTACGCATATGAATCAGCCCCCGTGTTGATGTGGATCTTCCGCACCCACCCTGAGCTGCGTGGCAACGACTGGGGAAGGGGCCCGGGGGCGGGACCACCCTGATAGGCGACAGCCCCGCCGGAACGTTCCGGCGGGGCTGTTGTGCGTACCGTGTTGACGCCCTGGGGCGCCAGGGCGGGTCAGGTCAGATGTGACCGGCGCCCACGCCCGCCTCGGCGTTCTCCCCGCGCTTGGTCAGTGTGGCGACCAGGGCGGCGATGACCGCGACGATGCCGGCGACCATGAACGCGGTGCTCATGCCCGAGACGAAGGTGTCGTGGGCGACGTTCACGATCTTGCCCGCGACCTCCGGCGGGGTTCCCTCGGCGACCGGCGGCATGCCGACCTTGATCGCGGAGGACGCCTGGTCGAGCTGCTCGGGCGACAGCGGCGGAAGCTGCGCTTCCTTCCAGTTGTCGGGCAGCTTGGAATCGACGCCGGCTGCCATGATCGCGCCCAGCACCGCCGTACCGAGACTGCCACCGACCTGCATGGCGGCCTGCTGCAGACCACCGGCGACGCCGGAGAGCTCCATCGGGGCGTTGCCCACGATGACCTCGGTGGCGCCGACCATGACCGGCGCGAGACCGAGACCGAGCAGGGCGAACCAGATCGACATGGTCAGGGTGCTGGTGTCGACGGTCAGCTGGGACATACCGAACATGGCGACCGCGGTACTCACCATGCCGCCGACGAGCGGAACCCGCGGGCCGAACTTGGTGATCATGGCGCCCGCGAGCGGCGAGGCGACGATCATCATCCCGGTCAGCGGCAGCAGGTGCAGACCGCTGTCGACCGGGCTCAGACCGTGCACGTTCTGAAGGTAGAAGGTGACGAAGAACAGGCCGCCCATGAAACCGAAGGCCATCAACACCATCAGGACCGTGCCCGCGGACAGCGGTACGGAGCGGAACATCGCCAGCGGGATCAGCGGTTCCCTGACGCGCTGCTGGACGAGGGCGAACGCGACGAACAGGGCGACGGCGGCGACCAGGAAGCCGACCGTCTTGGGGTCGCCCCAGCCCCACTCCGCGCCCTTGATGAGCGCCCAGATCAGGCAGAACATCGCAGTCGACAGCAGCACGATGCCCGCGATGTCGAAGGAGCGCGGCGCGTTCTCGGCGCGGTGGTCCTTGAGGATCAGCACGCCCATGACGAGGGCGATCACACCGACCGGCACGTTGATGAAGAAGACGGACTGCCAGCTGACGTGCTCGACGAGCACGCCGCCCAGGATCGGGCCGCCCGCGGTCGAGGCGCCGATCACCATGCCCCAGATGCCGATCGCCATGTTCAGCTTCTCGGCCGGGAAGGTGGCGCGCAGCAGGCCGAGCGCGGCAGGCATCAGCAGGGCGCCGAAGAGCCCCTGAAGCACCCGGAACACGATCACCAGGGCCACGCTGCTGGAGAACCCGATGGCCGCCGACGCCGCGGCGAAGCCGGCGATGCCGATCAGGAAGGTCTGGCGGTGGCCGAACCGGTCACCGAGCTTGCCCGCAGTGATCAGGGAGACGGCGAGGGCGAGCATGTAGCCGTTGGTGATCCACTGGACATCGGCGAGCGAGGCGCCGAGGTCCTGCTGGATCGCGGGGTTGGCTATCGCGACGATCGTGCCGTCGAGCGCGACCATCATCACGCCGATGGCCACGGAGAAGAGCGTCAGCCAGGGGTGGCCGCGCAGGCCCTTGACTGGTGGGGTGCCGAGAGGGTCCTGAGGTTCCCGCGACGCCTTCTCGACGGTGGTCTGACTAGTCATACCCGGAGGTTAGTGTCAGTCGCTGACAGTTGACAAACCAATTCACAAGTCGGTAACTGTCACGTAGCTCACAGGTAGGCTGAGCTGGACAAAGCAGGGAAAAGAGGACCAGTTCAGTGACCGACGGGCAACGAGCCGCAGGCCTTCCGGCCGGGCTGCGCGAACGCAAGAAGCGCCGCACCCGGGACGCCCTGCTCCGTGCCGCCCTCGATCTCTTCACCACCCAGGGGTACGAGGAGACCACCGTCGACGAGATCGCCGACGCCGTCGAGGTCTCCCAGCGCACCTTCTTCCGCTACTTCGCGGGCAAGGAGTCGGTCGTCTTCGCCGTCCAGGACATGGTGGAGTCGCGCTTCATCCTCGAACTCCGTCAACGTCCCACCGCCGAAACCCCTTTCGAGGCCATGCGCCGCGCGGTCCTGTGCGCCTGGAACAGTATCGGAGAGGCCATCGAGGCCATCATCCCGGTCGAGCTCCACATGCGGACGTATCAGATGATCGAGTCCACCCCCTCCCTGCTCGCCGCCCACATGCGGCGCAGCGTGGCCCTGGAGGAGCAGATCGCCGGGCTGATCGCCGAGCGCGAGGGCCTGGACATGGCGCGGGACCCGCGGCCGCGCGTCGCCGTCGCCGCGTTCTCCGGGGTGATGCGGGTGACCGGACAGCTGTGGGGACGGGGCTGCGACGGCAGCATGGACTCGCTGCGGACGCTGACCGAGAGCTACCTGGACCAGTTGGGCCCGGCCCTCGCCGGGGACTGGCGCGCGCACCCGGCCGGGACGGCGCACCTCAACTGAGGTGGTGTGGCGCACGCCTCGGACGCGGGACATGACCGACCTCACAACAACCGGGCCACGGCGCCCCGATGCGGCACCCCGGTGACGCCGGGCGCGTCGGAGCGTGCCGCAAGGCCGAACACAGCGTGAGCGAAACGGCGTTCCCTTCCCCATAGTCGAGTGATGTGCGTCACCCGCTTAACGACGCCTTACGCACGTCTCCTAATGTGGGCCGAAGTGACTTCCTTCGACTCCTCCCCCACGCTCACCGCCTGGCGCGCTCTTCTCGCCATCGCGGTCGTGTTCGTGATGCTGGCGACCACCGGCTGGACCGCCGTGCGTCATCAGCAGTCCGACGCGCCCCGCACCGTCGCACTCGCTTCCTGGGCCAAGGGATCGATAGCGGGACAGACGCTCCCCTCGGCGGACGCACCCCCCTACAAGCTGGCGCACTTCTTCGCCGCCCTCACGGACGCGCAGAGTGCCCGGCTGGCCCGCAAGTACCCGCTCGTGGTGGGGAATCTGAACGGCGCCCCGGTCACCCTGCGCTACCGGGCCAACCGGCTGGCACTGGAACAGGCGCGCACGACCGAGCAGACCCGGGTGCACGACCAGCGGCTCTCCCCCGACGGCCGCGCCGAGGCGCAGCACCGGGCGGACCGCTTCCGCTCGATGCTCGCCGCCGGCCGGCACTTCCTCGCGTTCGACCCGACGGGCCGCGGCCACGCCGCCGAGGTGATCGGCGACCTCGACCGGGCCGACCGGGTCTCGGTGATCGTCCCGGGCGTCGACACGAACCTCCTGACGCTGGAACGCACCGGAAGCAAGACGAACGCCGCACCCGTCGGCATGGCCAAGTCCCTGTACGCGGCCGAGCACTCCGCGCATCCCGGCGTGCGGACCGCGGTGATCGCCTGGGCCGACTACACCGCACCGGCCGGCATCGGCATGGACGCGGCCACGGGGAACCTCGCCGAGCGCGGGGCGGTCCGGCTCGACGCACTCGTCGGGGCGCTCCCGGGAACGGCTCCCGTCTCGTTGTTCTGCCACAGCTACGGCTCCGTCCTGTGCGGCGTCGCCGCGGACGAACTGCCCGGCCGGGTGACGGACATCGCGGTCGCGGGCAGCCCCGGAATGCGGGTCGACAACGCCGGCCAGCTGCACACCCGGGCCAATGTGTGGGCGATGCGGGACAACGGCGACTGGATCGAGGACGTGCCGAACCTGGAGGTCGGAGGCCTCGGCCACGGGGCCGACCCGGTCGATCCGGACTTCGGTGCACGGATCGCGTCGGCGGGCGACGCGGTCGGCCACAGCGGCTACTTCGAGCCCGGGACCGAGAGCCTCGGCAACTTCGCCGCGATCGGTGCCGGCGCCTACGACGACGTGACCTGCGCCCCGTCCGACAACGGCTGCCACGAACAGATTTCCGGCCACGCGACGGTCTGACGGGCGTAATCAATCGCGCGAACGTGTCTGACGCGCGTAGAGAACTGCGACCGGCCACGAATTGCGAGGGCCTCCGAGGGGGGACGAGCGGGCAAGTGCCGCATACGATGAGGCACATGGGTGATGTGCTGGCCGGAATTCATGCCACCTGGGAGTTCGACACCGACTCCGTGCTCATCCGCTTCGAACGGGGTATCCGTACGCCGAGGCTCCTCCAGAGCCTCCGTGAGCGCCGCGTGCCGCACGCGGCGCTGTCGTCGGTGACGCTGACCCCGGGCAAGCGGGGCACGGTGGTGCTGCGTGCGGTCCCGAGACCCGGCGCCGATCCGCTGGTGGAAGCGGCGGCCGGGCAGCTGAAGGACGGCTGCGATCCGTACCGCCTGGTGCTCCCCGCCGAACGCGAGACACTCGCCGAGTACTACGCGGACGAGCTGCGCGCGAGGCTGGGACCCGACGCCGGTGAACCCGCCGACCGGTTCCTGGTCGCGGCCCCCGAGGCGCCGATGCGTTTCAAGGCGTACGACGGCAGGGCCAGCTTCGACGGGGAACGGATCTCCTTCCGGTGGTTCTGGACGGGCGCCTCCTCGGAGAAGTGGAAGGCGGGCGACCAGACGTTCCCGGTCACGGAGCTGAGCGGGGTCGAGTGGCGTTCGCCCGAGGCCTTCGAGGGCTATCTGCGGCTGTTGCCGCGCGGGCTGGAGTCCGTGGGCCCGGCCACCGGTACGGGCGTCGGACCGGCGGCCACCGGTACGGGCGCGGGCCTGCTGACGAGCACCGCCCCGAGTTCGGAGTCGATGGCGGCGCCTGTGACCCGCGTGGATCAGGACCCGGCCGCGGTGATCTTCGGCCTGGGTTACGGCCCGGTGCACGAGTCGCTGCCCTTCGCCGCGGCCGTGCTGGAGTCCGTACGCAGGAAGCAGACCACCCCCGTCGCGGCCTCGGCCGCCCTGGTGGGCGCGGGACGACGGGACCCGGCGGACATCGCGGAGCGGATCCGTCATCTCGGGGAGCTGCACCAGGCGGGTCTGGTGACGGACGACGAGTTCAGCGCGAAGAAGGCACAGCTGCTCGCCGAGCTGTAGCGGCCGTTCCCGTACCCGGACCTCATACCCCCGTACGACAACGGCGGCGGCAGACCGCAACCCCGGTATGACGCCGCCGGGCGGCTTCGCTGCCTACCCTGAGCACGCCATGCCCCCATCCTCCCCGCCCCCGTCACCGCCGCCCGCACGCCCGCCGGCGGACGGTCTGCCGCGCGCCGCCCTGCGCAATCTGCGCGAGATCGGCCATGCACTGTCCCATCCGTCCCATCCCCCGACACCCCTCCTGTCCGGCGCGCCGAAGCCGTGGCAGCGACTGCTTCCGTACGTCGTCGTCGTGGCTCTCGCCGCCGTCTTCATCCCGGTCACGATCACCGTCCTGAAGCACGAGTACGGCCTGAGCGGCGGCATCGCGGGCGCGCTCGGCGTCGCGCAGGCCGCGCCGCTCCTGATGCTGGCGCACCGCCCGCTGGAGGCCTGGTGGATCATTTTCCCGGCCGATGTCCTGGGCGCGATCGTGCTGCTCGTCCAGGACTCCGCGCAGAACTCCGCCTGGCCGTGGACACCGCCCGGTTTCGTCAGCTACCTCTTCCTGCTCCTGGCACTGAGCCTGCGCGAGCGGCGGCGGACGCTGATCGGTGTCTGGCTGGCGCCGGGTGTGGCGGGGTTCGTCCTGTATCTGGTCTCGAGCGACCGCGGCGACAACAACTCGATCCTGCTCATGATCCTCGGCGCCGTAGTGCTGGTGATCGGCACGGCGGTACGGGAACGGGGCGACGCGCAGCGTCTGCTCGCCGAGCAGGAGACCATCAACGAGGCCGAGCGGGCGCAGCGGACGCTGCTGGAGGAGCGGACCAGGATCGCCCGCGAGCTCCACGACGTGGTCGCGCACCACATGTCGGTGATCACGGTCCAGGCCGACTCCGCCCCGTACCGGCTGCAGGGGCTGTCGGACGAGGCGCGCGAGGAGTTCGGTTCGATCGCCGCGAGTGCGCGGGAGTCCCTCACCGAGATGCGGCGACTGCTGACGGTGCTGCGCAGCGAGGGCACGGAGGGTGAGCGGGCGCCTCAGCCGGGGCTGGACCGGGTGCAGCAGCTGGTGGAGGCGACGGTACGGGCCGGGCTGCCGGCCGAGCTGTCGCTGCCCGCCGGGCTGAAGGGTGTCCCGCCGGCGGTGGACCTGTCCGCGTACCGGATCGTGCAGGAGGCCCTGGCCAATGTGATGCGGCACGCGCCGGGCGCCCGGACCCGGGTGTCGATCAGCTCCGACGGTGCGCATCTGACGGTGCTGGTCGTCAACGACCCGCCGGAACCCACGGGTTCGTCGCTCGCTCCGCGTACTCCGGTGGAGACGACGGGGACGGGCCACGGGCTGGTCGGCATGCGGGAACGCGTACGGTTGACCGGCGGCACGCTCGATACCGGCCCGCTGCCGGACGGCGGCTTCCGGGTGGCCGCACGGCTCCCGCTGCCACCTGCATCGGCCCCTTCCGCCTCCTTGGTCCCGCCCTCGAATCCGGAGCACTCTTGACCATCCGTGTGATCATCGTCGACGACCAGGCCATGGTGCGGGCAGGATTCGCGGCGCTGCTGGCGGCGCAGGCCGACATCGACGTGGTCGGTGAGGCCCCTGACGGCCGCCAGGGCGTCGACGTCAGCCGCCGCACCCATCCGGACGTGGTCCTGATGGATGTGCGGATGCCCGAGATGGACGGCCTGGCCGCGGCCCGCGAACTGCTGAACCCGCCGGTGGGCGTGGTGCACGTGCCCAAGGTGCTGATGCTCACCACCTTCGACGTGGACGACTACGTGTACGAGGCGCTGCGCGTCGGCGCGTCCGGCTTCCTGCTGAAGGACGCCCCGCCGGCCGACCTGATCTCGGCGGTCCGGGTGGTGGCGGCCGGTGACGCACTGCTGGCGCCGTCCGTGACGCGGCGCCTGATCGCGGACTTCGCCCGGCAGCGGCCGTCGGGCACCACGCGCAGTGGGCCGGCGCTGCGGCTGAACGGGCTGACCCCGCGCGAGAAGGAGGTACTGGAACTGATCGCGCGAGGGCTGTCGAACCAGGAGATCGCGGGGCACCTGGTGCTGGCGGAGCAGACGGTGAAGACCCACATCGGGCGGGTGCTGGCCAAGCTGGACCTGCGCGACCGCGCCCAGGCGGTGATCTTCGCGTACGAGGCGGGGCTGGTGGTGCCGGGCGAGGGGTGAGGACACCAGCCCGGAGGTGGGGGCAGCCCCCCCGTACGCCCCCTACCCCGGTATCACCCCGCACTTGGCCCCCCGGTGTGACGCCCCCGCACCCGTCGTCCTCCTACCTTCCTCCCCGACGCGCCGAACGGCGTGCGCGAGCCGGTTCAGCCGGAGAGGGAGGGTCGGATGCGCCGCTATGCGAGGACCTTGGTCGCGGTCGCCCTGGCGACCACCGTCGTGTCAGGGACCGCCGGATGGGCGTCGGGAAATGCCCAGCAGGCGCTGACGGGTCCGCCGCCCGGCACCGCCGCCTGGCGGTCGGATCACGTACTGGGGCGGCAGCTGCCCGATCCGGAGCGGGACACGCCCGCCGAAGTGGCACGGTTCTTCCGGGGGTTGAGCGAGCAGGACCAGCGGTCCCTGACCGCCCGGCATCCGCTCGTCGTCGGGAACCTGGACGGCGCCCCGGCCGAACTGCGCTACCGGGCCAACGCCCTGGCCCTGAAGGCGGATCACGACCCCCGGTACGCAAGCCTCGCCGCGGACCCGCACCGCCACATCCTCGCGTTCGACCCGCGCGGCCGCGGCCAGGTAGCCGAGGTCTTCGGAGACTTGGACACCGCGGACCGGGTGTCCGTCGTGGTGCCGGGTTCGGACATCGACGCCGGGACCTTCGACCGTTCGAACGATGTGTACGGAACGCCCGCCGGTATGGCCAAGTCGCTGTACGCGGAAACCGGTCCGGGCAGTGCGGTGATCGCCTGGGCGGGGTACACCACCCCCGTCGGCGTCGGCGTGGACGCCGCGACCGGCTCGCTCGCCGAGGCCGGGGCGGACCGGCTGACCCGGTTCACGGACGGACTCGCGGCCGCCGGCGTGCCCGAGCCCACCGTGTTCTGCCACAGCTACGGCTCGGTCGTCTGCGGTCTCGCCGCGTCCCGGCTGCGCGCCACCGACCTGGTGGTCCTCGGCTCGCCCGGGATGCGGGCCGACCATGTCGACGACCTGCACACCGATGCCCGGGTGTGGGCCGCCAAGGACCCCGACGACTGGATCGACAACGTACCGAACGTCGAGTTCGCCGGGCTCGGCCACGGCGCCGACCCGACCTCCCCGGAGTTCGGCGCCCGCCGGGTGCCCGCCGCCGACGCCCACGGCCACACCGGGTACTTCGCCCCCGGCACCGAATCCCTGCACGCCTTCGCCGCGATCGCGGACGGCACGTACACCGTGGGCTCGTACACGGAAGGGAGCCTGCGATGAGTCTGCGCGCCCTCGCTTCCCGTATCGAATCCCGTACCCCCGCCCACCGCGACCGGGCCCTCGACGGGCTGCGCGCCCTGGCACTGCTCGCCGTACCCACCGGGCACTGGCTGCTCGGCGGGTTCCGGCTCGATGACGGCGGGGCCCTGCACAACGCCAGTCCGCTCTCGGCCTTCGGCGCGCTCGCCCCGATCAGCTGGGTGCTCCAAATGCTGGGCGTCTTCTTCCTGGTCGGCGGGTACGCCTCGGTGCTCTCCTACCGCCGGAGGAAGTCCACGACGGGGGCCTGGCTGCGGGGCAGGATGGCCCGCCTGGGCAGGCCGGTGCTCGGGGTGACGGCCGTCTGGGCGGCGATGATCCCGGTGCTGCACACGCTCGGCGTGCCGGGCGACACGCTGCGGACCGGGTCGACGCTGGTGATCCAGCCGCTCTGGTTCGTCGGCGTGTACGCGGTGGTCACCGCGCTGACGCCGTACTGCATCCGGATGGCGAAGAGGCTCGGCGGCTGGGCCGCGGCCCCGCTGCTCGGCGCGGTCGCCGTCGTCGACCTGCTGCGCTACGGACCGCTCGCCGACGCCATGCCCTCCTGGCTGAGCATGCTGAACATCGTTCCCGGGTGGCTCTTCGCGTACCAGCTCGGCGTCTCCTGGGGCGAGGGCCGGATCGGGAAGAGGGGCGCCCGGTTCCTCCTCGTCGCCGGTGGCGTGCTGTTCGCCGCTCTGCTGCTGCTCTTCCACTACCCGGCGTCGATGGTCGGGGTGCCGGGCGAGGCCCGTACCAACTCGCATCCGCCGTCGCTGTTGGTCCTGGCACTGGCCGCCGCGCAGAGCGGTGCGGCGATCCTGCTGCGTGGCCGGATCGGCGGGCTGCTGCGCAGGCCGCTGGTGTGGGCGCCGGTCGTGGTGATCAACCTGTCGGCGATGACGATCCTGTGCTGGCACCAGACGGCGATGCTGGCGGCAGCGGTACCGGCCTCCTTCGCCGGTACGGTGCCCGGCCTGACGACCGGTCCGGACACGCTCGGCTGGATCCTGGCCCGGCTGGCCTGGATGCCGGTGTTCGCGGGGCTGCTGGTGCTGATCGCGCGGTACGCCCGGCGGTTCGAGGCACCGTGGAAGGCGGGAACGCGGGCCGCGAACGCCCGCCGCGCGATGGCGGGGGTGCTCGCGGCGGGGTTCGCGGTGTTCGCGCTGGGGCTGGCGTGAAGGCGGAGCCCCCGGCCCTACTCGCGCGCGGCGGACGTCGAGCTCATGTCCGGGTAGCGGTCCCCCGCCACCTGGCCGGCGATCGGCTCCAGCAGCGCCAGCTCCTCGGCCGACAGCGTCAGCCGGGTCGCGCCGACGTTCTCCAGGAGCCGGCTGCTCTTGCGGGTGCCGGGAATCGGCACCACGGCCAGCCCGTGCACCTGGGCCCGCTGCTGGACCCAGGCGAGCGCCACCTGGGCGGCGGTGGCCCCGTGCGCGGCGGCGATCTTGTGGACGGGCTCAAGGAGGGCGGCGTTCGTCCTCGCGTTGTCGCCGGTGAAGCGCGGCTGGAACTGGCGGAAGTCGTCCTTCGCCAGGTCCTTGCCCGCGTCCGCGAACGCCCCGGTCAAGAAGCCCCGGCCGAGCGGCGAGTACGGCACGAAGGTCACGCCCAGCTCCACGGCGGCGGGCACGGCGCTGCGCTCGACGTCACGACTGAAGAGCGACCACTCGGACTGAAGGGCGGCGATCGGGTGCACGGCGTGCGCCTCGCGCAGCTCCGCACCGGTCACCTCGCTCAGCCCGAGCTGCTTGACCTTGCCCTGCTGCACCAGCTCGGCCATCGCGCCCACGGACTCGGCGAGCGGGACGGCCGGGTCGCGGCGGTGCATGTAGTAGAGGTCGATGACGTCGGTGTTCAGCCGGCGCAGGCTGTTCTCGACCGCCTGCCGGATGTACGCGGGGTCGTTGCGCACGCCCCGGTAGTGCGGGTCTTCGTCGCGCCGCTCGATGGCGAACTTCGTGGCGAGGGTGATCTCGTCGCGGTGCGCGCCGACGAAGGGCGCGATGAACGTCTCGTTGGCGCCGCTGCCGTAGATGTCGGCGGTGTCGAAGAGCGTGACGCCGGCCGCGAGGGCCGTCTCCAGCGTTTCGCGGGCGGCGGCCTCGTCGGTGTCGCCGTAGAACTCGCTCATGCCCATGCAGCCGAGCCCCTGGACACCGACCTGCGGGCCGCCGGTGCCGAGCTCCACGGTGGCGATCTTGTTGTCAGTCATCAGGCACTGGGCCTTTCCGGCGCCCGTCGGGCGCCTGCGTAGAACTCGATCTTGTAGTCGAGGACGGCGAGGGTGTCCTGGAGCTCCGCGATCCGCGTCCTCACGTCGCGGCGGGTCGCCTCCAGCAGTTCCTTGCGTTCCTCGAAGGTGTGGTCGCCCTCGCGCAGCAGTTCCGCGTACCGGACCATGTCCGCGACCGGCATTCCGGTCAGCCGCAGCTTGCCGACGAAGCCGAGCCAGTCCAGGTCGGCGTTGGTGAAGCGGCGCTGTCCCGTGTGCGACCGGTCGACGTGCGACATCAGACCGATCCGCTCGTACCAGCGCAGGGTGTGGGCGCTCAGCCCGGTGAAGGCGGCCACCTCGCTGATGGTGTAGCGGTCCTGGCCCTCGGGACGCGGATGCGGCCGGGGAGCCGATGAGCAGGCGTCCACCCCTGCCGAAGCGATCTCAGTCTCCGTCACCGTCATGTCCTCCACGCTAGAACCCTGGAGTGCACTCTAAGCAAGCGCAATCGGATGCGGGTTTCGACCGTTGACGATTCTGGCTAATGACGATAGCTTTGAGCTAACAACATTAGCCACGTGGAGGATGTCATGACCGAATACCTTGCCGTCGACGGCGGCACGATCGCTTACGAGGTGGCGGGGTCCGGTCCGCTGATCGTGCTCGCACACGGCATGGGCGACAGCCGCGCCGCGTACCGCACGGTGATTCCTTCACTCGTGACGGCCGGCTACCGGGTCGCCGCGGTCGATCTCCGCGGCTGCGGCGAGTCCGGCACCGACTGGCCGGACTGGAGCCGCACCGCCATCGCCGGCGATCTGCTCGCCCTGATCCGTCATCTGGGCGGCCCCGCCGTGCTCGTCGGCCATTCGATCTCCGGCGGCGCCGCCACCGTCGCCGCAGCGCAGGAACCCTCCCTGATCAGCGCGGTCGTCGAGCTGACGCCGTTCACCCGCAAGCAGTCGATCCGCCTCGGTGACCTGCGGGTGAAGCGCTTCCGGCGGGGCATGCTGCGCCTGCTCGGCGCGGGCGTGTTCGGCAGCGTGCCGCTGTGGCGCGCGTACCTCGATGTGGCCTACCCCGGGGTGAAGCCGGCCGACTGGGACGAGCGGCTCGGCCGCATCGACTCCCTGCTGCGCGAGCCCGGCCGGATGAAGGCCCTCCAGGGCATGGGCCGCAGCGCCCCGACCGACGCCGGCGCGCAGCTCGGCAACGTCCGCTGCCCGGTCCTGGTCGTCATGGGCACGCTCGACCCCGACTGGGCCGACCCGCACGCCGAGGGTTCGGCGATCGTCGATGCCCTGCCGCCCGGCCTCGGCCGCCTTGAGATGATCGAGGGCGCGGGGCACTACCCGCACGACCAGTTCCCCGACGAGGTGGTTTCCCTCATGCTCGCCTTCATCCGCTCGGACGCCACCCGTGCCTAGGGCCGGCCTGGACCCGACGGCCGTGGTCGCCGCGGGTGCCGCGCTCGCCGACGAGGTGGGCCTCTCCCGTCTGACGATGGCGCTGCTGGCCGAGCGGGTGGGCGTACGCACTCCGTCCCTGTACAAGCACGTGGGCGGCCAGGACGACCTCATCCGCCGCATCGCGGCCCTGGCGTTGAGCGAGACGGCCGACGCCGTCGGCGCCGCGGTCCAGGGGTACGCGGGCCGCGACGCGCTTGCGGCAGCGGCCCGTGCCTTCCGCGCCTTCGTCCTGGAGCACCCCGGCCGGTACGCCGCGACGATCGGCGTGGAACCGTCCGGCCCGGACGATCCGCTGGCCACCGCAGGCCGACGGTTGCTCGACGCGTTCATGGCGGTCCTGCACGGCTACGACATCGCCGAGTCCGATGCGAACCACGCCCTGCGCATGCTCCGCGGCCTCTGCCACGGCTTCGCCACGTTGCAGGCGGCCAACGCCTTTCAGTGGAGCACCGACGTCGACGAGAGCTTCGAGTGGCTGATCACCTTCGCCGACCGGGGCCTGCGCGCGATGTGAGCCTGCCGCACGGGGCATCTCGCCACGGGCACTAATCTCGTACGTATGCAGAGCCTGGCGATGATCGAGAACTGGCCCGTCCCCACCGCGGCAGCAGCCGTCGTACGAGCGGACGGCACCGTCCTCGGCAGGCACGGCCCCACCGCGCACCGCTTCCCGCTCGCCTCCGTCACCAAGCCGCTCGCGGCCTACGCGGCCCTGGTGGCGTACGAGGAGGGCGCGGTCGAGCTCGACGAGCCGGCCGGTCCCGAGGGTTCCACGGTCCGCCACCTGCTCGCCCACACCAGCGGTCTCGCGTTCGACGAGCACCGGGTCACGGCCCCGCCCGGCACCCGTCGGCTGTACTCCAACGCCGGCTTCGAGGTGCTGGGCGACCACATCGCGAAGGCCACCGACATCCCGTTCCCGGAGTACCTGCGCCAGGCGGTGCTGGAGCCCCTGGGCATGGCCTCGACGACCCTGGACGGCTCGCCCGCCCGTGACGGCGTCTCGACCGTCGACGACCTGGCGCGGTTCGCGGCCGAGGTCCAGGCACCCCGCCTCCTCGACCCGCGCACGGTGCTGGAGGCGCAGAGCGTCGTCCACCCCGGGCTGAAGGGCGTCCTGCCGGGATACGGCCACCAGAACCCCAACGACTGGGGCCTCGGCTTCGAGATCCGGGACCACAAGTCACCGCACTGGACCGGTGGTTCCTCCTCCCCCGCGACCTTCGGGCACTTCGGGCAGTCGGGCACGTTCCTGTGGATCGACCCCGCCGCCGGGGTGGCCTGCGTGGCGCTCACCGACCGGGCCTTCGGGCCGTGGGCGGCCGAGGTGTGGCCGCCGTTCACGGACGCGGTGCTGGCGGAGCTGAGGGCGTAACCGCGCCCGTGAGCTGACCGTCGCCGGCTGAACGCCGCCGTCCGCTTCCCTGACGAACTCTCGCCATGACGCAGTCCCGCCACAGGAACCGCGATTGGCGGGATCTCCGGCCGCGCAGATCCCACCTATGACGCGACCAAGACGCAAACTTCGATATCTCCCCGCGGCAACCGCCACCGCTCTGCCCCTGGCGCTCAGCGGTGCTCTGCTGGTCTCACCGGCGGCCGCTGCGGACGACGCGGCTTCGACGAGCAGTGCGACCACCGCGGTCACGGCGTCAGCCGGGCAGGCCGCCCACGACATCACGCTGGTCACCGGGGACGTCGTCCACTACACGGACCGGCCCGGTGACCAGGACGACGTCACCGTCGACCGGGCCCCGGGCGCTCACGGTGGAGTGAGCGTGCAGAGCTACGGACACCACACCTATGTGATCCCCACCGAGGCGATGGGGCTGATCGCCGCCGGGAAGCTCGACGCGGAGCTGTTCAACGTCACCGGGCTGGTGGACATGGGCTATGACGACGCCCGGTCCGATGGCATACCCGTGATCGCCACCGCGCCGAGCGGGCGCGGTGCCGTGGCGCCCGCGGCGCCGGACGGGGCCTCGCAGGTGCGGAAGCTCGGCGGGGTCGACGCCACGGCGATGAAGGCCGACGCCGGTCACGCCCGTGCGTTCTGGAAGGACATCGCCCCGTCGGCCGCGCCGAAGACGCGCGCGTTCGACGCGGACAGCGGCATCGGCAAGCTGTGGCTCGACCGCAAGGTGCAGGCGGCGCTCAGCGACTCGGTCGCGCAGGTGCGCGCGCCCGAGGCCTGGGCGAAGGGGCTGGACGGGACCGGCAGCAAGGTGGCCGTCCTCGACACCGGGATCGACGACACCCACCCGGACCTGAAGGACGTGGTCGCGGCCGAGAAGAGCTTCGTGCCGGGAGAGAGCGCGGACGACGGGCACGGGCACGGTACGCATGTGGCCTCCACGATCGCCGGGTCGGGCGCCGCGTCCGGCGGCAAGGAGAAGGGCGTCGCACCGGGCGCGAAGCTCTACATCGGCAAGGTCCTGTCCAACGCGGGCGGCGGCGCCGAGTCGGGGATCATCGAGGGCATGGAGTGGGCCCGGGAGCAGGGTGTCGACGTGGTGTCGATGAGCCTGGGCACCAACACCTCGTCCGACGGAACCGACCCGCTCTCGCAGGCCGTCGACCGGCTGTCCGCCGACGGCGGCCCGCTGTTCGTGATCGCCGCCGGAAACAACTACACGGCGGGCTCGATCGGTTCGCCCGGCGCCGCGGCCTCCGCGCTGACGGTGGGCGCGGTCGACCAGCGTGATGGCCGGGCGGCCTTCTCCAGCATGGGGCCGGTGGCGCACTCCTACGCCCTGAAGCCGGACATCTCCGCACCCGGCGTGTCCATCAGCGCCGCTGCCGCCCACCCGGCGGCCGGCGCACCGATGTACCAGTCGATGAGCGGTACGTCGATGGCCACGCCGCACGTCGCGGGCGGCGCCGCGATCCTGCACCAGGCACACCCCGACTGGGACGCGGACCGGATCAAGAACGCGCTGATGACGACGTCGAAGAAGCTGACCGGCATGACGCCCTATCAGCAGGGCAACGGACGCATGGACGTCACCGCGGCCGTGGAATCCACCATCGAGGCGCCCGGCTCCGTTCCGACGGCGGCCTTCAAGTGGCCGAACGCGGACGCGGCCCCGGTCGACCGCACCGTCACCTACCACAACACCGGCACGGCCGACATCACCCTGGACCTGAGCCTGGACACCAAGAGCGCGACGGTGTCGCTGCCCGACTCGTCGGTGACCGTCCCGGCGGGCGGCACCGCGCAGGCGACGGTGCGGATCGACCCGACGGGTCTGCCCGCGTCCACTGCGGCCACGGGGCTGTCCGGTCAGGTCACCGCGACGGACCGGGCGACCGGCGCGGCCGTCGCGCACACGGCGTACGCCCTGTTCAAGGAGCCGGAGGCCTACGACTACACGATCGAGCTGACCGGCCGGGACGGAAAGCCCGCCAACGGCACGGTCGCCCTGACCTATCCCGGCAACGCGGCACCCGGCTTCGTCGCGGTGTACGGCAGCACCACGCTGCGCCTCCCGCCCCGCAGCTACTCGGCGTTCGGCTTCCTGGACGTGAACGGGGAAGGCCCTGACGACCTCGGCATGGCGATGCTCGTCGCTCCGGACATCGCCGTGGGCCCCGGCGGTGCGACGGCGCACCTCGACGCCACCAAGGCCCGCCGGGTGCGCGCCACCGCGCCGCGCGAGACGGAGAACGGGCAGACGGTCATCCAGTACCGGCGCAGCCTCGCCGGTGGTGGCGCCCTCGGTTCGGCGTTCGTCCTGGACAAGACGTACACGGATCTGTACATCTCGCCCACGGCTCAGACGGAGAACGGCGTCCAGGACCTGATGGTCCACTGGCAGCTGCGGCAGAAGGCCCTCGACGCGACCACCGGCACCGGTCGCACCGTCGAACTCACCGGGCAGGACGGCACCGCCCACCACGACGGTCTCCGGATCCTCAGGACCGTGTACGCGGGCGCCGGCACCCCGGCCGACTACACGGGCCTGAACGCGAAGGGCAGGGCCGTCATCGTCGACCGCGGCACGTCGAGCCCCGAGGAGCGGGCCCGCGCCGCCGCCGACGCGGGGGCGGCCATGCTGATCACCGTGGACGACGAGCTCGGCCGGCTGTACGAGGCGTTCGGCGACAACCACGGTCTGACGCTGGCCAGCACGGGCAGCGCGGACGGGGCGCGGCTGGTCAAGGAGGCGAGGACCGGCTTCGGCTTCCTGAGCCTCACCGAGCACCGCTACCCGGACTACCAGTACGACCTGCTCCAGTACCAGAAGGGTTCCATCCCGGACCGGGACCTGGTCTACTCCCCCGACGCCGCGGACCTGGCGCGTGTGGACACCTCGTTCTACGCGCTCCGCAAGGAGGCGGGGACGCGCGAAGGGCTCGGCCACCGCCTCTTCTCGCCCGCCTGGGGTCAGGGCGTGGGCGGTACGCAGAAGGAGGGCTACCCGGACGAGCGCACCGACTACATCACTCCGGCACCGGCCGGGCTCGGCGTGTGGAACGAGGACCACCGGTTCACCCTGAGTTCCCTCGGCGCCGACTCCGTCCTGGAGGTCGCGCCGGGGCAGGTGTACGCCGCGGGCAAGCGCTACCCCGGTGACTGGTTCAAGCCCGTCAACGCCCCCCGGTTCGGTGAGGGCCTGTGGCGGCCCAGCCGTACCAGCAACGGGCTCTCCTGGAGCGTGCCCGCCTGGTCCGGTGGCTCCGACGGCCACATCGCGCGGTCGCCCGGCGGCGCCGCCTCCTCCGAACTGCGCCGTGGTGACACGGTGTTGGGCACGGGCGCCTACGCCGGCTACTACACCGGTCTGCAGGCCGCCGAGCAGGAGTACACGCTCAGGTTCAAGGCGGACCGCGACAACGGCACCTGGGCCGGGTCCACGTCCACGGACACCACCTGGACGTTCCGCTCGGCGGCGCCGCCGCAGGGCACTCCCAAGAAGGAGGTCCCGGTCCTCGACCTCGGGTACGACGTCGACACCGACCTGCGCGGGCAGGTGCGCGCGGGCAGCCGGGTACCGCTGGGTCTGAGCTCGTCCAGCTACACCAGCGGCGTCACGGCGACCGGGGCCACGCTCCAGGCGTCGTACGACGACGGGAAGACGTGGCGGCCCGTCACGCTGACGAAGTCCGGCGACGGGAAGTGGCGGACGACCCTCAGCACGCCGCGCCACCCCGGTGACTGGGTCTCGCTGCGGGCGACCGCTGAGGGGCCGGACGGGCTGAAGGTCACGCAGGACGTCGTCCGGGCGTTCGGCCTGAAGTAGCCGCACCGCGAGGAGCACGGCGGATCCCGGCCCCGTCGGGGCCGGGATCCGTCGCGTCGGTCAGCGGTCGCTCACCGCTCCGGTCAGACCGTCGCCACGCGTCCCGCGTACCGCTGGGTCCACCCCGTCCCGGTGTTGGCGGTGAGCACCACGTCGTAGTAGCCGTGCTCGGTGGGCCAGTGCACGACGGTGGAGGCGCCGCCGGGAACGATGAACTTCCGGGTGCCGCCGAGATAGTCGTTGGCCTTCAGGGCGTAACGGACGGGGTGCTTGCCGTCGTTGTGCAGCCGCAGCCTGACCTCGGCGCGCCGGCCCCTCACCAACTCCGCCTCGACGTGCGGAATGCCGATGTGCTTCTTGCCCCTGCTCTCGCTCTCGGGGATCACCTGTCCGGCGAAGGAGCGCAGGAAGCCGTCGGGGCCGTAGACGGAGAAGGCGTACCTGCCGTCGGTCCCGTTCGTGTCCCAGGTGTACGAACGCGGGGTCGCCGCGCTCACCGTGTACGGCGCGTTGTCGAAGGCGAGGTACTGGTCGGGGAAGACCTGGAGGCTCACCGCCTTGCCCTCCGGGCCGCCGGCCAGGGTCATGGACGCCGTCACCGTGCCGGCCGAGCGGTCCTCGGTGAAGGTCGCGTGCGGGTGGAAGGAGAGGCCGCGCGGCTTCATCCTGTCCTCCGGCAGCTTGGGCGGGGTCCCGGTGACCGGGTCGGCGATGACGACCGGGCCCGGCCGGGGGTGCGCGAAGTCGATCGCGCTGGTCAGGTCGCCGGCGATGGAGCGGCGCCAGTCGGTGATGTTCGGGCAGGTGAACGGCTTGCCCAGATGGGAGGCCCAGGTCTCCAGGAACTTCACCGTCGAGGTGTGGTCGAACACCTCCGATGCGACATAGCCGCCCCGCGTCCACGGCGAGACCAGCACCATCGGCACCCGGGGGCCGAACCCGTACGGAGTGGTGCCGGAGAACTCGCCGGGCGTGCCCTCCTCCGGGCGCGGGGGCAGGACGTGGTCGAACTTTCCGTCGTTCTCGTCGTAGGTGATGATCACCAGGGTGTGGTTCCAGATGTCCTCGTTGCTCTGGAGCGTCTTGAGGACCTTGTTCATGTACCGCTCGCCGTGCACCGTGTCGAAGCCCGGGTGCTCGCTCCACGCGGCGGGCATCACCACCCAGGAGACCTCGGGAAGCGGGTGCTCGGCGCCCGGCTCGCAGGCCGCGATCAGGTCGCGGAGCACGGCGTCGAGGTTCGCCTCGGAGTCGTCGTTGGGCGTGGTGGCGCCCTCGTAGACGAAGGAGTTGGCCTTCCAGATCTTGCCGGTGCCCGGTGCGAGGTCGGCCTCGTCCGCCGTACGGGGGTCGAAGGAGGCGAAACTGTTGGTGACGTTGCAGCCGTACTCACCGACGTAACCGCTCTGGAGGCTGCCCCGGACACCGTTGCCGCTGTTGTCGGAGTAGACACGCCAGTCGATGCCGGCCTGCTGGAGCTGCTCGGGGACGGTGGTCCAGCTGCGGCTGTAGTCGTTCTGCCTGGCGTTGGTGACCTCGCCGCCCGCCGCACCGGTCATCAGGTAGTAGCGGTTCGGGATGGTCGGCCCGTGCAGCGAGCAGAAGTTCATGTCGCAGACGGTGTACTGGGAGGCGAGCGAGTACATCCACGGCATGTAGTCGGGCGTGTAGTACCACATGCAGTGGTCGCCCTTGTCCTTCACCCAGGTGTTCCAACGCCCGTCGTTGGCACCGTAGAAGTTGTGGTTGTCGCTCCAGGTGGCGGTCGACACGGCGGGCGTCACGATGGCGCCGGTGGCGTCGCGCTGCTGGAAGACGTCGGTGCCGTCCTGGAACTTCAGGACCTGCTTGTCGTGGTGCCCGCGTACGCCGGGCAGCTGGCCGAGGTAGTGGTCGAAGGAGCGGTTCTCCTGCATCAGGATCACCACGTGCTTCAGATCGGATATGTCTCCGTTGAAGCCCTTGGGCAGGTGGTACTCGGCCGCACTGGCCTGCGCCCCGCCGACCGCCCCGGCGACCGGGCCGGCAGCGATCGCGCCGAGGGTGACGGCGGCCGTCTGGAGCATCCGGCGCCGGGTGAGGGGGAGTTCATGGGTGCTGAAAGTCATCAGGGGGACCTCTGGGGGAGAGTGGTTCAGGGGGCGAACGTCGGCGCGTTCCTGCGAAAACTAGGCCGCCGGGGCGAACGGCGGGCGAACCAGGGACGTATTCCTGAGGCACCGGAAGATTTCCACGGGGTTCGGTGCCGGGTCGAGACGCTTCACGGTGATAGCCGAAACTCGCGCCCGGTTGGCCGGTCGGCCGGTCTTGCCGTCCCACTCCCGGAGATCGCGGAGAGCCGCTAACCTCCCCGGCCATGACCGACATAGCCCGCGCCACCGCCTCCGACGTCCCGGCGCTCGCCGCCGTCCTCGCCAGTGCCTACGCCGAGGACCCCGTCTGGTCCTGGCTGATGCCGCACGACCGGGACCGGCGGCTGCGGCTGCTGTTCACCGCGCATCTGGCCCAGCAGGTGCCTGCGGGCCGGGTGTGGACCGACCCGGACCGCACGGTGGCGGCGGTGTGGGCGGAACCCGGGCAGTGGAAGCTCCCGGTGAGCTACCTGCTGCGCAACGCGGGCACGCTGCTGCGGGCGGGCCGGGCCCAACTCCCCCGGACGGGCCTGCGGTTGCTGGCGCTGGAGCACCGCCATCCGGCCGAGCCCGCGCACTGGTACGTCGAGTACATCGGCACCCACGCCGACGCGCGCGGCACGGGGCGCGGGTCTCAGGTGCTGGGCGGGCTGCTGGAGCAGGCCGACACGGACGGGCGGCCGGTGTTCCTGGAGTCGAGCAACCGGCGCAACCTGACGTTCTACGAGCGGCACGGGTTCGCCGTGCACGAGGAGATGGCGTTCCGGTCCGGGCCGCCGATGTGGTCGATGTGGCGCCGGGACACCGGTCAGTAGGTCAGGCCGGCAGTTCCCAGATCAGCACCTCGGCCGCCCCGCCCGCCACCAGCTCCAGGCCCTCCTCCCCGGCGATCCGCACCGCGTCGCCGGCCGCCAGCGCCTCGTCGCCGAGCCGCACGTCCCCGGCCACCACATGCACGTACACCTGCGGCGCGTCCGGCACCGCCGTGCGCTCCCCTTCGGTCAGCCGGCGCACATGGAGCATCGCGCCGGCTTCCGGCAGGGCGTACGGGGTGGAGTCGGCGATGCCGGGGACGGTCGTGTACGCGGGTTCGCCGCTCGGTTCCAGGGGTGCGAGCCACATCTGGAGGAACGTCAACGGGCCTTCCCCGTCGTTGCGTTCGACGTGCCGGACGCCGGATGCGGCGCTGAGGTGCTGGACGTCCCCGGGCCGTACGACCGTGGCGTGACCGGCCGAGTCGCGGTGGGTCAGCTCGCCCTCCACCACCCAGGTCACGATCTCCGTGTGGCTGTGCGGGTGCTCCTCGAAGCCCGCGCCGGGGGCGAGGCGCTCCTCGTTGCAGGCCAGGATCGGGCCGAAGCGGAGGTTGTCGGGGTCGTAGAAGGTGCCGAAGGAGAAGGAGTGCCGGGACTCGATGCCGGCCGCCCCGTCCCCGCCTCTGAAGCGGTCGCCCGAGCGACATACGGAAATCACCCGCCCACGGTAGCCCGGCCCCGCGGAACAAGGACCGTCCGTGGCCGGCTACCCGGCGGTACGACCCGCCACCCGCCCCGCCCCTTCGGGCACCCGTCCGGATAGGGCAGTCTTGTCCCCGTGCCCCGACCCGATCCTGAGCAGCCCGCTGCGAACGCCGCCCATCTCCATGCCGCGACCCTGAAACGGCTGGAGCAGTCCTCCGGCCGGCTGGCCGCGAACGCGATCGCCCGCATGGACGAGTCGCTGCCCTGGTACCGGGCGATGCCACCGGAGAACCGGTCCTGGATCGGCCTGGTGGCCCAGGCCGGTATCGCCGCGTTCACGGAGTGGTTCCGGCATCCGGAGACCCCGCAGGCGATCTCCACCGATGTGTTCGGTACGGCTCCGCGCGAGCTGACCCGGGCGATCACGCTGCGGCAGACCGTCGAGATGGTGCGGACGACCATCGAGGTCATGGAGGCCGCGATCGACGAAGTCGCCGCGCCCGGCGACGAGTCGGTACTGCGTGAGGCGCTGCTCGTCTATGCGCGGGAGATCGCCTTCGCGACCGCGCAGGTGTACGCCCAGGCCGCCGAGGCCCGGGGCGCCTGGGACGCCCGCCTCGAATCGCTCGTGGTCAACGCGGTGCTGTCCGGGGAGGCCGACGAGGGCGCCGTGTCCCGGGCCGCCGCGCTCGGCTGGAACTCGCCCGAGCATGTATGCGTGCTGCTCGGTACGGCCCCGGACGGGGACAGCGAGCTGACGGTGGAGGCGATCCGCCGGGCCGCCCGGCACGCCAAGCTCCAGGTCCTGACCGGGGTGCTGGGCAACCGCCTGGTCGTCATCGCGGGCGGCAGCGACAACCCGCTCCAGGTCGCGAAGGCGCTGATCGGCCCGTATGCGGCGGGTCCGGTCGTCGCCGGTCCCGTGGTGCCGGACCTGCTGGCGGCCACCCGGTCCGCGCAGGCGGCCGCCGCCGGACTCAAGGCGTGCAGCGCCTGGCAGGACGCCCCGCGGCCCGTCCTCGCGGACGATCTGCTGCCGGAGCGCGCGATGGCGGGCGACCCTGCCGCGCGCGATCAGTTGGTGGAGGAGATCTACAGACCGCTCGAAGAAGCAGGTTCGGCCCTCCTGGAGACGCTGAGTGTGTATCTGGAACAGGCGAGCAGCCTCGAAGGTGCGGCCCGGATGCTGTTCGTCCACCCCAACACCGTGCGCTACCGGCTCCGACGTGTGACAGACGTCACCGGCTGGTCGCCCTCCGACGTCCGCTCGGCGTTCACTCTGCGGATCGCCCTGATCCTGGGGCGCTTGGCCGACAGAGATCTCCAGTCCTAGACTTTTGTCGGACTTCAACAATTCCCCATACGGTTCTTCGTCCCTGTCCCCACGGGCGTTCCGGACCGTTCACAAGAGAGAGTGTGAGGGTGCTCGTACTCGTCGCTCCCGGCCAAGGCGCTCAGACGCCCGGCTTCCTGACTCCCTGGCTCGACCTCCCCGGTGCCTCCGACCGCATCGCGGCCTGGTCCGACGCCATCGAGCTCGACCTTGCCCACTTCGGCACGAAGGCCGATGCGGAGGAGATCCGTGACACCGCGGTGGCTCAGCCGCTACTGGTCGCCGCCGGTCTGCTCTCCGCCGCCGCGCTCGACGCGTCGCCGGGTGTCGTCGCAGGTCACAGCGTTGGCGAAATCACCGCGGCCGCTCTCGCCGGAGTCATCGGCGACGAGGCGGCGCTGCGTTTCGTACGCACCCGTGGGCTCGGCATGGCCGAGGCCGCGGCGGTCACCGAGACCGGCATGGCCGCGCTGCTCGGCGGCGACCCCGAGGTCACCGTCGCGCACCTGGAGAAGCTCGGTCTGACGCCCGCGAACGTCAACGGGGCCGGTCAGATCGTCGCCGCCGGCACGGCTGCGCAGATCGCCGCGCTCACCGAGGACAAGCCCGAGGGCGTGCGCCGGGTGGTCCCGCTCAAGGTCGCCGGTGCGTTCCACACGCACCACATGGCTCCCGCGGTCGAACGTCTCCGTGAGGCCGCCACGGCTCTGGAGGTCTCCGACCCGGCCGTGACATATGTCTCGAACGCCGACGGGCAGACCGTGGCCACCGGCGCGGAGGTCATCTCCCGGCTGGTCGGCCAGGTCGCCAACCCGGTCCGCTGGGACCTGTGCATGGAGACGTTCAAGGCGCTGGGCGTCACCGCGCTCATCGAGGCCTGCCCCGGCGGCACGCTGACCGGCCTGGCCAAGCGCGCACTGCCCGGCGTGCAGACCCTCGCGCTCAAGACCCCCGACGACCTCGACGCGGCCCGCGCGCTCATCGCTGAGCACGCAGGCGCCTAAGGAGCCCGAGAGCATGTCGAAGATCAAGCCCAGCAAGGGCGCCCCGTACGCACGGATCATGGGTGTCGGCGGCTACCGCCCGACCCGTGTCGTGCCCAACGAGGTGATCCTCGAGACGATCGACTCGTCCGACGAGTGGATCCGCTCCCGGTCCGGAATCGCCAGCCGTCACTGGGCCTCCGAGCAGGAGACCGTGTCCGCGATGTCCGTCGAGGCGTCCGGCAAGGCCATCG
This sequence comes from Streptomyces sp. NBC_00464, assembly GCF_036013915.1. Classification (NCBI taxonomy): domain Bacteria; kingdom Bacillati; phylum Actinomycetota; class Actinomycetes; order Kitasatosporales; family Streptomycetaceae; genus Streptomyces; species Streptomyces sp. NBC_00464. The sequence goes on along the minus strand of NZ_CP107899.1, from coordinate 5,487,692 downwards.
CCGACGCCGGGATCACGCCGGAGCAGATCGGCGCGGTCATCGTCTCCACCGTCTCGCACTTCAAGCAGACCCCGGCCATCGCGACCGAGATCGCCCACAAGGTCGGCGCGGGCAAGCCCGCCGCCTTCGACATCTCGGCCGGCTGCGCGGGCTTCGGCTACGGCCTGACGCTCGCCAAGGGCATGATCGTCGAGGGCTCCGCGGAGTACGTACTCGTGATCGGCGTGGAGCGGCTGAGCGACCTCACCGACCTGAGCGACCGCGCGACGGCGTTCCTGTTCGGCGACGGAGCCGGTGCCGTGATCGTCGGCCCGTCCAAGGAGCCGGCCATCGGCCCGACGGTCTGGGGCTCCGAGGGCGACAAGTCCGACACGATCAAGCAGACCGTGGCGTGGGACACCTTCCACGCCGACCGGCCGGAGAAGTTCCCCGCCATCACGCAGGAGGGCCAGGCGGTCTTCCGCTGGGCCGTCTTCGAGATGGCGAAGGTCGCCCAGCAGGCGCTGGAAGCGGCCGGGATCGCCCCGGAAGACCTGGACGTCTTCATCCCGCACCAGGCCAACATGCGGATCATCGACTCGATGGTGAAGACCCTGAAGCTGCCGGAACACGTCATGGTCGCCCGTGACGTGGAGACCACCGGCAACACCTCCGCCGCCTCGATTCCGCTCGCAATGGAGCGGCTTCTGGCGACCGGTCAGGCGAAGAGCGGCGACACCGCGCTCGTCATCGGCTTCGGGGCGGGTCTCGTCTACGCCGCAACGGTCGTTACCCTCCCCTAGGCACACCGGGCCTTTTCGCCCGGACGCCCGAACCCAGCAGACATACACCGAAGGAGCGCCAACATGGCCGCCACGCAGAAGGAGATCCTCGACGGTCTCGCCGAGATCGTCAACGAGATCGCCGGTATCCCGGCCGAGGACGTCGAGCTGGAGAAGTCCTTCACCGACGACCTGGACGTCGACTCGCTGTCCATGGTCGAGGTCGTCGTCGCCGCCGAGGAGCGCTTCGACGTCAAGATCCCCGACGAGGACGTCAAGAACCTCAAGACGGTGGGCGACGCCACCGAGTACATCCTCAAGCACCAGGGCTGATCCCAGCCCAGCTGTGTCGCCACCCGGCGGTGGCGCCGCTGATTCACGACCCTCTACACGTGGAGAAGATTTTCCAGTGAGCTCGACCAATCGCACCGTGGTCGTCACCGGTATCGGCGCAACCACTCCGCTGGGTGGCGATTCCGCATCGACCTGGGAAGGTCTGATGGCCGGCCGTTCCGGCGTCAAGCCTCTTGAGGGCGAACGTTTCGCCGAACTGCCTGTCCGGATCGCGGCCCTCGCGGCCGTCGACCCGGGCGACGTCCTGCCCCGACCGCTCGCCCGCAAGCTGGACCGCTCGGCGCAGTTCGCGCTGATCGCGGCCCGCGAGGCGTGGGCGGACGCGGGCTTCACCGGTCCTGCCGGTGAGGACGAGAAGATCCAGCCCGAGCGGCTGGGTTCGGTCATCGCCTCCGGCATCGGCGGCGTGATCACCCTGCTCGACCAGTACGACGTGCTGAAGGAGAAGGGCGTACGCCGCGTCTCCCCGCACACCGTGCCCATGCTCATGCCCAACGGCCCGGCCGCCAACGTGGGTATCGAGGTGAACGCCCGGGCGGGCGTCCACACCCCGGTCTCCGCCTGTGCGTCGGGTGCCGAGGCGATCGGGTACGCCGTCGAGATGATCCGCACCGGCCGTGCCGATGTGGTCCTCGCCGGTGGCACCGAGGCGGCGATCCACCCGCTGCCGATCGCCGCGTTCGCCAACATGATGGCGATGTCCAAGAGCAACGACGAGCCCGAGAAGGCCTCGCGTCCGTACGACACCGGCCGCGACGGTTTCGTCCTCGGTGAGGGCGCCGGCGTCGTCGTCCTGGAGTCCGCGGAGCACGCCGCCGCGCGCGGCGCCCGGGTCTACTGCGAGGTGCTGGGCCAGGGGCTGTCCGCGGACGCCCACCACATCGCCCAGCCCGAGCCGACCGGGCGCGGTATCGCCGCGGCGATGCAGAACCTGCTGGACCAGACGGACCTCAAGCCGTCCGAGGTCGTGCACCTCAACGCGCACGCGACGTCCACGCCGCAGGGCGATGTCGCGGAGCTGAAGGCGCTGCGCAAGATCCTGGGCGACGACCTGGACCATGTCGCGATCTCCGCGACGAAGTCGATGACCGGTCACCTGCTCGGTGGCGCGGGCGGTATCGAGACCGTCGCGACGGTCCTGGCCCTGCACCACCGGATGGCTCCGCCGACCATCAACATCGACAACCTCGACGACGCGGTCGAGGCGGACATCGTGCGGGACGCGCCTCGGGCGCTGCCGGAGGGGCCGATCGCGGCGATCAACAACTCGTTCGGCTTCGGCGGGCACAACGTGGTGCTGGCGTTCCGTAGCGTGTGATCTTTTCGGCTGTACGTGTGAAGCCCGCTTCCCCCGGTGAGGGGAGGCGGGCTTCACACGTGCCGCGGGCCTTTTCGGGGGCGCTGCCCCCGTGCCCCCGCTCCTCAATCGCCGGAGGGGCTTGATTTGGCCTGATCACCGCTTGAAAGCACCCACCGCCAGGAGTGGCCAAACCAGCCCCGCCACATCCCAGCCCCGCCGACGATTGAGACGCGGGGCACGGGGCGAAGCCCAAAACCCAGCCCCGCCGGCGTTTGAGGCGCGGGGCGCGGGGCGGAGCCCCGGTTGGGCCTTGCGTTCAAGCCCCGCCGGCGATTGAGGCGCGGGGTCCGGGGCAGCGCCCCGGGAGGGGTCACACCACCTGGTGGAGCCACCGCACCGGCGCGCCCTCGCCCGCGTGGCGGAAGGACTCCAGTTCGTCGTCCCACGGCTTGCCCAGGAGCTTGGCGATCTCCGCCTCCAGGTCGCTCTCCCCGCTCAGCGACCGCGCCAACGCGGCTCGCAGCCGGTCCTCGGGGACCAGGATGTCGCCGTGCATGCCGGTGACGGCGTGGAAGATGCCCAGCTCGGGCGTGGAGCTGTAACGCTCCCCCTCCGCGGTCGGCGACGGTTCCGCCGTCACCTCGAAACGCAGCAGATCCCAGCCGCGCAGCGCGGAGGCGAGCTGGGACGCCGTACCCGGGCCGGCCTGCCAGGAGAATTCGGAACGCCAGGTGCCGGGTGCGGCCGGCTGTCTGATCCAGTCGAGCTGGACCCGCACGCCGAGTACGCCCCCCACCGCCCATTCGACGTGTGGACAGAGCGCGCGCGGGGCTGAGTGGACGTACAGGACTCCACGTGTCGTCACCGGGACCTCCAGTGTGGGACGAGGTTCGCCTTCCCCAGCGGCCTCGCGCCGTACCACCTCTTACCGGCCGGTTCCCGAGGCTGTCATCAGTAAACAGTATCGGGAGTTAATGTCCGGAGAAGGGAGGGTATGTGACGTGATGTGATGTTCGAGAGCCACCCGAGTGGAGCCGGGTGACCGAAGGAGCCACTGGTTCGACGTGGAAAAGCTACCGTGCGGCGGCGTCCGAGGTGTGACGTACCGTCGGTCCTGGGCCCATGATTCGCTCGGCATTCACCCGGCAGGGCGCGCGGGCCCGCCGACCGGTGCCGCACGGGTGTGCCGGAGGCATGGGACAGGAACAGGAGAGGACGAGGGCAATGCCGGATCGCTCCGTACGGCACCGTTCACGCACCGCACTGGCCGCGCTGGCCGCCGTGTCGTTCCTCGGCACGGCCGTCCTGACGGGCTGTGACTCCGGCTCCGACCGGACGACCAAGGGCGCGACGGCCGACGCGGGCAGGCGGCCTGCTGCCGCACCGCTCTGGGACCGCAGTCCGGAGTCGGTCGCCGCGGTCGGAGACTCCATCACGCGGGGCTTCGACGCCTGTTCGGTGCTGGCCGACTGCCCCGAGGCCTCCTGGTCGACCGGCACGGACAGCGCGGTGCGCAGCCTGGCGGTGCGGCTCCTCGGCGCCTCGGGCGCGGCGGCCCACAGCTGGAACCACGCCGAGACGGGTGCCCGGATCGCGCAGTTGCCGGAGCAGATGGCGCTGGCCGCGAAGGAGGACCCCGATCTGGTGACGGTGATGATCGGCGCCAATGACGCCTGCCGGGACTCGGTGCGGACCATGACGCCGGTGGCCGATTTCCGCACGTCGTTCGAGGCGTCGATGCGTCAGCTGCGCAGTGCGGCGCCGAAGGCGCAGGTGTACGTGTCGAGCGTGCCGGACCTCAAGCGGCTCTGGTCCACGGGCCGGGGCAGTCAGCTGGGCAAGCAGATCTGGAAGCTGGGCATCTGCAAGTCGATGCTGGGTGACGCCGACAACCTGGGCGCCTCGGCGGTGGCCCGGCGCGGGGCGGTGCAGGACCGCGTCATCGCGTACAACGAGGTGCTGCGCGAGGTGTGCGCGAAGGACTCGCGCTGCCGCTACGACGGCGGGGCGGTGTTCGACTACCGGTTCACCGGCAAGCAGCTGAGCCAGTGGGACTGGTTCCACCCGGGACGCAACGGGCAGGCCCGGCTGGCCGAGATCGCCTACCGCAATGTCACCGCGGCGCGGCCCCCGGGCTAAGGTTTCGATCATGGAGACGGGTTCGAACACGGTGATGCGTACGGAACACTTCGGCACCCTCGGGGACGGCACCGCCGTGGACCGCTGGACGCTGGAGCGCGGCAGTACGCGCGTGCGGGTGCTGACGTACGGCGCCATCGTGCAGTCCGTCGAGGTGCCGGACCGGGACGGCGTGCAGCGCGGGGTGGCGCTCGGACTGCCCGATCTCGCGTCGTACGTCCGGTACACGGGGCCCTACTTCGGCGCACTGGTCGGGCGGTACGCGAACCGGATCGGCGGGGCGGCGTTCGTCCTCGACGGGACGACCCATCACATCACGCGCAACGAGGGCCGCAACCATGTGCACGGCGGGGCCATCGGCTTCGACAAGCGGGTGTGGGACGCCCGCGAGATCGACGGCGGGGTGGAGCTGTCCCTGGTCGCGGCGGACGGCGAGGAGGGCTTCCCGGGGCGCCTGGAGCTCTCGGTGGCCTACACGCTGGACGAGGACGGGGCGCTGCGGATCGCTTACCGGGCGACGACGGACGCGCCGACCGTGCTGAACCTGACGAACCACACGTACTGGAACCTGGCGGGCGCCGACTCCGGCAGTGCGCTGGGCCAGCGGCTGCGGATCGCGGCCGGCCTGATCACCCCGGCGGACGCCGAGTCGCTGCCGACGGGCGAGTTCCTGTCGGTGGACGGGACCCGGTTCGACTTCCGGGAGCCGCAGCCGGTCTCCAAGGAGTACGACCACAACTTCGTACTGGACGAGGGCGTGGCGGGTCCGGTCGCCGAGTTGTACGACGAGGTGTCGGGGCGCGTCCTGACCGTCACGACGACGGAGCCGGGCATGCAGCTGTACACGGCGGACCACTTCGACGGGCAGCCGTTCGGCCCGTGTGCCGGTATCGCGCTGGAGACCCAGCACTTCCCGGACTCACCGAACCGGCCGGAGTTCCCGAGCACGGTGCTGCGGCCGGGCGAGGAGTACGTGTCGACGACGGTGTACGGCTTCTCGGCGCGCTGAGGCGGGGAGGGGCGGTTACCCGGCAAGGCCGATCTGACCTGCGGGAACGCCGATAATACAAGATCGTTAAGCGTCACCTGCGGGTGATTTCCGGATGATCTACGCGCGTCCGCGTAATGCGCCCCTTTCCGCGCCCCTCAGGGTGGCCGCATGACTTCCAAGCCTGCCGAACCGACCTCCGGCCTGCCCTCCAGGCGCACCATGATCGCGGGTGCCGCCGCAGGTGCCGCCGCTCTTGCCACCACTGCTGTGACCAGGGCTGACGCCGCATCGTCCAGCTCCCTCACGGCCCCGGCCGCCGCCCCCGGCTCCGACTGGAACGCCTGCCTGACCGTCGCCCGCGCCATCCTCGTACGCGACGAGCAGGACGAGTCGCTGGTGCCGCACTACCGTGACGTCCTGCTCACCAAGGGCCTGCCGCGCAGCGGCAAGGACCCGAAGAAGGTGCTGATCATCGGCGCGGGACCGGCCGGGCTCACCGCCGCCCATCTGCTCCGCGAGGCCGGGCACACCGTCACCGTGATCGAGGCCAACGGGAACCGGGTCGGCGGCCGGATCAAGACCTTCCGCACGGGCGGCCACGAGAACGCGAAGTCCCCCTTCGCCGACCCGAAGCAGTACGCCGAGGCCGGGGCGATGCGGATCCCCGACAGCCACCCGCTCGTCACCGGGCTCATGGACAGCTTCGAGCTGAAGCGCCGCCGCTTCCACCTCGTCGACGTCGACGCCGCGGGCAAGCCCGCCAACCACACCTGGATCCACGTCAACGGCATCCGGGTGCGCAAGGCGGACTACGCGCAGAGGCCGCAGGCGGTCAACCGGTCCTTCGGGGTTCCCGCGGAGTTCGAGGACAAGACCGCGTCGACCATCGTGCGGGAGGCCTTCGCCCCCGTACGCAAGGAGTTCGAGGGCAAGGAGGGCTCGGAGCTCGTCAAGGGCTGGGCCCGGGTCATCCAGAAGTACGGCCACTGGTCGATGTTCCGCTTCCTGACCGAGGCGGCCGAGCTCGACGAGCGCACCATCGACCTCATCGGCACCGTGGAGAACCTCACCTCGCGGCTGCCGCTCGCCTTTGTGCACAGCTTCATCGGAGCCTCCCTGATCAGCCCGGACACCGCGTTCTACGAGCTGCCGGACGGCACGGCGACGCTGGCCGACGCGATGTACGCACGGGTCAAGGACCTGGTGCGGCTGGACCGCCGGGCCGCCAGGATCAGCCACGGGGAGGACGGCGTCCGGGTCGAGACGGTGTCGGAGGGCCGGGACGGCAAGGTCGTACGGGAGACCTTCACCGGGGACCGGGCGATCGTCACCGTGCCGTTCTCCGGCCTCCGGCACGTCCCGGTCACGCCGCCGCTCTCGTACGGCAAGCGGCGGGCGATCACCGAGGTCCACTACGACACGGCCACCAAGGTGCTGCTCGAATTCAGCCGCCGCTGGTGGGAGTTCGAGGAGAAGCACTGGAAGGAGGAGCTGGAGAAGATCCGGCCCGGTCTGTACGACGAGTACCGGCTCGGCAAGGCGCCGGCCGACGGCTCGCTGCTGGGCGCGCACCCCTCCGTACCGTCCGGACACATTCCGCCCAACCAGCGCGTGCACTACGCGGCGTACCGCGCGACCGCCCGCAACCAGCCCGAGGCGGCCCATGTCATCGGCGGCGGATCGGTCACCGACAACGCCAACCGCTTCATGTACCAGCCCTCCCACCCGGTCGACGGGAGCAGGGGCGGGGTGCTCCTCGCCTCGTACAGCTGGGCCGACGACGCCCTGAAGTGGGACTCCCTGGACGACGACGAGCGCTACCCGCACGCCCTGGGCGGGGTCCAGGACGTGTACGGGCAGCGCATCGAGGTCTTCTACACGGGCGCCGGTGCCACCCAGTCGTGGATGCGCGACCCGTACGCGTACGGCGAGGCGGCCGTCCTGCTGCCCGGCCAGCACACCGAACTGCTCGCCGATGTGCGGTCGGTCGAGGGGCCGTTGCACTTCGCCGGCTGCCACACGTCCGTCAAGCCCGCCTGGATCGAAGGGGCGTTGGAGTCGGCGGTCCGCACGGCGCTGGAGGTCCACACGAGCTGAGCCCCGCAGCGGGGCTCAGTGGGCGAAGCCCAGAGTGACGCCCAGCCCGACGAGCACCGATCCGATCCCCCGGTTGAGGACCTTCTGCCACCGCAGCATCGCGGTGCGCAGGTGGGCGTGCGAGAAGAACAGCGCGACCAGGCCGAACCAGCCGAAATGGGCGACGGACATGAAGAGCCCGTAGCCGGCCTGCTGCCACAGGCCGGTTCCCGGTCCGACGACCTGGGTGAAGGTCGACACGACAAAAAGGGTGGTCTTGGGGTTCAGCGCATTGGTGAGGAAGCCGGTGCGCAGGGCCCCGAGCGGGCTCAGGCCGGACTTCGTCTCCAGGTCGACGCCGAGGTCGCTGCGGGCGAAGAACGTCCGCAACCCGATGTACACGAGGTACGCGGCGCCCGCCAGTTTGATCACGGTGAACAGGGTGGTCGAGGACGCGATCAGCAGCCCGACGCCGAGCATGGTGTAGGTGACGTGGACGAGGACGCCGGCGGCGACTCCGGTGGCCGCGAGGAGTCCGGTCTTCCGGCCGTAGAGATAACTGTTGCGGATGACCATCGCGAAGTCGGCCCCCGGGCTGATGACAGCGAGGACGGTGATGACGGCGACGGCGATCATCTCGGTCATGGGTGGGTAACCCCCGTTTCCTCAGTCCTGGTTGAGGCCGTTCGGCAACGGGGAGGTTACCGCTCCCGGGTCCCGCCCGTCGTCCGCTTCGTCGTCCGTGTCCTCCCCCACCAGGTCGCGCGCCAGCAGGGTCGCCCCCGCGACGGCCCCCGGCATCAGGAAGACGGCGACGAACGGGACCAGGAAGGCGAGCCCCAGCGGCACGCCGAAGCCGAGGATCAGCAGGCGGCGGCCGCGCAGCAGGACGAGCCGGTCCCTCAGCACCATGCCGCGGCGCTGGAGGGCGACGGCGGTGAGTTCCTCGGCGAGGAAGTAGCCCGTGACGCAGAATCCGAGGAGCGGGACGACGGTCTGGCCTGCGACCGGGATGAATCCGAGGGCGAAGAGCACGACCGCGTACAGCGCGACGCGCACCAGGATGCGCGCGCTGTCGCGGGCGGAGATCCACAGCTCCCGCCAGAGCGGCAGCCCCGACCGGGGGACCTCGCCGCCCTCGGCGCGGTCCACCTCCTCGGACAGCGACTCGTAGAAGGGCTGTCCGACGAGGAGGGTCACGGCGGTGAAGGTGATGACGGCCAGGAAGAGGCCTAGGGCGAAGACCAGCACGGTCAGAGTGGTGCGGAGCAGGCCGAGCCAGGGCGAGGACCAGTCGTCGGCGAAGGGGGTCGCCCAGTCCGCCAGGTCGTCGGCCCCGTAGCCGAGGCCGACGAGGGCGCCCGCGTACAGGACGAGGGTGATCAGGCCGGGCAGCAGCCCGATGCCGAACCACTTGCCGTGCCGGGCGACCCAGCGCTGCCCCTTGATCAGATAGCCGAGGCCCGCCCCGAGATCACGCATGACGTCAGCGTACGAGATCGAGTGTGGTGTCAGCGCAACGGGGAGTCGCACGGCGAGCTCCGTGGGCCCTGCTGGGACCGGGCCCACGTCGGCGAAGACGACCACTTTAGATATGGATGCCCCGACCAAGCATCCATTTTTGCAATCTGCGAGGTATCTGCAAATCTCCTGATTCACCTGGGAGTTCGCACGTCGGCGGCCCGGAACAGCCTTGAGGATTCCTTGAGCAAACCGTGGTTGTCGCCGTGAGGAGCGACGCAGACCCTGTCATGGATCGATCATCCATGGACCGAGGACCTCATGCTCAGACGAAGACGTGCACATATCCGCCGAGCCCTGCTCCTGACGTTCGCCCTGACCTGCGCCGCTCCACTGTCCCTTGCGACACCCGCCGCGGCGGATTCCTGCCAGGGCATCACCTGCATGGGCAAGAACCCCGTGACCATGGGCTGCGACTGGGACGCCCAGCTGGTGAGCGAGACGGACGACCCGCCGTCAGGCACGGTGGCCGTCACCGTGAAGCTCTTCCACTCCGCCACCTGCGGGGCCACCTGGGCGAAGGTGACCGTGGACCCCACGAACACCAGCCTGTACCAGCAGTACGCAACGATCTTCTACGTTCCCCAGCTCGGCGGCAGCGAGGCGTCCTATTCGGGCGGACTCGTCGACAGCACCAATGTCGCCCTGGCCACCCCCATGGTTCCGACGAGTTACTCGGCGAAGGGCTGCTTCAGCGACCTGAGCGAGGACCACGACCCGGCGCCGGAGAGCTCGACCCAGGGAACCAACGGAGCGTGCACACCATGGCGTTGAGAAGAACAAGCAATGCCGCGCGTACGGAGGGCCGCCGCCCGCGGGCGCTTCGGCTGACGGCCAGAACCGCCTTCCTGTCCTGCGTCGCCCTTGCCGCCGGAATGCTTCCCGCCACCGGAGCGATCGGCGTGGCCGGCACCACGGCCGCCGCGGCACCTCAGACCCAGGGGCGCCTGTTCACCTCGCCCGAGAGCCAGTTGGGCAAGAGCTGGCAGGACTCGACCGACCGCGCCGTGACCGGCACGGGCGACTCCGCCGGTTTCCACATCCTGGTGGCGGACGAGGCCGATTCGTTCGCCTACCGGGAGATCGCCAACCTCACCCAAGCCGGCCTGAACGGCATCGGCCCGTGGACCGGCTACACCTGCACCACCGGATCCGGGCGCTACGCGGCCGCCGTCTACGCGCCGTCGACGGCCGCGAACAAGCCCTCGCTGATGCAGCACGGGGCCTTCGCCGCGGTGGTCGACCTGACCAGCGGCAAGGTCACCCGATCGGTCACCGGTGTCCAGCTCGCCTACTTCTCGCCCGGCTGCGGCGAGAGCGACACCGTGACCTTCACCCGCAGCGCCGTGGGCGACTCGCGGGAAGGCACCACGAAGGTCTTCGACGTCGATGCCGCGTCGGGAAGAACGCTCCGCACCACCACGGTCAAGGGCCAGTTCACCAACCCGATGCCCACCGCCGACGGCGACCTCGGAGTCATCGACGGCCGGCTGGTCAGACTCGCCACAGCAGGGAAGTCCCAGGGCACGTCCGACACCGTCGCCGCACTCCCCGGCCGGCTCTTCGCCCTGGCACCCTCCGAGGGCGGCGCGATCGACCTGGCCCTCGTCGCGCACGGCAAGGACGAGCTGCACCGCCTGGACAGCCGGAGCGGGAAGCTGACGCGGCTCGGCAGCGCGCCCCTCGGCAAGCTCGGGCTCTTTCCGCGCGGCGACGGCGACCTGGTCGCGGGCGCGGTATCCGGCGTCGACACCGCGAAGGCACCCGGACTCCACAAGGCGGACGCCCCCGACAAGCCCGTGGCGGCCTCGCGGCAAGGCCATCTGCTCACCACGTCGGTAGCCTCCGACGAGCTCAAGGGCATCACTTCGGCCATCGGCTCCCCCTCGGGGTCCGGAGCCGGGCGCATCCACGTGGCCGTGCTCGCCACGGCGACGAACACCCCGGCCTCCACCGACGTGGTCACGGCCGAGGCGACCGTCACCGAAGCCGCCGACGACGTGGAGCGGGAGACGGGCCCGAACCTGGAGCTGGAGAAGGACGAGCTGGCCTACACGGGCCTCGTCCCCGACGAGCCCAACACCGGCTCCCACTACTCGAACTGTCTGGTCAAGCGGAACGATCCGCACGGGCAGGCGCTGCAGCCCAGCACCAACATGGTCGAGTGGGCCGTCGACCAGGCCGTGCACGGTGACCTCACGGTCACCCGTCCGGCGAACTATCTCGGCACCGGCAGCGTCGCGTACACCCCCAACGGCCTCTTCCCGCGTGTGGCCCTGACCGGTGGCGGCACCGTCCCCGCCCAGGTGATGCTCGGAATCCTCGCGCAGGAGTCCAACTTCAAGCAGGCGTCCTGGCACTCCGTCCCGGGCGACGGCGGCAATCCGCTGCTCGGGGACTACTTCGGCAACACCGACAGCATCCACTACTACCCCAACGGGGCCGTGGCCGACTGCGGTTACGGCATCGCCCAGGTCACCTCGGGTATGAACGAGGCGAAGCCCAATCCGTACAACCCGACCGAGGCGTATGCGATCGCCACGGACTACGCGTCCAACATCGCCGCCGGAGTCCAGATCCTCAGCAAGACGTGGAACCAGCTCAAGTCCCTCGGCATGAACGTGAACACCGGCAACTCCACCTACGTGGAGAACTGGTACATGGCTCTGTGGGGATACAACAGCGGCGTCTACACCGACTCCTCCCAGAACGGCGGGCGCACCGGCCTGGGCTGGTACAACAACCCGGCCAACCCCAACTACCCCTCCGACCGGGCCCCCTTCCTCCGCGACTCGTACGACGACGCCGCGCACCCGGCCAACTGGCCGTACGAGGAGAAGATCATGGGCTGGGCGGAGACCCCGCAGCGCACGTACGACGCCGAGCCCTCCTACGCCCTGCCGCTCTTCCCCACCGGAGGCGTCGGCGTCAGCGGAAAGCTCAACCTCAATACCAACTACCGCAGTTACTGCACGCAGGGTACGAACAGCTGCGACCCCGGGGCCTCCTCCGGCAGCGACCCGTGCCCGGCCGAGGACGAGAGCTGCTGGTGGAACGGATCGGTCAGCTGGGGCGGCGGCATGGACGACACCACAGGTTCCAAGGAGAACCTCGTGTACGCGCTCGGCAGCGGCGAGCCCGCACTGGACCGGCAGTACGCCGCCGGCCCGTGCAACAACGTCGGGATGGCCGACGGCACCCTCCTCATCGACGACCTGCCCGTCCCGGCTGACAACACCCAGGGGTGCAAGGATTCGACAACGATGTCGGGCACGTTCAAGCTGCGGCTCGGCGACAACTTCACCATGAACCGCAGCGACGGCACCTGGCGTGCGACCGGGGACATCGCCCCGATCGACCTGCACCAGCTGGGTGCGGGCTACGACGGCCACGTCTGGTTCACCCACGCCTACCCCAACAGTGCCACCCACACCAACTACCTGTGGCACACGGTCACGGCGACCTGGACACCGGAAGCGTCCCTGCTGCCGTTCTCCGGCTCGCCCGGTCGCCGGTACGCGATCTACGTGCATCTGCCGAACCACGGCGCGCAGGCCGTGGTCCCGTACACCGTCAATGTCGGCATGAACACGGCAGGCGCGCAACCCAGCCACACCTGCAGTGTCAACCAGGCCTCCAAAAGCAACGGTCAGGACGTATGGGCTGCCCTAGGCACCCTCAAACTCTGGGAGGGCGCCAACATCCAGGCCGACAACACGAGCCGATCGGACTACACCGGCGACGCGGACGTCGCCTACGACGCGGTGAAGCTGGTCCCGGTCTCCGCGGCCTCGACCGGCACCTGCTTCGACGAGTGAGGTGACCGTGGTGCCGTCCCCGCCGGGACGGCACCACCCCGGCCCTGCACCTCATCGAATGGAGTTCGTCTTGCCCCCGTCACGGTCCCGCGCGGCGCACGCCGTCTCGGTGGCGGCCCTGTCCGCCGCCCTCCTGTCGGCCTGCTCGTCCTCGCACACCCCGGCCACGCCACCCGAAACCGCTCGGGTCGCACCCACCGCCCCGGCGTCCGCGCGCCCGAGCACCCCCTCGCCCCTGACCACCTCGACCGACCTGAGTGACTGGCCCTCGAATCCCGCCACCCGGGACAAGATCCCCCAGGGCAGACGTGCCGTGCCGTTGGCGTCCGGCTACACCGGCCGGGCGTTCCTGGACCGTCTCGCGAAGAGCTGGCACATCGCCATGAGGCCGCGGGAGAAGGTGGACGTGCGGGCGGGCGACGCAGCGCCGCCGGTCTGGCATTCTGCGGGCACCTCCGCCGGCAGTTCCGCACTGACCGTCGCGGCCGTCTGGACGCTCTCCGGCGATCTCGACTCCGTGACCTGCACCACTCCGAAGAATGCGCCCGAGCGTGCCCGCTTCCTGCGCGACTGCGCCGGGATCGACCACCCCGGTGCCGACCCGAAGGGCGCTGCCGCCTGGCTGGACGGCATGACACCCCGGGTCGACACGGCGTACGAGAAGGCCGGGGCCCTGGTCGACAGCCCGCTGTACCGGTCGGGGCCGGCGGCGACGTACCTCCGCGAGTACCCGCTCCCCGGGAGGGAGCCGGCCTACCTCGTGTACGTCTTCGGTACGGGCGAGGCCACCGGCGACACGCACTGACACCCTGGGGCTCGCACGAAGCCCCAGGGTGCGGCTATCTGCCCCGGCTCTGCCGGTTCAGACGAGGCGGATCATGTTCCAGGACATCGGCTCCAGGGTGGCCCGCAGCACTCCCCCGTCGAGCACCGTGCCGTCGGCCGGGTGCGGGGCGACCCGTCCGGGCTCGTCGAGGGTGTTGCGGGCGTCCGGGTCCGCGTCGGCGAGGACCTGGTGCTCGGCGATCCCCGTCAGGTCGAAGCCGTGCAGGGCGACTTCGAGCGGGAGGGTCGCGGACTGGCTGCGGTTGACCGCGAAGACGGTGACGGCGCCGGTCTCCGGGTCGCGGACGGCGGTGGCGTGCAGGAGGTCCGTCTCGCCGTACTTCGCCGTGGTGTAGGTGGGTGAGTCCACCCGGACGTCCAGGACCTGGCCCCTGCCGTGGCGGGCCGCCTGGGCGAACGGGAAGAAGGTGGTCTGGCGCCAGGCCGGGCCGCCGGGCTCGGTCATGATCGGGGCGATCACGTTGACCAGCTGGGCCAGGCAGGCCACGGTGACCCGGTCGGCGTGGCGCAGCAGGGCGATGAGCAGGGTGCCGAAGACGACGGCGTCGGTGACCGAGTAGTTGTCCTCCAGCAGGCGGGGTGCCTCGGGCCAGTCGAGGGGGTTCGCCTCGGCCTCCTGCTGGCTGCGGGCCATGTACCAGACGTTCCACTCGTCGAACGAGAGGTTGATCCTCTTCGTGGACTTCAGCCGCGCCCCGACGTGGTCGCAGGTGGCGACGACGTCCTCGATGAAGGACTCCATGTCCACGGCCGATGCCAGGAACGAGTCGCGGTCGCCCCCGAGTTCCTCGTAGTAGGCGTGCAGCGAGACGTAGTCGACGAGGTCGTAGGTCTCGGCGAGGACCGTCGCCTCCCAGGCGGCGAACGTGGACATGGACCGGCCCGAGGAGCCGCAGGCGACGAGTTCGACGGAGGGGTCGATCTGCCGCATCGCGCGGGCGGTCTCGGCGGCGATCCGGCCGTACTCCTCGGCGGTCTTGTGGCCGGTCTGCCAGGGGCCGTCCATCTCGTTGCCCAGGCACCACAGCTTGATGCCGAAGGGGTCCTTGTCGCCGCGCGCGATGCGGCGCTCGGAGAGTTCGGTGCCGGACGGGTGGTTGGCGTACTCCTGGAGTTCGATGGCCTCCTGGACGCCCCGGGTACCGAGGTTCACGGCCATCATGGGCTCGGCCTGCGGGCCGATCTTCTTGCAGAAGGCGATGAACTCGGAGAGCCCGAATCGGTTCGTCTCGGTGGAGCGCCAGGCGAGGTCGAGGCGGCGCGGCCGCTCTTCGACGGGGCCGACGCTGTCCTCCCAGCGGTAGCCGGAGACGAAGTTGCCGCCGGGGTAGCGGATGGCGGTGACGCCGAGTTCGCGGATCAGGTCCAGGACGTCCGTGCGCAGGCCCGCCTCGTCGGCGGAGGGGTGGCTCGGCTCGTATATGCCGTCGTAGACGCAGCGGCCGAGGTGTTCCACGAACGAGCCGAAGAGGCGGGGGTCGACATCGCCGACGGTGAAGGCCGGGTCGAGGGTGAAGCGGGCGGTGCGGGTCATGACTTCCTTCGGGGTGGTGTCGGTACGTGTCTCGGTACGGGTCACTGGCCTGCGAGGCCGGTGTGGGCGACGCCGCTGACGATCTGGCGCTGGAAGAAGACGAAGACGATGATCAGCGGAAGCCCCGCCATCAGTCCGCCGGCCATGAGCTGGGCCCACTGGATGCCGTAGGAGTTCATGACGGTGGCGATGCCGTTCGGCATGGTCATCAGGTCGGGGTTGTTGGTCACCATGTACGGCCACAGGAAGTTGTTCCAGGACGCGATGAAGGTGAAGATGCCGACCGCGGACAGGGAGGGCCTGGACAGCGGCACGATGATGGTGAAGAACACCCGCCAGCGGCCGGCGCCGTCGATGAACGCGGCCTCCTCCAGCTCTCTCGGGATGCCCTGGAAGAACTTGTAGAGGATGTAGACCATCGCGGCGGGCGCGCACTGCGGCAGGATCATGCCCCAGTAGGTGTCGACCATGCCCATCTGCTGGACGGTGGTGAACAGGGGGACGCCGAGGACGGCGGGCGAGACCATCAGGCCCGCCATCACCACGCCCATCAGGACCGTCTTGCCCCTGAACTCGGTGCGGGCGAAGCCGTATCCGGCGAGGGCGCTCACCAGCAGCACCACCGCGGTCACACACACCGAGACGACGAGCGAGTTCACGAACCAGTTGGTGATGTTGCCGGTCTCGAAGAGGGCCTTCCACGCCTGGCCCGTCCAGTCCTCCGGCAGCCAGTGCGTCGGCACCTCGACGGCCTCGGTCTCCGACTTGAGGGAGGTGAAAAGGGCCCAGGCGAGCGGTGCCAGGAAGACGGCCGAGACGGCTGCGCCGATGAGGGTGAGCACGATCTGGCTCGGCGACCAGGCGCTGCGGGGACGGGACTTGATACGTGTCTGTGCGGCGTCGGTGGTCATCGGGCGCCCTCCTCACGGTTGCGCAGCAGCCACATCCGCGCGAGGGCGACGGCCGCGATGATCACGAAGAAGATGATGGAGATGGCGGAGGCGTAGCCCACGCGGTAGCTGGTGAAGCCCTCTTCGAGCGTGTACTGCACGAAGGTGCGGGTCGACCCCTCCGGCCCCGGCCCGAAGTCCTGGATCACGACGGCCTGGTCGAAGACCTGGAGCGAGGCGAGGATCTGCAGCGCGATCACGAGACCCGTGATGTTGCGCAGCATGGGCAGGGTGATGTGGACCATGCGGTGCCAGGCGTTCGCGCCGTCCAGTTTCGCGGCTTCGTAGAGGTGCGCGGGGATGCCCTGCAGTGCGGCGAGGTAGAGCAGGAAGCTGAAGCCGACCGTCCACCACAGGGTGGTGAGGACGACGGCGAGCATCGCGTACGACTTGTCGGTCAGCCACGGCGTTTCGAGGCCGAAGAGGTAATTGACCATGCCCGTACCGGGGTTGAACAGCCACTGCCACAGGTTGCCCGCGACGGTCGACGGCAGCAGGAACGGGATGAAGAAGCACAGCCGCCACAGCCACTGGGCGCGCTCGATGTGGTGGGCGAGCATCGCGAGGAGGAAGGCGAGGACGGTGATGCACGGTACGACGAGGAGCGTGAAGTAGGCGCTGTGGCCGAGCGCGTCCCACATCAGCTGGTCGTGCAGGGCCTCGCGGTAGTTGTCGAGGCCGATGAAGCCCGCGCCGTCGCCGGAGATGTTGGCGTCGGTGAAGCTGAGGTAGATGCCGCGCAGCAGCGGCCAGATCACGAAGAGCGCGAACAGGACGAGGAACGGGGCGACGAACCAGCCCCCGTGCTGGAGGCCCTGTTTGCGGCGGGCCGTGGCGGTTTCGGCGGCGGTCCTGGCGCGGGTGGGTGCGAGGACGGTCTGCGGGGTGGTCGTGGTCATGCGGCCGCACCTGCCTGCGCTGCGGTTCGGCCGTCCATGGGGTTCTTCATGGCGAGGAGCTCGGCGAGTGTGCTCTTCATACGGCGGGCCGCGGCCTCCGGCTTGGCGGAGCCCAGCATCGAGGAGGCTGCGATCGGTCCGACGCGCTGGGCGAGGATGCCGGTGGAGCCCGCGAACCACACCTTCGGCTCGGTGGCCTGGTGGTCCATCGCCCCGGCGTACTCGTTCTGCGGTTCGAGCTGCTGGTACGCGGCCGTGGACAGCGTCGGCGTGTAGGCGGGGATGTGCCCGCCGGCGGCCCACTGCTGGGCGTGCTTGACGACGTAGGCGGCGAGTCGGTGGGCGGCCTCGTTGGCGTCGCCGCCGCGGCCGGACTGGTGCGGCAGGACGAAGGAGTGCGATTCGGCGTGGGTGGCCTGCTTGCCGAAGACGGGCGGCAGCGGAGTCGCGCCGTACTCGATCTTCGCCCCGGAGAACACCGGCACCGACCAGTTGCCCTCCCAGCAGAACGGGGAGCCGTTGAGGAACTGTTCGGCCCCGGCGGCGCCCGCGTAGCCCGGGTCGGAGTACCCGTCGGTGATGTGCCGGCGCATGAACTCCAGGACCTGGGCGGCCTTGTCGGTGTCGAAGGTGACGTCGGAGTCGGCGGCGTTGAACCAGGTGCCGCCGAGCTGGGTGTAGAAGGCGACGAAGAACCACCACTGGAAGTTCTGGTCGTTGGCCCACAGGCCGATGGTCTGCAGCCCGTCCTTCGTGGCCTTCTTCGCCTTCCTGAGCACGTCGAACCACTCGTCGGTGGACGTGACCGGCACGATCCGCCCGTCGTCACCGAGCAGGCCGGCCTTCCCCAGCACGTCCTTTCGGTAGAAGCAGAGCTGGACGTGGATGTCGAGCGGGAGGGCGTACAGCTTGCCGTCGATGACGGCGCGCTTCCACAGCGCGGGGTTGAAGTCGGCTTCCTTCACGCCGTACTTGGCGAGCAGGCCGACGTCCCAGGGGTCCAGGAGGCGGCCCGGCGAGAAGCCGGTGACGCGGCCCAGGTGCATGACGCCGAGGTCCGGTGCGCGGTTGCCCGCCGCCGCCATGGCGAGCTTGGTGTAGAACGGGCTGCCCCACTGAAGGGTCGAGTCCTTCACGTCGATGTCGGGGTGCTCCTTACGGAAGGCATCCAGCATCGCGATCATGTTGTAGCCGTCGCCGCCGCTGAAGAGGTTCCAGTAGCGGACCCGGGTGGCGGCACTCGACGCGAGGGCGTCCGCACCGCTTCCCAGCGCCGCGAAGCCGAAGCTGCCGGCGACGGCCGCCCCGCCCAGCCCCGTGATCAGTTGCCTGCGATTCAGGCCAGGTCGTCCCATGCCCGCCCTCACTATTCGAAATATCGAATGCTGCCCGTAACTTCGAACGGACCGTAAAATCGAAGCGCTTGCGCGTCAATGGGTCGCGCAAGAATTCCGAACAATGTCCGGAATATCGAACGAGAGTGCGCTGGGCGGGGTCGGCGAAACGGCCGAGGGCCGCACCCTCACGGGGTGCGGCCCTCGGCTGCGTACGGGCGGTGCGGACGGTCAGACGACCGAGAGCGCCACCTTGATGTTGCCGCGCGTGGCGTTCGAGTAGGGGCACACCTGGTGCGCCTTCTCGATGAGCGCCTGCGCGGTCGCCGTGTCGACGTTCGGGACGGTCGCGGTGATCGCGACCTCCAGACCGAAGCCGCCGGCCTCGGTCTTGCCGATGGAGACCGCGGCGGTGACCGTGGATCCGGAGATGTCCGCCTTCTCCTGGCGGGCCACCACACCCAGCGCGCCCTGGAAGCAGGCGCTGTAACCGGCCGCGAAGAGCTGCTCCGGGTTGGTGCCGGCGCCGCTGCCGCCCATCTCCTTCGGCGGGTTGACGACTACGTCGAGCTTGCCGTCGTCCGAGGAGACCCGGCCGTCACGGCCGTTCTCAGCGGTGGCGACGGCGGTGTACGCGACGGCTATGTCCTGAATGGTCATGCTTGAGGATTCCTCCTGCTGATGCGCCGCGACTCGCGCCCACGATCGCGACGGCCTGGGGCGAGCCTAACGGGTGCCCCGACGGGCGGTTCAGCCGAGGGAGACGACCATCTTCCCGGTGTTCTCACCGCGGAGCAGACCGAGGAACGCCTCGAAGCCGTTCTCGATGCCCTCGACGACGGTCTCGTTGTACTTCAGCTCGCCGGAGGCCAGCCAGCCGGCCACCTCCTGGACGAACTGCCCCTGGAGATCGGCGTGATCGCCGACGAGCATGCCCTGCAGACGCAGCCGCTTGCCGATGACGAGGGCGAGATTGCGCGGGCCGGGAGTCGGCTCGGTCGAGTTGTACTGGGCGATCATGCCGCAGATCGTCGCGCGGCCGTGCACGTTGAACGAGGAGATCGCCGCTTCGAGGTGCTCGCCGCCGACGTTGTCGAAGTAGACGTCGATGCCGTCGGGGGCGGCCTCGCGCAGCTGCTGCGCGACGGGGCCGTTCTTGTAGTTGAAGGCGGCGTCGAAACCGTACTCCTCGACGAGCAGCTTGACCTTCTCGTCGGAGCCGGCGGAGCCGATGACGCGCGAGGCGCCCTTGAGCTTCGCCATCTGGCCGACCTGACTGCCGACCGCACCGGCGGCGCCGGACACGAAGACCGCGTCGCCCTCCTTGAAGGAGGCCACGTCGAACAGGCCGGCGTAGGCGGTGAGCCCGGTCATGCCGAGCACGCCGAGGTAGGCGGAGAGCGGGGCGAGGGAGGCGTCGACCTTCACCGCGTGCTTGGCGGGGACGTCGGCGTACTCGCGCCAGCCGAGACCGTGCAGAACGTGGTCGCCGACCGCGAAGCCCTCGGCGTCGGACGCGATGACCTCGCCGACCGCACCACCCTCCATGGGGTGGTCCAGCTTGAAGGGCGGGGTGTACGACTTCACGTCGTTCATCCGGCCGCGCATGTACGGGTCGACCGAGAAGTGCAGGTTGCGGACGAGGACCCGGCCCTCGGCGGGAGCGGTGACCGGCGCCTCACGCAGTGCGAAATCCTCGGCCTTCGGCCAGCCGTGCGGACGGGCGACGAGGTGCCATTCACGGCTGGACGTGGGAAGAGTTGCAGACATGGGCTCGGGGTCTCCTCGATGCCTAGGGGTGCGGGAAGCCGTTCGGCCGGAGCAGAAAAGCTTCATGATGTGAAACAACCATGCGCCTGGATATTTCACCTTGTCAAGTAACCCGCTATCCTGGGTGTCATGGCCACCCCCCGTACGGACCCGCTGACCCTCGAAGTCGTCGAGCTGATCGGCGCGGTCGTGGCGCGCTACTACGAGGAGTACGAGCAGGCCGCCGCCGCCCACAGCCTCACCGGAGCCCAGGCCAGGGTCCTCGGGCTCCTCTCCCTCGATCCGCTGCCGATGCGCCGGATCGCCCAGAAGCTGAAGTGCGAACCGTCGAACGTGACCGGCATAGTCGACCGGCTGGAAGCGCGCGGCCTGGTGGAGCGGCGTCCCGACCCGGCCGACCGGCGGGTGAAACTGGCCGCCCCCACGGAGAAGGGCGCCCGGACCGCCCGGGAGCTGCGCACCTCCCTCGACTTCGCCCGCGAGCCCCTGGCCGGCCTCTCCGACACGGAGCGCGCGGTGCTGCGGGACCTGCTGCGCCGGATGCTGGGCATGGAACCGTTGGCCCCATGACCACTGCCGCCCCCTTCGGCCCCCGTGAGTTCCAGCTCGTCCTGCTGCGCCGGATGGCCGACCACCAGCCCGGCCTCGTCGAGGACGCCCGGCACGAACTGAGCGCCACCCTCGCCGAGATGCGCGAGGCCAACCGCCGCTGGCAGGCCATGACGCGGGCACCCCGGGGGCGAGGGGCGCTGCGCCGCTACCGTTCGGTGCTCGGCGAGCCCGAGGCGTCCCTGCGCCGCACGATCGGCGACCTGGAGTGCGACGCACTGTTCTGGCCGGTGCCGCTCTGGCCGGACCTGCGGTTCGAGGTGATGGTGGC
Organism: Streptomyces sp. NBC_00464; assembly: GCF_036013915.1. Lineage (NCBI taxonomy): Bacteria > Bacillati > Actinomycetota > Actinomycetes > Kitasatosporales > Streptomycetaceae > Streptomyces > Streptomyces sp. NBC_00464. The sequence continues at coordinate 5,466,519 of NZ_CP107899.1, read as the reverse complement.
GCCGGGCGGCGTGGTGTGGAACGAGTGGCTGGTCCGGGCCCCGGGCGCGGCCGCCCCGGTACTCGGCCCGGCAGAGGAGCTGCGCCCCTGGTCGTGCACCGTGAACGAGGTGGCCCGCGCCTTCGCGCCGGCCCGTCCGATGGAGGGCAGCGCGCCGACCCGCTGGGCCCTCGCGATCACCGACGCGGCCACCGGCACCCCGTACGTCGCCGAGTTCACCTGGGGGCTGTTCCAGCGACTGCTCCCCGGCCCGCCGGCCACCTGAGACGTCGGCCGACGAGCCGTCAGGTCCGTACCCCCTACGGCGTATCCCAGCGCGCACAAAGCCCCCGAACGGCGCACGATTCGAAGAGAACCGGCTGCCCGTCGGTCCCCCATCAGCGCTCTCGGGAGAACCTGCCGTGACCGTCAGCCTTGAGCAGTTGCGCCGTTGCCATGTCGCCGTCGACCTCGGGGCCGCCCGTACCCGGGTGTACGTCAAGGGGCTCGGGCTCGTCGTCGACGAGCCGAGCGTCGCCGCCGTGAACACCCGTACGGGCTCACTCATCGCCGTCGGCGCGCTCGCCGAACAGATGACGGGCCGCACCCCCGACTACATCCGGGTGGCCCGCCCGGTCTCCGGCGGAACCGTCGTCGACATCGAGATGGCCCAGCGCATGCTGCGCCATCTGCTCGGCGAGAAGCTCCGCCGCCAGCTGCGCCGCAAGCCGCGACTGCGGGCCGCCGCCTGCATCCCGCACGAGAGCGATCCGCTGGCCCAGCGCGCCGCCGTCGAGACGCTGGTCGGCCTCGGGGCCCGCCGGGTCGAGCTCGTCGACACCCTGATCGCGGCGGCCGTCGGCTGCGGACTGCCGGTCGAGCAGCCGACCGCCACCATGATCATGGTGTGCGGGGCCGCGACCACCCAGATCGCGGTGCTCTCGCTCGGCTCGATCGTGACCGCGGTACGCATCCCCATCGGCGGCGACGCGATCGACCACGCGGTGATCCAGCACCTGCGCCAGTTCCACGAGCTGATGCTGCCGAGCCAGTCCGTGCGCCCCCTCCAACTGGCGCTCAGCGGCAACGGGCTGACTCCGTACGGCCCCTCGGTGACCGAGATCCACGGCCGGGACGTGGCGACCGGCCTGGCCCGTTCCGTGCAGGTCGACACCGCCGCGGTGCGGCAGGCGATCCACCGCCCGCTGACCGCGGTCCTCGACGGCCTGGGCAAGATCCTGCGGGACTGCCCGCCCGATCTGGTGGCCGACCTCGCCGACTGCGGGATCATGATGGTCGGCGGCAGCGCGCTGCTGCCCGGCCTGGACCAGATGCTGCGCGACGCGACGGGCATGCCGGTGCACATCGCCGAGCGGCCCGACGTCTGCTCGGTCCTCGGGCTCGGGGCCATGATGGAGGGCAAGATCAGCCCCATGGTTCTCGATCCGCTCGCCGGTTGAGTCCCCCGGGCCCGGCGGATGACCGACGAACCGCGCGACGAGACGCCCAGCCGCGGTGTCCCGCAGTCACCGCGGCTGCCGGCACTGCTGGAGGCCGTGCTGCGCGTCGGCACCGCCCTCGAACTGCGGGCCACCCTGCAGCAGATCATCGACACCGCCACCGCGCTCACCGGGGCCCGCTACGGCGCGCTCGGGGTCCTGGACCCCGGGAGCGGAAAGATCAGCGAACTGTTCGTCACCGGCATGACCGAGAGCGAGCGGGCGGCCATCGGCGACCTCCCCGACGGGCACACGGGCCTGCTCGGGGCGCTCGTCGAACACCCGCAGCCGCTGCGCTCCGACGACCTGACCACCGATCCGCGCTCCGTCGGTGTGCCGCCCTGCCACCCCGTGATGCACTCGTTCCTCGGCTCCCCGATCCGCGTCCACCACCGAGTGTTCGGGAACATCTACCTCGCCGAGAAGAACACCGGGCACTTCACCGACACCGACATGACGCTGCTCCGCGTCCTCGCCTCGCAGGCCGGCATCGCGATCGGGAACGCCCGGCTGTACGAGAGCGCCCGGCAGCGGGAGCGCTGGATCGAGGGCGCGGCCGCGGTCACCACCACGCTGCTGACCGGCGAGAACGCCTCCGACGCCCTGATGACCGTGGCCGAACGGGCCAGAATCCTCAGCGACGCGTCGGCCGGAGTGATCCTCCAGCCGAACGAGGCGGGCGGCATGGAGATCGTCGTCGCGTCCACGCTGGAGGACCCGGCCGGTCTGGTGGGCACGGCGATCGCCCCCGGCTCCCCCGTCCTGGTCCAGCTGCTGGGCGGCGAGGCGGTGTTCATCGACGACTCGGCGACCGATCCCCGGATGACCACACCCGTACGGTCCCGCTTCGGGCCCAGCATGATGCTGCCGCTGCAGAGCGGCGGGCGGCTCATCGGCACCCTCGCCCTGCCCCGGCGGCGCGGCGCCCGCCCGTACACCGACGTGGACCGGCTGCTGGCCTCCCAGTTCGCCTCGCAGGCCGCGCTGGCGCTGGTCCTGGCGGACTCCCAGCACGACCGCGAGCAGCTCGCGGTGTACGAGGACCGGGACCGGATCGCCCGCGATCTGCACGATCTCGTCGTCCAGCGTCTTTTCGCCACCGAGATGATGCTGGAATCGACGCGCCGCCGGGCCGGCGCCGAGGACACGGACGAGCTGCTCGGGCGGGCCGTCGACGAGCTGGACTCCACGATCCAGGAAGTGCGGACGGCCATCTTCGCCCTTCAGCAGCCGCCCGCCGAGGCCCCCACCACCTTCCGTGGCCGGGTGCTGCGGGAGACCAGCGGCGCGGCCGCGGTGCTCGGGTTCCAGCCCTCGGTGCACTTCACCGGTGCGGTGGACTCGCTCGTGCGCGATCCGGTGGACGGACAGCTGCTCGCCGCGCTGCGGGGTGCGCTGGCGGCGGCGCACCGGCGGCCCGGGGTGTCGGCGATCGAGGTGGAGGTGGACGCGACGGCCACGCTGCCCGACGGCCGGTCCGGGGTCCGCCTCTCGGTCGCCGACGACGGGCGCGAACCGGACGGTTCGCGCGCGCCGACCGTCATCTGGCAGGCGCCGCTCTGAGCGCGATCCTGGTGCTGGAGTGGGCGACGCCCGCCTCGCGCTTGAGCCGGCGCAGCAGTCCGTCCAGGGCCGCGGTGTCGGCGGCCGTGGCCCGTACGAGGTAGTCGTGCCCGCCCGTCACATGCACCACTTCGGTGATTCCGGGCAGGGTCAGCACCGCCCGCTCGAACACCTCGTTCGTGGTGTCCGTCCGCAGGGTCACGTCGATGAAGACGACGAGGCCGGTCCTGGTGTCGGCGGCGGGGTCGATGATCACGGTGAAGCCGCGGATGACGCCGTCCCGGCGCAGCCGGCGCACCCGGTCGGCCGCCGCGTTGGCGCTGAGCCCGACCCGTGTCCCCAGATCGCGGTACGAGATCCGCGCGTCCTCCTGGAGGACGCCGAGGATTTCCCTGTCCAGACGGTCCATACCGCGATTGTCCCAGCTTCGGGCCGATCGCGACTGCGGAGACGTCGGCGACCCATGGCGGGCCGCTGTCGCGGGCCCCTCGTTCGGAGTATCCCGACGGGCTCACCGCCCGCCCGCGCCCTTGACTGACTGTGTGGACACAGCAGCGAAGCAGTCACCGGCCCCGGCCGCGGAGAAGCCCTCCGGCGCGGCCTACCGCAACCTCGTGATGGCCACGATCGGGTTCGCGCTCACCTTCTGGGCCTGGAACCTGATCGCGCCCATGTCCGCGGACTACAAGGACCGGCTCGGTCTGAGTTCGTTCCAGCAGTCCCTGCTGGTCGCCGTGCCGGTGCTGGTCGGCTCGCTGGGCCGCATCCCGGTGGGCGCGCTCACCGACAAGTACGGTGCGCGGCTGATGTTCCCGCTGGTCTCGGCGCTCACGATCGTGCCGGTGCTGCTGCTGATCCCGGCGAGGGACTCCTACGGCGCGATGCTGGCCGTGGGCTTTCTGCTGGGGCTGGGCGGGACGACGTTCGCGATCGGTATCCCCCTGGTCAACTCCTGGTTCCCGCCCGCCGACCGCGGCCTCGCGCTCGGCGTGTTCGGCATGGGCATGGGCGGCGTCGCGCTGTCGGGCTACTTCACCCCGCGGATCGCCAAGCACGGCGACAACCTGCCGTTCCTCGTGGTCGCCGGCGCGCTCGTGGTGTTCGCGGCCCTGGCGGCGGTGCTGATCAGCGACCGGCCCGGCCGGCAGGTGCCGACCGACACGCTGGCCCACCGGCTGGGTGCGGCGGGGCGGCTGCGGGTCACCTGGGAGCTGTCCGCGCTGTACGCGATCGGATTCGGCGGCATCGTCGCGTTCGGCGTCTATCTGCCGACGTACCTGAAGACCTGGTACGAGCTCTCGCCGACCGACGCCGGCACGAAGGCTGCCGGGTTCGCCCTGGTCACGGTCATCTTCCGGCCGATCGGCGGCTGGCTCTCCGACCGGATGCACCCGGCCCTGGTCTCCTCGGCGGCGCTCGGCGTGGCCGCCCTGATGGCGATCGTCCAGGCCTTCGACCCGAAGCTGGTGCCCGGGGGCACGATCGCGCTGCTCGTCATGGCGGCCGGTCTCGGCACCGCGAGCGGCAGCGTCTTCGCCCTGGTCTCGCAGGTGACACCGCAGGCGAAGGTGGGCAGTGTCACCGGCATCGTCGGCGCGATGGGCGGCCTCGGCGGGTTCGTGCCACCGCTGGTGATGGGGGCGATCTACAGCTCGAAGGGCTCGTACTCGATCGGCTTCATGCTGCTGTCGGACCTGGCGCTGGCGGGCTGTGTGTACGCGTACGGGCGGATGCGGAACATCCAGCGGGACGCCTGAGGCACCGTTGCCGATGGCCGGGTCGAGCGCGTTGTTCCCCTCCGTAGATCCCGCCGAAGTGCCCGACCTTGGTGGTCGGTGGTCTGCACGAGGACGGTGGCGCTGTCCCGTACGGCGTCCAGGGCCGACCAGTCCTGGATTCACAGGCTCTCGAGGATTCACCGAATTAGGCTTCGCGGCGTGATGCCACTCTTGCCTGCACTCCAGGACACGGCCGGTCCGGCGGCTTCCCGCGAAGCCATCCGTTTCGGCGAAATCGCCCTCACCTACGCCCAGTTGGCCGCATCGGCGGATGCGCTCGCGGTCCGTATCGCCGACGCCGGACGGGTCGCGGTCTGGGCCACCCCGGCCCCGGAGACCGTGGTCGCGGTGGTCGCCGCACTACGGGCGGGGGTACCCGCCGTGCCGCTCAATCCGAAGACGGGCGAGCGGGAACTGGCGCACATCGTCGCCGACAGCGCGCCCTCGACCGTGCTGGCCGCGCCCGGTGACGTACTGCCGCCCGCGCTGGCCGGGCTGCGACGGCTGGACGTGTCCGTAGCGGCCCCGGCCCCCACAGACCAGCAATTCCCCGAACCCTCCCCCGAGTCCCCCGCCCTGGTCGTATACACCTCCGGCACCACCGGCCCGCCCAAGGGAGCCGTCCTGCCGCGCCGGGCGATCGCCGCCTCCCTGGACGCACTGGAGGACGCCTGGCAGTGGACCGGGGACGACGTCCTCGTCCACGCCCTGCCGCTCTTCCATGTGCACGGCCTGATCCTCGGCATCCTCGGCCCGTTGCGCCGAGGCGGCTCCGTACGCCACCTCGGCCGGTTCTCCACCGAGGGCGTCGCCCGGGAACTGGGCTCCGGCGGCACGATGCTGTTCGGTGTGCCGACGATGTACCACCGGCTTGCGGAAGCGCTTGCGGACCCGTCGGCGTCCGATGGTCTCGCCAAGGCGCTCGCGGGGGCCCGGCTGCTCGTCTCGGGCTCGGCCGCGCTGCCGGTCCACGACCACGAACGGATCGCGGCCGCGACCGGCCGCCGGGTCATCGAGCGGTACGGCATGACGGAGACCCTGATGAACACGGGCGTGCGGGCCGACGGCGAACCGCGCCCCGGCACGGTCGGCGCTCCGCTCCTCGGCGTCGAACTCCGCCTGGTCGAGGAGGACGGCACCCCGCTCGCCGACCCCGCGTCCATCGGTGAGATCCAGGTACGCGGCCCGAACCTCTTCACGGGCTACCTGAACCGCCCCGACGCCACAGCCGCGGCACTCACCGCCGACGGCTGGTTCCGTACCGGCGACATGGCCACTCTCGACCCCGACGGGTATGTACGGATCGTCGGCCGCAAGGCCACCGACCTCATCAAGAGCGGCGGGCACAAGATCGGCGCCGGTGAGATCGAGAACGCGCTCCTGGACCACCCGGGCGTCCGCGAGGCCGCCGTCACCGGCGAACCGGACCCGGACCTGGGCGAGCAGGTCGTCGCCTGGGTGGTGCCGGCCGACCCCGCCGCCCCGCCCTCGGCCGCCGAGCTGGCGGACCATGTCGCGACCCAGCTCTCCCCGCACAAGCGCCCGCGCACGGTCCGCTACCTGGACGCGCTGCCGCGCAACGAGCTGGGCAAGATCATGAAACGGTCCCTCCATGGCTGACCGGCTGACGGCCCGGGAGGCGATCGCCGCGCTCACCGCGGACTTCGCCGAGTCCGCCGCGCCCACGGGAAGCGCAGCGCCCGACGGACCGCTCGACTGGTCCGGCTACGCCGACTCCCGGGCCCGGGCCACCGCCCGTACCGGCGAGCAGGAGTCCGTCGTCCACGGCACCGCCACGGTCGGCGGGCACCCCTGCGTCCTGATCTCCTTCGAGTTCGGCTTCCTCGGCGGCTCGCTCGGGGAGCGCACGGGCGACCGGCTGGAGGCGGCTTACGAGGAGGCCGCAGTCCGGCGGCTCCCCCTCGTCTCGCTCATCGCGACGGGCGGCAGCCGCATGCAGGAGGGCATGATCGCGCTCACCCAGCTGCACCGGGTGGCCCGTGCGTCGGCCCGGCTGCGGGCGGCCGGGCCGGCGCAGCTCGCGGTCCTGCGCGACCCGACGACCGGCGGCGGCTGGGCGACCCTGGGGGCGGGCGCCGATGTGATCCTGGCGCTGCCCGGGGCGCAGGTCGGGTTCGCCGGCTCCCGGGTGCGGCCGGCCGACGCGGACCCCGGTGCCTACACCGCCGAGGGCCAGCTGGCGGCCGGTCAGATCGACGCGGTCGTCCCGCCCGGCGAGCTGCCGGCCACGGTGGGCCACTGGCTCCGGCTGCTCGCCCACCGCGACACCCCGCCGGCCCCCGCCCCGGTCCCGGCCGCCTTCACCACGACGGGGCTCCCCCGGACCGGCTGGGACGCCGTGCTCCGGGCCCGGTCCGCGGCCAGGCCGCACGCCGAGGCGTATCTGGACGCCTACTTCGGCCTCCGGCTCCCGCTGAACGGGGACCGCTGCGGCGGCACGGACCCGGGGCTGCTGTGCGGCTTCGGGCTGCACGAGGGGGAGCCGGTCGCCTACGTGGCGCAGTGCGGCACGGCGACCCGCCCGGCCGGATACCGCACCGCGGCCCGGGTGATCAGGCTGGCCGACCGGCTCGGGGTCCCGGTCCTGACCCTGGTCGACACCCCGGGCGCGGCCAATGACGCGGCGGCGGAACGGGCCGGAGCGGGCGCGGCCATCGCCGACGCCTTCGCGGCGGTGGCGGCGGCCCGGGTCCCCGTCACCACCCTGGTGATCGGCGAGGGCGGCTCGGGCGGGGCGCTGGCTCTGGCGGCGCCGGGCAACACCCATGTCACCGCGGACAGCTACTTCTCCGTCATCGCCCCGGAGCTCGCCGCGGCGATCCTGAAGCGCGCCCCGGACCGGGTGCACGCCACGGCCGACCAGCTGCGGCTGCGCCCGCAGGACCTGGTGGACCTGGGCGTCGCCCGCTCGGTCGTACGGCGGGCCCGGCCGGGGCACTGACCCGTGTCCGACGCGCAGGAGGGGCGAGAGGTGGTTAGCGTGTCAGAGGGGTCATTCGCACTATTCACGCCATTCACGCCATTCACACCATTCGCATCTGAGGAGATGACCGGTCATGGCCGCAGAGCCGAAGGGCACACCCTGCTGGGCCGACGCGACGTTCGGCGACCTCGAAGGGGCGAAGCGCTTCTACGGCGAGGTGCTGGGCTGGACGTACGGCGACTCGCTGCCCGAGTTCGGCAACTACACGCAGGCCTACGTGGACGGCAAGGCGGTCGCCGCCCTGATGCCGCCCATGCCCGGCCAGGACGTGCCCGCCGCCTGGTGTCTGTACCTGGCGTCGCCGGACGCGGCAGCCACTGCCGCCGCGGTCCGCGAGAACGGCGGCACGGTCCTGGTGGAGCCGATGCAGGTCGGTAAGTTCGGCACGATGGTGCTGGCGAGCGACCCGGGCGGTGCGGCCTTCGGGGTGTGGCAGGCGGGCACCCATGAGGGCTTCGAGGCGCGGGCGGTGCCCGGCGCCTTCAGCTGGGCCGAGATCTTCACCCGGGAGCCGGAGAAGGCGGACTCCTTCTTCCCGGCGGTCTTCGGCTACGGGGTGAAGCGCATGGTCGACGACGCGGTCGACTTCACGCTGTACGACCTGGGCGCGGACCCTGTCCTGGGCCGGATGAAGATGACGGAGGAGTTCCCGCCCGAGGTGCCGCCGCATCTGAACGTGTACTTCGGGGTCGCGGACTGCGACGCCGCGGTGGAGAAGGCGAAGTCGCTCGGAGCGGAACTCCGGTTCGGCCCGATGACGATGCCCTTCGGCCGGTTCGCCGCGCTGACCGACCCGCAGGGCGCCACGTTCTCGCTGATCGACGGCGCGACGACCGGGGGCGACATGCCCAAGATCGAGAGCGTTTCCTGACCGGTCGCCCCGCCCTGCCGGATCAGGCCTCGGGTTTGCGCGCGTCGTAGCGCGCGAACCCGGGCCACCGCAGCGCCAGCAGCGTCACCGCGACCACGCACGCGACCCCGCCGCCGGTCACGGCGAGGCCCGGGGACGTCAGGTCGGCGACGGACCCGGCCAGAAAGTCCCCGAGCCGCGGGCCGCCCGCCACCACCACGATGAACACGCCCTGGAGCCGGCCCCGCATCTCATCGGGCACGGCGGCCTGGAGCATGGTGTTGCGGAAGACCATGGACGTGGTGTCGGCGGCCCCCGCGAGGGCCAGGAAGACCAGCCCGAGCCAGAGCTGCCGGGTCAGCCCGAACACGGCGATGGCGGTGCCCCAGCCCGCGACGGCGAACAGCACCGTGAGCCCCTGCCGCCTGATCCGCCCCAGCCAGCCGGAGAACACCCCGCCCAGCAACGCCCCCAGCGCCGGGGCGGCGACCAGCAGTCCGGTGGTCTTCGCGTCACCCCCGTACCAGAGCCCGGCGACGACGGGGAACAGCGCGCGCGGCTGTGCGAGCACCATCGCGCACATGTCGGTGAAGAAGGTCATCCGCAGATTGGGCCGGGTCCCGAGGAACCGCAGCCCGTCCATGACGGAGGCGCGTTTCGTGTCCCCGGCCTTCTCCTCACCCCGCTCCGGCAGCATCGAGGGCAGCCGCCACATCGCGTACAGCGAGGCGGTGAAGGTGACCGCGTCGACGCCGTACGCGGCCCGGTACCCCCACCAGCCGACGATGAGCCCGCCGAGCATCGGCCCGACGAGCATGCCCGTGGTGCTGGTGATGGAGCTCAGCGCGTTGGCGGCGGGCAGCTGCTCGGCCGGCAGCAGGCGGGCGATCATCGAGCTGCGGGCGGGCGAGTTGAGTGCGAAGCAGACGGCCTGGAGGGCGACGACCCCGTACAGCAGCCCGACCTGTTCCACCCCGGCCACGGTGACCGTCACGAGCCCCGCCGAGAGCAGGAACGACCCGAAGGCGCTGGCCAGTCCCAGCTTGCGCCGGTCGACGGTGTCGGCGACGGCTCCGCCGTACAGCCCGAAGACGACCAGCGGCACGAGCGAACAGAATCCGATGAGCCCGACGGAGAAGGCGGAGCCGGTGAGGTCGTACACCTGGAGCGAGACGGCGAGCGACGTCATGCCCTGCCCGACCCAGGAGACCGTGTTCCCGAACCAGAGCCGCCGGTAGTCGGCGGAGGTTCGCAGCGGGGTCAGGTCGGCGAATATCCGGGACCGGGGAGCCGGCTCGCCGGCCGCCTCCGTCGGTTCGGTCAGGGATTCGGTCACGGGGAATGGTAACGACCGGTTCCGGCGGGAGTGGATCGAGCCGGCGCCGCCGGGTTCAGTCGCCCATCAGCAGAATGCGGCGGCCCGCGCCCGCGGCACCCGGTGTCGAGGCGAGAGGGGCGCGCCCAGCAGGCACCGCCCGCTCCCGGCCCCAGGCGCGGATCTCTTCGATCCGCTCCGGATTGACCCTGATCATCGGAACCGTATTGGCGAAGGTGTCCTGGACGAAGGACGGCCTCAGATTCTCCACCCCGCCGTCCAGCAGCGCCTCGGCACCCACGTCGTGCAGGGCCGATTCGATGTCGGAGCCGGCGAAACCCTCGGACAGATCGACCAGCCGCTCCAGCTCTGCAGGCTCCGGGGCCTGGCCCAGATAGCGGCCGAAATACAGTTCGATGATCTCCTTGCGGTCCTCGGGATCGGGCAGGTCGACGAAGAACAGCTCGTCGAAACGCCCCTTGCGCAGCAGCTCGGGCGGCAGGCTGCGTACGTCGTTGGCGGTAGCCACCACGAACGATCTGGACTGCGACTCCTGGAGCCAGAACAGGAAGTGCCCGATGACCCGCTGGCCCACCCCTGTCACTTCTCCGGCGCCCCCGGCCAGCCCCTTCTCGATCTCGTCGATCCACAGCACGCAGGGCGCCACACGGTCGGCGGTCTCCAGCGCGGCCCGCATGTTGCCCTCGGACTCGCCCCAGTACTTTCCATGGATGCTCGCCATGTCGAGCCGGTAGAGGGGAAGCTGCCACTCCTGCGCCACCGCTTTGGCCGACAGGGACTTGCCGCAGCCGGGTACCCCCACGAGCAGGACCCCGCGGGGCGGGCGCAGGTTCGTATGCCGCAGGTCGGAATGGATCAGCTGGTTCCGTCGCCGCAGCCAGGACCTCAGGCTGGTCAGCCCGCCGACCCGGTAGTCGGCATCCTTGAGGTGGACGCGTTCGAGCCCGCTGATGTCGCTGAAGATCTGGTCCTTCGCCTGGGCCAGAGCCAGCACGTCCTCCTTCCGTACGGATCCCTTCGCCGCGACGGTCGCCATGAGGTTGACGCACTCCGACTCGGTGGCACCCGAAAGGAACTCGGCAGCGCGACGGGCATCGTCCTCGTCCCACTCGATCGGGAAGCGGCCCCGGTGATCGGTGAGGAATCCGCTGAGAATCCCGTACATCTCCTCCGCGTCCGGCAGGTCGAGCATCAGGCCCATCCCCAGTCGCTGGAGTCCGCTCCACACCGGGGTGTCGGACACCAGGGCAACGCTGCCCATGTTGTTCTCCGCAAGGCGGGCCAGCTCCGCGATGTGACGGACGGCCGGTGTGTCCGAGGAGACGTCGTGCGGGTCGACGAGAATCAGGGTGGCATTGGCCCGTGCGGCGAACTGCGAGGCGGCGAATTCCATGGCCCCGGTCAGCGACCGGTCGTCGTGAACGGCCGCATGGGTGCGCAGGTCGCGCAGCCCGGTCGCCCTGGTGTAGATCCAGAACGGCATGTTGCTGCGGCTCGGCCGGCCTGCGGCCTCGCGGAGCAGTCGCAGGGCACGCTGCTGTTCGGCCGTGCGGAGCGTGATCACCGGTACCCGGGCGGAGACGTAACTGTCGAGGTGGACCAGGCTCTCGGCGTAGTTCGGCATACCGGCCTTCGGAGTAGTGGGGAGGGAACGGAGGGAGGAGGGGAGACACGCCCGTGTGAGGGGCGGCGAGCGCGTCGTACGGGTGCCCGGACTTGCGTGCTCAGTCCGGCACGATGCGACGTCCCGGCGCTGTGCCCGGGTCCGTCGACCAGTGATCCGCGGTCCGGGGGCCGGCCTCCATGGATGCGGGGGACCGCCGGGGCCTGCGCAGTCGCGAGAAGCGGGAGGGCCGTTCGGGGGACGGGGCAGGAGGGGCATCGAGCATCGCGGTGAAGGCGTTGTCGCGCAGGGTTCGCAGTCGCAGCTCCACCCATGCCGGATCGGTGCCGGAACGTGTCAGCTGTTCCAGTGAGTGCTCCAGCTGGCTTTGCAGCGAGCGGATGTGCTGGGCGAACAACTCATCGAGGGCACAGTGGAGTTCGTGCGGCAGCCCGGGGTGGTCCACCAGCGTGCGGATGGACCGCAGCCCGGCTCTGGCCTGGGTGAGTTCCCGGCCGGCCGAGAACTCGTCCTCAGCTTCCTGGTACGCGTCCTTGAAGCGGCGCGCCCACGCCAGGAGCCTCGTGTCGACGGCATCCAGGACCTGACGGATGAAGCGCTGCCACGTTTCCGCGGCGAACTCCTCGCGCCTCAGCGGCGGCAGTGCGGCCAGGTCCGCGGACTCTTCCCCCGCCCACGCCCGCAAGGCTCGCCCCCAGGATGCGTAGGGCCCACCGTCGCCCCAGAATCCGGTCACGTTCCTTCCCCAGTGCCGGGCCGGCGCACGAGGCTCTCGCCGGGTGGCATCGGGTCCCACTCCGGCAGCCCCTCGACCACACGACGCACACGCTGCGTTGCCCGTCGCCCCGCCGGGCGGGCGGCGGTGGCCGCCCACGGCGCGCCACCGTCTTCCGGGCCGGGTTCCGCCCAGGGCGGGCGGTGCCGGGTGGCGCCGGAGCCGTCCGTCGTCGCCTCATCCGGTGTCATACCTGTGGGCCCTCTCCCGAGACGACACGTCCACCGAACGGTGAGCCGTTGTCGGTCGTGGTGCCGAGCGCGGCGATCAGCTCGGCGCAGGCCGTCTCCACCGCGTCCTCGGCCTCGTATCGCGCGTTCCAGTCGGACAGTTCGGCCGAGGTCGCACGGAGCCGGAGCAGGGAGTCGGCCTTCGCGTGTCCGAGCAGTTCGCGGGCCTGCTGCTGAAGTCGTAGAGCGGCGCGCGCGTGCAGGTACATGCGCAGCCCCCACCCCAGGCCGACGACCGCCCCTGCGATCAGGGCAGCCCGGACACTGAACTGCCCCACGCCCAGCAGGATGCCGACCACCACGAGCAGGGCCGGTACGGACTTCCGCAGGAGCGGGTATCCGAGCGACTGCACATATCCCGCAGTGTGGCGGTCCCAGTGAGCGGCGAGGGATTCCTCCAGCTCCGCCAGCGGCCGGAGGAACGAGCCGGTCCATAGCGGCAGACGGAAGTTCTGCGCGCCCACGGTGTGATCGGTGTGGAACTGGGCCTCCACGTCCTGCGGGACGGCGAGCCGGTAGTCACGGCTGAACTGGGTGTGCGCGCGGAAGAACCACTCCCGGCAGGCACCGACGGCCAGCCGCCTGGTGTCCTCCGAGACGCCGATCGCCGCCGGAGTGAGCGCGGCGGCCGTCTGGAGCGTCAGAATGTCGACCGTCGCCGAGTGCACGGCCACGTCGGCGCTCATGGCCGCGGTGGCGGCAGGAAGGTCACCCCCGTGTGCGACGACGGCCCGGTTGAAGGCGAGTTCGCGGCGCAGGGGCAGCTCCTCGTCGTCGTACTCCGACACCAGCAGGTCGAGGATGTCGTCGACGGCGTCCTCCATGCGCTGTGCGGGCGCGGACCGGTGACTCAGAATGGTGCGGTACTTGTCGAGCAGCCGCTGCTGGGTTCGGGCTCCGGACAGCACCGAGTCGAGGGCGGGCCACTGCGGAGACAGGGCGGCCAGCTGGGGGAACTCCGACGCCGCGGACGGCGCTCGCAGAGAGTCGATCTCCGTGCGCCACCGCCGGGTCTGCGCGTCCTGCGTCTCCCCGTGCTCGACTCCGTCCGCCATCATCCCCTGCCACCGGTCAAGGAACCGGCCGAGCAGATCACGGCCCGCGGGCCCGAAGGCGCCCTGGGCGACGGCCTCCAGGATGACGGCGAACTCCCTGCCCAGCTCCTGGGGATTCTGCGCCAGAAGGTAGTGACGCAGCCAGCGCGCCGAGCCATCGGCCCGATTCTGACGGCGCAGCACCAGGGCGAAGAAGAGCGAGGTGCGGTCCGGTGCGCGGCGGAAGGCCTCTTCAATACTCCGCTCGCACAACCGCGGATCGTCGGCCGACCAGGAGGCCAGGGCGACCAGTGCGGGTGCGAGCCAGTAGCGGGGGGTCTGGATCATCAGCTGCTCACTGACCGTACGCACGGTGTCCTCGGTCACCAGGCCGAGATCGAAGGCGTGGAGCATGCCCACGGCAGTGCGTCGCACCCCTTTGTAATGGCCGAATTCGTGGTCGACCTGGTCCTGGAAGGCGCCGATACGGGTTTCCGCCCGCTGGATGTTGGCAGTCAACTCGGATATGCGCACATACTCATGGAAGTCGACTCGCAGTTGCTGGAGTTCAGTCCGTGCCGCCTCCTGGACGGCCCGTACGTTTTCGATCTGACCCGACACCTCGGCGACGTGTTCGCGTAGTGCTTCCACCTGGTGGCCGACCTGCTGCACGTTGTGGCGGAGGGTGTAGTCGATGTCGTTCATTCGCAGTCTCCGATCATGCCCGTACCAACAGCCCTTCAGGGACGTACACAGGTGCCGTCCGCGAGTACCGGGATGGCGAGTCCGTCGCTGTAGACCTCGATGTACGCGTAGCGCCCGGAACGGGCCAGCATCCGGGCTGCGGCGAAGGGCTGCGGCAATGTGTCAGCGGGCGCGAAGTGACGCACGATCGTGTGGTCGAGGGCCAGTTGGTGGTCGACGAACGGCGGCCCGAGGTGGCAACGGGCCAGGAACCCGAGCGGCAGACCGCCGTGGACGGACTCGTACTCCCGGCAGATCCCGTCGATGACATGGCGGGCCTGCGCCTCGTCGATTCCGCTGTCCAGCGCGACCATGGCGTCGCGCAGCGCGCGCGAACGCGGAAGGTAGCGGCCGTGCGCGGTGGCGTGGGACGGTTCCGGTCCCCCGGACATCGCGTTCAGGCCGTCCGGGGCACCGACGGTGTCAAGTCGCCGGCGCCGCTCCATGTACGCCATGTGCCCCCGTTTCACAGCTGCGCAGTCGATCGGATCCGTAGAATATTGAACCCGTCTCCATCGTGCGGCCGGATCGAGCCATCGAGACACTCGCGCCCCATCTACGCCCTGGATAGAGCCAGTTGACGACCATCGACACACCCATCACGCACCGGCCGGGCTGACAGACTTTCCGGTATGACGACGATTCATTCACTCCTGGTGGGCATTGACGACTACCCGCCGCTCATGGCCCCGTCGCTGGGCGGCTGTCTCAACGACATCGCCGGGGTCCGGCGTCTGCTGGACGGACGCACGCCCGAGCCGGCCGTGCACGTGCTGCTGGACCGGGAAGCGACCGTCGAGGCGGTGGAGCACGGCATTCTGGACCGGCTGGGTGCAGCGGGTCCCGGCGACACCGCGCTGCTCTGGTTCTCCGGGCACGGCACCCGCCAACGGGCCCACGGCGCGGATCTGTTGATCGAGGCGACGGGGCACAACCAGGCCCTGGTCTGCGCGGACGGTCTGCTGCCGGACAAGCGGCTGCGTGTACTGCTCGACGAGGTCGCCGCACGCGGCGCCCATGTCGTGGCGGTTCTCGACTGCTGCTTCTCCGGCGGAGCGACGCGCGAGACGGTGCTGACGGCCAGGTACGCGCCCTTCAGCAGCGCGTGGGCGATCACGGCGCCCGAGTCGGCGCGCGACGCCGTCCCGGCGCGTCCGGTCGCTCCGCCGGCCGGGGGTGAGGTGCTGCTGCTGGCGGCGAGCCGGGCGGACCAGCCCGCGCACGAGGCCTACTTCGAGGGACGCCGGCACGGAGTGTTCACCCGTGCGGTGCTCGACGTGGTCCGGGACACTCGGGCGGGCGTCACCTACCGGGAGGTGCTGTCCGCCGCCGATGCCCGGGTGCAGTGTTCGGGCGGCCTCCAGCAACCGGTCCTCTTCCCGCCGGGGCTGGGCGGAACGGCAGATACACCGTTCCTTGCGGACGGTACCGCGAGAAGGACCAGCGCTCATCTGCTGCGCCACGGGGCGGCGGGCTGGGAGGTCGACTGCGGGGCCGGGCACGGACTGCGCGAGGACACCCCGGCGGGAGCCGCCGCTGCGGAGTTCACCGCGGTGGACGAAGGGCCGGCGGAGACTGAGCGCATACGGCCGGGTGCCGCGGACACGGGGTCCGTGCCCACGGCACCCGGCCGGGTGCTCACCGCTCGTACAGTGCTGCCGGACCGCACCCTGGTCGATCCGGTGGGCTGGATTCCGGCACCGGAGCAGGTCTACCCGGTGGCGCTCACCGCGCTGAACCTGCCCGCCGCCACGGTCACGATCGACCCCGCCGGCCCATCGGCGGCGGGGCCTGCGGGCAGCCTCGAAGAGGCCCTGCGCAAGGCGCTCGCCACCGCCGGTCCCGGCGGCGGCCCCTCTCCGCTCCTGCATCAGGTTTCCGACCCCCGGGAGGCGGGCGACCTGCATTTCCGCCTTGCGATACGGGGATCCGCCGTCCACGTCCTGCGCCGCGACGGCAGCCGTTTCGTCGCGCCCCTTCCGCTGTCGGCCCCCGGGGACGCCCGGCAGATCGCCGACTGTCTGACCCATCTGACGCGCTGGCACCGGCTGCGGGACCTGACCCCGCGCCCGTCTCCGCTCGACGGACTGGTGAGGGTCGAGATCGGCCACTGGGGCGCGCCCTCCGACCGGCCCCTGGTGCCGGACGGCAGCGGCGAGATCGTCTGCGCGTACGCGCCGGGGGACGTCGACCGCCGCAATGAGCCGAAGCCGCCGCTCCTCTCCGTACGTCTGCACAACCGCTCTCCGGACCGTGCCCTGTGGTGCCTGCTGCTCGACCTGTCGGACGGCTACGGCAGTCATACGGCCCTCTACCCGGGGCACTTCATCGCACCGGGGCACACCGGCCACGCCTTGGACGGGGAGCCCGTGCACTTCTCCCTGCCTGCGGGGCAGGCGCCGGTGCCGGGGGCAGAGGCGAGGGACTGGCTCAAGCTCATCGTCGCTGAGTGCGAACTCAACACGGTGCCGTTCCATCTGCCCGCCTGGGCAGCGCGGCCCGCCGGCTCGCGGATGTCCGGGACGGACGACCGGGACGGTGTGCTGCGCTTCTCGCAGGCACAGCCGGGCCCGTACTCCAGAGACCTGTACGGGGTCGCCGCCCGGCCGTCCGGCCACTGGACGTCGCGCACGATCGCGCTGCGCACCGTCGTGCCGAAGCACCCGGACGGCCACTAACGGCCCAGGTGCGTGAATCCCGCCCATGCGCTCAGGTCGTCCGGATCCACCCGCGCCGCCCGCGCGGCCAGTTCGGCCGGGAGACCGCCGGGCGGCTGCTGCCGCACCCCCGCCATCCACAGCTGCGCCCTCCTCAGCGCCCTTGCGGGGGGCTCCTCTTCACGGCGGAGGAAATGGTGGGTCAGGAGCATCAGTACGGAAGTCGCCTCGTCCGGCACCGGCCACAGCGAGCCCACCACCGAACGGGCGCCCGCCACCAGGAACGCGGTCGCCAGCGTGAACGCCTCGTTGTCCCCATGTCCCGAGACATGGCTCCGGCACGCCGCCAGCAGCACCAGGGCGGGACCGCCGGAATCCGTCCCGCCCGCCGCACCGGCCAGGTCCTCGGCGAACAGGGTGCCGCCGTACAGGGAGAGTCCCGCACTGCGCCGGGCGTTGCCGGCCACAGAGGCGTGGCAGGCCAGATGCAGCACCCCGTTCCGGCTGCCGCTCCCCCGCAGCCAGGCGAGCACTTCGGCCGGTGTCCCGGGACCGCCCGCCGCCTCGCCGCTGCGCCGCCCCAGGAACGTCCCGCTCGGGTAGAACAGGCGCTGGACGGCATCCGCCTCCTCTCCCGCGTACCGCAGGTCCCCGGTGGGATCGCCGACGACGAGGGCATCCCCGGCCTGCGCGGCGGCGGGCCTGGCCGCGACCTCGCAGAGCAGCCGGGCCGACGCGGCGTACGAGAAGTCGGCGTCCTGCAGCGCGTAGCGACGACGCCCTCCGTCGGCCGTCCGGTAGGCGGCGTGCCAGGGTACGAGTCCCAGTCGTCCCATGGGTACGAGAACGAGCCTGGGCAGACGGTTCGGACGGCCGGGCGCACTGAACGCGTCCAGCAGCGGCCGCACGGCGGCGTACCACGCCCAGCCGCACAACCGGTCGAGCCGGCGGCGCAGTTCGGTCCCGCCCACCGCCGCAGCAGCCGCCGGACCGGGGCCGGCGGGCGCCCCGGGCACCGGCCCCAGATCCCGCGCACCGCCGGAGGCCGGAGCGTAGTCCGCGAGCGGGGCGGCCTGTTCGGAGAGTCCGTGCAGAGGCAGGGCGTGCACCTCACCGGTGGCCGTGACGACGACGGCCGCGCCGCCCCCGTCCTCCGACTGCGGCACCAGGTAGACCAACGCGTCCCGGTCGAGCGCGCGCAGCGCTTCGGCGACGGCAGCGATGCCGGGCGGGTCCAGCAGCCGGTCACCGGCCTCGGTCGCGTCCGCGCGCAAGGCGGTGAGCACTCTGCGGCGCAGCGCGCTCGGTACGTCCCCCGCACCGACATCGCCGAGCACGCCCTCATCACCCGCGCCCGATCCGGCCGCACGCCATTCATCGGCCAGTTCGTCGAGACCGGCGGCGGCAAGCCGATGCGGCACGGTCCTGGAGGTGGTGGCGGCGTGCAGGGAAAGGCCCCGGCAGGCTTCCAGCGCCTCCACAGCGGATTCGAGCGCACCCTCCTGCAGCGCCCAGGAGGCGACTTCGAGCGCTTCGGCGGTGGACTGGGCCACCGCCTGCGCGGCGTGGGCGGTGGCGGACTGAAGGAGCGCGGCCCAGGTGTATCCACGCAGGCTGTCCAGGCCGAGGGCCAAGGCCCTTTGCCGGTCTCGGGAAGCCCCCCGCGGCCGGCGGGAGGCCCGCTCCCGGCAGGCACGGGCCAGCCCGAGCGCGGCGGCCGAGTGGGTCGGTTGCTCGGGTCCGCCCGTGCCCGCGTAACACTCCTCGTAGAAACCGATCGCGAGATCCAGATGTGCTTCACGCGGCCCGCTGTCGGGGTGCATACGGGCCATCGCGTCATGGGTGGCAGCCAGCAGACCGGTGTACCTCAGGCGCGCCCTGAGATCCGGCTCCGCCAGCTCACGTGCCTCTCCGATGAGTTCCAGCGCCTCGGCGAGCACGTCCAGGTCCCCGTTCAGGCAGGCGACGGTCAGCCGGCTCGCACCACTGTCGCCCAGGATCCAGGCACGGTGACCACGGGGAAAGGGTGCGCTGTCGTGGCGCAGTTCTTCGACGGTGGGCACGTTCGGCAGCGGCGAGGGCGGCTTGTCGAGCTGTACGGCGAGTGCCTCACGTCTCATGCTCATGTTGCTCAGGAACACCCACAGCTCCGACCTGGCCGGATCGTCCGGAGCCAGTCCGTCGCGAATGGCACCCACCCGCACAATGCTCTCGTCCACCTCCGCCAGGTCTCCCCGCCGGACGGCTTCCCGCACCTGGAAGGACACCTGCTGGGCCTCGATCAGCGCTGCCAGGTGCGCCGGCACTGCGGGGTTGTCCCGCAGTATCCGCTGGATATCGCCCGCCGCTTCGAGGTCATCGACTGCCCCGTCCGCCTGGCCCCGGTGCAGCCGGGCCATCATGCCGAGGAGCCCGGATTCGAAGTCGTCCGGGTCACCGCCGGTCGATCCGCCCAGCCCCGCCAGTTCGAGGTGGGCGGCCACCTCGTCCGTCCCGCGTCCGCGGCCCCGCATCTCGTACTGGAGCAGCGCCCAGGCTGCGGCCCGGTGGGCGCGGCGTTGCCAGACCTGGTCGTCCTTGTCCGTCTCCACCATCGCCTCGATGAGCGTGTCCCGGCGCTCCTCGCTGATCACCGCCCCGTCCAGATCCACCATCAGGAACCCCGTCAGCAGGTACAACGCGACGCGCGCACGACTGCTCCCTGCCGCCATCCCGCACCAGGACCCGTACAGAAGAGCGAAGTCGCTGGACTTGCGTTTCCGCCCCAGCAGCCCGTCGACCAGCCCCGGAAAGTCAGGGTGTGTATCGCCCTGGAACGGATGGAGGCTGCCGTTCCCGATCTTCTCCGCCATCTCCGCCACGAGAGCTTGCGCCTCCTCGGAAGTGACGGCGGGAATGGCCTTCTCGTCCTCGGGCGTCAGCAATCCGCGGTGGTCCAGTATCGTGCGTCCCCAGACCTGGAGCATCCGGGCAGGGCCGGCCATCTCGGGGTCCACCGGATCCTGGGCCAGGGCAAGCGTCGCCGCACGGGCGGCCTCTCTGGCCCGCTCCGGATCCTCATCGTGGTAGTAGCGGGTCTGCTGGAAGCCGGCCAGCAGCAACAGCCGCTGAGTCTTCGCGGCGTCCGGGCCGGGCGGCGCCTCCCGCACCAGCCGCCGCATCATGGCTATGGCCCGGTCCTGCTCCGCCCCGTCGGTCTCTCTTCCCCCCTTTTCGAAGAGCACGGTCGCGAAAAGGTGCCGGAAGAGGGGCTCCAGCCGCTCTTCCGAACCCTGCTCGGCCAGCAGCCGGTCCACGGCCGCAATCGCGGCGTCGCCGTGGACCCGGTCCTGCCATGTCGCCCAGATCCAGCAGTGCACGGCGGCCAGCCGGATCTCCGCCTCCCGGAACCAGGGCTCGGTACTGGCCTCCGCACCCCGGGCCAGGGTGAACGCGGTCTCGAACGCCTCCTGTGCCGCCTCCAGCGCGGCACGGTCCGGGGCACCCGTTCCGCACGCGAACAAGGCCAGGCCCAACTCATACCAACTGACCGGGAGTTCATCCACAGGTGGCGGCACGGCCAGCACGGCTCGGTGGTACGTGACCGCGCTCTCGGCGGCCCGCAGGTCGGCTGTCAGCCGGTGGCGTTCCAGGAGGAGACGCCCCTGAACCCGGTGAACGGCGAGCAGGGTGCCGAGCTCGCTGGACGGATCCTCCGCCGGGGTCCGTGCCCACGGTTCGGCCTCGGCATGCCGCCGGATCGCTTCGTCGAGCAGCGCCGTACGCGCTTCGGCGCTCCTCCCCCGGCTCGCGTCGTAGCGGAGGGCTGAGCAGTTCGCCAGCAGGAGGTGTGCGATCGTGCGGGTTCCGTCCTGTTCACCGTCGTCGTCCGGCAGGGCGTCGAGGCCCTCGCTCAGCAGATTCCAGGTGTGCCGCAACAGCGGCGCCGAGGGTGCCTCGTCGTACTGGAAGCAGCGCAGATGACCGAACATGACACGCCATACGGCCCAATCCCCGTCGGATCCGGGCTCCTCGAATGCCTGCTCGAACTCCTCGGTCGCCCGGGTGAGCAGCTCGGATTCGAAGGTCTCGCAGTAGCTCCGGTAGGCGGCTTCCGCAGCCACCGCGTGTGCTGTCGCGGCCTCTGGGGACATACGGCACTTCCTCTCCGGACATCAGGGACGGACGTCGGTCGGGGGCAGTTGGACTCGGTAGGGCTGCAGCACCGAGTTGAGCCACTCCTCGCCTTCCGGCGTTCCGAAGTCCACCGGGTCGCCGGCTGTGGCCTCCAGCACGTCCGGCGGGCAGCGATCACCGAAGAGGACCACGGTGCGGTCGCCGGGCTCCCGCTTCGAGGCCCAGACGAGCCCTTGCGCCCAAGGGCCGGTGTGGCGGCGGATCCAGTGGGCCCAGTCGCGCGTGTACGCGTACTCGTGGGCCTCCGTCTGGACCAGCCAGCTGTCCTGATGGACAGCCGCGAGGTCCTCGGCGGTGGTCAGGGAGATCACGGTGACGTCGGTGGTCAGCCGCAGTGTGGAGAGCCGGCGGTCCGCGACCGCGACGCGTGGGACCAGGCGCGGTCCGCCCGAGGGGTCGAACGGTATGCCGCGCAGCAATGTCTCGCAGACGGCGGTCGCCGGCCCGAGACCCGCGTAGAGATATCCGTACCGGTCGCAGGCGGTCGAGTCGAAACGTCCGCCCCCGTACAGACAGTGCGCCGGGACCGGGTTGAAGCCGTCCGGGGCCCGGTGTGCGGCATGCACCCGGTACAGCAGGGTATCGGCGGCCAACTCGACCTTGGTGGGGGTCCCGGACAGGCCGGTCGGCGGGCGGTAGTTCGGCACGGCTACTCCTGCTCAGTCAACAGTCGTGCGGTATCGATGAGTTGCTGTTCCCTGACGGTGCCGATGAGCGCTTCGGGGCGGGCGCCGAGCCAGCCGTTGACGGAAAGCCACCAGTCCGCCGCACCCCAGGGGTCACGGTCCGCGGCCAGGATCTCGTTGACTCCCAGCGCGATCGCCCGGGGCCGGTGGTCCGCGGCGAACTGGAAAGCCGGCAGCCGCACGGCGCCGCCCCGGCCGCTCAGCCGGATCAGCCCCGGCGCATATGGATCCGTACCAGCCAGAAACACGGTCTCCACGTCCAACGCCGCAGCTGCCAGGGCTCGTTCACGCACCGGACCCAGCAGCGGACCCACCATCCGGTGCCCGTCGATCAGCAGGACGGCCAGGTCCTCGGCGCTGAAGCCCAGGTGGGTGGCTTCCTCCACGCCGGCGTCGGGGACCGCTTCCATGAGGGTCAATCGCGCCTGCTGCTCACTGCCGAACAGCTCGGGCAGTCCATCGGCGAGCAGCTCCACGGCACCCAGCGCGGCCTCGTACCGCCGCCGACCGGACTGTTGGTCCCGGGCGTCGCGGCGCATCCGGCCCAGCAACGCGGCAAGCCGCTCCCGCGGCTCGGGGCCGAGCTGTCCGGAGATCCGCTCCCACTGCGCAGCGGCAGCGGCGAGCACGGCGTACGGGTTCACTGGCGCTCCCTGTTCCGTGGCGCTCCGCTGTTCACCGGCGCCCCCTGCCCACCGGTACGTCCGCCCGAAAGGAGCCGTTCGACAAGGTCCGCCTTCGCTTGGCTGCGCAGCACGAAGTGGACCTCCCACGGAGCCCCGCGGGCCAGTTCGGCCTCGACGACGGGCCACACGGCACCGAAGCTCTCCAGCAGCGCGAGACCACCGCGCCCCGCGCCGAGCAGCGGCAGGCAGATGGAGAGGAGCGGCGGGTCCGCCTCGGCGGACTCCTGGGCGAGGAGGGCGAAGGCGGCGGCCACGGAACGGCTGACGACCGCGGGCGGGACATCGTAATCATTGCTGTCGGGGCGCGGGACGGCCACGGCCACGTGGTAGATCCGCCGCACCCCCTGCTCCGTCAGCGCACCGGCCGAGGTGCCGGCCACGGTTCCCGGCAGGGCCGCCCGGCCCAGCATTCCGTTCCGGGCGGCCCACCCCCGCAACTCGTCGTGCACGCAGTCCTCGACGAGTCCCCCCGCAGGGTCCTTGCGTGCTCCCGCGCGTCGCAGGGTGGCAGCGACCGACGACTTGAATGGGGCGGGCAGCTCGAAGTGGGTGTTGGACGGGGAGACCACGACGTCGATGTCCCGCAGCAGCTCGACGGAGTGGGCGTGCACCGTCACGGTGACGCGACGGCCGTGCACGAGCGGATGAAGCGTGCGGTGCGTGGCGGCGAGCCCCACCGGCCGGGCATCGGCATCGGCATCGGCATCGGCATCGGAGCGGCTTCCGCCAGCGGGTACCCCTGCGTTCCCGGCCGCACCGGCGATGAGGAGTATCCGTTCGACAACCTGTCCCAGCACCATCAACTCGTGGTGCTTGCGAAACCGTTCGATGCTGACCCCGTACACCTGCGCGGCCCGGCGGCGGCGGTCGGCCGCCGGCCAGTCCCTCGTGCCACCGGCAAGTCCGAGGCTGTACTCGGCCGCGGTCTGCAAGGAGCCCCCGCCGATGCCCGCGACGGCGGTGCGCAGCAGCTGCTCGACCGTGGCGGGACTCGTCGCAGCCCCGTCGGAGCGTTGCCCGCCCACTATTCGGGAGAGCTCGGGGATGCTGAGCGAGCGCAGCCCGACGACCCCGGCCCGCCTCACCATCCGCACCTCCGCGAGTACCGCATCGTGTTCGGGTAAGGGAAGGGAGGGCGCCATGGCGGCAACAGTGTCACCGGCGCTCACCGCATCACAAGCCCGTTCGCTCCCTCCATTGGACAGACCGGGCTGGGCGCACCCTGGTCGTTCGCCGGTCACTTCCGGGCAGGGGCCCGCCTGGGGCGCCACGTTCTCGCTGATCGACGGCACGACTTACCGGAGGACGGCGACTCCTGGACGTACACAGAACAACCACACGTGGCACCCGCAGGCCGGCCGGACCATCAGCCGATGATCGCGACCGGGGCGTCCCATGCGTCACGGTCGACGGTGATGGTGTAGCCGCCGCGGGTTTCCTTGCTGTTGACCATGTACTGGTGGCCGCGGCTGTGGTTGGTGAACTGGGTCGGCTTCCACGGCCAGTCCGTGGTCGTCGTGTTCTTCTTGTCCCACAGCGCGTACCAGAGGTTGCCCGGCAGGTCCGTCTTGTTCGTGGCGGTGGCGATGGCCTTGGCGCTGGAACTGCTGAATCCGTAGAAGCCGCCACGGTAGGTGGCGTTGCGCAGTGTCCTGGTGAAGGAGCGCACGTACGTCAGGACAGCGTCGTTGCACGCCTTGTCGGTGATGCTGTACGGCTCCATGTCCAGGTAGACGGGGCTGCCGGCCTTCATGCCGAGCGCCGATGCCTTGGCAATCGCGTCCTTGGCGTTGCTCGCTCCGACGGAGGCGGCCGTGGCCGAGGTGAACCTCTCCCGGTTCGCGCTCTTCTGGCAGGGCGGCTGCGCGCCGACGTAGAGCGGGATGAGCTTCCATCCGGTGGCGTTGACCGACTTCACCCAGGACCTGGTCAGGTTGGGCTGGGCGCAGCCACGGTTCTTCCCGCCGATGTAGACGGCGGCTGCGCCGTAGTACCCCGTGTGCCACGCCTTCATCGCGCTGAGCGAGGGCGCGGTGCAGGCGTCGAAAGCCCGGCCGGTGTACGTCTTCTGTGCCGGCCAGGCGGTGGCCGCCATGGACGTCTGTGCCGCAATCCCGGCACCTGCGACGACGACAGCCCCCGCTGTCGCCCAGGCGATGTAACGGCTCTTTCTGGACAGCCGATGTCTGGACAATTCCCCACCCCATTCAGTGCGGCTCACGGCCGCATCCGGCGCACCCTCGGACGGCGGCCGACGGGAATAGGTGACAGGTTCCCGCCGCGATCCTGGTGCGGCGCACGCGCGCACTGTCGCGCGGCATCCGCGCTCCGGAAGTCCGAAGCGCATCGCACCATAGCCGACGCGCGCAGGTGGTCGACGATCTCGTCCGCGGACGCCGGCCGGAACCCCGCGTCCAGCCGGACCGCGTGCCGGGAGGCGGTCGGATCTTCTGCGGGATTCGTGGCGATCCGCAGCAGCAGCGGATCGAGGGCGCGGAATCTCGGCATGGCCAAACCTCCGATGGAGATGCAGTGCGGTGCGGTGCGGCCAGCCCGGGCGGCAGGCCTGGGTCTGCCGGCACCGATCCGGTGCGCCTGGTGCAGTTGGCAGGTAGCGACTGCCGCCGGTACGGGTTGTGCCATGCTGGTCGGGCAGCTGGCGAACCGTCAGCAATCCCTGACCAAAGTGGAGTTGACGCGTGGTCGATGCGGTGGTGGTCGGTTCCGGCCCCAACGGACTCGCGGCGGCGGTGACGCTGGCGGAGCAGGGCGTACGGGTCACTGTGCTGGAGGCCCGGCAGGAGGCCGGCGGCGGGATGCGCAGCGGCGAGGCGACACTCCCCGGGCTGCTGCACGACCACTGCTCCGGCGTCCATCCGATCGGGGTCAGCTCGCCCTTCTTCCGCTCGTTCGACCACGAACGGCACGGCCTGCGCTGGGCGTTCCCCGAGATCGACCTGGCTCACCCGCTGGACGGCGGCCGGGAGGCGGCGCTGGAGCGCTCGGTGACCGGCACAGCGGCGCGCCTCGGGCCCGACGGACCCGCCTGGCGCAGGCTGTTCGAGCCCCTCACGGCCTCCTTCGCGGACCTGGCGACGGACATCCTCGCCCCCGTGCTGCACCGTCCCGCGCATCCGGTCGCGCTCGCCCGCTTCGGGCTGTCGGCCCTGTGGCCCGCCACGGTGCTGGCCCGACGGTGGCGGACCGCGCCGGCCCGCGCGCTGTTCGCCGGCGCCGCGGCACACACCTTCTCCCGGCTCGACCGGCCGGTCAGCAGCGCCATCGGGCTGGTGCACATCGCGGCGGGCCACCGTTGGGGCTGGCCGGTCGCGGAGGGCGGCTCGCAGTCCATCGCGCGGGCGCTGGTCTCCCGGCTGGCCGAGCTCGGCGGCATGGTCGAGACGGGAGTACGCGTCACGTCGCTGGCCCAGCTGCCCTCGGCCGCGGCGATCGTGCTGGACCTCGCCCCTGCCTCGGCGGCGGCCCTGCTGGGCGACCGGATGCCGGCGCGGGTGCGGCGCGCCTACGGGCGTTGGCGGCACGGCCCGGCCGCGTTCAAGGTGGACCTTGCCGTGGAGGGCGGTGTCCCGTGGGCCGGCGAGGCATGCCGCCGGGCCGGGACCGTGCACCTGGGCGGGACGCTGGAGGAGATCGCCGACGCCGAGCGGCTGGTGGCGCGGGGTCGGATGCCCGAGCGTCCGTTCGTACTGGTCGGCCAGCAGTATCTGGCCGACCAGGGGCGGGCCGTGGGCGACGTGAAGCCGGTGTACGCGTACGCACACGTACCGGCCGGCTACCGCGGCGACGCCACCGAGAGGGTGCTGAGCCAGATCGAAGGGTTCGCCCCGAAGTTCCGGGAGCGGGTGGTGGGCATGGCGGTGACGCCGCCCGAGGCGCTCGCACAGGGCAACGCGAACTACGTCGGTGGCGACATCCTCACCGGCGCCAACACCCCGTGGCAGACGCTGTGCCGCCCGCGACCGGCCCTCGACCCCTACCGCACCGGTGTGCCGGGCGTATTCCTGTGCTCGGCGGCCACCCCGCCCGGCGCCGGCGTCCACGGCATGTGCGGGCGGCACGCGGCCCGTTCCGCCCTGCGCTACCTGGACGGCCGGCGCCGCACGCGGTGAGCGCGGTTCACTCCCCGGTGGTGGCTCCCGAAGCGAGAAGCCGGGCGCGCAGGGCCGGCTTGTCGACCTTGCCACTGCCGTTGCGCGGCAGGGTGTCGCGCAGGATGACCGCGGTCGGAGTCCTGTAGCGGGCCGGCCGGCCGCCGGCGAAGGCGCGGACGTCCGCCGTGGAGAGCGGTTCATCGCCCTCGGGGCACACCACGGCGACGGGCGTCTCGGTCCACCGGGAGTGCGGCATGGCGACGACGGCCGCCTCGCGCACGCCCGGGCAGTCAGCCAGAACGTTCTCGATCTCGGCGGGGTAGATGTTCTCGCCGCCGCTGATGATGACGCCCTTGAGCCGACCGACCGCATACAGCAGGCCCTGCCCGTCGAGGCGCCCGATGTCTCCCGAGCGGAACCATCCGGCCTCGTCGATGGCCCGGCGGGTCGCCTCGGCGTTGTTCCAGTACCCATGGAAGACCTGCGGACCGCGCGCCCAGATCTCACCGTCGGTGCCGGGGGCGGTGACCGGAACCCCGGTGGCGGGGTCGGACAGCCGCACCGCGGTGTACGGCAGACAGTGGCCCGCGGCGTCCGCATGTTCGAGCGCGAGGCGGTTTTCAACGGCGACTTGATGGCGCTGCGATCAGCGGCCGTCGTCCACCACTCGGGGTTGAAGCCGGCCGGGGATTGCCCGACGACTCACCAATCGGGCGTTTC
The DNA here is from genome assembly GCF_036013915.1 of Streptomyces sp. NBC_00464. NCBI lineage: Bacteria > Bacillati > Actinomycetota > Actinomycetes > Kitasatosporales > Streptomycetaceae > Streptomyces > Streptomyces sp. NBC_00464. The sequence continues at coordinate 5,439,066 of NZ_CP107899.1, read as the reverse complement.
CACAGGTCGCGACGTTTCTGCTGTGGTGGGGCGGGTGGGACTCGAACCCACGGCCGACGGATTATGAGTCCGCTGCTCTAACCGGCTGAGCTACCGCCCCGTTTCGGCGTGGCGCGTACATGTGTACGCGCCGTCTGCCGCAGCATAGCCGGTCATACGATCTCTCGCTGCGGGTGCCCGGCTACTCGTGACCATGAAGACCGCGCTGCTCGCTGCCCGGTTCCGGGTGACGCGAAGTTGACGCGAAAGAGTCCCACGAGCCTCACGCGCACCACCGAAGCGGACCCCCGACCGACGCCTCGCGGGACGGGTCCGGGCACACGAAAAAGGACCCCGTGGGGTCCTCTTCCGTTCCGCTCCCCCGACTGGACTCGAACCAGTAACCCTCCGGTTAACAGCCGAATGCTCTGCCAATTGAGCTACAGGGGATCGCGCTCCCCCGACTGGACTCGAACCAGTAACCTGCCGGTTAACAGCCGGCTGCTCTGCCAATTGAGCTACAGGGGATTGCTGCGTTTTGCCTCGAACGTACCTCCCTGGCTGCTGCCGGGCGGCGCGCGTTCGCTGCGACACATACATTAGCGCAAGCAGGGGGGTGCTTTGCCAATCGGTATCGCCCGGGGTGATCTCGGGCGCCTGCGGGTAGGCGAGCAGCACACGTCGCACGGAGCGAAGACGGAGCGAAGGAAGGGTGGCAGCCATGCGGTACCGGCTCACGTTCATCGCCGGAGTGGCCCTCGGTTACGTGCTCGGCACGCGTGCCGGGCGGGAGCGTTACGAGCAGCTGAAGAAGTCCGCACGCCAGTTCGCCCAGAACCCGGCCGTGCGCAACACCTGCGAGACGGCGGCCCAGAGCGGTCGCCAGTTCGCCGGGAAGGCGGCCCACGCGGTGGGCGAGAAGGTCGGCGACAAGGTGCCGGCGTCGGTGGCCGACCGGGTGCGGTCGCTGCGCGGGCGCGGGACGAACGGTGAGGACGACTGGGGAACGACCAACACCTGAGCCCCCTTCGCCATGTCTGCCGCACCACCGGTCGGGAAACCTCCGGGGGTGCGGCAGAATCTGTGTATGGGCATAGTCGCCGGCTTGGACAGTTCTTCCGCCTTCACGCACATCGTGGTCTGCGATACGGACACGGGTGCCGTACTGCGCCAGGGATACGCCGCACATCCCGTGGACGCGAAGGCCACCGAGGTCGACCCTCAGGCGTGGCTGCTCTCCCTCGGTGAGGCCGCCGGCGGCGGGCTCCTCGAAGGGGTGCAGGCCATCGGTGTGTCGGCGCAGCAGCACGGGCTCGTGCCGCTGGACCGACAGGGCAATCTCGTGCGCCCGGCGCTGCTCGGCAACGACCGGCGGGCGCAGGTCGCCGCGGCCGATCTGATCGACGGGCTCGGCGGGCGGCAGGCGTGGGCGGAGGCGGTCGGGTCGGTGCCGCAGGCCGCGCAGCCCGTGTCGAAGCTGCGCTGGCTGGCGCGGACCGAGCCGGACATGGCGGAGCGGGTCGCCGCCGTGCTCCAGCCGCACGACTGGCTGGTGTGGCAGCTGCTGGGCCGGCCGGCCCGGCGGACCACCGACCGGGGCGCCGCGTCGGGTACGGGTTACTGGTCGGCGGGCAGCGAGTCGTACCGGCCGGATCTGGTGGAGCTCGCGTTGGGCCATCAGGCCGGGCTGCCGGAGGTGCTCGGCCCGTCCGACGCGGCGGGCACGACGCCCGAGGGGCTGCTGATCTCCGCGGGTACGGGCGAGACGATGGCGGCGGCGTTCGGACTGGGGGTCGCGGTCGGTGACGCCGTGGTGTCGCTGGGGGCCTCGGGTTCGGTGATGGCGGTGCACCATGAGGCGCTGGCCGATCCGACGGGCATGATCACCTCCTTCGCCGATGCGACCGGGATGCATCTGCCGGTGGTCCACACGTCGAACGCGGTACGTGCGCTGCGCGGCACCGCCGAGATGCTGGGGGTGGAGGGGCTGGAGGAGCTTTCGGCGCTGGCGCTGAAGTCGACGCCGGGTTCCTCGGGGCTCGTACTCCTGCCGTATCTGGAGGGTGAGCGCACCCCGAATCTGCCGCACACCGCCGGGACGCTGAGCGGACTGCGGCGCGAGTCGATGAAGCCGGAGCATCTGGCACGGGCGGCGTTCGAGGGGATGCTCTGCTCGCTGGCCGACGCGCTGGACGTGCTGCGCGGCCGCGGGGTGGAGGTGCGGCGGGTGTTCCTGCTGGGCGCCGCCGCCGAGCTGCCGGCCGTGCAGGGGCTTGCGCCCGCGTTGCTGGGCACCCAGGTGGTCGTACCGCAGCCGGCGCAGTACGCGGCGCTGGGTGCGGCTCGACAGGCGGCCTGGGCGCTGGGTGTCTCCCAGGGGTCGCTGGACGCCCGCACTCCCCCGGCCTGGCAGGGGGCCGCGGCGCAGGTGCTGGAGCCCGGCGACGAGCTGTCGGTCGGCCAGGCGGTGCGCCAGCAGTACGTGGCGACGCGGGACCAGATCCACCCGGGGGCGTTCGACTCCGCCGCGCGCTGAGGCGAATGCCCTCGGTGACGGGTCCGGGCCCTGTGGCGGGCTCCGGGCCCGAGAAATTGTGGACCCGGTCTGCTTTTTGACCTGGACTTGAATAAAAACGTTCGCGGTCCCGGTGGGCGGTGTCCGAAAATGGGTCGACTCCCGACCTCGCCGACTCCGAGAGACACGCGTGCTCATAAAACTCCTGCGGGCCTATCTCGGTCCGTACAAGAAACCGATCGCGCTGCTGGTCGTCTTCCAGCTGCTGCAGACCTGCGCCACTCTCTACTTGCCCACCCTGAACGCGGACATCATTGACAACGGTGTCGTCCAGGGGGACACGGGCTACATCGTCCAGTACGGCGGCGTGATGATCGTCGTCAGCATCGCCCAGGTGGTCTGCAACATCGGGGCCGTCTACATCGGCGCCCGCACCGCGTCCGCGCTCGGCCGTGACGTCCGGGCCTCGGTCTTCGACCGGGTGCAGTCGTTCTCCGCGCGCGAGGTCGGCCGGTTCGGTGCGCCCTCGCTGATCACCCGTACGACCAATGACGTGCAGCAGGTCCAGATGCTGGCCCTGATGACGTTCACGCTGATGGTGTCGGCGCCGATCATGTGCGTCGGCGGCATCATCATGGCGCTCGGCCAGGACGTCCCGCTGTCCGCGGTGCTGCTCGCGGTGGTGCCGGTACTCGGCATCGCGGTGAGCCTCATCGTGCGGAAGATGCGCCCGCTGTTCCGGACGATGCAGGAGCGGCTCGACACGGTGAACCGGGTGCTGCGCGAGCAGATCACCGGCAACCGGGTCATCCGCGCCTTCGTGCGCGACGACTACGAGGAGGAGCGCTTCCGGGGCGCCAACACCGAGCTGACGGACGTGGCACTGTCCACGGGCCGGCTGATGGCGCTGATGTTCCCGACCGTGATGACGGTCGTGAACGTGTCGTCGATCGCCGTCGTCTGGTTCGGTGCGCACCGGATCGACAGCGGCGGGATGGAGATCGGTGCGCTGACGGCGTTCCTGTCCTATCTGATGCAGATCGTCATGTCGGTGATGATGGCCACCTTCATGTTCATGATGGTGCCGCGTGCCGAGGTCTGCGCCGAGCGCATCCAGGAGGTCCTGGAGACCGAGTCCAGCGTGGTGCCCCCGGTGAACCCGGTGCGGGAGCTCGCCGCCCAGGGACATCTGGAGGTGCGCGGTGCGGACTTCCGCTACCCCGGTGCCGAGGAGTCGGTGCTGCGCTCGGTGGACCTGGTGGCGCGGGCCGGCGAGACGACCGCGATCATCGGGTCGACGGGCAGCGGGAAGTCGACGCTGCTCGGCCTCGTACCCCGGCTGTTCGATGTGACGGACGGCCAGGTGCTGGTCGACGGGACGGACGTACGGACCCTGGATCCGGTGCTGCTGGCGAAGACCGTGAGTCTGGTCCCGCAGAAGCCGTATCTCTTCTCCGGCACGGTCGCGACGAATCTGCGGTACGGGAATCCGGACGCGAGCGACGAGGAGCTGTGGCACGCGCTGGAGATCGCGCAGGCCAAGGAGTTCGTCGAGGGTCTGGAGCACGGGCTCGACGCACCGATCGCGCAGGGCGGCACCAATGTCTCCGGCGGTCAGCGGCAGCGGCTCTCGATCGCCCGGACGCTGGTGCAGCGGCCGGAGATCTACCTCTTCGACGACTCCTTCTCGGCCCTGGACTACGCCACGGACGCGGCGCTGCGCGCGGCGCTGCTGCGGGAGACCCGGGGGGCGACGGTGGTGATCGTCGCGCAGCGGGTGTCCACCATCCGCGACGCCGACCGGATCCTGGTGCTGGACGAGGGCCGCGTCGTCGGTTCCGGCAGCCATCACGAGCTGATGGAAGGCAATGAGACATACCGGGAGATCGTTCTCTCGCAGCTGACGGAAGCGGAGGCCGCGTAATGGCCGGGCCTGGTGGACGCATGATGGCGGGCGGGGCGCCGACCGAGCGGTCCATGGACTTCAAGGGCTCGTCGAAGCGGCTGCTGAAGCGCTTCGCGGCGGAGAAGGCCACCCTGTACGTGATGCTGGTGGCCGTCGCGCTGAGCGTGGCGCTCTCCGTGGTCGGCCCGAAGATCCTCGGCAAGGCCACCGACCTGGTGTTCGCCGGTGTCGTCGGCCGCGGAATGGACGCGGGGACGACGAAGGAGCAGGCCGTCGAGGGCCTGCGCAGGAGCAACAGCGGTCTGGCCGACATGCTCTCCAAGGTGGACTTCACCCCGGGGCAGGGCATGGACTTCGACGCGATCGGCCACGTGCTGCTCGTGGCGCTGGCCGTGTACGTCGGTGCCGGGCTGCTGATGCTGGTGTCGACGCGACTGTCGATCCGGGTGATCAACCGGGTCGTCTTCCAGCTGCGCGAGGACCTTCAGACGAAGCTGTCACGGCTGCCGCTGTCGTACTTCGACCGGCAGAAGCGCGGCGAGGTGCTGAGCCGGGCGACGAACGACATCGACAACATCTCGCAGACGATGCAGCAGACGATGGGGCAGCTCATCAACTCGCTGCTGACCATCGTCGGCGTGCTCGTGATGATGTTCTGGATCTCGCCGCTGCTGGCGCTGGTCGCGCTGGTGACGGTGCCGCTGTCGGTGGTCGTGGCGGCAAAGGTCGGCAAGCGCTCCCAGCCGCAGTTCGTCCAGCAGTGGAAGGTGACGGGCAAGCTCAACGCCCACATCGAGGAGATGTACACCGGGCACACCCTGGTGAAGGTCTTCGGGCGGCAGGAGGAGTCGGCGCGGGACTTCGCCGAGCAGAACGACGCGCTGTACGAGGCCGGGTTCAAGGCGCAGTTCAACAGCGGGATCATGCAGCCGCTGATGATGTTCGTGTCGAACCTGAACTATGTGCTGATCGCTGTCGTCGGCGGGCTGCGGGTCGCATCGGGCGCCCTGTCGATCGGTGATGTGCAGGCCTTCATCCAGTACTCGCGGCAGTTCTCCATGCCGCTGACCCAGGTCGCCTCGATGGCGAACCTGGTGCAGTCCGGGATCGCCTCGGCGGAGCGGATCTTCGAGCTGCTGGACGCCGAGGAGCAGGACGCCGACCCGGCGAAGGGCGAGGCCGAGTTCCCCGGGGAGCTGCGCGGCAGCGTGTCCCTGGAGAACGTGTCGTTCCGCTACGACCCGGAGAAGCCGCTCATCGAGGACCTGTCGCTGAGCGTCGAGCCGGGCCACACGGTCGCGATCGTCGGCCCGACCGGCGCCGGCAAGACGACGCTGGTCAATCTGCTGATGCGGTTCTACGAGGTGACCGGGGGCCGGATCGCTCTCGACGGGGTCGACATCGCGAAGATGTCGCGCGACGACCTGCGCTCGGGAATCGGCATGGTCCTGCAGGACACCTGGCTGTTCGGCGGGACCATCGCGGAGAACATCGCCTACGGTGCCTCGGGCGATGTCACCCGTGAACAGATCGAGGAGGCGGCGCGGGCGGCCCACGCCGACCGCTTCATCCGCACCCTGCCCGACGGCTACGACACACGCATCGACGACGAGGGATCGGGTGTCAGTGCGGGCGAGAAGCAGCTGATCACCATCGCGCGGGCGTTCCTGTCCGACCCGGTGATACTCGTGCTCGACGAGGCGACCAGCTCGGTGGACACCCGTACCGAGGTGCTGATCCAGAAGGCGATGGCCGGTCTCGCACACGGCCGTACGAGCTTCGTGATCGCGCACCGGCTCTCCACCATCCGGGATGCCGACGTCATCCTGGTGATGGAGAACGGGTCGATCGTCGAGCAGGGCACGCACGACGAGCTGCTGGAGGCCAAGGGCGCGTACGCCCGGCTGTACGCGGCCCAGTTCGCGCAGGCGGTCGCCGAGGTCGACTAGCCGGTGGCTCCCGCGGCTGCCCGGACCTGCCCGTGTGTGCGTGTCAGTCCAGGTAGCCGCGGAGCTGGTCGGCGAAGGCGTGGTCCCGCAGTTTGTTGAGGGTCTTGGACTCGATCTGCCGGATGCGCTCGCGGGTCACACCGAAGATCCGCCCTATCTCCTCCAGCGTGCGCGGCCGCCCGTCGGCCAGCCCGTAGCGCAGCTGGACCACTTTGCGCTCGCGCTCGTTGAGGGTCGAGAGCACCGCTTCCAGGTGTTCGCGCAGCAGCAGGAAGGCGGCGGACTCCACGGGGGACGCGGCGTCCCCGTCCTCGATCAGATCGCCGAGCGAGACGTCGTCCTCCTCGCCGACCGGGGCGTGCAGGGACACGGGTTCCTGGGCCAGGCGCAGGACCTCGCCGACCCTCTCGGGCGTCAGGTCGAGCTGCTCGGCGACCTCCTCGGGCGTCGGCTCGTAGCCGCGCTCCTGGAGCATCCGGCGCTGGACCCGGACGACGCGGTTGATCAGTTCGACGACGTGGACCGGGACCCGGATGGTCCGCGCCTGGTCGGCGAGGGCGCGGGACATGGCCTGCCGGATCCACCAGGTCGCGTACGTCGAGAACTTGTAGCCGCGGGCGTAGTCGAACTTCTCGACCGCCCGGATCAGCCCGACGTTTCCCTCCTGGACCAGGTCCAGCATCGTCAGTCCACGGCCGACGTAGCGCTTGGCCACGGAGACGACGAGGCGGAGGTTGGCCTCGATGAGGCGGCGCTTGGCCATCCGTCCCATGACCACGAGCCGGTCCAGGTCGACGGCGAGGCGGGTGTCGGGGTCCGGGGTGCGGGCCAGGCGCTCCTCGGCGAACAGGCCGGCTTCGACGCGGCGGGCGAGCTCCACCTCGTCGGCGGCGGTGAGCAGCCGGATGCGGCCGATCTCGCGCAGGTACTGCCGGAAGAGGTCGGACGACGGTCCGCCGGTGTCCGGGCGGCTGCGCGGCCCCGGCGATTCGGGGCGCTCCGGCTCCTCCATGACGGCCTCGGGCGGGTCCGGTGGCGCTTCGGGCGGGCTCTGCACGGCGGTCAGGGGTGTCGGCGGATCCGCCGCGGCCTCGGGATGACGCACGGCCCGGGACTGCGCGGGGATGGCCGGGACACGCTCGGTTTCGGTCACGGTCCGGGTCTGCACGGGGGCGACCTCCAGGTGATCGCTGCCGGAACGCGGGGATGGAGGACCACCGTTCGGCGGGCCGGCCGCGCTCCGATGACTCAGGCCGACAGGTAACCGAGGGGCGGCGTCCCTCCATGACCGGTCGGTCCAGCACCGCCACCCAGTGTGGGGTACGACACACAGCTGCCACGAGGGGCGTGCGGGGACTTTCTGAGTTCGTTCCGTGACCGGGTGATTACCGGGGCGGGGGCGGTGCTGCGGCGTCAGAGCGCGGCAGCACCGTTGTTGCGCAGGGACTGGGCGTACTGCTGGAGGACCCAGACCTCGTTCTGCGCGGCGGCCAGGTGGTCCGGGGCGACGTTGCTGCCGAGGCGGGTGAGGCTGCCCTGGACCTCGTTGATCCGGCGGTCGACGGCGCGCAGGCGGACGTGGACGAGCTGCTCGCCCGCGTAGGTCTCGTCGATGGACTTGCCTCGGAAGACCTCGACCGCGAGCTCGGTGACGAGCTTGCGCACCGTGTCGTTGGGGGTCGCGTCGAGCACCTGGACGAGGTACTCACGGGTCTCGGGGACGCCGAGCTCCGCGCCGCCCGCCTCCGCGATGCACTGGCGGACCGCGGCGTACGGCGGGGCGGTGAACTCGTCGATCCCGTAGGCGTCGAAGGCCGGGGAGACCAGGGCGGGCTTCTGCAGGGCGAGCTTGAGCAGCTCGCGCTCGGTGCGGTGGGCCGGGCTGCGGAGGTTGAGCGCGGGGCCGGAGGAGGCGGCGGGCGCCTGGATCTCCTGGTGCCGGGAGCCGCCGCGCCCGCCCGACGGCGCGGATCCCCGGTCGCCGCCCCGGCCGCGGGCCCACTGGGCGAGCTGGTTGACCCGGTGCACGACGTACTCCTGGTCCAGGATGCCGACGAAGCCGGCCAGCTGGACGGCGACCTCGCGCTGCACACTGCCCGTCTTGATCTTGGCGACGACCTGGGCCGCCTCGTCGAGTGCGGCGGCGCGGCCCGCCGGGGTCTCCAGGTCGTAGCGGGCGACGATCTGGCGGAGCGCGAACTCGAAGAGCGGGGTGCGGGGTTCGACCAGGTCGCGGACGGCCTCGTCGCCCTTGGCGAGGCGCAGGTCGCACGGGTCCATGTTGTCCGGGGCGATCGCGATGTAGGTCTCGGCGGCGAACTTCTGGTCGTCCTCGAAGGCGCGCAGGGCGGCCTTCTGGCCGGCCGCGTCACCGTCGAAGGTGAAGATCACCCGGGCGCTGCCGTTGTCCATCAGGAGGCGGCGCAGGATCTTGATGTGGTCGCCGCCGAACGCCGTGCCGCAGGTGGCGATGGCGGTGGTGATCCCGGCGAGATGGCAGGCCATCACGTCCGTGTAACCCTCGACGACGACGGCCCGGCTGGACTTCGCGATGTCCTTCTTGGCCAGGTCGATGCCGTACAGCACCTGGGACTTCTTGTAGATCGGCGTCTCGGGGGTGTTGAGGTACTTCGGGCCGTTGTCGTCGTCGCGCAGCTTGCGGGCGCCGAAGCCGACGATGTCGCCGGAGGTGTCGCTGATCGGCCACATCAGCCGGCCGCGGAAGCGGTCGATGGGGCCGCGCCTGCCGTCCTGGGAGAGGCCGGAGGTGATCAGTTCCTTGTCGCTGAAGCCCTTGCCGCGCAGATAGCGGGTGAGGTGGTCCCAGCCCGCGGGGCTGTAGCCGACACCGAAGTGCTCGGCCGCCGCCTGGTCGAAGCCGCGCTCGGCGAGGAACTTGCGTCCGATCTCGGCCTCGGGGCCGTCCAGCTGCTCGACGTAGAACTGGGCGGCCGCCTTGTGCGCCTCGACCAGCCTGATCCGCTCACCGCGCTGGTGGGAGGGGTTGTACCCGCCCTCCTCGTACCGCAGGGTGATGCCGGCCTTGGCGGCGAGCCGCTCGACGACCTCCGCGAACGTCAGGTGGTCGATCTTCTGCACGAAGGCGATCGTGTCGCCGCCCTCCTGGCAGCCGAAGCAGTGGAAGAGACCCTTGCTCGGGCTGACCTGGAAGGAGGGGGACTTCTCGTCGTGGAAGGGGCACAGGCCCTTGAGGTTTCCACCGCCCGCGTTGCGCAGCTGGAGGTACTCGGAAACGACGGCGTCGATCGGGACCGCGTCCCGGACCGCCTTCACGTCGTCGTCATTGATCCTGCCTGCCACGAGTGAAGTCTACGGGTGAGCTACGACAACCTCGGCCGGGCGGGCGCGTGCGGGGTTCCTGGGTGCGGGGTTCCGTGGTGCGGGGTTCCGTCCTCAATCGCCGGACGGGCTTGTGTGCGGGTCCCCCGCGGGGCGCCCCTGTCCGGTGGGTGGGGGTGGGGGCCCTCCGGGGAGACTCCTCAAAAATGGCGTGTGCACCCGACGACGAACGGGGACCCGGGTCGTACGCCATTTTCTGCGGGGACTCCCCTGCACGCCCCCACCCGGTCTCGGTCGCGTCTGCACACCGGCGATAGTGCTGTCGCAGACGCGGGGCGGCCGGGTTCGGGGCCGTGCAGGGGAGTCCCCGCAGGACGACGAACAGATACCCGGGTCGTTCGCGTACCCGCGGAACGTTCGTCGTCCGAGGAGAGGCCCCGGAGGGGCCCCGGACCCCCACCCACCGGGGCACAGCGCAACGCGGGGCACCCGCACCCAAGCCCGTCCGGCGCTTGAGGACGGAACCACCAGCCCAGGACCCGGGTAACCGGTCAGATCAGGGAATCCAACGGCACCGACGGGTCGGCCAGGGCGTCCGGGTCGACCGGCTGGCCGGCCTTGATCAGCTCCTGCACGGTCTCTGTGACGTCCCACACGTTCACGTTCATCCCGGCGAGCACCTTGTGGTCCTTCAGCCAGAACGCGATGAACTCGCGCTTGCCCGCGTCGCCGCGGATCACGACCTGGTCGTAGCTGCCCGGCGGCGCCCAGCCCGAGTATTCGAGGCCGAGGTCGTACTGGTCGGAGAAGAAGTACGGCACCCGGTCGTAGGAGACGTCCTGGCCGAGCATGGCGCGGGCCGCCGCAGGCCCGCTGTTCAGCGCGTTGGCCCAGTGCTCCACCCGCAGCCGGGCGCCGAGCAGTGGATGGGCCACGTTGGCCACGTCTCCGGCCGCGAAGATGTGCGGGTCGCTGGTGCGCAGCGAGGCGTCCACGGCGATGCCGCCGCCCTGGGCGCGCGGGGCGATGTCGAGGCCCGCGGCCTCGGCGAGGGCGGCGCGCGGGGCGGCGCCGATCGCGGCGAGGACGTCGTGGGCGGGGTGTTCCTCGCCGTCGTCGGTACGGACGGCGAGGACCATGCCGTCCTGGCCGACGATCTCGGTGAGGCGGCCGCCGAAGTGGAAGCGGACGCCGTGGTCGCTGTGCAGGTCGGTGAAGATCTGGCCGAGCTCGGGGCCGATCACCTTGAGCAGCGGGGTCGCCTCCGGTTCGACGACGGTGACCTCGGCCCCGTATCCGCGGGCTGCCGCCGCGACCTCCAGGCCGATCCAGCCGGCGCCCGCGATCACCAGATGGCCGTTGTCACGGCCGAGTGCGGCGAGCACGTTGCGCAGCCGGTCGGCGTGGGCGAGGCGGCGCAGATGGTGGACGCCCGCCAGGTCCGTGCCGGGGATGTCCAGGCGGCGCGGTTCGGCGCCGGTGGCCAGGAGCAGCTTGTCGTAGTGGATGACGGTGCCGTCGCCGAGCTCCACGGAACGGGCTTCGCGGTTCAGCGCGGTGACGGGCTGGCCGAGGTGGAGCTCGACGTCTGCGCCCGCGTACCAGGCCGTCTCGTGGACGAAGACGCTGTCGCGGTCCTCCTTTCCTGCCAGGTACCCCTTGGAGAGCGGCGGGCGTTCGTACGGGTGGTCCCGCTCATCGCCGATCAGGATGACCCGGCCGCTGAAACCCTCCGACCGGAGCGTCTCCGCTGCCTTCGCTCCGGCCAGTCCTCCGCCGACAATGACGAACGTCCGATGTGCGTCGACCACTTGATGCCTCCTCGGTGCTTGCTGCGCGGCGCCAACTGCGAGCGTCCCGCACGCAGCGTGATGGCGAAAGAGGGTGTGACCCGATCAGGTCACGCCCCGTGATCATGGGCCGGTGGGCCGGCCGGGGCCCGCACACCGGGAGCAGGGGTTCCCTCAGCCGCGGCGTGCGGTGAGCGAGTGGTGCAGGGAGCGGGCCGAGGCGTCGGTCAGCGCGGCGATCTGGTCGACCAGGACCCGCTTGCGGGAGTGGTCGTCGGGGGCCGCCTCGTACAGCGCCCGCAGCTGTGGCTCCAGTCCTTCGGGGGCGCGGGCGGTGAGCGCCGCGGCCAGCTCGGCGATCACGACGCGCTGGTCGGCGCGGATCACCTCCTGCTCGGCGCGCTGCATGACGTACCGGTCGGCGACCGCCTTGAGGACCGCGCATTCGTTGCGCGCCTCGCGGGGGACGACGAGCTCGGCGCCGTATCTGCCGAGACGGCCGGTGCCGTACGCCTGCCGGGTGCCGGTCTCCGCGGCGAGGCAGAACCGGCCGATCAGCTGGCTCGTGGCGTCCTTGAGCCGGGCCTGGGCGACGGCCGATCCGTCGTAGCCGTGCGGCCACCAGTCCTGGCCGGTGAGCCGGTCCAGGGCGTCGGACAGTTCCTGGGGGTCGGTGTCCGCGGGGACGTACCGCCCGATGGCGACGGCCCAGATCTCGCGCCGCTCCGGCTCGGCGTCGAGGCAGTTGGGGTCGATGTGCCCGGCGTGCAGCCCGTCCTCGAAGTCGTGGACCGAGTACGCCACGTCGTCGGACCAGTCCATCACCTGGGCCTCGAAGCACTTGCGGTCCTGCGGGGCGCCCTTGCGGAACCAGTGGAAGACCGGCAGGTCGTCCTCGTACACCCCGAATTTCGGCGAGCCGGGATCGGTCGGGTGCGCCCCTCGGGGCCAGGGGTACTTGGTGGCGGCGTCGAGCGCGGCGCGGGTGAGGTTGAGCCCGACGCTGACGAGTTCGCCGGTGCGGGTGTCGGGTACGAAGCGCTTGGGTTCGAGCCGGGTCAGCAGCCGCAGCGACTGGGCGTTCCCCTCGAAGCCGCCGCAGTCGGAGGCGAAGTCGTTGAGTGCCTGTTCGCCGTTGTGCCCGAAGGGTGGGTGGCCCATGTCGTGGGAGAGGCAGGCCGTCTCGACCAGGTCGGGGTCACAGCCGAGCGCGGCGCCGAGTTCGCGGCCGACCTGGGCGCACTCCAGCGAGTGCGTGAGCCGGGTCCGGGGGCTGGCGTCCCAGACGTGGCTGCGGGTGCCCGGGGTGACGACCTGGGTCTTCCCGGCGAGCCTGCGCAGGGCCGCGGAGTGCAGCACCCGGGCGCGGTCGCGCTGGAAGGCGGTGCGGCCGGGCCGTTTGTCCGGTTCGGTGTCCCACCGCTCGGCGTCGGCGGCGCCGTAGGGAGCCGTGCCGGGGTCCTGTGTGCCGTACGTACCGTCGGTGCCGTCCGTGCCGTTCATGGGAACGACAGTAATCGGCCGCGCTGACAGGTGGGCTCAGGCGGTGGCCAGGAAACGTGTGTTCATCAGGGTTTCGTGCGCGGCTGCGCCGCCCGATCGTGCCTGGTCGTAGCGGTGGAGCAGCAGGCGTGCCATGGCCGGGTGGGCGCCGAGCGGTGCGGCGGCGATCCAGGGCGCCCGGTCCGCCGCGGCCGAGGCGAAGCGTCCGGGGGCGGTGAAGTACGAGGCGACGGCGACCCGTCGGCGGCCTCGGGCGGCCAGCGCGCGCAGGGCGGCCGGCACGGTGGGCGTCGCGGCGGAGGCGTACGCGGGCACGACGGGCACCCCGCCGAGCCGTTCGCTGAGCAGGTGCGCGGTGCGGCGGGTGTCGGCGGCCGATTCGGGGTCCCGCGAACCGGCGGCGGCCAGGACCACGGCACTGTTGCGGTTCCCGTCGTCCGAGGGGAGCCAGCCGGCCTCGGTGAGCCGGCCGTGGAGCGCCTCGACCAGCAGCGGGTGCGGCCCGAGCGGACCGGCGGTGCGGGTGCGCAGGGCGGGGGCGGCGGCGACGGCCTCCGGGATGTCCTGCTTCACGTGGTAGCCGCGGCCCAGCAGCAGCGGTACGAGGACCGCCTCGCCGCTCCCCAGGGCGTCCAGGGTCTGCGGGAGGAGGGGTGCGTTGAGCTCGATGTGACCGAGCTGGACGTCGAGCCCCGGCCGCAGTTCCCGCACCCGGTCCAGGAGCCCCGTCACCGTGTGCAGCGCCCGCGGGTCCCGGCTGCCGTGCGCGACGGCGACGAGGGCGGGGGCGGCGGGCATCAGGGGGCTCACGTTGCTGTGCGGGGGCTGTTGCGGGGTTCGGTGCATGGGCCGTCGGGTTCCGTTCAGGGAGACGAGGCTGAGCTGGGTGCCGAGCTGTGCGGTGATACGGGTCAACAGTTGCGCCGTGCTGTCGAGGGGCAGGGACTCCTGGGGACGTTCCGGTGCCGACTCCGTCATGGACCGATGGTGCCGGGCGCAGGTTGCCGGGTCGTTGCGCGCCTGTCACGGGCCTTTTCCGCCGTCTCACCGGGAGCCCCTGACCGCTGTCAGGTCGCCGCCTCCGGCTGTACCCGCGCGGCGAAGAGCCGTTCGATGACGTCGGCGACGCCGTCCTCCTCGTTGGTGGCGGTGTGCGTCGGCACGGCGGCGAGCACGGCCGGGTGGGCGTTGGCCATCGCGTAGCCGGTGCCCGCCCAGGCGAGGACGGTGAGGTCGTTGGGCATGTCGCCGAAGGCGATGACCTCGGTGGCGTCGATGCCCCGGGCGGCGCAGAGCACCTCCAGGGTGCCGGCCTTGGTGACACCGGGCGCGCTGATCTCCAGCAGTCCGCGCCCGCCCGAGTGGGTGAGCTGCACCTCGTCACCCGTGCCCTGCCGGGCGGCGGCCAGCAGCGTGTCGGCGTCGAGCCGGTCCGACCAGGCGAGCAGCTTGGTCACGGGGGCCTCGGTCAGCCAGAGGTCGGCGAGGGACGGTACGGGGAGTTCGGCGCCGGCGTCCTCGCACATGCGGAGCCGGTAGGCGGGTTCGTACAGCACCTGGTTGCCGGTCTCCAGGGCGAAGCCCACCTCGGGCACCGCCGCCGCCAGTGCGGTGGCCACCCGTTGGGCGGTGGTCAGGGGCAGGACGCGGGAGGAGACGACGGTGCGGGTCCCGATGTCGTACACGAGGGCCCCGTTGCTGCAGACCGCCGTGCCCGCGAGGCCGGTGGCCTCGGCGAGCCGGTCGACGAACCGGGGCGGCCGGGCGGTGACGATGACGATCTCCGTGCCGGCGTCCTCGGCCGTGCGCAGGGCTCGCAGGGTGCGGGGCGAGAGGGTGCCGTCGTTACGGAGCAGAGTTCCGTCCAGGTCGGACGCGATCAGCCGGGGAAGCAACATCGGCCGATGCTACGCGGAGCAATTCGCTGCCTTCCCGGAGAACCCTTTCGGCTGTTCGATCGTCCAGTCATGAAGGGGGACAGCACGACACGGCACCGGACAAAAGGGAAAGCGGGGGGCTTCGATGCGGCTGAAGCCATGGGGAGCGGGTGCGGTACGGGCGCTGAAGGGGGCCGCCGGCCGGTTGCGGCCACGGCTGCCGCGGACCCGACGGGGGCGGCGCCTGGCCGTGCAGGGCCTGATGGTCGGCTGTGTGCTGGCGCTGGCCCCGGCCACCTGGATGCACACGGTCGCCGACGCCCGGGTCAGGACGGCGGCGGACGTGCCCGCGCAGCAGGTCGCAGTGGTGTTCGGCGCGGGGTTGTGGGACGGCAAGCCGTCCCCGTATCTCGCGAACCGGCTGCGGACCGCGGCCGAGCTGTACCGGGACAAGAAGGTGAAGGTCGTGCTGGTGACCGGTGACAACAGCCGGGTGGAGTACGACGAGCCGGACGCGATGCGCACGTTCCTGGTCGCGCACGGGGTGCCGGACAGCAGGATCGTCAGCGACTTCGCCGGCTTCGACACCTGGGACTCGTGCGTGCGGGCCAGAAAGATCTTCGGGGTCGAGCGGGCGGTCCTGGTGAGCCAGGGCTTCCACATCCGGCGGGCGATCGCGCTGTGCCGGGCGGCGGGAATCGACGCGTACGGCGTCGGGGTCGATGCCGTACACGATGCGACCTGGTACTACGGGGGCACGCGGGAGGTGTTCGCGGCGGGGAAGGCGGCCCTGGACGCCCTGTTCGAGCCGGATCCGCACTTCCTGGGGCCCAAGGAGCCGGGCGTGACCGAGGCCCTCGCGGCGGACGGACGGTGACCGTGCCCGCTCACCTCACCGCCGGGTGCCGGGCGGGCTGAGGTGTGCGTACCGGCGGTGTAACCGGGAGCGGGCGCCCGTGTAACACCCGGCTCGCAGGCTGGGGGCATGACCAGTACCGTGCCTGCCGCCACCGCGACCCACTGCCCGTACTGCGCGCTGCAGTGCGGCATGAACCTGCGCCCGGTCGCCGGGGACGCGGTCGTCGAGGTGGAGGAGCGGACCTCCTTCCCCGTGAACCGGGGCGCGCTGTGCGGCAAGGGCCGTTCCGCGCCCGCCGTGCTCTCCTCGGCGGTGCGGCTGACCGGTCCTCTCGTACGCGATGCGGCGAGCGGGGAGCTGGAGCCGGCCGGCTGGGACGAGGCGCTGGCCCGGATCGCCGAGGGGCTGCGCGGGACGCGTGCGGCGCACGGGGCCGACGCGGTGGGGGTGTTCGGCGGCGGCGGGCTGACCAACGAGAAGGCGTACTCCCTCGGGAAGTTCGCCCGGGTGGTGCTCGGCACCTCGCAGATCGACTACAACGGGCGGTTCTGCATGTCGTCGGCGGCCGCCGCGCACCAGCGGGCCTTCGGTCTCGACCGCGGGCTGCCGTTCCCGCTGGAGGACATCCCGCGCACCGGATGCGTGATCCTCGTGGGCTCGAACCTCGCGGAGACGATGCCGCCCGCGCTGCGCTATCTGACCGAACTGCGGGAGAACGGCGGCCGGCTGATCGTCATCGATCCGCGCCGCACCAGGACCGCCGAGCAGGCCGACCTGCATCTGGCACCCCGGCCCGGCACCGATCTGGCGCTGGCGCTCGGCATGCTGCACCTGGTGGTGTCGCAGGGGCGGGTGGACGAGGAGTTCGTACGGGAGCGCACCAGCGGCTGGGACGAGGCGCGGGCCGGGGTGATGGCGCACTGGCCGGAGCTGGTGGAGCGGCTGACCGGCGTTCCGGTGCCGCAGCTGCGGGCGGCCGTCGAGATGTTCTGCGACGCGGAGAGCGGCATGGTGCTGACCGCGCGCGGTCCCGAGCAGCAGGCGAAGGGCACGGACACCGTCGGCGCCTGGATCAACTTCGCCCTGGCCACCGGGCGCGCGGGCCGGCCACTGTCCGGCTACGGCTGTCTGACCGGGCAGGGCAACGGCCAGGGCGGCCGTGAACACGGCCAGAAGGCCGACCAGTTGCCCGGCTACCGCAAGCTCACCGATCCGGCGGCGCGCCGCCATGTCGCGGGGGTGTGGGGCGTCGATCCCGACTCTCTGCCGGGGCCGGGGCGCAGTGCGTACGAGCTGCTGGACGCGCTGGGCACCGAGGTGCGGGCGCTGCTGGTGATGGGCTCGAACCCGGTGGTGTCCGCGCCGCACGCGGGGCATGTGGAGGAGCGGCTGCGGTCGCTGGACTTCCTCGCGGTCGCCGATGTGGTGCTGTCGGAGACGGCCGCGCTGGCCGATGTGGTGCTGCCGGTGACGCAGTGGGCCGAGGAGACGGGGACCACCACGAACCTGGAAGGCAGGGTGCTGCTGCGCCGGCGTGCGGTCACCGCGCCCGGGGGTGTCCGCAGTGATCTGGACGTGCTGCACGGGCTGGCCGGTCTTCTCGGGCACGGGAAGGGGTTCCCGGCCGATCCGGCCGAGGTGTTCGACGAGCTGCGCCGGGCCTCGGCGGGCGGCCCGGCGGACTACGCGGGCATCACGTACGAGCGGATCGCCGCCGAGGACGGGGTCTTCTGGCCGTGCCCGGACACGGAGCACCCCGGTACGCCGCGGCTGTTCCTGGACCGGTTCGCGACGGACGACGGGCGGGCCCGGTTCGTGCCCGTCACACACCGGCCGTCCGCCGAGGAGACCGACGCGGAGTATCCGGTGGTGCTGACCACGGGGCGGGTCGTCGCCCAGTACCAGTCGGGGGCGCAGACCCGCCGGGTGGCGGAGCTGAACGCCGCGGCCCCGGGGCCCTTCGTCGAGCTGCATCCGCGGCTCGCCGAGCGGATCGGGGTGTCCGAGGGCGATCCGGTGGCAGTCACCTCACGGCGCGGGAAGGCGGTGGCGCCCGCGCGGATCACCGTGGCGATCCGCCAGGACACCGTGTTCATGCCGTTCCACTGGGCGGGTGAGGGCCGGGCCAACACGCTGACGAATCCGGCCCTCGACCCGGTGTCGAAGATGCCGGAGTTCAAGGTGTGCGCGGTGCGGGTGGAGGCGCAGGGCGCCCCTCAGAGCGAGGTCACCGGGGCCGTCTCCGCCGACACCCAGCCGAGGTAGCGGGCGCTGCCCCGGAGTACCGGCAGGGCGATGATCTCCGGGGTGTCGTAGTCGTGCGCCTCCTGGAGGTACGCCTCCAGCTCGTCGTACCGTTCGGCCGTCGTCTTGAAGAACAGCTGCCACTCCTCGGTGGTCTCGATGGCGTTCTGCCACCGGTACACCGAGGTGACGGGCGCGGAGATCTGTACGCAGGCGGCCAGCCGCGCCTCCACCGCGCCCTGCGCCAGGAGCTGGGCCTTCTCCTCGCTGTCCGTCGTGGTCAGTACGGTCAGCCATGCGGGCGATTGCACCTTCGGTCTCCTCGGATCGGCGGCAGGTCCTCCTCCCGATTGTCGGTCAGGCGGTGGCGCCCCGCTGTCAGGCTCCGTACGGGTGCGCGGCCCTGGCGCCCCTCAGTGCCCGCCCCCACCAGACCAGTTGGTCCAGGAGGGACTTCGCCGCGGCGTCGGGGCCGACCGGGTCGCGGTGCCTGCCCTCGTCGTCGAAGAGGGCGCCGGCGTTGTGGAACGAGACGGTGTCGCGGATCGAGACGGCGTGCAGCTCGGCGAAGACCTGCCGCAGGTGCTCGACCGCGCGCAGACCGCCGGACACCCCTCCGTAGGAGACGAAGGCGACGGGCTTGGCCTGCCATTCGGTGAAGTGCCAGTCGATGAGGTTCTTGAGCGGGGCCGGATAGGAGTGGTTGTACTCGGGGGTGATGACGACGAAAGCGTCGGCGGCCGCCAGCCGGCCCGAGACCTCGGCCAGCAGGGCCTGGTCCTCGGGTCCGGGACGGCGGGACAGTGCGGTTGGGAGATCGAGTCCGGCGACGTCGAGCAGGTCGGTCTCGATGCCGGGGTGGCCGTCGGTCCGGGAGCGGAACCAGTCGGCGACGACGGGCGCGAACCGGCCCTCGCGGTTACTGGCGACGATGACCGCGACCTTCAGGGGGGCGGTGTCGGGCAGAGCGGTGGCCGTGTTTCCGGCTGTGGTGAGGTCCATGGCAAGAGGCTCGTACATCAACCACACTTGAGGTCAAGCGGCCCGCACCGAAGTGCGGGCCGGCCAACGGCGGACGGCGTGACAGCCCGCCCGCCACACGGGTCGGCATACGGTGGACGGCATGACGACTCCAGCAGCCGCACCGCTCCCCTACGCCGAGTTCGACGGGCATCCGGCCACCGAGGACGATCTGCGGGCGGCCGCCTTCTTCACCTACGGCCATTTCACGGCCATGCAGGTGAGGGACGGCCGGGTGCGCGGCCTGGAACTGCATCTGGAACGGCTCGACTCCGGGAACCGGGAGCTCTTCGAACTCCCCCTGGACGGCGGCCGGGTGCGTGAGCTCGTCCGGCATGCGCTGAAGGGTGCGGGGACGGCCGACGCCTCGGTGCGGGTGCACGGACTGCGCCCGCCGGGCGCTGCCGCGACGACCGTCATGGTCACGGTGCGCGGGCCGGCCCGGATGAACCCCGCGCCGGTCGGCCTGAAGTCCGTCCCGTACGCACGCACCGCGCCGCACCTCAAGCGCCCCGGCGACTTCGGCCAGACGTACTACGGGGATCTCGCCCGCCGGGCCGGGTTCGACGACGCGCTGCTGACCCTGCCGGACGGCGAGGTGACCGAGGGCGCGATCACCAACATCGGCTTCTGGGACGGAACTTCTGTCGTCTGGCCACAGGCGCCCGCACTGCTGGGGATCACCATGGCCCTGCTGGAACAGGAGTTGCCCGGCGCGGGCGTGCGGTCGGTGCGCCGCCCGGTGACGAAGGACGGGCTGGCGGCCTACCGGTCCGCGTTCGTCACCAACTCGCAGGGCATGGCGCCGGTCGCCCGGATCGACGACACGGCGTTCGCGGTGGACGAGGAGCTGATGAAGCGGCTGACGGCGGCGTACGAGACCGCCCCCTGGGACAGGGTCTGATCACCCCACCCCCTGGGCGGGGTGGACCATGGAGCTCATGCAGACTCCCGACGAAGGACCCCCGCCGCGCATGCAGATCCACATCGAGGGCTCACACCTGCCCGGCCGCGACTGCGGGCCCGGCGGCGACTTCGCCGGTCGCGAGAACATCCATGTGGGCGTCCAGCGCAAGGACCGGCCCGATGGACTCCTCGGGCTGCTCCCGGGCGATGCCCCCGCCGCCCGCTGGACCCTGGACTGCACCGCCGCCGGCGGGCCGGACGGCGTCGAGGTGAGCGGGCCGTATGTGCAGAACCGGCTGGGCGGCCGGTTCGTCTATCTGTCGTGGGGCACGGTCGACGGGGACGGGCTGTTCTCCATGTTCCGGCGGGCCAAGCTGATGTTCGCCGACATCGACGCGGACACCCTCGAAGCGGCCGCGCGCTCCGGGCACCTCACCGCACGGCTGCCGCTCTCCGACGACAGGGGACAGCCGCTGTGCGGCCGGGTGCGGCCGCCCGTCATCACCTGGTCCGCCGCCGCGCCCGCCTGAGCGGGCACCTCCCGGCACAGGACGAACCGCCCTCACCGGGCCCAGGGGGGGTGGGCCCGGTGAGGGCGGCGGCCGGGGTCGGCTGTACTCGCCGTCCCGTGGGGGGTGAGCATCGTGTGCCCGGAGACACCCGGGTCATGCATGTGACGTGCGCCACTTCCCCTTCGGCCGACATCACCCGATCGGCACCGGACACCGCAGGCCGGGGTCCCCACTCCACCATCACCGCTGTGACCTGCGCACATGAGCCCTGGCAAGGAGGCGGCGCCGGTCCGATCAGGTGAAAGCTGACCCGGTGTCAGCAGGCATGGGTGGCGAAGCGGCCGTTAGCTCGGGACCAGGACACACCAGCCCGCGCCGCCCCCGCTCGGAGGAACCCCCCATGCGCAGTCCTGTTCGCCTCGTGACCGGCACCGCCGCCGCGGCCCTCGCCGCTGCCGCGCTCGGCCTCAGTGCCGCCGCCCCGTCCGCGTACGGGGACGAAGCGGCGCCATTGGACATCACTCCCGCGAGTGCCGCCCCGGGCACGACGGTCACCGTGAACACCACCGCCTGCGGCGGCGACACCGGCGCCACCGGTGATGCGAGCGCCCTGGACGCCTCGCAGTTCGCGCTGGCCCCGGCCACGCTCAAGGAGGTCCTGGCCGGTTCGTTCAAGGTGCCGGGCAATATCGAGCCGGGGCCGTACAGCATCGACGTGGCCTGCGAGAACGGCAAGCAGGCCACCGGTGAGATCGAGGTGAGGGCCGCGAGCACCACGGGCAAGGACAGCGCCGCGGGGTCCTCCGACGAGGACTCCCCCGCCGGCGCCGGCCTGCCCTCGGACCTCTACGACTCCGAGGAGTACGACTCCACCGGGCTCGACGAGGCCGAGGCCTCCGGTGCGGCCCTCGTGCCGGACGCCCCCGCACTTCCCGGGCGCTCCACGCCCACCGCGCGCCCGACCCCCTCCGGGCACGAGACCTCCGCCGGGCACGACAGCTCGTCCGGCGGTTACGAGACCCCCTCCGGCCACCGCACCTCGGCCGCACCCACCGCCCCCACGGGGCATGTGAAGACCGGTATCGGCGGCAGCGTCGGACCGGACACCACCCAGATCGCGGCGGGAGCCGGCGTTCTCGCCGCGACCGCCGTCGGCGGAGCCTGGCTCCTGCGTCGCCGGGCGAGCGGCACGCAGGACGGCAGCTGACGGAGGCTTCCACCTCTCCGTACCGCCCGGTTTCCGTCCCGGTGGCCCTGCGCCACCG
The DNA here is from genome assembly GCF_036013915.1 of Streptomyces sp. NBC_00464. Taxonomy (NCBI): domain Bacteria; kingdom Bacillati; phylum Actinomycetota; class Actinomycetes; order Kitasatosporales; family Streptomycetaceae; genus Streptomyces; species Streptomyces sp. NBC_00464. The sequence goes on along the minus strand of NZ_CP107899.1, from coordinate 5,417,441 downwards.
GGACGGGGCCATTCCCGTTTCGGGGCCGGCCCGTCCGGCCCCCGTCACCCGGAGGACGACCGTGTCCCAGAAGGCCAAGGGCTGGCTGCTCGTCGTCGCGGCGCTGGCCGGTCTCTGGCTGATCCGCAACGGCGCCGACACCCGGCTGACCCCGCCGGCCCCGGCCTCCGCCGACTCCTTCGCCGCCGGTCCCGGACTGCTGCCCGGATCGCCGGTCGCCGAGCCGCTCCGGCCCTCGGCGCCCGTCCGCATCAGGATCCCCAGCATCCGGGTGGACGCCCCGATGATGCGGCTCGGGCTCGGACCGGACGGCAGCCTCGACGTACCGCCGGCCGGGAACACCGACATCGTCGGCTGGTACAAGGACGGCACCCCGCCCGGCGCCAAGGGCACCGCGATCGTCGCCGGTCATGTGGACAACGCCCAGGGCCCGTCCGTCTTCTACGACCTGGGGTCCATGAAGAAGGGCAGCACGGTCGAGGTCCTCCGGCAGGACGGCCGCACCGCCGTCTTCTCCCTCGACGCGATCGAGGTCTACGACAGCAAGGACTTCCCCGACCGGCGGGTGTACGGGGCCTCGGAGCACGCCTCGCTGCGCCTGATCACCTGCGGAGGCGGGTTCTCCGACGCCACGGGCTACGAGGGCAACGTGGTGGCGTACGCCCACCTCACCGGTGTGCGCTGAGCGACCCCGCGCCGGTCAGGCCTGCCACTGGTCGAACGCCAGCTTCGCCACCAGTGAGAAGACGACCACCAGCAGCACCCCGCGGACGAACTCGCTGCCCTTGCGCAGCGCCATCCGCGCCCCGAACAGGCCGCCCGCCAGGTTGAACACCGCCATCAGTGCGGCCAGCTGCCACATCACGTTGCCCTGGTAGGCGAACATCGCCAGGGCCCCGCCGTTGGTGCAGACGTTGACGATCTTGGCGGTGGCCGATGCCGTCACCAGGTCGAGGTGGAGCACCGCGGTGAGCGCCAGTACGAGGAAGGTGCCGGTGCCCGGTCCGAACAGCCCGTCGTACAGGCCGATGCCGCCGCCCACCAGGACGATCGCGGTGACGGTGCGGGCCCGGGTGACACGAGGGGCGGTGCCGTCCCCGGCCGCCCGGCCGAACTGGGGCCGCAGCATCACGAAGGCCGCGACCGCCAGCAGCACCACCATGATCACCGGGCGCAGCACCTCGCTGCTGATCCCGGCGGCGAAGAACGCGCCGGTCATCGATCCGGCCAGCGCCGCGAGACCGATCCGCAGCGCCGTGCCGACCTTCACCGGGGCCTTGCGCGCATAGGTGACGGCGGCGCCCGACGTGCCGACGATCGCGACGGCCTTGTTGGTGCCGAGGATCTGGGCGGCCGGGACGTGCGGCAGTCCGAGCAGCAGCGCGGGCAGCAGGAGCAGCCCGCCGCCCCCGACCACTGCGTCGATCCAGCCGGCCGCTGCGGCGGCGAGGCACAGCACGACGAGGGTGGTCAGGGATATGTCAGGCATGATCGCGACCCTAAGGAAACGGTACGTGTCACGTCCAACCGGCTCGGGATTCTTGAGCCAATTCTGAGCTCGGCGCCGTGTCCGCCCCTCACAGGCGCCTCCCGGCGGCGCTGAGCGCAAGGTTCCTCCCGGGAAACAGTGGGGATCCGGACGGGTAACACCCCCCGGTCAGGCTTCCTGTCATGAGGACACAGACGGAGAACACGGCGCGGGTGGTGGTGATCGGCGCCGGGATGGCGGGCGCACGCCTCGCCGCCAAGGTGCCCGATGTCACCGTCATCGGCGAGGAGTCCCACGCCCCCTACAACCGCGTACTGCTGGCCGAGGTGCTGGCCGGGCGCTATCCGGCGGACGTCATCGCCCTCCCCCCGGCCGAGGTCCGGCGCGGGGTGCGGGTGGTGCGGATCGACCGGGAGGACCGGCTGGTGCACTGCGACGACGGAAGCGTCGTGCGCTACGGACGGCTGGTGCTCGCGACCGGCTCCAACCCGGTGCTCCCGCCGCTGCGCGGGCTCGGGAACACGATGCCGGACGGGGTGCACGCCTTCCGCACCCTCGACGACTGCCTGGCGCTGCGCGCCTCGGTGCGGCCGGGGGTGAGCGCGGTCGTCATCGGCGGCGGCCTCCTGGGTGTGTCGGCGGCCCGCGCGCTGGCTGAGTGCGGCGCCCAGGTGGTGCTGGCCCAGCAGGGCGAGCACCTCATGGAGCGGCAGCTGGACGCGGAGTCGGCGGGGCTGCTGCGCCGCCATCTGGAGTCGCTCGGCGTCGAGGTGCACACCGAGTGCCGGGTCCGCGGGCTGCGCTGCGCCGACGGCGCGGTGCGGGCCGTGGAGCTGGCCGACGGCTACGAACTGGCGGCCGAGATCACCGTGCTGGCCTGCGGGGTGCGTCCCCGGACGGGCCTCGCGCAGGCGGCCGGTCTGGAGGTCCGCAAGGGCGTCGTCGTCGACGACGAGCTGCGCACCTCCGATCCGTACATCCATGCCGTGGGCGACTGCGCCGAGCACCGCTCCACCGTGTACGGGCTCGCGGGCCCGGCGCTGGAGCAGGCCGATGTGCTCGCCGAGGTGCTGGCCGGGCGGCCCGCCCGGTACGACGGCACCCGGGCCCTGACCCGGCTGACCCTGAACGGCCCGGCCGACCCCGGTACGGGATCGCTCGATCTCGCGGCGTTCGGCGACTCCCGGCCGCTGCCCGGCGACGACGTGATCCGGCTGGCCGACGCCACCCGGGGCGCGTACCGCACGGTCGTCGTCCGCGGCGACCGGCTGGCGGGCGGTGTGCTGCTCGGCGATCTCGCCGCGGTCGGCACCCTGGCCCGCACCTGGCAGGACGACGAAGCACTCCCCGCCGAAACGTCCCTGCTCCACCTGCTCACCAACGACGGAGGCTTCTGAGATGCCGGTGTCCACTTTCCCGACCGCCCACACCTCCACCGCAGCAGCCACGCCGACCATCGTGGTCGTCGGGCACGGAATGGTCGGCCAGCGCTTCCTGGAGGCCCTCGCCGACCGCGGGCTGACGGCCACCGCCGGCACCGCCCAGGTCGTCGTCCTGTGCGAGGAGCCCCGCGCCGCCTACGACCGGGTGCAGCTGACCTCGTACTTCTCCGGGAAGACCCCGGAGGACCTGTCGCTGGTCGAGCAGGGCTTCATGGAGCAGCACGGCTTCGAGCTGCGGGTCGGTGACCCGGCCGAGTCCCTGGACCGCGAGGCGCGCACGGTGACCGCGCGTTCCGGCGAGACCTTCCGTTACGACACGCTGGTGCTGGCCACCGGCTCCTACCCGTTCGTCCCGCCGGTCCCCGGCAAGGACAGCGAGGGCTGTTTCGTCTACCGCACGATCGAGGACCTGCTCGCGATCGAGGAGTACGCGAAGACGGCGACGACCGGCGCGGTCGTCGGCGGCGGACTGCTCGGTCTTGAGGCAGCCGGCGCGCTGAAGGGGCTCGGCCTCGACACGCACGTGGTGGAGTTCGCGCCCCGGCTGATGCCCGTCCAGGTCGACGAGGGCGGCGGCGCGGCGCTGCTGCGCACCATCGAGAACATGGGCCTGACCGTCCACACGGGCGTCGGCACCCAGGAGGTCACCGCGGGCGAGGACGGCTCGGTGAACGGGATGTCGCTCTCCGACGGCTCGTCCCTCGCCACGGACCTGGTGGTCTTCTCGGCCGGTGTCAGGCCCCGCGACCAGCTGGCCCGGGACTGCGGTCTGGCGGTCGGCCAGCGCGGCGGCATCATCGTCGACGACGAGTGCCGCACCTCCGACCCGGCGGTCTTCGCGATCGGCGAGTGCGCGCTGGCCTCGGACGGCCGGGTGTACGGCCTGGTGGCGCCCGGATACGAGATGGCGCAGACGGCCGCCGCGGTGATCGCGGGCAACGAGGCGGCGTTCACCGGCGCCGACCTGTCGACGAAGCTGAAGCTCCTCGGTGTGGACGTGGCGTCCTTCGGTGACGCCCACGGCACCTCCGAGGGCTGCCTGGACGTCGTGTACGCGGACTCCCGCTCCGGCGTCTACAAGAAGCTGGTGATCGGCCGGGACGGCACACTGCTCGGCGGGGTGCTCATCGGGGACGCCGACCAGTACGGCACGCTGCGCCCGATGACGGGCACGGTCCTGCCGGTCGCCCCCGAGCAGCTGGTCCTGCCGGCCGGCGCGGGCGGCCCGGTCACACTCGGCCCGTCCTCGCTGCCCGACGAGGCCGTGATCTGCTCCTGCCACAACGTCACCAAGGGCGCGATCTGCGAGCACACCACGCTGCCCGAGGTGAAGAAGTGCACCAAGGCCGGTACCGGCTGCGGAAGTTGTGTCAAGGTCATCGGCCAGCTGCTCCCGCAGAGCCAGGACAAGGGCCTGTGCGGCTGCTTCTCGTACACCCGCAGCGAGCTGTACGAGATCGTCCGGACCCTGGGAATCACCTCGTACGCCGAGCTGCTCGACTCGCACGGCCGTGAGGCGGCGCGCGGTGGCGACGGCTGCGAGGTCTGCAAGCCGACGGTCGGTTCGGTCATCGCCTCGCTGGCGCCCACGGTCGGCGCGAGCGGCTATGTCCTGGACGGCGAGCAGGCGGCCCTCCAGGACACCAACGACCACTTCCTGGCCAACCTCCAGCGCAACGGCTCGTACTCGATCGTGCCGCGCATCCCCGGCGGTGAGATCACCCCGGAGAAGCTGATCGTGATCGGCGAGGTGGCCCGGGACTTCGGCCTTTACACCAAGATCACCGGTGGTCAGCGGATCGACCTGTTCGGCGCCCGCGTCGACCAGCTGCCGCTGATCTGGACCCGCCTCGTCGACGCGGGCTTCGAGTCGGGGCACGCGTACGGGAAGTCGCTGCGGACGGTCAAGTCCTGCGTGGGGCAGACCTGGTGCCGCTACGGGGTCCAGGACTCGGTGAAGATGGCGATCGACCTGGAGCTGCGCTACCGCGGCCTGCGCTCCCCGCACAAGCTGAAGTCGGCGGTCTCGGGCTGCGCCCGGGAATGCGCGGAGGCCCGCGGCAAGGACTTCGGGATCATCGCCACCGCCCAGGGCTGGAACCTGTACGTGGGCGGCAACGGCGGCGCCACCCCGCGCCACGCGGACCTGCTCGCCCAGGACCTGTCGGATGCCGAACTGGTGCGCCTCATCGACCGGTTCCTGATGTTCTACATCCGCACGGCGGACCGGCTGGAGCGCACCTCGACCTGGCTCGACCGCATCGACGGCGGCCTGGAGCACGTACGGGACGTCGTCGTCCACGACTCGCTGGGGCTCTGCGACGAGCTGGAGCGGCTGATGGCCGACCATGTGCGCGGCTACCGCGACGAGTGGGCCGAGACCATCAACGACCCGGAGCGACTGCGCCGCTTCGTCACCTTCGTCAACGCACCCGACGCACCCGACCCGTCGGTGAAGTTCGTCCCGGAACGCGACCAGGTCAAGCCCGACCTGGACATCCTCGCCGGCCCGGTTCTCGCCATCCGCACTCTTGAAGGGACCGCCTCCTGATGACGACCCAGACGATGAACGGGACGATGGAGACCACGCAGGACACCCGGGTCATCCGGCTCGCCGCCGGGGACGACTGGCTCACGGTCTGCGACCGCTCGCTGCTGACGCCGGGGCGCGGGGTCGCAGCCCTCCTCCCGGACGGCCGGCAGGTCGCGTTGTTCGTGGACCGGGCGGGACGTACGTACGCGATCGACAACCGCGATCCGTTCACCGGCGCGTACGTCCTCTCGCGCGGGCTGGTCGGCTCGGACGGCGGGCAGCCGTTCGTCGCCTCCCCGCTCCTGAAGCAGCGCTTCGACCTGGCGACGGGTGCCTGCCTGGACGACGACGAGGTCTCGGTGCCGGTCTTCGAGGTCCGCGCGGACTGACGGGACCGGGACCGGTCCGTGCGGACTGATCCCGGCCCGTTCACCGGCTGTTGACGCTCCGTCAACTGCGTCCCTCTACTGTCCTGACGTTCGACCCGCCGGGCCGACCGGACCGGCGGGCCCTCACGTCACCCGTGGAGTGATCGTGGAACGTCGGACCTTCTTGCGCACAGCGGTGATCGGCGGCTCGGCGGCGGCCTTCGGCGGCACCCTGTGGCGGGGGTAAACAACTGTTCCTATTTCTTTCAGTAGTTGTGCGGTGTTGTCTGCGAATATGCTGATGTGGTGAAGCTGTGGAGTTGTTGCCGCTGCCCCGACGGGGTGAGTGCGTGAAGAAGTTCGCGCCGCAGTCGGGCTTCACCGTGTCCGCGCACAAGCTGGCTCTGGACCCGAACGCCACGGCCGGAGCCCGTCTGCATTCGCATGCGGGTGCTGCGCGGGCCGCGTACAACTGGGCGGTCGGGTATGTCACGGCGGTGTGGCGGCAGCGCAAGGCCGAAGCCTCGTACGGTATCCCGGAGGACGGGCTGACGCCGTGGCGGTCGTGGTCGCTGCCGTCGTTGCGGAAGGCGTTCAACGAGGCAAAGCGGTCCGATCCGCGTTTCGCGGGGTGGTGGGAGGAGAACTCCAAGGAGGCCTACAACACTGGCCTCGCCAATGCGTCGGCTGCGTTCGACAACTACGCGAAATCGAAGAGTGGGAAGCGCAAGGGTGCGCGGGTGGGTGTTCCGCGTTTCAAGTCGAAGCGGAAGGCCCGTCGATCGTGCCGGTTCACGACGGGCACGATTCGTATCGAGGCGGACGGCAGGCATGTCACCCTGCCCAGGATCGGAACGATCCGCCTCCACGAACACCGCTCCGACCTGCGCGCCCGTATCGACGCGGGCACCATGCGCATCCTGTCCGCGACGGTAAGTTTGCACCGGGGCGCTGGTTCGTCTCCTTCCAGGTCGAGGAACAGCAACCTCTGGTGAAGGTCGCCCGCCCCGATGCTGCGGTCGGGATCGACCTGGGCGTCAAAACCCTCGCCGTCCTCGCCGACAGCGACGGCGCCGTGACTGCAGAACCCAACCCCCGCCACCTCGACCGCGCGCAGAAGCAACTGTGCCGGGCCAGCCGGGTCGTGTCCCGGAGGCAGGGCCCCGACCGGCGCACCGGGCGGAAGCCTTCCCGGCGGTGGGAAAAGGCGAACCGGGTCCGGAACAAGGTGCATCACCGGGTGGCGAACCTGCGTGAGGACACCCTCCACAAGCTGACCACCCGCCTCACCGCCGAGTACGGCACGATCGTGGTAGAGGACCTCAACGTGGCCGGGATGGGCCGCAACCGGCGGTTGTCGCGCCGGGTGGCGGACGCGGCGTTCGGTGAGATCCGGCGCCAGCTCACGTACAAGACCCGCCGGCACGGCACACGCCTTGTCGTGGCCGACCGGTGGTATCCCTCCTCGAAGACGTGCTCACGCTGTGGTGCGGTGAAAGCCAAGCTGCCCCTGAGCGTGCGCGTCTTCGAGTGCGACACCTGCGGGCTCGTCCTGGACCGGGACGAGAACGCCGGACACAACCTGCTCGCCCTCGCGACCCGCAACACCAGCACCATTCGCAGTACAGGTACCGGAGTGGCCGGAGACCTGGACCCCACCGTGGTGGGGTCGAAACCCCGTGGAGCCGACCGCAAGACCCGCACCACCCGCCCACGCCACACGGCGCGGGCGGGGCGGGCAGGTGGCACAATCCCCAGCCCCAGAGCCGGGACAGAAACGGGAGACCGTCAACAGGACACCAGAGCACAACTCGCACTCTGGTGACACCGTTACGGACCATTCCGGCAGAAACGCCGGAATTGCTGAGATCTACTGATGATTAAAGCAACGGCTGCTTCTACGCGGCGGGCACCTGCTGGTTCACCACGAAGGGCGACAACCGGGTGTGGGCGTACGACGCGAACGCGTCCAGCATCTCGCTCGTCTACGACGACTCGCTGGTCACCGGCGGCAGCGCCCCGCTGACGGGTGTCGACAACGTCACCCGGTCCACGTCGGGTGACCTGTACGTCGCCGAGGACGGCGGGAACATGGAGATCTGCCTGATCACCCCGGACGACCCCGTCGCCCCGTTCCTGCGGATCAGCGGCCAGTCCGGATCGGAGATCACCGGTCCGGCGTTCTCCCCGGACGGCACCCGGCTCTACTTCTCCTCGCAGCGCGGGACGAGCGGCAGCTCGACCGGCGGCATCACCTACGAGGTCACGGGGCCGTTCCGCGGCTGAGCGGCACCACGGCCGTGCGGCGCCTGCCACAGGCGCCGCACGGCTGCGCCGTGGTTCGTCAGGCCTGGCCGCCGGCCTCGACAGCCGCCGGGTCCATCCAGATGACCTCCCAGATGTGGTGGTCGGGGTCCTGGAAGGACCGGCCGTACATGAAGCCGAGGTCCTGGGTCTCGTTGGCGGGCGATCCGCCGGCGGCGAGGGCAGCGTCCGCCAGCTCGTCCACCTTCTCGCGGCTCTCGGCGCTCAGCGCCAGGATCACCTCGGTGTGCGTCGAGGCGTCCGTGATCTCCTTCTTGGTGAAGTCCTTGAAGCGCGGCTCCTCCAGGAGCATGGCGAAGATCGTGTCGCTGATGACGAGACAGGCGGTGCGCTCGTCGCTGAACTGCGGGTTGAAGGAGAACCCCAGCTTGCCGAAGAAGCCCTTGGTCGTCTCGATGTCCTTGACCGGCAGGTTCACGAAGATCATCTGAGGCATGGCCGTCTCACTCTCTCGGTGGTGTGGTTCCCGTGCGCTGTTCTCGAACGCTTGACGACAGGTAGACGACCGGGCCGCCGGGAACTCATCGGCGCCGGACGAAAAATCCTTCCCGCGCGGCGCCGGACGGAAAACCTCATCGGCCGCGCCGGGGTCCCGCTCAGGACACGGCGAGCGGCGCGCCGCCTCTCAGCAGCGAGCCGCCCAGCGGGGTGAGGGTGTGCAGGACCGAGCTGCCGTGGCGCAGGGTGTGGACCAGGCCCGCCTCACGCAGCACGCTGGCGTGCTGGCTCGCCGAGGCGAGGGAGACGCCGGCCCGGCGGGCGAGCTCGCTGGTGGTGCAGCCGTCGCCGATGACCTTCAGGACCGTCGACCGGGTGTTTCCGAGCAGCCGGCCGAGCCAGGGGCCCGGTTCGGCGAAGACCGGGGCGGCGGTGTGGGTCACCGGGTAGACGAGCACCGGCGGGAGCAGCGGGTCGCGGTAGACGACCGGGGTGCCGCGGCAGAAGAAGGACGGCTGGAGCAGCAGGCCGCGGCCGTTCAGGTGCAGTTCGCGGTCGACCGGGTAGTCCGCCTCCAGCACGGGCGCCCGCCAGCGGATCACCGGCGGGAGCGAGGCCAGCAGCTCGTCGGCGCCGCCGTCCAGGAGCGCCCGGCCGCGGACGGCGCGGTCGGCCTCGATGCGGGCCTGGATATGTGGCCAGTACGGCTCGACGGCTGCCCGGTGGTAGGCGCGCAGGGCCCCGATGAGCCGGCCCAGTGGCTCGGCGCGCCCCTCCCCCAGCGTGTCCAGCGCCACGGGGCGCACCGGCCTGCGGGCCGCGCCGCGGCCACCGGCCGCTCCCTGGGCGCCCAGCACCGCCAGTTCGGCCTGCAGCCGCTCGGGCGGGGTGTCGCGCAGGGCCTCCATTCCGGCGGCGAAGTCCATGGGTTCGGCGATGCCTTCCTGAGAAGGCGTCAGGAAGTCCGGGAAATAGCCATGCGGTGGAACCACGGCGGACAGCAGACGTACTTCACCATTCAACCGCGGCCGCGCTTCGGCGCGCCATTTCCCGAACACCGTGGAAGCCCGCCGGTCTCTCAGCCGGTGAAAGCTGAGAATGGTCTCCCATAATGCGTCCGGCCCGGTGGCCATCCGCACCTTGGAAAGGTCCCATCCGGAGACATGGATACGCAGCACCGAACCCCCACCCCTTGCACCTGCAATTGCCCCCGCGCAAGAGTATGCGAAGGGTAACTACACGTCACCACGGGGTTTCGGCCAGAGGTGAAACGTCTCGCCCCGAACCACCGTCACCCGAAAGGCTGTACGACGTCGGGTGCGATTCCGGAGCCTCCGGAAGAGCGAGTGAAGGCCGTGGGGGGTTTTGCTCGCTCGGCGGCGGTTGGTGACGGTGCGGCTCCGCGCTCGACGGGAGTAAGCCGGGTGCGGTCCGGGGATGGGGATCCCCGGACCGCACCCCGGTCCGTTCCGGACTCATCTCTTTGCGCATTAAACGAAGCAATGGAATACCCGCCCCGCAGAAAGCGCTCACATTCCGGCGCGCTGCCCGGTGCGGGCACCGCACGCGCACCTAAGTCCGTGGACATGACAAGGCGGCGGCACCCCCGCACAGGGTGCCGCCGCCTCCGGGAATTCCGCGGCCGCCACCGGACCGATGAGGGTCGTCCGGTCCCGCGACAGCCCGCGGAATCAGTGGTCCTGCCCGCCTCAGCGGCTGTCGCTGCCCCGCGACTGGGCAGCCGCCCGGCCCGCCTCCAGGCGGGCCACCGGGATACGGAACGGTGAGCAGGAGACGTAGTCCAGGCCCACCTCGTGGAAGAAGTGCACCGACTCCGGGTCGCCGCCGTGCTCGCCGCAGACACCGAGCTTCAGGTCGGGCCGGGTGGCCTTGCCGGCCGCGACCGCGCTGCGTACCAGCGAACCCACGCCGTCCCGGTCGATCGTCTCGAACGGCGACACCCCGAAGATGCCCTTCTCCAGGTACGCGGTGAAGAACGAGGCCTCCACGTCGTCGCGGGAGAAGCCCCACACCGTCTGCGTCAGGTCGTTGGTGCCGAAGGAGAAGAACTCCGCGGCCTCGGCGATCTGGCCGGCGGTCAGAGCGGCGCGCGGCAGCTCGATCATCGTGCCGATCTTCAGCTTGAGGTTCGTGCCCGTGGCGGCCTGGACCTCGGCGATGACCTGGTCGGCCTCCTCACGCACGATCTCCAGCTCCTGGACCGTGCCGACGAGCGGGATCATGATCTCCGCACGCGGGTCACCCTTGGCGTTCTTGCGCTCCGCCGCGGCCTCGGCGATCGCCCGCACCTGCATGGCGAACAGGCCGGGGATGACCAGACCGAGCCGGACTCCGCGCAGACCGAGCATCGGGTTCTGCTCGTGCAGCTTGTGCACGGCCTGCAGCAGTCGCAGGTCGTTCTCGTTGGCGTCCTTGCGGGACTCGGCGAGCGCCACCCGGACCGAGAGCTCGGTGATGTCGGGCAGGAACTCGTGGAGCGGCGGGTCCAGCAGCCGTACGGTGACGGGCAGTCCGTCCATCGCCTCGAAGAGCTCGATGAAGTCGGCCTTCTGGAGCGGCAGCAGCTGCTCCAGGGCCGTCTCGCGCTCCTGGTCGGTGTCGGCCAGGATCAGCTTCTCGACCATCTCGCGGCGCTCACCGAGGAACATGTGCTCGGTGCGGCACAGCCCGATGCCCTGGGCGCCGAAGCGGCGGGCCCGCAGGGCGTCCTCGGCGTTGTCCGCGTTGGCCCGCACCCGCAGCCGGCGCACCCGGTCCGCGTACGCCATGATCCGGTGCACGGCGGCGACCAGTTCGTCGGCGTCGTCGGCGCCCGCGTGCATCCGGCCCTCGAAGTACTCGACGACCGGCGACGGTACGACGGGTACCTCACCGAGGTACACCTTGCCGGTCGAGCCGTCGATGGAGACGACGTCGCCCTCCTCGATGACCCGCCCGCCCACCGTCATACGGCGGCGCTTGGTGTCGACCTCCAGGTCCTCGGCGCCGCAGACACAGGTCTTGCCCATGCCGCGGGCGACGACGGCCGCGTGCGAGGTCTTGCCGCCGCGCGAGGTCAGGATGCCCTCGGCGGCGATCATGCCGTCGAGGTCGTCCGGGTTGGTCTCGCGGCGGATGAGGATGACCTTCTCGCCGGAGCGGGACCACTTGACCGCGGTGTACGAGTCGAAGACGGCCTTGCCGACCGCGGCGCCCGGCGACGCGGCGATGCCGCGGCCCAGCCGCTCCGTCTTCGCGTCGTCGTCGAAGCGCGGGAACATCAGCTGCGCGAGCTGCGCGCCGTTGACGCGCTGGAGCGCCTCGGCCTCGTCGATGAGCCCCTGGTCGACGAGCTGGGTGGCGATCCGGAAGGCGGCACCGGCGGTGCGCTTGCCGACCCGGGTCTGGAGCATCCACAGCTGGCCGCGCTCGATGGTGAACTCGATGTCGCAGAGGTCCTTGTAGTGGGTCTCCAGCGTCTCCATGATCTGGATGAGCTGGTCGTAGGACTTCTTGTCGATGGACTCCAGCTCGGCGAGCGGCACGGTGTTGCGGATGCCCGCGACGACGTCCTCGCCCTGCGCGTTCTGCAGGTAGTCGCCGTACACGCCCTGGTGGCCGCTGGCGGGGTCACGGGTGAACGCGACACCCGTACCGGAGTCGGGGCCGAGGTTGCCGAAGACCATGGAGCAGACGTTGACCGCGGTGCCGAGGTCGCCCGGGATGCGCTCCTGACGGCGGTAGAGCTTGGCCCGGTCGGTGTTCCACGAGTCGAAGACGGCCTTTATGGCCAGGTCCATCTGCTCGCGCGGGTCCTGCGGGAAGTCGCGCCCGGCGTCCCGCGTGACGATCTTCTTGAACTGCTTGACCAGCTTCTTCAGGTCGGCCGCGTCGAGATCCACGTCGACGGTGACGCCCTTGGCGTCCTTCGCGGCCTCCAGCGCCTCCTCGAAGAGGTCGCCGTCGACGCCGAGGACGGTCTTGCCGAACATCTGGATCAGACGGCGGTAGGAGTCCCACGCGAACCGCTCGTCGCCGGACTGGGCGACGAGGCCGACGACGGAAGCGTCGGAGAGGCCGATGTTGAGAACCGTGTCCATCATGCCGGGCATCGAGAACTTGGCGCCGGAACGGACGGAGACCAGCAGCGGGTCATCGGCCTGGCCGAGCTTCTTGCCCATCCGCGCCTCAAGGGCGTCGAGGTGCGCACTCACCTCGTCGCGAAGGGCGGCCGGCTCGTCGCCGCTGTCCAGGTAGACCTTGCACGCCTCGGTGGTGATGGTGAATCCCGGAGGGACGGGAAGCCCGAGGTTGGTCATCTCGGCGAGGTTGGCACCCTTCCCGCCGAGAAGGTCCTTCAGTTCCTTGTTGCCCTCGGTGAAGTCGTAGACGAACTTCTGAAGGTCTTCGTTTTCCGACACGAGTCTCGACTCCTCGACGACGCGGTGGCTGCCCTGACGGCGAGGAACATACCCAGATCGAAGGTGTCTCGGTACGTCCACTTGCCCGTCATGCGGCCTCAACCACCCGTCCGCCAGCAGATCGAAAGTGACCCCAGGAGTGAGCCGATCGAACCTTCACGTTCAAGAAATAAACACATCACTACGAAGCGCCTACGTTTCACGCGCGATTCGTGACGTCCGGTAACGGAAGCGTCGATCGATCAAAATGAAGGCGCCTGGCACCCAGTGCCATCATTTGAGAAGTGCAACCGGTCAGGTTGCGCTCACATGAGCGTCACCCTTCTCAAGGTGGCGAGAATCACGCCGGGGCGGCCGCTCAGATGTCACCATCCGGACGCCTCCCAGGTGGCTCCGGGTGGTCCACAGGTCACACAGCGGCACCTAATCGAGTCTCACGGGTGCACCGGAGCTCACTTCCTGGCCCGATCGGCCGATTCTCGCGAGATAAGACGCTCAGATGAGCATGGGTTCCGGGAGGGCACCCGGTGCCCTCCCGGAGGGGCTCGTCAGCCGCCCGACGTGTCCAGTTCCGCGTCCGCACTGACGCCCGCGCAGTCGTACGGGTCCTTCAGCCAGCCGTCCGGGAGCACCACCCGGTTGTTGCCCGAGGTGCGCCCGCGCGGGCCGTCGGCGCCGTCCGGCCACGGCTGGTCCAGCTCCAGCTCGTGCAGCTGGGAGCCGAGCTCCTCCAGCGACGAGGTGATCGCCAGCTTCTTGCGCATCTCGGAGCCGACCGCGAAGCCCTTCAGATACCAGGCCACGTGCTTGCGGAAGTCGATCACGCCTCGGGTCTCGTCACCGATCCACTCCCCCAGCAGCGTCGCGTGCCGCAGCATGACGTCCGCGACGGTGCGCAGGGTGGGCGCCTGCCTCGTCTCCGTACCCTCGAACGCGCTCACCAGGTCACCGAAGAGCCAGGGGCGGCCCAGGCAGCCGCGGCCCACGACCACGCCGTCGCAGCCGGTCTCGCGCATCATCCGCAGGGCGTCGTCCGCGCACCAGATGTCGCCGTTGCCGAGGACGGGGATCTCCGGGACGTGTTCCTTGAGCCGGGCGATGGCGTCCCAGTCGGCGGTGCCGCCGTAGTGCTGGGCGGCCGTCCTGCCGTGCAGGGCTACGGCAGTGACGCCCTCCTCCACGGCGATCCGGCCGGCGTCGAGGAAGGTGATGTGGTCGTCGTCGATGCCCTTGCGCATCTTGATGGTGACGGGCAGCTCGCCCGCGTTGGAGACGGCCTGGTTGAGGATCGCGCGCAGCAGCGGCCTCTTGTACGGGAGTGCCGAGCCGCCGCCCTTGCGGGTGACCTTGGGGACCGGGCAGCCGAAGTTCAGGTCGATGTGGTCGGCGAGGTCCTCGTCGACGATCATGCGGACGGCCTTGCCGACCGTGACCGGGTCCACTCCGTACAGCTGGATCGAGCGCGGGGTCTCGGTCGCGTCGAAGCGGATGAGCTGCATGGTCTTCTCGTTGCGCTCGACCAGCGCCCGCGTGGTGATCATTTCACTGACGAACAGCCCCTTGCCGCCCGAGAACTCCCGGCACAGGGTGCGGAAGGGCGCGTTGGTGATGCCGGCCATGGGGGCCAGGACCACCGGTGGCTGCACGGTGTGCGGGCCGATGCGGAGCAGCTGGGGCGAGGGGGCGAGCGTGGTCATTCCCCCATTGTCGCGTACGCCGGGAACTGCTCCGGTGACGGCGGGGGGCGGGTCGGGGCGGACCGGGTGGCGTGGGCCGGGTGGCGTGGGCCCGTTGTCGGTCCGCACACGTAGCGTGAGAGGACCGCTATCCGATCGGCGAACAAAGGACATGGCGACCATGAACCCCACCCGCCCCTTAGGCCGTACCGCGCCGACGACCTCGGCGACCGGCACCGGCACTGACACGGCCCCCACCCGCCGCGCCCTGCTCTCGCTCGGCACGGCAGGGGCAGCCGGTGCACTGCTCCTCTCCGCCGCGGGCCCCTCCCGGGCCGCCGCACGGACCCCCGGGCCCGGGTCAGCGACCGCCCGGCTGCGCGAGCTGGAACACGTCCATGGCGCCCGGGTCGGCGCGTTCGCGTACAACCTGGCCACCGGGGCCGGCGTCCGCCACCGGGCCGACGAGCGTTTTCCCATGCTCTCCACGTTCAAGACACTCGCCGCTGCGGCCGTGCTGAGGGATCTGGACCGCGACGGCGAGGTACTCGGCCGGCTCGTGCGCTACACGAAGGAGGACTGCGTCTCCGATTCCCGGGTCACCGACACCCCGGAATGCATCGCGAGCGGGCTGACCATCGCACAGCTCTGCGACGCCGCGATCTGCGACAGCGACAACACCGCGGCCAACCTGTTGCTGCGCGAGCTCGGAGGCCCCCGCGCCGTCACCCGCTTCAGCCGCTCGATCGGCGATCCGGTGACCCGCCTCGACCGCTGGGAGCCCGACCTCAATTCGGCCGAACCCGGGCGGCGCACGGACACCACCACCCCGGCCGCCATCGCGCGCGACTACGCCCGGCTCGTCCTCGGGGACGTGCTGGACCCGGGCGACCGCGAGCTGCTGACCGGCTGGCTGCTGAACTGCCGGACCAGCGGGACCCGTTTCCGGGCCGGGCTGCCACCGGAGTGGACCGTCGCGGACAAGACCGGTGGCGGCTCGTACGGCAGTTGCAACGATGTGGGCATCGCCTGGACACCCGACGGGGCCCCGGTCGTGCTGGCGGTGCTGACGACCAAACCTGATGCGGACGCCGTGGGTGACCATCCGCTGGTGGCCGGAGTCGCCGAGGTACTGGCAGCGGAAGTCGTTAGTTAGCCGTACTATCCATGCATGCCTGAGCTCAGCCACCGACGGCGGATGCTCGTACTGGCGATCTGCTGCATGAGCCTCCTGATCGTCAGTCTCGACAACACCGTCCTCAACGTCGCCCTGCCCGCCATGCGCCATGACCTGGACGCGAGCGTCGCAGGGATGCAGTGGACGATCGACGCGTACACGCTCGTCCTTGCCTCCCTGCTGATGCTCGCGGGTTCCACCGCCGACCGGATCGGCAGACGCAAGGTCTTCATGGCCGGGCTCGTCCTGTTCACCCTGGGCTCGGCGCTCTGCTCGCTGGCGCCCAGCCTGGAGACGCTCATCGCGTTCCGGATGGTGCAGGCCGTCGGTGGCTCCATGCTCAACCCGGTGGCGATGTCGATCATCACCAACACCTTCACCGACCCACGCGAACGCGCCCGCGCGATCGGTGTCTGGGGCGCTGTCGTCGGCATCTCCCTGGCCGCGGGACCGGTGGTCGGCGGTCTCCTGGTCGATTCGGTCGGCTGGCGGTCGATCTTCTGGATCAACCTCCCGGTCGGTATCGCCGCGCTCCTGCTGACCTGGCGGTACGTCTCCGAGTCCCGCGCCCCGAAGGCGCGCCGGCCGGATCCGGTGGGCCAGCTGCTGGTGATCACGCTGCTGGGCTCGCTGACCTACGCGATCATCGAGGCGCCGCAGAAGGGATGGGCCTCGGCGGAGATCCTGTTCTTCGCCGTGCTCGCGGCGGCCGCACTGACCGGCCTGCTGGTGTACGAGGCCCGGCGCACCGACCCGCTGATCGATCTGCGGTTCTTCCGCAGCGTCCCCTTCAGCGGGGCCACCGTCATCGCCGTCAGCGCCTTCGCCGCTCTCGGCGGCTTCCTCTTCGTCAACACGCTCTATCTCCAGGACGTGCGGGGCCTGAGCGCACTCGACGCCGGTCTCCACATGCTGCCGATGGCGGCCGTGGTCTGTGTCCTGTCGCCGTTCTCGGGCCGGCTCGTCGCCAGTCGCGGGCCGCGCATCCCGCTGCTGGTCGCGGGCGTCGCGATCGCGGCGAGCGGGCTGATGTTCGCGGCGTTCGACGCCGAGACCGGCACGGCGTCGATGTTCACCGCCTATGTGCTGTTCGGCCTGGGCTTCGGCGCGGTGAACGCGCCCATCACCAACACCGCCGTCGCCGGGATGCCGCGTTCCCAGGCGGGCGTCGCCGCGGCGGTCGCCTCGACCAGCCGCCAGATCGGCCAGACGCTGGGCGTCGCCGTGATCGGCGCGGTCCTCGCGGCGGGCGTGGCCGGCGCGGGTTCCTCGTACGGCAGCGGGTCGGCGGACGACTTCGTCGCGGCGAGCAGGGCCGCCTGGTGGATCATCACCGGCTGCGGGGTGTGCGTCCTGCTGGTCGGCATGGTGAGCAGCGGGCGCTGGGCCCGGGGCACCGCCCGCCGGACCGCGGAACGGCTGGAGGAGCCTGCGGTCGCGGCCCCGTCCGGTGCGCCCACGGGTCAGTCCTCGGCGTCGAGCACCAGGGCCTGAAGCCGCTTCCCCTCACTCACGCGCCCGCGGGCCGGTCCTCGGCGTCGACCACGAACGCCTGAAGCCGCTCCAGCCGCTCGCGGGTCTCCTCGTCACGTGGTGCGTAGGTGACCAGCCTCGGTCCGGACGACGGGCCGAGCCAGAGGTCGGTGGTCTCCAGGCGCAGCAGCCCCACGTGGGCGTTGCGGAAGATCTTGGACCGGGCGCCGGGGCCGAGGACCTCGTGTCGCGCCCAGGTCTCCCGGAATTCCGGTGATGCCGCCTCCAGCCGCTTGAGCAGCGCCTTCCAGGCGGGCTCGGCGAGGTGTCCGGCCATCGACGCACGGAACTTCGCGGTCATGAGGCGGGTCACCGCGGCCACGTCCATGACGGAGGTTCGCCACTCCTCGTTCGTGAAGGCCAGCAGCATGACGTTGCGGTCCGCGACCGGGACGGCGTCCATGTCACAGAGCATCCGGCCATAGGTGCGGTTGTGGGCGAGGATGTCGTACCGGCTGTTCTGCACGCAGGCGGGGATCGGCTCCAGCTGCCGCAGCAGGGTGCGCAGCGCCGGGGTGATGCTCGGGCACTCGGTGCCGGGCGCCGGGTCCACCGCCCCCGCGAGGGAGAACAGATGGGTGCGCTCGCTGCGGTCCAGCAGCAGGGCGCGGGCGAGCGCGTCGAGGACCTGGGGCGACACCTGGATGTCGCGCGCCTGTTCGAGCCAGGTGTACCAGGTGACGCCGACGGCGGAGAGCTGGGCGACCTCCTCGCGGCGCAGCCCCGGGGTGCGCCTGCGGCCGCCCCGGACCAGCCCCACCTGCTCGGGGGTGATCCGCTCCCGACGGCTGCGCAGGAAGTCCGCGAGCTCGTGCCGCCGGATCTCGGTCCCGGACTCGTCCGGGACAGCCGCCGCCGGATTCCGAGGCGCTTCCGGGTCCCTCCGGGCTGCCGTCACCATCGTCGTCATTCCTCCAGCATGCGGGACCGGCCGAAGCCATGGCAGGTGCTTCTTGTACCAGGATAAAGACACTCTGGTACCAGGCTCCGGGAAGAGCGATCGTCGGTGTCGTGAGTGAATCCTCCGTACTGCCGAAGACAGACACCGCCACCGCCTCCGTGGTGCGGCACGACCACCCCGCCCCGGTGCTCGGCGCGTTGGGGCTGTTCACCGTGCTGCTGGGCGCGGCCCTTCCGCTGATCGACTTCTTCATCGTCAACGTCGCCCTGCCCACCATCGACCACGACCTCGCCGCGGGTCCCGCGCTGCTGGAACTGGTCGTCGCCGGGTACGGGCTCTCGTACGCCGTCCTGCTCGTCCTCGGCGGCCGGCTCGGCGACATGGCCGGCCGGCGCCGGCTCTTCCTGCTGGGCATCGCCGCGTTCGGGCTCACCTCGCTGGCCTGCGGGCTCGCGCCGAACGCCTGGACGCTGGTCGGGGCGCGGGTCGCCCAGGGCGCCGCGGCCGCGCTGATGCTGCCGCAGGTGCTCGCCACCATCCAGGCGGCGACCTCGGGCCACCGGCGGGCCCGGGCGATGAGCCTGTACGGGGCCACGGCCGGGCTCTCCATGGTCGCGGGCCAGATCCTGGGCGGGGTGCTGGTCGCCGCCGCGCCGCTGTCGTCGGTGTTCGGCGAGAGCGCGGGCTGGCGCTCGGTGTTCCTGGTCAACGTTCCGGTGGCGGCCGTCGGGCTGTTCCTGGCGGCCCGTGCGGTGCCGGAGACCCGTTCGGAGCGGCCGGCGCCCATCGACGTACCGGGCACGCTGCTGCTCGCCGTGTCGCTGGTGACGCTGCTGGCACCGCTCACCGAGGGGCGGGCCGCGGGCTGGCCGCTGTGGACCTGGGTGTCGCTGGCCCTGTTCCCGTTCGCCGCGGTCGCCTTCTACCGGGTGGAGCGGCGGGCGGACCGGCTCGGGCTGGTTCCGCTGGTCCCGCCGAGCCTGTTGCGGCTGGACTCGCTGCGGCGCGGGCTGGCGCTCGTGGTGCCGTTCTCGATCGGCTTCGGCGGCTTCATGTTCGTCATCGCCGTGGCGCTCCAGCAGGGGCTGAAGCTGGGCCCGGCGGAGTCGGGCCTGTCGATGGCACCGATGGCGGTGGCCTTCTTCGCGGCCTCGCTGGCCGGTCCGCGGCTGGTGCGCCGTCACGGCAGCCGGGTGGTGACGGCCGGCGGGCTGATCCAGGCGGCCGGCGTCGTCGTGCTCGCCCTGACGGTGTGGCTCGGCTGGTCGGGCCTGGGGCTGCTCGGGCTGATGCCGGGGCTGGCGATCGCCGGCTTCGGCCAGGGACTCCAACTGCCCGTCCTGTTCCGCATCGTCCTGTCCGACGTGCCGCCGGAGCGGGCCGGCGTGGGCGGCGGTGTCATGACGACGACCCAGCAGGCGGCGCTGGCACTTGGCGTGGCGACGCTCGGTTCGCTGTTCCTGTCGCTGGCGCCGGGCGCGGGCATGCGGGACGCGCTGATCGTGACGCTGCTGGTCCAGCTGGCGGCGGTCGCCCTGACGGCGCTGCTGAGCCTGCGGCTGCCGCGCACGGTGGCGTGAGAGCGGGGCGTTGACACGGGCGTGGGCCCGGAACACCTGAGGTGTTCCGGGCCCACGGTCGTGCGGGTGGTGCGGACTTCTCTCCGCGCGTTCTCCGTGCGGAGGCGTCAGCTCTGTGCGGGCGCGTCCTGCTCCGGGGCGTCCTGCTCGGCGGGGGCGGCGGCATCCGATGCCTCGGCTTCGGTACCGGCGGCGCGCTCGCGCATCTTGCGCAGCAGCTCCGCCTTCTGCTCGGCGGCCGTCTTCCGGTTGGCGTTGCGCTCGGGGCCGGCGCCCTGCTGCTCGGCGCGGGACACCTTCTTGCGCTGTCCGCCGACGCCGAGAAGGTTGTTACGGCTCTTGGCCACGGGTTCTCCCATTCATGGTGAAAGTGAGGTCTGAGAAGACCTTGGATCGGTCCGGTGGGCGGCGGGTGGTCGAACCCGCCGCACTCTCACTCGTAGATCTGGAAGAACGGAGACATGCGGCAAAGGTACCCCGCCCCGAGCGACGCGCTCACCCCGTTTTCTGCGCGTGAGCGGCCTGCTCACCCGGCTCCCTGCGTGGCGGATGACCCGATGGAGGAAACTTGGACTGACAGATATTGATATCTGTCAGTCCACATGTCACAGTTGAGGCAGAGCGCCCCACCCCGGCGCTCCCCCACACCCATCCACTTCCTCCGCCCGCCCAGGAGTTCCTCATGACCGCCCTCCCCACCCGCACCCTCGGCTCCACCGGCCCGCGGGTCTCCGCGCTCGGCCTCGGCTGCATGGGCATGTCCGCGCTGTACGGCGAGACCGACCGCGCCGAGTCGATCGCCACGATCCACGCCGCACTCGA
Source organism: Streptomyces sp. NBC_00464 (assembly GCF_036013915.1). Taxonomy (NCBI): domain Bacteria; kingdom Bacillati; phylum Actinomycetota; class Actinomycetes; order Kitasatosporales; family Streptomycetaceae; genus Streptomyces; species Streptomyces sp. NBC_00464. Next base: position 5,396,736 of record NZ_CP107899.1, on the reverse strand, counting down.
CGCCGGTATCACGCTGCTGGACACCGGCGACTTCTACGGCATGGGGCACAACGAGCTGCTGATCAACGAGGCCCTGCGCACCGCCCCCGCCGCCGCCCGCGAACAGGCGCTGACCAGCGTGAAGTTCGGCGCCCTGCGGACCGTGGAAGGCGGCTTCACCGGATACGACGGCCGTCCCGCAGCCGTCAAGAACTTCGCGGCCTACTCACTGCAGCGGCTGGGCACGGACCACATCGACATCTACCGGATCGCCCGCGTCGACCCGGATGTCCCGATCGAGGAGACCGTCGGCGCGATCGCGGAGCTCGTCGAGGCAGGCCATGTCCGCCACATCGGGCTCTCCGAAGTCGGCGCGGACACGATCCGGCGGGCAGCGGCCGTGGCCCCGGTTTCGGACCTGCAGATTGAGTACTCGCTGATCTCCCGCTCCATCGAGGCGGAGATCCTGCCCGCCTGCCGCGAGCTGGGCATCGGTGTCACGGCCTATGGGGTGCTCTCCCGGGGCCTGATCAGCGGCCACTTCACCCGCGACCGCGAGCTGGCCGCCGGCGACTTCCGGTCCATGAGCCCCCGCTTCCAGGACGAGAACCTCCAGCACAACCTCGACCTGGTCGACGCGCTACGCAAGGTCGCCGAGCAGAAGGGCGTCACGGTCGCGCAGATCGCCATCGCCTGGGTCCTCGCCCGGGGCACGGACATCGTGCCGCTGGTGGGCGCCCGCCGCCGCGACCGGCTCACCGAGGCCCTCGGCTCGCTGGACGTGCGGCTGGACGCGGCCGACCTCGCCGCCATCGGGGTGGCCGTCCCGGCGGGCGCGGCCGCAGGCGCCCGCTACCCGGACAGCCAGATGGCCCACCTGGACAGCGAGCGCTGACCTCCGGGTACGGTCAGCGGGTGCGGCCCCCCGCTTCCGCCCCCTCCCCCGCACGATGCCCCCGAAAGGCAGCACACCCACCATGACGCCGCCGTCCGACCCGCTGACCCCCGAGCGCATCCTCGAAGCCACCGAGGACGTGCTGCGTCGCTACGGGCCCGCGAAGGCGACTGTGGTCGACGTGGCACGGGCGCTCGGCGTCAGCCACGGCAGCGTCTACCGCCACTTTCGCACCAAGGCCGCCCTGCGCGAGGCCGTCACCGGTCGCTGGCTGACACGTACGGAGCTGGCGCTCACCGAGATCCTGCACGCCTCTGCCCAGCCCGCTCCGGCGAAGCTGCGGCAGTGGCTGGAGACACTGTTCGAGGCCAAGCGGCACAAGGCGGGCGACGACCCCGAGCTGTTCGCCACATACCAGGTACTGATCGGCGAAAGCGGCGTCGTCGAGGACCACATCCGCGAACTGGTCGGCCAACTGCGGGAGATCATCGAGGAAGGGGTGCACGAGGGGCAGTTCGCCGCGGAGGACCCCGCAGCCGCCGCTCAGGCCGTTTTCGACGCGACGGCACGCTTCCACGACCCGGCGTACGCCGCCGAGTGGCAGAAACCCGCCATCGTCACCGAGTTCACCGCCGTGTCGGACCTTCTGCTACGCGGCCTGCGCGCCTGAGGGGACCGGCCGCAGTCCCGGCGGGCGGGCGGCCCGCCGCTACGTCGCCGTCGGGTCGACCGTCGCCTGATGGGCCTCGGCGAGGTGCTCCTCGGCCTTGAGCCAGGGCAGGAACTGCACCGCCTTGCTCCAGTCGCAGGTGTCGCAGCTCAGCCGCCGCTGGACTCCCGACTTCCGCACGTGAACGACGTGTTCACGGCCGTGCTGGTCCCATCTGCTGACCTTGCTCGTGGTCATGGACGGCATCCGGGCCTCCTGAGGGCGAGTGTGCCCAGTGTGCACGAAACCCCCGGTTCCGTAAGGGGAACCGGGGGCTTCGTACTACGGGTGGGACGGGTCAGCAGCCGAGCAGTCGGGCGCCGAGGTACGCCTGGATCTGGTCCAGCGAGACGCGCTCCTGCTTCATGGTGTCGCGCTCGCGCACGGTCACCGCGTTGTCGTCGAGGGTGTCGAAGTCAACGGTGACGCAGAACGGCGTGCCGATCTCGTCCTGGCGACGGTAGCGGCGGCCGATGGCGCCCGCGTCGTCGAACTCGATGTTCCAGTTCTGCCGCAGGTCGGCCGCGAGGCCCTTGGCCTTCGGCGAGAGCTGCGGGTTGCGGGACAGCGGCAGGACCGCGACCTTGACCGGCGCCAGGCGCGGGTCGAGGCGCATCACGGTGCGCTTCTCCATGACGCCCTTGGCGTTGGGCGCCTCGTCCTCGATGTAGGCGTCCAGCAGGAACGCCAGCATCGAACGGCCGACACCGGCCGCGGGCTCGATGACGTAGGGGGTCCAGCGCTCGCCGGCCTCCTGGTCGTAGAACTGCAGGTCGGTGCCGGAGGCCTTGGAGTGCGCCTTGAGGTCGTAGTCCGTGCGGTTGGCGACGCCCTCCAGCTCGCCCCACTCGCTGCCGCCGAAGCGGAAGCGGTACTCGATGTCAGCGGTGCGCTTGGAGTAGTGGGAGAGCTTCTCCTTCGGGTGCTCGAACCACCGCATGTTCTCCTCACGCATGCCGAGGCCGGTGTACCAGTTCCAGCGCTGCTCCATCCAGTACTCCTGCCACTGCTCGTCCTCGCCCGGCTTGACGAAGAACTCCATCTCCATCTGCTCGAACTCGCGCGTGCGGAAGATGAAGTTGCCCGGAGTGATCTCGTTCCGGAAGGACTTGCCCATCTGTGCGATGCCGAACGGCGGCTTCTTGCGGGAAGTCTGCTGCACCTGGCCGAAGTTGGTGAAGATGCCCTGGGCGGTCTCGGGGCGCAGGTAGGCGACCGAGCCGGAGTCCTGGGTCGGGCCGAGGTGCGTGGAGAGCAGGCCGGAGAACTCCTTGGGCTCCGTGAAGGTGCCCTTGTTGCCGCAGTTGGGGCAGTTGAGGTCGGCGAGGCCGTTGACCGGCGGCTTGCCGTGCTTCTCCTCGTACGCCTCCTCCAGGTGGTCCGCGCGGTAGCGCTTGTGGCAGGAGGTGCACTCGGTCAGCGGGTCGGAGAACGTGGCGACGTGACCGGAGGCAACCCACACCTCGGGGGCCAGGATGACCGACGAGTCGAGTCCGACCACGTCCTCGCGCGAGGTGACCATGTAGCGCCACCACTGGCGCTTGAGGTTCTCCTTGAGCTCGACACCCAGCGGCCCGTAGTCCCAGGCGGCCTTCTGGCCGCCGTAGATCTCACTGCAGGGGTAGACGAAGCCACGGCGCTTGCTCAGGCTGACGATGGTGTCGATCTTGTCGGCGGCCACGGTGCTCTCTTCATTACGACGACGAAATTGGACAGGGGTGACGCGAAGCGCCTCGGTGGGGGGTGGTGGTCGGGAGACGGGTGCGCGAATACCTCAGATTACCGGCGGGCACGCCCCTTCGATCAAATCGGTATCGGAGCAGTCCGTCGAGCGGCCCGTCGGGCAGTCCGCCCCGAGGGCATCTCATCGGCCTTGTTGACAATCGTTTCCACTTTTGTTGAAAATGACTGTCATGAACGTACGCCGCCTCATACCCACGACCGCCGTCGCCGGAGCAGTCGTCCTCGGCCTCACCGCGCTGTCCGCCTGCTCGACGTCCGATGCGGCCGACCGCAAGAACGGCGACAAGCTGAACGTGGTGGCGTCGTTCTATCCGATGCAGTTCCTCGCCGAGCAGATCGGCGGGAGTCATGTCTCCGTCTCCACGCTGACCAAGCCGGGCGTGGAGCCGCACGACCTGGAGCTCAGCCCCAGGGAGGTCGGCGGCCTCAGCGACGCGGACTACATCCTCTATCTCAAGGGCCTCCAGCCGGCCGTCGACGACGCGATCAAGCTCTCCGAGTCCCGGCACAGCGTCGACGCCGCGACGCTCACCACGCTGGAGGACCACGGCGCCGAGGTCGGCGGCGAGGAGCACGCCCACGAGCACGAGGGCAACGAAGCGGGCGCCGACCCGCACATCTGGCTGGACCCGGTGAAGTACACCGAGGTCGCCAAGGGGGTGGGTGCGTCCCTGGAGAAGACCGACCCGGACCACGCAGCGGACTACCGCAAGAACACCGAAGCCCTGGTCACGAAGCTCGACGCGCTCAATACCGCGTACGAGAAGGGGCTGAAGAACACGGCGACGAAGACGTTCATCACCACCCACTCCGCCTTCGGGTACCTGGCCGAGCGCTACGGCCTCACCCAGGAGGGCATCGCCGGCATCGACCCCGAGGCCGAGCCCAGCCCCGCCCGGATCAGCGCCCTGCACTCGATCGCACAGGAGAAGAAGGTCACCACCGTCTTCTTCGAGACGCTCGCCAGTGACAAGACCGCGAAGACCGTCGCCCGGGACACCGGCCTGAGGACGGACGTCCTGGACCCGCTGGAGGGAATCACCGGCAAGTCCAAGGGCGATGACTACATCGAGGTCATGGAGTCCAACCTCGCCGCCCTGCAGAAGGCGCTCGGCGCGAAGTGAGCACACCACCCGCACCCACCGACCCGGTCGACCCGACCGACCCGAACCGCACGGCAGCACCGGAGGCGCTCATGCCCGAGCCCCAGAGCCCCACACCGAGCACCACACCCGACCCCGTGATCGTCGTGCGCGACGCCACGGCCACCCTCGGCGCACGCCCCGTGCTGCGCGGCATCGACCTGACCGTGCACCGCGGCGAGGTCGTCGCCCTGCTCGGTGCCAACGGTTCCGGCAAGTCGACCGCCGTGCGCTCCGTCATCGGCCAGGTCCCGCTCACCGGCGGCGCCGTCGAGCTCTTCGGCACCCCGCTGCGCCGCTTCCGCGACTGGGCCCGGGTGGGTTACGTACCGCAGCGCACCACGGCAGCCGGCGGAGTGCCCGCCACCATCCGCGAGGTCGTCGCCTCCGGGCGGCTGTCCCGCACCAAGCTCGGCCTGCCCCGCAAGGCCGACCGGGCCGCCGTCGACCGCGCCATCGCCCTCGTCGGCCTCGCCGACCGCGCCAGGGACTCGGTGGACGCCCTCTCCGGCGGCCAGCACCAGCGCGTGCTGATCGCCCGTGCGCTCGCCTCCGAACCCGAGCTGCTGATCATGGACGAGCCGATGGCCGGCGTCGACCTGGCCAGCCAGGAGATCCTCGCCGAGACCCTGCGCGAACAGGTCGCGGCCGGCACCACCGTGCTGCTCGTCCTGCACGAGCTGGGCCCGCTGGAGCCCCTGATCGACCGGGCCGTCGTGCTGCGCGACGGCTGCGTGATGCACGACGGGCCACCCCCGAAGGCCCTCGGGCAGCACGCGCTGCCCGGCCACGACCACGTACACCCCCACGCGGCTTCCGAGCCCGTCCGGACGGGACTGCTGAGCTGATGCTGGAATTCCTCAACCCTCCCTTCATGCAGCGGGCGCTGATCGCCGCCGTGCTGGTCGGCGTCATCGCCCCCGCCGTCGGCATCTACCTGGTGCAGCGCCGGCAGGCCCTGATGGGCGACGGCATCGGCCACATCGCGATGACCGGCGTCGGCCTCGGCTTCCTGCTCTCCACCAGCCCGGTCTGGATGGCCACGGCCGTCGCCGTCGTGGGCGCGGTCACCATGGAGCTGATCCGCTGGTACGGACGCACCCGCGGCGACATCGCCCTGGCGATGCTCTTCTACGGCGGCATGGCGGGCGGTGTCCTGCTGATCAACCTCTCCGACACCGGCTCCAACGCCAACCTCACCTCGTACCTCTTCGGCTCGCTCTCCACGGTCTCCTCCGAGGACATCACCGCGATCGCCCTGCTGGCGGCGTTCGTGCTGCTGGTGACGGTGGGGCTGCGGCGGCAGCTGTTCGCCGTCAGCCAGGACGAGGAGTTCGCCCGGGTCACCGGACTGCCGGTGCGCGTACTGAACCTGCTGATCGCGGTCACCGCCGCGGTGACCGTCACCGTCGCGATGCGGGTCGTCGGGCTGCTGCTGGTCAGCGCCCTGATGGTGGTCCCGGTCGCCGCCGCGCAGCAGATCACCCGGTCGTTCAAGGTGACGTTCGTGCTCTCGGTCGCCGTCGGGGTCGCGGTGACGCTGGCCGGCACGATCACGTCGTACTACCAGGACGTCCCGCCCGGCGCGACGATCGTGCTGCTGGCCATCGGGGTGTTCATCGCCCTGACGCTGCTCGCCGCCCCGCTGGCCCGGATCCGCGCCCGCCGCCGCGAAACGGCGGACGAGCGGTGCACCCTGGAAGTACCGGCCATACGCCAGGCCGCGGACGACGTCCACGTCTGACCGTGCCGCCGGTGCGGACTGGCACAATGGCCCGACATACGTACGGGCGACACGAGGAGGCTCCTGTGGCGACGGCGCCGATCAGTGGAACGAACGCTGCACCGGTACGCGGCCGGTCGACCCGGCAGCGGGCAGCGGTGGCGGCTGCGCTCGACGAGGTGGACGAGTTCCGCAGCGCCCAGGACCTGCACGACGTGCTCAAGCACCGCGGTGACTCGGTCGGGCTGACCACGGTCTACCGCACCCTGCAGTCCCTCGCGGACGCGGGCGAGGTCGACGTGCTGCGCACCACCGAGGGTGAGTCCGTCTACCGCCGGTGCTCGACCGGCGACCACCACCACCATCTGGTGTGCCGGATGTGCGGCAAGGCCGTCGAGGTCGAGGGCCCGGCGGTGGAGACATGGGCCGAGACGATCGCGGCGCAGCACGGCTTCGTGAACGTGGCGCACACGGTCGAGGTCTTCGGTACGTGCATGGAGTGCGCGAGCAGCAAGGGGTGAGTCCCGGGGGCGGTGCCCCCGGGGACCCCCTGGTTCAGCTGGACTCCGAGGCGCCCGCCGCCTCCACCGCACCGCCGAAGCGCCGGTCGCGCTGGGCGAACTCCAGACAGGCACGCCACAGGTCGCGGCGGTCGAAGTCCGGCCACAGCACGTCCTGGAAGACCATCTCGGCGTACGCGCTCTGCCAGATCAGGTAGTTCGACGTGCGCTGCTCACCGCTGGGGCGGACGAAGAGGTCCACGTCCGGCATGTCCGGGTAGTAGATGTACTTCGCGAACGTCTTCTCGTTGACCTTCGACGGGTCGAGCTTGCCGGCCGCGACGTCCTGGGCGATCCGCTGCGCGGCGTCCGCGATCTCGGCCCGGCCGCCGTAGTTGACGCAGAAGTACAGCGTCATCCTGTCGTTGTCCTTGGTCTGCTCCTGGGCGACCTGGAGCTCCTGGACCACGGACTTCCACAGCTTCGGCATGCGGCCGACCCAGCGGATCCGGATGCCGAGTTCGTCCATCTCGTCGCGGCGGCGGCGGATGACGTCCCGGTTGAAGTTCATCAGGAACTTCACCTCCTCCGGGGACCGCTTCCAGTTCTCCGTGGAGAAGGCGTACAGCGAGAGGTTCTTGACGCCCATCTCGATGCAGCCCTTGAGCACGTCCATGACGACGCCCTCGCCGACCTTGTGGCCCTCGGTGCGGGGCAGGCCGCGCTCCTTGGCCCAGCGGCCGTTGCCGTCCATCACGACGGCGACGTGCTTGGGCACCAGTTCGCCGGGGATCTTCGGGGGCACGGCACCCGACGGGTGCGGCTCCGGGGTCTTGAACTCGCGCCGGTTGCGGCCGCCGAAAATCCCAGATACTGCCATGAACTTCTCAGTCTCCCTGTGTCTACTTTTCCACGTACCGCAGCGAGCGCAGCCCGCGCTCCAGATGCCAGTGCAGATAGGCGGACACCAGCCCGCTCCCCTCCCTGACATGACGCGCCTCGCACGCGTCCGCCGTCTCCCAGTCGCCGCTGAGCAGTGCGCTCAGCAGGGTGACGGCCTCCGCCGAGGGTACGACGCTGCCGGGTACCCGGCAGTCGCCGCAGATGACGCCGCCCGCCGCGACGGAGAAGAACCGGTTCGGACCGGGCATTCCGCACCGGGCGCAGTCGACGAAGCTGGGGGCGTAGCCGTTGACCGCGAGGGAGCGCAGCAGGAACGCGTCGAGGATGAGGTTGGGTTCGTGCTCGCCGCGGGACAGGGTGCGCAGGCCGCCCACCAGCAGGAGGTACTGCTGGACCGCGGGCTCGCCCTCGTGGTCGGTGAAGCGTTCGGCGGTCTCCAGCATCGCGGTGCCGGCGGTGTAGCGCCCGTAGTCGGTGACGATTCCGCCGCCGTACGGGGAGATGGTCTCGCTCTGGGTGCAGAGCGGCAGCCCGCGCCCGACCAGTTCGCTGCCGCGGGCGAAGAACTGCACGTCCACATGGGAGAACGGCTCCAGCCGGGCCCCGAACTTCGACTTCGTGCGCCGCACCCCGCGCGCGACGGCCCGTACCCGGCCGTGGCCGCGGGTCAGTATCGTGATGATCCGGTCGGCCTCGCCCAGCTTCTGTGTGCGCAGCACCACGCCGTCGTCCCGGAACAAGCTCATGGCTCCATTGTCCGGTACGCGGGCGGCTCTGCGGGCCCGCCCCCTGGCCCCGGTCCGTTCCGTTCCCGTCCGGGGCGCCGCCCGCGGGCACGGCCGGGCCGGATCCGTGTGCGACGATCACCGGCCGGGCCCGGTCTCCCGGTCCGGGGGATCACATGGCCGGCCGTCCCAGCCGGGGTCCTCCCAGCGGTCGGCACCGGCGAGGCCGAGCAGCCGTATCCGGTTGAGCAGTTCCTCCGGTGCGCCATGGGCCCGGAGCCTGGCGGGTGCGTGCCGGACCAGCCAGGCGGTCAGCTCGTCACGGATCTCCTCCTCGTGGTCCCAGGCGTGCCAGGGAAGCTGGTCGCCGATCAGCTCCCACTCCCACTCGGCGACCAGGCCGGCCAGGTGCCCGTCGGCCGGGAACCCGGTCAGCGTCTCCCAGACAGCGAGCCACGGCCCGATGGTGGCGGACGCCTCGGTGACCACCGTCAGGACGTCGTGGACGGGCACCACCGGACGCGGGTCGGCCAGGGTGCAGGCCCACCAGGCGTGCAGGAACTCCCGGACCGCCCCGGCCTGCGCGTCGGGCCACTCCTGCCACCGGCCGAGGGCGAACGAGCGCCCCGCGTCCGAAGGCCAGGCAGGGTCGAGGCCACCGGCGAGGGCGCGGGCGAACTGCGGCAGGATCCGGCGCAGGACGGCGCCGTGGTCGGTCCAGTCCGTGGCCTGCCAGGTGCGCCGCAGCAGATCGGGTTCCAGCTCCGTGTCCGGCGTCCTGAGCTGCGCGAGCTCCTCGGGCCCGCCCCAGTGGCACTCGCAGTTGTACTCGTCGGGGCGGGCGGTCATGCCCGCGAAGATGACGCTCAAGTGGTCCAGCGCGGCATCGAGGCGCAGCCGGGCGCCGGTCTGTCCAGGGCTCATCGGGGAGCTCGCAATCAGGGCTCCAGGGGCTCGCGCCACCCGAAGGGACCCAATCTACCGGCCCTGTGCGGCAACGGGTCAGGAGGGCGTACGCGCCGCCGCCGCGAGCAGCCGGGCGGTGTCCTCGCCGCGCAGCCGCAGGGCCCCGCCGACCGTGGTCAGCACCTCGCGCTCGGCCGGGCTGTACGGGCCGTCGGCGAGCGCGATCCGGGCGCCCTGCAGCAGGATCGATTCGCGCCCTGCGGGGGCGAGATGCGGGGCGAGCGGTTCCAGGGCCTCGTGGAGCTCGATGGCGAGGGCCGCGCCGCACGCCTCGGCCGCGGGGTCGAACGCGGAGCCGTGGCCGATGTCGGCGGAGAGGATCTCGACGACGGTGGCGAGCTGCTCCTGCGTGCAGCCGTCGAAGCCGGCGCCGCGCACGGTCTCGACCGCCGTCTCCAGGACCGTACGGGAGGTGCTGCCGCCCGCTGCGAGAACCCCGAGGGTCACGGTGTGGACGGCGTCCCTGAGCATCGCGGAGAACCGCGTGGTGGTGGGGTGGTCGAGCGCATCGGTGTCGAAGTGGGTGTGGCAGGCGGCGCATTCGACGACCGGGCCCACGGTGCCGCGTCGCAGCAGCGGTACGCCGAGGACGGCGAAGCGGCGGCGCCCGGTGAGGCGGCGGTAGTTGCGGTCACCACCGCAGCCGGGGCAGAAGAACTCGCCGTCACCGACGGTGTCCCACATCGTGCGGATGCCGCAGATACGCAGCTTTTTGGCGCGTTGTCCCAGGCTTGACCGCACGTCGCACACCTCCGTAATGCTCCGGCAACATTGCCGTGTTGGACGTGATGTTAACCACATCCGTGAAGCGGCGTCAGCACCTTGCCCGTCACAACCGCCCGGAGATGGCCGAACCCCGCCCCCCGGGTGCGGGAGGGCGGGGTTCACGGACCGTACGACTTCATGCCCTTTCGGGCGCCGGGTCAGCGGGTGGCGCGGTTGACCGCGGAGACGACCGCCTTCAGGGAGGCCCGCGTGGTGTTGGCGTCGATGCCGATGCCCCACAGGACCTTTCCGTCGATGGCGCACTCGATGTAGGAGGCGGCCTGTGCGCTCGCGCCCTCGCTCATCGTGTGCTCGGTGTAGTCCAGCAGCCGGGCGTCGATGCCGATGGCCTGCAGCGCTTCGAAGAACGCGGAGATCGGGCCGTTGCCGGTGCCGTTGAGCACGGTGTCCGCGCCGTCCACGGTCGCCTCGACGGTGATCGTGTCCTGGCCGTCCGAACCGGTCGTGGTCTGGCCGGAGCGGATCTGTACGCGACCCCACTGGGCCTCGGCGTTGTCCGGGTTGGGCAGGTACTCGTCCTGGAACGCGGTCCAGATCTGCGACGGCGTGATCTCGCCGCCCTCGGCGTCGGTCTTGGCCTGAATGATCCGGGAGAACTCGATCTGCATCCGGCGCGGCAGGTCCAGCTTGTGGTCGTTCTTCAGGACATAGGCGATTCCGCCCTTGCCGGACTGCGAGTTGACCCGGATGACGGCCTCGTAGGAGCGGCCGACGTCCTTCGGGTCGATCGGCAGATACGGCACCGCCCACTCGATGTCATCGACGGTCTTGCCCTGGGCGGCCGCGTCGGCCTCCATGGCGTCGAAGCCCTTCTTGATGGCGTCCTGGTGGGAGCCGGAGAAGGAGGTGTAGACCAGGTCGCCCGCGTAGGGGTGGCGCGGGTGGACCTCCATCTGGTTGCAGTACTCGCTGGTGCGGCGGATCTCGTCGATCTGCGAGAAGTCGATCTGCGGGTCGACGCCCTGCGAGAACAGGTTCATGCCCAGCGTGACCAGGTCGACGTTGCCGGTGCGCTCGCCCTGGCCGAACAGGCAGCCCTCGATCCGGTCCGCACCGGCCATCAGGGCCAGTTCGGCGGCGGCGACCGCGGTGCCGCGGTCGTTGTGCGGGTGGACGGACAGGCAGACGAACTCGCGGCGCGACAGGTTGCGCGACATCCACTCGAACCGGTCCGCGTGCGTGGACGGCGTCGAACGCTCCACGGTGGCGGGCAGGTTGAGGATGATCTCGCGGCCCTCCTCGGGCTGCCATACGTCACAGACCGCCTCGCAGACCTCCAGGGCGAAGTCCAGCTCGGTGTCGGTGAAGATCTCGGGGCTGTACTGGTAGCCGAAGATCGTCTCCTCGCCCAGCATCTTCTCGGCGTACTCCATGACCAGCCGGGTGCCGTCCACCGCGATCTGCTTGACCTGCTCCTTCGAGCCGCGGAAGACCACGCGGCGGAAGGTGGGGGCGGTCGCGTTGTACAGGTGGATGGTGGCGCGGTGGGCGCCGATCAGCGATTCGACAGTCCGCTCGATCAGTTCCTCGCGGGCCTGCGTCAGAACGGAGATCGTCACGTCCTCGGGGATCGCGCCCTCTTCGATGATGGAGCGGACGAACGCGAAGTCGGTCTCGCCGGAGGACGGGAAGCCGACCTCGATCTCCTTGTAGCCCATGCGCACCAGCAGGTCGAACATCTCGCGCTTGCGGGCCGGCGACATCGGGTCGATCAGGGCCTGGTTGCCGTCGCGCAGGTCGGTGGAGAGCCAGCGGGGCGCCTTGGTGACGCGCTTCTCGGGCCAGGTGCGGTCGGGGATCTCGACGGCCTCGTACCGGCCGTACTTGTGGACCGGCATCCCGGACGGCTTCTGGAGCCCCGTGGCGTTGGTGATCGGCGTGGGACGGCCCACGGCGTTCTCGGCGGGGGTCTGCGCGGGGTTCACTGCGGTCATGGCGTAGGGCTCCTCGGGTGTCCTGCAAGGGGACGGCCGACTGTGTTGCTGCAACACCAGACTCCGCGGGGAGGGGGTCGGCCTACGACTACAGGCCCTCGCCGCGGCAGCTAAGAAGGAGCAGCCCGAAACGCATGATGCGACGAGAGTAGCCCAGTGGTGCCCGAGACGTCGGTGCCGTATCAGTATGCGGGACCGGGCACCGGTAACGGGTGAACAGTGATGGATCACTCTATTTCGTCAATCCCGGTAGCAACCAGTGACATCGCGCACACGCACTGCCACAGTCGTGTGTATGCAGCCTCGATCTCAGCACGGGTTCCACCCCGTCTTCTGCACCATCGTGCCGCCCCACGTCCTCGACAAGCTGTCGCAGTCCGACGACCCCGTCCTGGCGGGCCCCGCCCGCCGCACCCTGGAGGCCGACGCCGCCCGGCGCACCCGGCGCCAGGTGACCACCGTCGTCCGGCCCCCCTCTGTCACCCCCGCACCGGAGGGGGACCGGACCGGCAAACCCGACCGCACGCTCTACGACTGCCGCCACGGCACGGACCTCCCCGGCACCAAGGTCCGCGCCGAGGGCGAGGAGCCCACGTCCGACGCCAGCGTCAACCGCGCGTACGCGGGCCTCGGCGCCACCTTCGAACTGCTGCTCAGCGCCTACGGCCGGCGTTCGATCGACGGCAACGGGCTGCCGCTGATCGGTTCCGTGCACTACGACGAGAAGTACAACAACGCCTTCTTCGACGGCGAGCAGATGGTCTTCGGCGACGGGGACGGGGAGATCTTCCTGGACTTCACCGTCGCCATCGACGTGATCGCCCACGAGCTGGCGCACGGCCTGACCCAGTACACGGCCAATCTGAACTACTACGGCCAGTCGGGCGCGCTCAACGAGTCGGTGTCGGACGTGTTCGGCTCCCTGGTCAAGCAGTACTCGCTGGGCCAGACCGCCGAGCAGGCCGACTGGCTGATCGGCGCCGGGCTGCTGGCGCCCCGCGTCCAGGGGGTGGCGCTGCGCTCGATGAAGGCGCCCGGTACGGCGTACGACGACGACGTGCTCGGCAAGGACCCGCAGCCCGCCTCGATGGACGACTACATCCACACGGGCGACGACAACGGCGGCGTGCACCTCAACTCCGGCATCCCGAACCGCGCGTTCTATCTGCTGGCCACCGCGCTCGGCGGCAGCTCCTGGGAGCGGGCGGGTCAGCTCTGGTTCGATGTGCTCACGGGTGGTGAACTGGCGGTGGACGCGGACTTCGCGTCCTTCGCCCGGCTGACCGTGGCGGCGGCCCGCAGCCGCTTCGGCGAGGGCGACGAGGCGGAGGCGGTCCTCAAGGCCTGGTCGGAGGTGGGCGTACCGACCGCGTAACCGGGCCGGGCAGGCCCGTCCGTCGAGGAAGGACACCGCATGCGGATCCAGGTGAGCAGGACCGGCGGCTTCGCCGGCATCGCGCGCCACCATGAGATCGACACCTCGGGACGGGCCGACGCCCACGAGTGGGAGACCCTGGCCGAATCGGCGCTCACCGCCGGCCGGGAGGCTCCCGCGAGGGGCGTTCCGGACGGCTTCAGCTACCGGATCACGGTCGACGGCCGGACCGTGCACTGCACGGACCCGCGGCTGACCGACGCCCAGCGCGCCCTGGTCTCACGCGTCCTGAAGGAGGGCGCGTGAGGCCACGGGCGTACGTCTGACGGGGATCAGAACCCGGCTTGCGCAGCTGCTCGGGGACCGTTCCCTCCCGCCGTCCTCGCAACCCTCGGCCCCAGGGGACCTCAGCGGCTTCGCACGGCTGCGCCGGCCTCCGGCCGGCGGATCATGGCCCCGCTCAGAACCCCAGCTTGCGCAGCTGCTTGGGGTCGCGCTGCCAGTCCTTGGCGACCTTCACATGCAGATCGAGGTAGACCGGCGTGCCGAGCAGGGCCTCGATGTGCTTGCGCGACTTCGTGCCGACATCCTTCAGCCGCTTGCCCTTCGGGCCGATGATGATGCCCTTCTGGCTGGGCCGCTCGATGTAGACGTTGGCGTGGATGTCCAGCAGCGGCTTGTCCGCCGGACGGTCCTCGCGCGGCAGCATCTCCTCGACGACGACCGCGATCGAGTGCGGCAGCTCGTCCCGTACTCCTTCGAGCGCGGCCTCGCGGATCAGTTCCGCGACCATGACCATCTCGGGCTCGTCGGTGAGATCGCCCTCCGGGTAGAGCGGCGGGCTCTCCGGGAGCAGCGGGGCGATCAGGTCGGCCAGCAGGCCGACCTGATCGTCCTTGACGGCCGAGACCGGGATGATCTCCGCCCACTCGAAGCCGAGCTCCTCGCCGAGGCGGGAGACGGCCAGCAGCTGTTCGGCAAGCTGCTTGGACTCGACCAGGTCCGACTTGGTGATGATCGCGATCTTGGGCGTCTTCTTGATGCCCGCGAGTTCCTTGACGATGTACTTGTCGCCGGGGCCGAGCTTCTGGTCGGCGGGCAGGCAGAAGCCGATGACGTCGACCTCGGCCCAGGTGGTGCGTACGACGTCGTTGAGACGCTCGCCCAGCAGGGTGCGCGGCTTGTGGAGGCCGGGGGTGTCGACCAGGATCAGCTGTGCGTCCGGCCGGTGCACGATGCCGCGCACGGTGTGCCGGGTCGTCTGGGGCCGGTTGGACGTGATCGCCACCTTCTGGCCGACCAGAGCGTTCGTAAGGGTGGACTTGCCCGCGTTGGGACGGCCCACGAAGCAGGCGAACCCGGCCCGGTGGGGGGCGTTGTTCTCAGCCTGCTGCGCAGCAGCTTCTGGGTTAGGTCGAGCGCTCATGGCGCCCATTGTCCCCGATCCCGGCGGCCGCGGGGCACCAAGGCGCCCGCCGCAGCCACCGGACCCCGTTCTCAGGCCGTGCGGCGACGGTTGCGGCGTGACCGGATCCACAGCGCCGTACCCCCGGCGAGGGCCGCCAGCAGCACCCCGGCGACCAGCCAGGGCAGGGCGAAGTACGAGACGGAAGCGGACTCGCGGGTGTCGCGGGCGCTCGCGGTCAGCTTGATCTCACCCCACTCCACCTGCGGCGCGCCCGTCCACTCCTCGGTGAGCCGGACCTCCTGGCGGGGCAGCAGTTCGGAGGGGATGCGCTTGAGATCACGGGCGAGCAGGGTGCGGCCGAAGAGGCCCTCGGCCTTGAGGGCGACCTTGGGGCTGAGGGTGACGTTGCCGCGGTTGCGGAGGGTGTACGAGATGACGGCCCGGGACCTGCCCGTGCCCGGGACCAGCGGCGCGGTGCGCTCGACCTTGACGTCGTCGACGGAGACCGCGGGCATCGTCGGACCGTTCACCCGCAGATAGATCCGGGCGCCGACCGCCTTCTGGATGCCGACGGCGACGGCGCCCGCGTCGGTGGGGTCGATGCGCTCGTCGAGGGCGACGAGCGCGCCGGGGTGGTCGCCCGGTTCGGCACCCTCCGGCACCTTGATCGTCACGGGCACGGTGACCGAGCCGTGCGGTTTCACGGTGACCCGGTCGCGCCCGGCCTTCGCCCAGGCTCCGACGGAGCGCTGTTTCTCGTTCTGGGCGCGGACCGCGAATCCGCCGTCGCGTGCGGTGTTGTACGCGTCGGCGGCGTACAGCCGGAAGGTCAGCGGCTCACCGGTCTTGTTGGTGACGGTCACCTTGTCGGTGAGGGTCGCGCCGGGGTCGGCGGAGAGGTAGAAGTACGGCCGCGTGCCTGCGTCGGCGGTGGCGGGGAAGACCGACCAGCTGCCGTTGTCGGCGGCCGCGGCCGTGGGCGCGCCGAGCAGGAGCAGGGCGCCGGTCAGGAGGAGTACGGGCAGTTTGCGCACGGTGCGGGCTCCCAGGTGCACGCTCGGGCGGGGTGGGCCGGCCGGGTGCGCGCCCGGCCCACCGGTTGATCAATAGCTCCCGCTCACGTCAGGGTCAGCGTGAGCACTCCGGTGTACGCGCCGGCGGGAGTGAACGCCGGTACGTCCAGCGACAGCCGGGCGTCGACGGTGAACTCACCGCCGGTGAACGCACCGTCCGGCGTGGACGCCAGGGTGGCGCCCGCGCTGCCGACCGTTCCCTCGGATCCGGCCGCGCAGGTGCTCGGGCTGCCTGACTTCGTCGCGCAGGCCGGGCTCCAGCCGAGCGCGGACGCGCCGATCGTCGCCCCTCCCGGACCCGTGAAGTCGGTGACCTTGCCGGTCAGGGACCAGCCCGCGGGGCCGCCGCGGAAGTCCTGGACCGTCACGGTCTGCAGGGCTCCGGTGGAGGCGCCGCCCTGCCCGAAGTCGACCGCCGACAGTGCGACGGAATCCCCGGCCTGGGTCATGGTGAGCGTGCCCGGATTGACGGTGGACGTCAGCTGCTGGCTGCCGTCCGGGATCTCGCCGCCGCCTGTGGTGACGGTGTAGGCCTGGGGGCCCGCGCCCTTGGCCGGATCCCAGCCCGCTCCTTCGAACGCGACGATGCCGGTGGTGGCCGGATCGGTGATCTTGGGCCGGAAGGTGAAGGCACCCGAGTCGGCAGCCTTGGAGGTGATGCTGTCGGCGGTGATCGCGGTGCCGTTCCAGCCGGCCACGGTGACATCGGCGCCCGGGGTGAACCCGGCACCGGTGACGGTCACCCGCTCACCAGGCGCCCCGGAGGACGTGCCGAGCGTGAGGGTGCGCTCGTTGACCTCACCGCCGCCGTCCGTGGCGATGATCGTCTGGGAGACGGGGGCGGGCGGATCGGTGACCGTGCAGGGCGTGTCCAGCTCCATGATGTAGCTGGTGTGGATGTTGTAGTCGCCGGGCGAGAGCGTGATCTCACCGGGCGCGGTGACGGTGAAGGTGCCGGTCATGGAGAACGACGGGAACTCGCCCTTGCCGGGCACCGGACCGTTCTTCTTCGGGCCCGCGACCGTCACGTCGGTGGTCTGCGCACCGGCGACGGTGACCTTGCCGGTCGGCGTCATGATGTCGGCGGGCAGCGCCAGGTCGACCGGGTTGCTCGCGGCCGGTTTGATAACGGTGTACGTCACCGTGACCGTGTCGCCGACCTTCGGGGCGGCGTTGTCGACGGTGATCTCGGCCGAGGTCGTCCCGTCGATCGGCGGGATGCCGGCGATGGCGGGCGGGATGCAGTGGGTCGGGAAGTCCACCGCGACCGAGGCCGTCGCACTGGCCTGAGCGGGTCCGGCCAGCAGCCCTCCCCCGGTGACGACGAGCGCGCCGACACCCAGCGCGGCGGCCCAGCGGCGGCCGCGGTCCGGTCGGCCCGGGCGACGGGATCTTCGGCTGTCGGATCTTCGAATGGCTTGGCGCATGGAGCCCCCTCCTGCGGGATCCGGCGCGGCGGCTCTTCCGCGTCGGCAGGGAGCCATTGATGGCTTCGGTCGAGAAGAAGTCAATGGGATCGAAATGCGCCGACTGATGGGCCATCAGATGATGTCAAGATCCACGCTTCCCGCACATCCTGTACGAACGCCCCGCGCCGGTGGGCGCGGGGCGTTCGTACACACGATGGTGGTCCGGCGGAGGTTCAGCCCGCCGTCACGGTGAGCCGCAGCACCCCGTCGGGCCCGGCGAGCAGCACGGGCGTGTCGGCCCCGCCCAGGTCCCGTACCGCGGCCCGGTCCTCGTCGGACGGGGTCTGCGACTCGGAGACGACCGCGGCCGCCTCCAGCGACGTGGCCCCGCTGGCCACGGCCATCGCGACGGCCGTCCGGAGCGCGCTGAGCCGCAATGACTCCAGCTCCACGGTGCCCGCCACATACGTACGTCCGGTCTCGTCCCGCACGGCCGCGCCCTCCGGCACACCGTTGCGGGCGCGGGCGCTGCGCGCCAGCGTGACGATCTTGCGGTCCTCGGCGCCGAGGTCGGTGCTATCGGTCATGTGCCGAGCATACGAAGTGCGGCGACGGGCCCGGCACGCGGGCGCCCGGACCCCTCACGCCCGGACCTGCCGCATCGAACCGCGCCGGCCCTCCGGTGAGGCCAGCCACCGCAGCTTCTCCTCCGTGTCAGTGCCCGGCCACGGGTTGTGCAGCACGACCGCCAGATCCGGGCGGGCCGGAATACGCAACTGGGTGGCCTCCACGACCAGCGTGCCGACCGCCGGGTGCGACAGCTCCTTGCGCATCTGCCCGCCCGGCGCGACGTCCCGGCGCGCCCACAGCTCGGCGAACTCGGGGCTGCGCTCGGCCGCCTCGGCCACGATCGCCCGGAACCCGTCGTCGTCGGGGCACTCCGCGCACGCGGCCCGGAACTGGGCGACGACCCGGGCGGCGGTCTCCCACCACTCCTGGTCCGCGCCCCGGTGGACGGGATCGGTGAAGAAGGCGATCACACAGTTCTGCGGCCGGTCCGGCCGCAGCCCCATCACCATCGAGGCAGCGTCGTTGTAGAGGATGACGTTCCAGTACGCGTCCATGATGTGTGCAGGGAACGGCATCCAGCCGTCGATCAGCCGCTGCAGCCCGTCGCACATGTCCACATGTGCCGGATCGACCTCCAGCGCGGGCGGGTTGAGCCCGGCGAGGACATAGAGGTGACGGCGTTCGGCGCTGCTGAGCCGCAGCACCCGGGCCACGGAGTCCAGCACCTGGGGCGACACGGTGATGTCGCGGCCCTGCTCCAGCCACTGGTACCAGGACGCCCCCACGCCGGCGAGGACCGCGACCTCCTCGCGGCGCAGCCCCGGGGTGCGCCGCCGGGCCCCGCCGTCCGGGAGGCCCGCCTCGGCCGGACTGACCCGCGCCCGCCGGCTCATCAGGAACTCCCGCAGCTCGCCGAGGCGATGCGTCTTTCCGGCGTCCGCCGCGGTCCGGGCCGGTGTGCCCACGTAACTCCCCCTGGTGTCCGGGCCCGCTCCTGCCTGGTGGTGCGGCCAACAGGATAAGTTCCGGCTCCCCACGGATATTCCGACGGCCGCAGGCTCATGCCCATGGCGATCGATTCATCCACCCCAGCGGCCGTTACCGCCCCCGTCCCCGCACCATCCGGCCAGGACCGGCTCTCCGGCCGGGCCCGGCTGGTCCTTCTCGTCCTGTGCGCCGCCCAGTTCATGGTGTCGCTCGACTTCTCGGTACTGAACGTGGCGCTCCCCGTCCTCGGCGAAGACCTCGGTCTGAGCCGGTCGGGACTCCAGTGGGCGATCACCGCCTTCGCCCTGCCGTCCGGCGGCTTCCTGCTGCTCTTCGGCCGGATCGCGGACCTCTACGGCCGCCGCCGGCTGTTCCTCACCGGGCTCGCCGTCTTCGGCGCGGCCTCGCTGCTGGCCACGTTCGCCTGGAACCCGGCCGCCTTCCTCACCGGGCGGGCGCTCCAAGGGCTCGGGGCCGCGGTCATCGTGCCCACCGGGATGTCCCTGCTCACCACCACGTTCCCGGAGGGACCGCTGCGGGACCGGGCGCTCGGCATCAGCGGCACCCTGCTCTCCCTCGGCTTCACGGTCGGCATGGTGGCCGGCGGCACGCTCACCGACACCCTCGGCTGGCGCTCCACGATGGGGCTGCTGACGCTGGCCGCGGTGGTCGTCCTCGCGGCGGCGCCCGCGCTGCTCACCGAGTCCCGTACGCCCGACCGGCCGCGGCTGGACGTGCCGGGTGCCGTGACCGTCACCGGCGGGCTCCTCGCGCTGATCTACGCCCTCTCCACGGCGGCGGAGCACGGCTTCGGCCGGGTGGACGTGCAGGCCACGCTGGCCGCCGGAGTCCTCCTGCTCGTCGCGTTCGTGATCGTCGAGTCCCGTGCGTCGGCCCCGCTGGTCTCGCTGCCGATGCTCCGCCGGCGCACGGTGGCCTTCGGCAATCTGGGCGGGCTGCTCACCTTCTCGATGATGAGCACCATCGTCTTCGTCCTGACCCTGTATCTGCAGGAGGTGCTGGACCTGTCGGCCTTCGGGACCGGGCTGGTCTTCGGCGTACAGGGTGTCGCCTCGGTGGTGGCGGGTGTGTACGCCCCGAAGGTCATCGGCCGGATCGGCGCCCGGCGCACCCTGTCCGTCTCCCTGCTGGGCCAGGGCCTGTTCATCGCGGCACTGCTGGGCCTCGGTGCGGGTTCGGGCGTCTGGCTGGCCACGGTCGCGGTCTCGCTCGCCAGCATGTGCCACCTGGGCGCGATCATCGCGTACGGCCTCACCGTCACCTCGGGGGTGCCTGACGCGGAGCAGGGCCTGGCGACGGGTCTCGTCACCACGACCCAGCAGGTCGGGCTCACGATCGGGATCCCGCTGCTCGGCGTGCTGGCGACGACCCAGAGTTCGCTGTTCGACGGCGTACGGACCGTGATCGCGGTGGCCGCCGGCCTGCTGGTCGTCGCAGCGGGCGTGGTGGGAATGGGGCTGCGGCGGGCCTAAGGGGTACGCGCCTCCCGGGTGACCGCTTCCTCATAGGCGGCGGTCAGCTCCGCCAGCACGCCGTCCGTGCGGGCCGGAGCCCCGGTCAGGTGGGTGGCCCGGAGCTCGGCCATGAACCGCTCCCACATCGGGGGGCCGCCGGCAGCCAGCAGTTCGGCCCGCACCGTGAGCTCCGGCGCCGTGTCCAGCCAGCGGGCGCCCCAGGCGCCGAGCTGGGCCATCACCGGGACGAGCTGAACCGCCGCCTCGGTGAGGTGGTAGGCGACCTTCTGGCGGTGGCTCGGGTCGTCGTCGCGGGTGAGCAGCCCCGCCTCGACGAGTTTCGCCAGCCGGTTGGCCAGGATGTTCGACGCGATGCCTTCCATGGAGGCGTTGAGCAGCTCCCGGAAGTGGGTGAGGCCGCCGAACATGATGTCGCGCAGCACGATCAGGCTCCAGCGGTCCCCGAGGAGCTCGACCGTCATGTTGATCGGGCAGCCGGACCGGCCCGGCGACACGGGCAGCTTTCCGGAGGGAACTGGTTGCAACATGGGAGCAGTCTAGATAGCTTACGAACCGGTTGCAGATTGCAATCGGAAGGGGATCCGATGAAACAGCTGGTCCGCGTCCAGAACTTCTGTGTCTCCCGAGACGGCTACGGCGCCGGGGAGGGTCAGACGCTCGACAGCCCGTTCGGCAACGTCGACCCCGGCAAGCTCATCTCCTGGGCCGGTGCCACCGCCCACTGGCCCAACCGGACCGACCCCGGGGGCACTCTCGGCCTGGACGACTACTTCACCCGCGACTTCTCCAACAACATCGGCGCCGAGATCATGGGCCGCAACAAGTTCGGCCCGCAGCGCGGCCCGTGGGAGAACCACGACTGGGAGGGCTGGTGGGGCGAGGAGCCCCCCTTCCACACCCCGGTGTTCGTCCTCACCCACCACGAACGCCCGTCGATCACTCTCGGGGAGACCACGTTCCACTTCCTCGACGCCTCCCCGAAGGACGCGCTCACCCGGGCCTTCGAGGCCGCCGAGGGCAAGGACGTACGCATCGGTGGCGGTGTCGCCACGGTCCGGGAGTTCCTCGACGCCGATCTCATCGACTCGCTGCACGTCGCCGTCTCGCCGCTCGACATCGGTGCGGGCGAACGTCTGTGGGAGAGCCCCGAGGCGCTGACCGACCGTTTCCACCTGGAGAAGGTCCCGAGCCCGAGCAGCGACGTGGTGCACCACCTGCTCTGGCGGAAGTGACCGGCCCGGCCCCGCACCCGGCCTACGCCCGGTCGAGCCGCAGCCGCTCCGCCCGCGGCAGCTTCGCCACCACGAGGTCGTAACTGTCCTCGATCAGCTCACGCAGCTTCGCGTCCGGCAGACCGGACACCGTCACGGTGTTCCAGTGCCGCTTGTTCATGTGCCACCCCGGCGCCACGGCCTCGTACTCCTCCCGGAGCCGCACCGCGTCGTCGGGGTCGCACTTGAGGTTCACCGTCAACGGCTGCGCGTCCAGCGTGCTCAGCGCGAACATCTTGCCGAGCACCTTGAACACGGAAATCTCCGGCCCGAACGGGAACTCCTCCACGCTCGCGTTGAACCCCAGGCAGAACGCCCTCAGCTGCTTCGGTGTCATGCCGTCGCCTCCTCCTCGGGAGCCACCGGCTCCACCAGCACCGTGACGATCTTGTTCCGCCGGCCCGCCGGGGACTCCGCGGTCAGCCGCAGCCTGCGGCCGTCGGGGAGCTCGACCTCGGACGAGGCACCCGCGATCGGCACCCGGCCCAGCGCCTTCGCGAGGAGCCCGCCGACGGTCTCCACGTCCTCGTCGTCGTACTCGTCGAGGCCGAACAGCTCACCGAGGTCGCCGATGTCCAGCCGGGCGGTCACCCGGAAGCAGCCGTTCTCCAGCGGCTGGACCGGCGGCAGCTCGCGGTCGTACTCGTCGGTGATCTCGCCGACGATCTCCTCCAGGATGTCCTCGATGGTGACGATGCCCGCCGTACCGCCGTACTCGTCGATGACGACGGCGACGTGACTGCGCTCCTGCTGCATCTCCCGCAGCAGGTCACCGGCGTTCTTCGTGTCGGGCACGAAGGCCGCCGGGCGCATCGCTGTGGAGACCAGATCGGCCTCGGACTCCCGGTTGATGTGCGTCTTGCGGACCAGGTCCTTGAGGTAGACGATCCCGACGATGTCGTCCTCGTTCTCCCCGGTGACGGGGATCCGCGAGAAACCGGAACGCAGCGCCAGGGTCAGCGCCTGCCGGATCGTCTTGTAGCGCTCGATGCAGACCAGGTCGGTGCGCGGCACCATCACCTCGCGCACGAGCGTGTCACCCAGCTCGAAGACGGAGTGCACCATGCGGCGCTCCTCGTCCTCGATCAGCGACTCCTGCTCGGCGAGGTCGACCATCGCCCGCAGCTCGGCCTCACTGGCGAACGGGCCCTTGCGGAACCCCTTGCCCGGTGTCAGCGCGTTGCCGATGAGGATCAGCAGCTGCGGGATCGGCCCCATGATCCTGGCCAGCGGCAGCAGCACGTACGCCGCCGCGGTGGCCGTGTTCAGCGGGTGCTGGCGGCCGATGGTGCGCGGCGAGACGCCGATGGCGACGTAGGAGACGAGGACCATCACGCCCATGGCGACGGCCAGCGCCTCCCAGGTCTCCGGCAACTCCTTGAGGCAGGCGTACGTGACCAGCACCCCGGCCGCCATCTCGCAGGCGACCCGCACCAGCAGGGCGACGTTGAGATAGCGCGTCGGATCGGCCGCGACCTGTTCCAGCTTGTCGCTGCCGCGCCGCCCCGAGCGGACCGCCTCGGCGGCCCGGAAGCTCGACGTACGCGCGATGCCGGCCTCGGCGCAGGCCGCCAGCCAGCCGACGACGATCAGCAGGACGACCCCGAAGACGAGCGGCAGGCTCACGAGACGGTGGGTGCGGGGGACGGACCGGTGAGCCCGTGCTCGCCGCGCCAGCCGTCCACGATCGCCGCCTGGAGGCCGAACATCTCGGCCTTCTCGTCGGGCTCCTCGTGGTCGTAGCCGAGCAGGTGCAGCACCCCGTGGACGGTGAGGAGCTGGAGCTCCTCGTCCATGGAGTGCTGCGTGTCGGCGTCCTCGCCCTGCTTCTTGGCGACCTCCGGGCAGAGCACGATGTCACCGAGGAGCCCCTGCGGGGGCTCCTCGTCGTCCTTGGCCGGCGGACGCAGCTCGTCCATCGGGAAGGACATGACGTCCGTCGGGCCCGGCAGGTCCATCCACTGGATGTGGAGCTGTTCCATGGCGGCGGTGTCCACCACGATCACCGAGAGCTCGGAGAGCGGGTGGATCCTCATCCGCGCGAGCGCGTAGCGGGCGATGTCGAGGATCGCCTGCTCGTCGACCTCGGTTCCGGACTCGTTGTTGACGTCGATCGACATGGTGCGCTGCTACTGCTTCCCGTTGCGTCGGCCCTGACCCTTGCCGGCCTGGCCGTCCTGGTCGCTGTCGTACTTCTCGTACGCGTCGACGATACGGCCGACCAGCTTGTGCCGGACGACATCCTGGGAGGTGAGCCGGGAGAAGTGCACGTCGTCGATGCCCTCAAGGATGTCCTGGACCTGACGCAGACCGCTCTTGGTGCCGTTCGGCAGGTCGACCTGGGTGACGTCGCCCGTGACGACGATCTTCGAGTCGAAGCCGAGGCGGGTAAGGAACATCTTCATCTGCTCGGCGCTGGTGTTCTGCGCCTCGTCCAGGATGATAAAAGCATCATTAAGGGTGCGACCCCTCATGTATGCCAGCGGCGCCACCTCGATCGTGCCCGCCGCCATCAGCCGCGGGATCGAGTCGGGGTCGAGCATGTCGTGCAGGGCGTCGTAGAGCGGGCGCAGATACGGGTCGATCTTGTCGAAGAGCGTGCCGGGCAGGAAGCCGAGCCGCTCACCGGCCTCGACCGCGGGGCGGGTCAGGATGATCCGGCTGACCTGCTTGGACTGCAGGGCCTGGACCGCCTTGGCCATGGCGAGGTACGTCTTGCCGGTGCCGGCGGGGCCGATGCCGAAGACGATCGTGTGCTTGTCGATCGCGTCGACGTACCGCTTCTGGTTGAGCGTCTTGGGGCGGATCGTGCGGCCGCGGCTGGAGAGGATGTTCTGGGTGAGCACCTCGGCCGGGGTCTCCGTGCCGTCCGCCTTGCCGTTCTCGGTGGCCTTGAGCATCGCGATCGACCGTTCCACGGCGTCCTCCGTCATCGGCTGCCCGGTGCGGAGCACCAGCACCATCTCGTCGAACAGGCGCTGGATCAGGGCGATGTCCGCCGCGGTGCCCGTCGCGCTTATGTCATTACCCCGGACGTGGATGTCGGCCGCCGGGAACGCCGCTTCGATCACGCGCAGCAGCGAGTCGCCCGCTCCCAGGAGCATCACCATGGGGTGAGCGGCCGGGATGCTGATGTGGGCACGCGCCTGCGGCTGTGTGGGTGTCTGAGTCATGGGCCGGCCCTCGGGCCTGCACATACCTCCCGTTGCAGGGTTCTCGCTGCTCGAAAACCTCTGGAGTACCCAGCCTACGACTCCGTACTGACATCACCGAGAGGTTTTCGCAGGCGGGAACACGGCTGCCGGGTTACGGACGGAAGCCGATCGTCGGGACGGCCCGGCGCAGCGGCCAGGGGCGGGCGGCGGCGGGGAGCAGGTCCTGGAGGAAGGCGTACCGCTGGAGCGCGGCCGGGTCCTGACCGGTGAGGGTGCGGATGCGCTGCCACCAGGCGGCGATCTCCGCCCAGCCGGGGGCCGAGAGCGAGCCGCCGAACTCCTGGACCGAGAGGGCGGCGGTGAGGCCGGCGAAGGCGAGGCGGTCGGCGAGGGGCCAGTTGGCGAGGGTGCCGGTGACGAAGCCGGCCACGAAGACGTCGCCCGCGCCGGTCGGGTCCAGGGCCTCGACCGCGATCGCGGGGACCTCGGCGGTGGCCCCGGTGGCGGCGTCGACCGCGTACGCGCCCTCGGCGCCGAGGGTGACGACGGCGAGCGGGACCCGTTCGGCGAGGGCGTGTGCGGCAGTGCGGGGGCAGTCGGTGCGGGTGTAGCGCATGGCCTCCTCGGCGTTGGGGAGGAAGGCCTGGCAGTGCTCCAGGTCGGTCAGGCCGTCCAGGTCCCAGCGGCCGGTCTCGTCCCAGCCGACGTCGGCGAAGACCGCGGCCCCCTGGCCGGCCGCCTCGGCCACCCAGGGTTCGCTGCGGCCGGGGGCGAGCGAGGCGATGGCGGCCCTGGCACGGGGCGGGCACCGGGGGGAGGCGGGGGCTCCGGTGGGGTCGAACGCGGGCGGGGGCGGGGCCTCGTGGCCGTGCGAGACCATCGTCCGCTCGCCCTCGTACGCCATCGAGACGGTCACCGGGGAGTGCCAGCCGCGGACGGTGTGCGACAGGGACAGGTCGATGCCCTCGCCCTGTTCGAGGGCGTCCCAGCAGTACTCGCCGTAGTGGTCGTCGCCGAACGCGGCGGCGAGTGAGGTGCGAAGGCCGAGGCGGGCGAGCGCGGTGGCCATGTTGGCGACGCCGCCGGGGCTGGATCCCATGCCGCGGGCCCAGGACTCGGTGCCGCGCACCGGGGCGCTGTCCAGGCCGGTGAAGATGATGTCGAGGAAGACCGTGCCGGTGAGGAAGACGTCGCAGCCGGGGTCCTGCGGTGCGCGCAGCCCGTCCAGCGGGTCGATGTCTGGAATGTCAGCGCTCACCTTGCACTCCCCGGTCGTGGCGGTTGCGGTCAGTGTGCCCGATTCCCGTCCGCAGGTGCGGGGTCCGCGCCGGGTCTGTGTACACAGAGGCTGACCTGCATAAACATGCGCTGTTACCCGCATAGAAACACGGCAAACACATAAGTGACTCAGATCACAGCGAGGCGACTTTCGGTCGACCCTGAGCACTTGATACAAATTGGCCCGCGACCACCGTTGGCGACATGACCGACGAGTGTGCCGATTCCCCGCATTTCTCGCATTCCCGCATGACCCCCCTCTGCCTTTTTTCTCCGCCTCCTCTGGCATGTCTTCAGGAACGCCCATGTCCTCGCGCCCTCGCGCCGCGTGGCCTCTGGTTGCCGTGTTCACCGCCGGTTACCTCGCCGCCTATCTGCTCCCCACCATCGTGGGACGGCTCTCCGTCTATCTGGGTCTCAGCACGGCCGAGGCCGGTCTGGTCGGCAGCGCCCTGCTGCTGAGTTCGGCCTCGGCCGGCTTCTGTCTGGCGGGCCGCGTGGAGACGTACGGGCCGCGGAGACCGGCGCGGATCGGGCTGGTGCTGGCCGTGCTGGGGTACGGCTGCGCCGCGCTCGCGGGTTCCGTGCCGCTGGTGGTCCTGGGCGCCATGGTGGGCGGTTTCGGTTCCGGGACGGCGACCGCGGTGGCCGCGGCGGGCATCGCCGCCCAGCGCGATCCGCACCGGACGTCGTCCCTGGGGCTGCTGAGCGTCTCGGCGACGGCGGGCGCCCTGTATCTGACGATCCCGCACCTGGGCGGTGGCCACCGGCTGCCGTTCGCTTCGATCGCGCTGGTCGCGCTGCTCGTCTGGCCGGCCACCTCCCGGCTCGGCAGCCCGGTCCCGGCCGGACCGTCCGTCCCCGCGTCGGGACGGCTGCCGCACCGCCGCTCGGGCCTGGTGCTGGCGGGCGGCATGCTCGTCTGGTCCATGGCGCAGAACGCGCTGTGGGGGGTCAGCAGCCGCATCGGCGTGGACCAGGTCGGGCTCTCCGAGGTCACCATCGGCGCGGTGTTCGCCGCCGCGCTCGGCGCCGGTCTGCTCGGCGTGATGGGCGCCGGCGTACTGGGGGCCCGGCTCGGGCGGGCGGTGCCGATCGGCCTGGGCACCGTGGTCATCGCGGGGAGCATCGTGCTCAGCTCGTCGGCCGGGAGCCTCGGCTCGTTCGCGAGCGGCGAGATCCTGTGGAACACCGTGTACCCGGTGGTCCTGTCGTATCTGATCGGCCTGGCCGCGTCCCTGGACGTGCGCGGGCGCTGGGCGGTCCTGGCGGGCTCGGCCTCGTCGGTCGGCGTGGCCTGCGGTCCGGTGCTCGGCAGTGTGCTGTCCGAGGGGGCCGGCTTCCCGGTGATGGGGCTGATCCTGGGCGCCGTGACCCTGCTGGTCGCGGTCCCGGTGACGGCGGTGGCCCTGCACACCGGTGGCCGTCCGCTGGTGCCGGGATCGGTGCGCCGCAGGGGTGGCGCTCCGGCGGCCCTGCTCGCGGTCACCACCGGTGCGGTGCCCGGGGCGGTGCCGAAGCTGGGCGCGCCCGAGCAGGCCGTCACGGAGATAAGCCTGCCCGCGCTGCGCCGCAGGCGCCTGGTCAGGAGTGCGTTCCGGACGGCCGGCCCGTCGGGCGGCGGTCAGTCGAACGCGTACGCCTCGACCTCGGACAGGTAGCGCGCCCTGCGCTCCTCGTCGTGGTCGAGGAAGGCCGCCTCGAAGGAGTTGCGGGCCAGGGTGCGCAGCTGCTCGCGCTCCAGTCCGAGCGCCTCGTGGACGGCGTGGAAAGTGTCTCCGACGTATCCGCCGAAGTAGGCGGGGTCGTCGGAGTTCACCGTGCAGAGCAGCCCGGCGTCCATCATGGCCCGCAGCGGGTGCTCCTCCAGGGTGTCGATGGCCCGCAGCCGTACGTTGGACAGCGGGCAGAGGGTGAGCGGCACCCGGTCCGCGACCAGTCGCTTCACGAGCTCCGGGTCCTCCATGCAGCGCAGCCCGTGGTCGATGCGCTCCACGCCGAGGACGTCGAGCGCCTCGGTGATGTACGCGGGCGGGCCCTCCTCGCCCGCGTGGGCGACCTTGCGCAGCCCGAGCGCCTCGGCCGCGGCGTACACCTCGCGGAACTTGGCGGGCGGGTGGCCCACCTCGGCGGAGTCCAGGCCGACGGCGCTGATCCGGTGCAGATACGGCTTCGCGGCCTCCAGGGTCTCCAGCGCCGATTCGGCGGACTGGTCGCGCAGGAAGCACATGATGAGCTGGGTGGAGATGCCGTGCTTCTCCTCGCTGCGCTCCAGCGCCCGGCCGAGCCCCTCGACGACGGTGCCGATGGGCACACCGCGGGCGGTGTGCGCCTGCGGGTCGAAGAAGATCTCCGCGTGGCGCACGCCCTGGGCGGCGGCGCGGGTGAGGTAGGCGTCGGCGAGTTCGGTGAAGTCGTCCTCGGTGCGCAGCACCGCCATCAGCGCGTAGTACAGGTCGAGGAAGCTCTGCAGGTCGTCGAAGAGGTAGGCGGTGCGCAGCTCCTCGGTGTCCGCGTAGGGCAGCCGCACGTCGTTGCGTGCGGCGAGCGCGAAGGCCAGTTCGGGTTCGAGGGTTCCTTCGATGTGGAGGTGGAGTTCTGCTTTGGGGAGGTGCACGGGTTTCTCGCTTACGCAGGGTGGTGCTGTGACGTTGTCTACGGGTGACGGCTCGGTACCGGGACCCGGATCAGATCCTGGGCGACGGTCAGTTCGCCCTCGAACCCGGCCGCCCTGGCCTGGGTCTCGAAGACCTCCGGGTCCGGGTAGCGCTGGGAGAAGTGGGTGAGCACGAGGTGCCGTACGCCCGCTTCCCGCGCGACCCGGGCAGCCTGTCCGGCGGTCAGGTGGCCGTGGTCGGTGGCCAGTCTTTCGTCCTCGTCGAGGAAGGTCGACTCGATGACCAGCATGTCGCAGCCCTCGGCGAGCGCGTACACGCCGTCGCAGAGCCTCGTGTCCATGATGAAGGCGAACCGTTGTCCGCGCCTGTGCTCGGAGACGTCGTCGAGGGTGATGCCGCCGAGGGCGCCCTCGCGCTGGAGCCGGCCGACGTCCGGTCCCGCGATGCCGTGCTGGGCGAGTTTCGCGGGCAGCATGCGCCGCCCGTCGGGCTCGGCCAGCCGGTAGCCGTACGACTCGACGGGGTGCGAGAGCTTGTGGCTGCTGAGGGTGTACGTGTCCGTGGTGGCCAGCGGCCCGTCGGCGGCGACCGGGGCCTCGGTCAGCTCGACGGATTCGCGGTAGGCGGTGGCGTACCGCAGGCGTTCGAAGAAGTGCTGTCCGCTCGCCGGGTAGTGCGCGGTGACGGGGTGCGGGACCTGGTCGAGGTTGATCCGCTGGATCACCCCGGCCAGGCCGAGCGAGTGGTCGCCGTGGAAGTGCGTGACGCAGATCCGGTCGATGTCGTGCGCGGCGACGCCGGCCCGCAGCATCTGTCGCTGGGTGCCCTCGCCCGGGTCGAAGAGGATGCCCTCGCCGTCCCAGCGCAGCAGATAGCCGTTGTGGTTGCGGTGCCGGGTCGGGACCTGGCTGGCGGTGCCGAGGACGACGAGTTCACGTGCGGACACGGTGTGCGGCGGTCCGTTCTAGCCGGGGGGCCACTGGAGACCGCGGCCGCCCAGGACATGGGCGTGCGCGTGGAAGACGGTCTGCCCGGCCCCGGCACCGGTGTTGAACACGACCCGGTATCCGGTCTCGTCGACCTTCTCGTCGGCGGCGACGTGTCCGGCCTCGCGCAGGACGTCGGCGAGGATCTGCGGCTCGGCGGCGGCGAGGGACGCGGCGTCGGGGTGGTGGACACGGGGGATGACCAGGACGTGGGTGGGGGCCTGGGGGTTGATGTCGCGGAAGGCGACCGTGGTGTCGGTCTCCCGGACGATGGTGGCCGGGATCTCACCCGAGACGATCTTGCAGAACAGGCAGTCGGGCTGCGGTTCTCCTGCCATGGGGTGCGCTCCTCTGTCTCGGTGATCCGTTACGGGGGCAGCCTAGCGGGGCACCCAGCCCCGCCGGCGTTTGAGGCGCGGGGTCCGGGGCGGAGCCCCGGGTTCGGGCCCCGCCCCTCGACTCACTCCGGCAGCCCCGGCGCCGTCTTCGCCGGCGTGCGGCTCAGCGACTCCAGGGCGATCCGGATCGCCTCGTCCAGCTGCGGGTCCCGGCCCGCGGCATGGTCCTGCGGTGTCATGACGACCTCGACATCGGGATCGACGCCGTGGTTCTCGACGCCCCAGCCGTACCCCTCCAGCCAGAAGGCGTACTTGGGCTGGGTGACCAGCGTGCCGTCGACGAGGCGGTACCGGCTGTCGATGCCCACCACGCCGCCCCAGGTGCGTACGCCGACCACGGGGCCGATGTCCAGCGCCTTGATCGCCGCGTTCACGATGTCGCCGTCCGAGCCGGAGAACTCGTTCGCGACGGCCACGACGGGGCCGCGCGGTGCGTCGCCCGGGTAGCTGGAGGGCCGCATGCCGCGGGGCAGGTCCCAGCCGACGATGCGGCGGGCGAGCTTCTCCACCACCAGCTGCGAGGTGTGGCCGCCGCGGTTCTCCCGTACGTCCACCACCAGGCCTTCGCGGGCGACCTCGGTGCGCAGGTCGCGGTGGATCTGGGCCCAGCCCGAGCCGACCATGTCCGGGACGTGGAGGTAGCCGAGGCGCCCGCCGGACTGTTCGTGCACGTGCGCACGCCGGCCGGCGACCCACGCGTGGTAGCGCAGTGCCTCCTCGTCGGCGATCGGCACGACGACGACATGGCGCGGGTCGCCGCCGTCGACCGGGGAGACGGTCAGTTCGACGGGTTTGCCGGCCGAGCCGGTGAGCAGCGGTGCGGGGCCGGTGAGCGGGTCGACGGGGTGGCCGTCGACGGCCACGATCGCGTCACCCGCACGGACGGCGACGCCGGGTGCGGCGAGCGGGGCCCGGGCGGCCGGGTCGGAGGTCTCGGACGGCAGGATGCGGTCGATGCGCCAGCTCCCGTCGTCCGCGCGGGAGAGGTCTGCGCCGAGCAGGCCCTGCCGGGCGGAGTCGTCGCGCCAGCCGCCGGAGGGGGTCACATAGGCGTGCGAAGTGCCGAGTTCGCCCTGGACCTCCCACAGGAGGTCGATGAGGTCGTCGTGGGTGGCGACGCGCTCCAGGACGGGGCGGTAGCGGTCCAGTACGCCGTTCCAGTCGATGCCGGCCATGTCGGGGCGCCAGAAGTTGTCCCGCATGATGCGGCCGGCCTCGTCGTACATCTGGCGCCATTCGGCGGCCGGGTCGAGGGTGCGGCGGACGCGGGAGAGGTCGACGGTGATGTTGTTGTCGTCGCTGTCGTCGTCGGAACCCCCGGACACCCGGCTGTCGGACGGGACGATGCGCAGCTTGCCGTGGCTGAGCAGGGCGAGGCGCTTGCCGTCGCCGCTGACCGCGAACCGGCCGATGTCGGAGGCCAGTTCCTCGCAGCGCAGCTTCTCCAGGTCGTACCGCTCCAGGACGGTCTCGGGGCCGTGGGTGTCGGGGGTGGCCGCGCTGGTGCCGAGGACTCCGGTCACCGGGTGGCGCAGCCACAGCAGTCCGTCCTTCGCCGCCCTGAGCGAGGAGTAGCTGGCGGCCTCGACGGGCAGCGGCACGATCCGGTCGGCGAGGCCGTCCAGGTCGATGCGGGTGACGGGGAGTGCCGTGGGGTTGTCCTCGCCGTCGCCGCCCTTCTCCTTCTCGGTCGGGCGGCCGTGGAGCTGGGGCCCGAACGGGGAGGGGGTGGTCGCGGCGAGCGTCAGCAGGTGCGGCCGGCAGGTCCCGATGAACGCCAGGTCGAAGACGTGGGAGTCGTAGATCGGGTCGAACGCCCGCTCCGAGAGGAAGGCCAGGTGCTTTCCGTCGGCGGTGAAGGCGGGTGCGAAGTCCCGGAACCGCAGCGGGGTCGCCTCGGAGACCGACAGGTCGGCCAGGTGCGCGAGCTTGAGCTGGCTCAGCGGCTCGGGGCCGGGGTGCGACCAGGCGAGCCAGGCGGAGTCGGGCGAGAAGACGAGCCCGGAGGCGTCGCCGTGCTCGCTGCGGTCCACCTCGTGGACCTCGCCGCTCTCCCGTTCCACGATCAGGACGCGTCCGTCGTGGGCGGCGACGGCGAAGCGGCTGCCGTCGGGGGCGGGGACCAGGTCGAGGACCCGGCCGATCCGGCCCGAGGCGAGGCGGCGCGGTACGGCGCCGGGGCCGGTCCCGGTGGCGGGTGCGCACTCCAGCGCGTCGTCGCCCTCGGCGTCGGTGACCCAGACGACGTGCTGGTCGCCGTCGGCCTGGAAGGTGTGGGGCAGCCTGGCCCGTACGCCGGGTTCGACGGCGAGTGCGCGGGCCGGGCCCTCGCGGTGGGTGACCCAGTGGACGGCGCCGCGGGACCCGACGGCGCTGCCGCGGCCGGTGCGGTCGGGCGAGGCGGTGTGCAGGTGGCTGCCGGCGTGCACGGGGTGCGGCTGGAGGTCGGCGCGCTGGCCGCCGAGCCGGATGTCGAGGCGGCGGGGTGCGTCGCTCTCCAGGCTGTCCAGGAGCCACAGTTCACCGGCGGACGCGTAGGCGACGCGGGTGCCGTCGGTGGTGGCGTGGCGGGCGTAGAAGCCTTCGATTCCGGTGTGCCGGCGCAGGTCCGTGCCGTCGGGCAGCGAGGAGTGGAGCGCGCCGACGCCTTCGTGGTCGGAGAGGAAGGCGATGCGGTCGCCGACCCACAGGGGGCACTCGATGTTGCCGTCGAGCTCCTCGTGGACACGTACGAACTCCGCCGGGTCCCCCTCGGCCGCGATCCAGAGCTTGCCCGCCGTGCCGCCGCGGTAGCGCTTCCAGGTGGCGGCCTCGCGCCCCATGGTGGCCGAAAGCAGCAGGACGCGTCCGCCGGGACCGTACGCGAGGGAGCCGACCGGTCCGTACGGGAGGGTCCGTGCGGGCCCTCCGTCGACCGGCACGGCCCGGGCCCAGCTGCGCCGGAGCGAGACCTGGCCCTGGGTGCTGGTGACCAGCACGTCCCCGTCGGGGGTCCAGCCGCGGACTGTCGTCCGCGCGTCGCCCCAGTGGGTCAGCCGCCGGGAGGGGCCGCCGTCGACGGGGGCGAGGTGCACTTCGGGTGCCCCGTCCCGGGTGGACGTCCAGGCGACGAGGGTGCCGTCGGGAGATATCCGCGGCTGGGTGACGGGGCGGTTGTCGGCGCTGACACGCCAGGCTCGGCCGCCGTCGAGCGGCGCGAGCCAGACATCGTCCTCGGCGGTGAAGGCGATCGAGTCGCCCTGGACATGGGGATACCGGAGGTAGGAAGGCTGTGTCACATCGATCACCCTAGGCCGCTGCTCTGCCTGGTGGAACGGGGTTGGCCGGAGTCCGCCGTCCGGCCGGCTCACTTGCCCTGGGGGTGCGCGGTGACCGTGACGGTCACGGTGACCGTGGGCCGGGCCCCTCCCCCGCCGCTGTTCCCACCGCCGGCCGGTGCGGAGGTCGGGGGCGGCGCCGCGCAGTTGCCGAGCAGGGTGGCCCGGAACACGGTCCGGTTACCGGCCTTCGCGGTCAGGTCACCGCGCACGCAGCGGCCGTCGACCGCCTGCCGGACCTGACCGGTGACCTTGATGTCCCGGCCGTCCTTCGTCCGGCCGCTGCAGTCGACATCGGCGACGCGGCGCGTGGTGGCGGTGGCCGAACCGGCCTGCGTGGACGACGACTTCGCCCCGCCCCCGTCCACGCTCGCCGTGCAGGTCAGCCACTGCACCTGGACGCCTTCGTGCTCCAGGGCGCTGGTGGCGGTGCGGTCCGTGGTCACGGCGATGGTGGCGGTGTTCAGTCCGTCCACGGGTCCGCAGGCGGCGAGGCCCACGACGGCTGCGGCAGCGAGGCAGACCGCGGCCGGGAAGTGATGGGCCCTTCTGCGGCCCGCTGCCCTTGATGTCCCCATACGGGCAGCTTCCCACCGCTCCCGGCGCAGCGGTAGACCGCTTGCGGCCACAACTGCCCCGGCCGGAAAGTCGCTACGCCCAGCGCCCCGTGCGTCCCAGCAGCAGCGCAACCGCCGCGGTACCCGCCGTCGAGGTGCGCAGAACGGTCGGTCCGAGCCGGCAGGTCCGGGCGCCCGCGGCGGCGAAAACGGCCAATTCCTCCGGGGACACGCCTCCTTCGGGCCCTACGACCAGCACGATCTCACCCTCGCCGGGCAGCGCGACGGTGGCCAGCGGCTCACTGGCGTACCCCCGGTCCTCGTGCAGCACGGCCGCGAAGTCGGCCGTGGCCAGAAGTGCGGCAACCTGCTTGGTCGTCAACGCGTCCGCCACCTCCGGGAAGCGGACCCGGCGCGACTGCTTGCCGGCCTCGCGGGCCGTACTGCGCCACTTCGCCAGGGACTTGAGGCCCCGGTCGCCCTTCCACTGGGTGATGCAGCGCGCGGCCTGCCACGGCACGACCGCGTCGACGCCGGTCTCCGTCATCGTCTCGACGGCGACCTCGCCGCGGTCACCCTTGGGCAACGCCTGGACGACGGTGATACGGACGTCGGGACGGGGTTCCTCGTGGACGGACTCCAGGTCGGTGATCACCAACCGGTCCTTGCCCTCGGCGGCCATCACGACGCCTTCGGCCCAGCGCCCGCTCCCGTCCGTCAGGACGACGTCCTCACCGGCGCGCAGGCGCTTCACCGAGACGGCGTGCCGCCCCTCGGGCCCTTCCAGGACGAAGCCGGGCCCCTGCGGCATCCGGTCGACGACGAAGACGGGTGCCGTCACTGTGTACTCCTTGTGCTCACTGCCGTCCGTGCGGCGTCCAGTTCCTCGGCAAGCAGTCTGACCAGCCGGCCGGCGGGCAGCTCGCGCGCCATCCGGTGGCCCTGCCCCGCCCACAGTGCCATGCCCTGCGCGTCCCCGGCCTTGGCCGCCGCCTTGCGCAGCACGGCCGTCATCTGGTGCACCTGCGGGTAGGCGGCGGGGGCGTACGGTCCGTGCTCGCGCACGAAGCGGTTGACCAGGCCGCGGGCCGGGCGTCCGGAGAAGGCCCGGGTCAGGGTGGTGCGGACGAACAGCGGGTTGGTGAGGGCCTGCTTGTGCAGCAGGTGGGCGCCCGATTCGGGGCAGACCAGGAAGGCGGTGCCGAGCTGCGCGGCATCGGCGCCGGCCGCCAGCACGGCGGCGATCTGGGATCCCCGCATCAGTCCGCCCGCGGCGACAATCGGTATCTGCACGGTCTCGCGGACCTGGGCCACCAGGCAGAGCAGGCCGGTCCCGGCGCCGTCGATCTGGGGGTCGTCGCGGAAGGTGGACTGGTGGCCGCCCGCCTCGATGCCCTGGGCGCAGACGGCGTCGGCGCCCGCCCACTGGGCGGCCTGGGCCTCCTCCGGCGAGGTGACCGTGACGACCGTGTACGTACCCACCGCGGCGAACGCGTCGAGGGTGTCGCGGGAGGGGCAGCCGAAGGTGAAGGAGACGACCGGGACCGGGTCCTCCAGCAGGATGGCGAGCTTGGCCTCGTAGCCGTCGTCACCGCCGGTGTCGGTGTCGCCGAGCGGGGTCTCGTACCAGGATGTCTCGCCCGCGAGCTGATGCCGGTACACCTCGACGGCGGCCGGGTCGGCGAGGTTCGGCTGCGGCATGAACAGGTTGACGCCGAAGGGCTGGCCGGTGAGACCGCGCACCTGTTTGATCTCGTTGTACATGCCGTCCGTCGTCTTGTACCCGGCGGCCAGGAAGCCGAGCCCGCCGGCCTCGGCGACGGCCGCGACGAGCTGCGGACACGAGGTCCCACCCGCCATCGGGGCCTGCACGATCGGATACCGGCAGAGATCGGTCAACGCGGATGACATGACCGCATCGTGTCATGTCCCCCGTGTCCGGCGATACGCACCCCGGTGCCACATTTTGTCCACAATGCGGTACGGGCCCGGAATCCGGGCCCGTACGACATCGTTCACGTGGATCTAGCGGCCGTTGAACGCGTCCTTCAGACGCGAGAACAGACCCTGCTGCCCGGGCTGGAACTGGCCGGTGGGCCGCTCCTCGCCGCGCAGTTTCGACAGCTCGCGCAGCAGACGCTCCTGCTCCGGGTCCATCTTGGTCGGGGTCATCACCTCGACGTGCACGATGAGGTCGCCGCGCCCGCCGCCTCGCAGGTGCGTGATGCCGCGTCCGTGCAGCGGGACGGACTGGCCGGACTGGGTGCCCGGCCGGATGTCGACCTCCTCAAGGCCGTCGAGCGTCTCCAGCGGCACCTTGGTGCCGAGGGCCGCCGCCGTCATCGGGATGGTGACCGTGCAGTGCAGATCGTCGCCGCGCCGCTGGAACACGGCGTGCGGCAGCTCGTGGATCTCGACGTAGAGATCGCCGGCGGGGCCGCCGCCGGGGCCGACCTCACCCTCGCCCGCGAGCTGGATGCGGGTGCCGTTGTCGACACCTGCGGGGATCTTCACGGTGAGCGTGCGCCGCGAGCGGATGCGGCCGTCACCGGCGCACTCCGGGCACGGCGTCGGCACGACCGTACCGAAGCCCTGGCACTGGGGGCAGGGCCGCGAGGTCATGACCTGGCCGAGGAACGACCGGGTGACCTGGGAGACCTCGCCGCGGCCGCGGCACATGTCACAGGTCTGGGCGGAGGTGCCGGGTGCGGCACCCTCGCCACTACAGGTCGTACAGACGACGGCCGTGTCGACCTGGATGTCCTTGGTCGTACCGAAGGCCGACTCGGAGAGGTCGATCTCCAGCCGGATCATGGCGTCCTGGCCGCGGCGGGTGCGCGAACGGGGTCCGCGCTGCGACGCCGTGCCGAAGAACGCGTCCATGATGTCGGAGAAGTTGCCGAAGCCGCCCTGTCCGAATCCGCCCGCGCCACCGCCTCCGGAGGCGGACAGCGGGTCGCCGCCGAGGTCGTAGACCTGCTTCTTCTGAGCGTCCGACAACACCTCGTAAGCGGCGTTGATCTCCTTGAACCGCTCCTGGGTCTTCGGATCGGGGTTCACATCCGGGTGCAGCTCGCGGGCGAGCCTCCGGAAGGCCTTCTTGATCTCGTCCTGCGAAGCGTCGCGGCGCACGCCGAGTACGGCGTAGTAGTCCGTGGCCACTTACGACTCCGCCAGGATCTGTCCGACGTAACGTGCCACTGCGCGTACCGCTCCCATCGTTCCGGGGTAGTCCATGCGGGTCGGTCCGACCACGCCGAGTTTGGCGACTGCCTCGTCGCCCGAACCGTAGCCGACCGCGACGACGGACGTGGAGTTGAGCCCCTCGTGGGCGTTCTCGTGCCCGATACGTACGGTCATGCCCGAGTCCTTGGCCTCGCCGAGCAGCTTCAGCAGCACGACCTGCTCCTCCAATGCCTCCAGCACCGGCCGGATCATCACAGGGAAGTCGTGCCCGAAGCGGGTGAGGTTGGAGGTGCCGCCGATCATCAGCCGCTCCTCCGTCTCCTCGACGAGGCATTCGAGGAGGATCGAGAGCACGGTGGACACGGTTCCCCGGTCCTCGCTCTCGAATGATTCCGGCAGGTCCTGCACCAGCTGCGGGACGTCCGCGAAACGGCGTCCCACGACCCGGCTGTTGAGCCGGGCCCGCAGATCGGCGAGAGAGGTCTCACCGAACGGCGCGGGGCAGTCCACCAGCCGCTGTTCGACCCGGCCGGTGTCCGTGATCAGCACGAGCATCAGCCGGGCGGGGGCCAGCGAAAGCAGTTCCACGTGCCGCACCGTCGAGCGGGTCAGCGAGGGGTACTGCACGACGGCGACCTGCCGGGTCAGCTGCGCGAGCAGCCGTACGGTACGTCCCACGACATCGTCGAGGTCGACCGCGCCGTCGAGGAAATTCTGAATGGCACGGCGCTCCGGCGACGACAGGGGCTTGACGCCCGCGAGCTTGTCGACGAAGAGCCGGTAACCCTTGTCCGTCGGGATGCGTCCCGCGCTGGTGTGCGGCTGGGCGATGAAGCCCTCGTCCTCCAGCACCGCCATGTCGTTGCGGACGGTGGCCGGGGAGACCCCCAGCTTGTGCCGCTCCGTGAGCGCCTTGGAGCCGACGGGCTCCTCGGTGCCGACATAGTCCTGGACGATGGCGCGCAGCACTTCGAGTCTGCGTTCGCTGAGCATCGCGCACACCTCCAGCTGTGTACCTCGGTGGTTCTCGGGCCGTTCCCGGGTCTTCTCCTGGCACTCTGTGCGTACGAGTGCCAGCAATCCCCCGGCCAGTGTACGGCGACGGGGTAGCCCCCTAGCAAGGGCGACCGGCCACGCTACCGCGAGACTGCGCAGGTCGTTGCCGATAGCGTCGTCCCATGGACGCCTCTTGGGAAGAGTTCGGCTGGGAGCGACTCGGACACGGAGTGGGCCGGCGACGCCTTCCCGTGTGGGATGCAACGGTCGCACTGGTGGCCGGGACGGACGGAGTGCTGCTCTGCGACACCGGATCGTCACTGCGTGAAGCGGTGGAGGTACGCCGCCAGGCGCAGTCGCTGCTGGGCCAAAGGGTGACACATATCGCACTCAGCCACCCCCATTTCGATCATGTGCTGGGCACGGCCGCCTTCGCCGGGACGCAGGTGTACGGCGCCGGGGGCATGAGGGATGTGCTGCGGCACGGGGCGGACGAACTGCACGCCGACGCGGTGCGGCAGGGCCTGCCCGAACAGGACGCGGCGGAGTCCGCCGATGTCCTTGTGGCGCCCCACCACGAGGTGATCGCCGAATGGACGCTCGATCTGGGCGGCGGGCGCGAGGTGCTGCTGGTGAACGCGGGTCCGGCGCACAGCGGCCACGATCTGGCGGTGCTGGTGCCCGGCGTCTCCGACTCGCCGGCGATCGTGTTCTGCGGCGACCTGGTCGAGGAGTCCGGCGACCCCCAGGCCGGACCGGACGCATTCCCCGCGCGCTGGCCGGCGGCGCTGGACCGGCTGCTGGAGCTGGGCGGCGAGGACGCGTTGTACGTGCCGGGGCACGGGGCCGTGGTGGACGCCGCGTTCGTACGGGCCCAGCGCGACGACCTCGCTGCCCGGTTCGGCGTGTCGTAGCCCGCTCCCCGCTTATCGTCGTCCGATGCGCAGCTACCAGCCGGACCTGACCCCGCCGTGGAAGAAGTCCGCCCCCGCCCCCGAGGTGCCCGCCGACCCGGATCTGGTCGTGGAGGACGTCGCCACCGGCTTCTGCGGTGCCGTGATCCGGTGCGAGAAGACGGCCGAGGGCCCGACGGTGACCCTGGAGGACCGGTTCGGCAAGCACCGGGTCTTCCCGATGGCGCCGCGCGGCTTCCTGCTGGAGGGCCGGGTCGTCACGCTGGTGCGCCCGTCGGCGGGCGGCCCGGCCCGCCCCGCCCGTACGGCCTCCGGCTCGGTGGCCGTTCCCGGCGCGCGGGCCCGGGTGGCGCGGGCCGGACGCATCTACGTGGAGGGCCGGCACGACGCCGAGCTGGTGGAGCGGGTCTGGGGCGACGACCTGCGGATCGAGGGCGTGGTCGTGGAGTACCTGGAGGGCATCGACGACCTCCCCGCGATCGTGCGCGAGTTCTCGCCGGGCCCGGACGCGCGTCTGGGAGTGCTGGTCGACCATCTCGTACCGGGCTCCAAGGAGTCCCGGATCGCGGCGCAGATCTCGGACGGGAACGTCCTGGTGGTCGGCCACCCGTACATCGACGTGTGGGAGGCCGTGAAGCCGTCGTCCGTCGGGATCCCCGGGTGGCCGGTGGTGCCGCGCGGGCAGGACTGGAAGACGGGCGTGTGCCGGTCGCTGGGGTGGCCGGAGAACACGGGTGCGGCGTGGCAGCGGATCCTGTCGACGGTCCGCTCCTACCGGGACCTGGAGCCGGAGCTGCTGGGCCGGGTGGAGGAGCTGATCGATTTCGTGACGGCGCCGTCCACTTCCAGCCCATGAGTGACCGGGCCCGGCACACGTCCAGCCCCGCCGGCGCTTGAGGAGCGGGGTCCGGGGCGGAGCCCCGGCTACGGGAAGGGGCGGGTAGGGGAACAGGCCCGCCGCAGGCGCCACCCCCGCCACGCGACACGCACCACGCGCCCCCTCAGTCCACCAGGTCCCTCACCACCGCATCCGCCAGCAACCGCCCCCGCAGGGTCAGCACCGCCCGCCCCTCCCCGTACGGCCCCGGCTCCAGCAGCCCGTCGTCCACCGCCCGCCCCGCCGCCGCAAGCCCCGCCGGGGCGAGCAGCGACAGCGGGCAGCCGTCGACGAGCCGCAGCTCCAGCAGGATGCGCTCGACGCGCCGGTCCTCCGCGGAGAGGATCTCGCGGCCCGCGCCGGGCGAGCGCCCCTCGGCCAGCGCCTGCGCGTACGCCCCCGGGTGCTTCACGTTCCACCAGCGCA
The DNA here is from genome assembly GCF_036013915.1 of Streptomyces sp. NBC_00464. Lineage (NCBI taxonomy): Bacteria > Bacillati > Actinomycetota > Actinomycetes > Kitasatosporales > Streptomycetaceae > Streptomyces > Streptomyces sp. NBC_00464. The sequence goes on along the minus strand of NZ_CP107899.1, from coordinate 5,356,434 downwards.
CGCCGCCGACGTGGCTGTGCGCGCCGGGTCCGGCGCCCCACCAGTCGGCGCCGCGCCAGTACAGCTCGTTGTGCAGGCAGCGGCCCTCGGGGGTCCGGGCCCAGTTCGACACCTCGTACCAGGAGAAGCCGGCCGCGGCCATCGCCTCGTCCGCGATGAGATAGCGGTCGGCGTGCGCGTCGTCGTCCGTCATCGGGATCTCGCCGCGCTTGATCCGGCGGGCCAGCTGGGTGCCCTCCTCGACGATCAGGGCGTACGCCGACACATGGTCGGGCCCGGCGCCGATCGCCGCGTCGAGGGAGGCGCGCCAGTCGTCGTCGGACTCGCCCGGGGTGCCGTAGATCAGGTCGAGGTTGACGTGATCGAAGCCGGCCGCCCTCGCCTCGGCGACACACGCTTCGGGCCGGCCGGGCGTGTGGGTGCGGTCGAGGATCTTCAGGACGTGCTGCCGGGCGCTCTGCATCCCGAAGGAGATCCGGTTGAAGCCGCCCTCGCGCAGCTCCGCGAGATAGGCGGGTCCGACGGACTCCGGGTTCGCCTCGGTGGTGATCTCGGCGTCGTCCGCGAGCCCGAACTCCTCGCGGATCGCGGCCAGCATCCGGACCAGATCGGCGGCGGCCAGCAGCGTCGGCGTGCCGCCTCCGACGAAGACCGTACGGACCTGGCGGGGGTCGTCGCCGAGGACCTTGCGGGCCTGGCGGACCTCACCGATGAGATGGGAGGCGTAGTTGTCCCGGGAGGCCAGCGCACCACCGGAGCCGCGCAGCTCGGTAGCGGTGTAGGTGTTGAAGTCGCAGTAGCCGCAGCGGGTCGCGCAGTACGGCACGTGCAGATAGAAGCCGAGCGGGCGTTCGGCGGCGCCTTCCAGGGCATGGCGGGGCAGCGCCCCGTCGTCGGGCACGGGCTCACCATCGGGCAGTACGGAAGGCATACCGTCCATTGTCGCGCGCCGCCCGGCAACCGGACGCCACGCCCGGGACGGGGCTACTGGGCCTGGAGGACCAGCAGCGCCAGATCGTCGTCCGGCGGGCGCTCGGCGAAGGCGTGCACGGCGTGCTTGATGCGGTCCGCGATCCCCTCCGCGGTCAGCCCGGCGCAGCCGGAGAGCGCCTGCGCCAGCCCGTCGCCGTCGTCGAACATCAGCGGCCCCGAGCGCCGTTCCGTGACCCCGTCGGTGACGCACAGGAGGCTGTCGCCGGGGGCCAGGTCGAAGCTCTGGGTCTCGTACACCGCGTCGTCCATGACGCCGAGAAGCAGCTGGGGCTCGGCGGCCGGGCGCACCGTGCCGTCGGGGCGCAGCAGCAGCGGCAGCGGGTGCCCCGCGCTGACCAGGGTGCAGCGGGCGCCGCCGCCGGGCAGCGGCACGAGCTCCCCGTACAGCAGGGAGAGGAACCGGGACTGTCCGCTGTCCGCCGAGTGCTGGCCTCCGGCGGCGGCGACCATGAGCGCGGCCGCCTCGGCAGCCTCCATCGCGTCGTCGAGGAGCAGCCGGTTGAGGCGGACCAGGACCTCGTCGGCCTGGAAGCCCTCCCGGGCCAGCAGCCGCAGCCAGGGGCGGGCCAGTCCGGTCACGACGGCCGCTTCGGGGCCGCTGCCCTGGACGTCGCCGAGGACGAAGCACCAGCGATCGTTGGGGCACGGGAAGATGTCGTAGAAGTCACCCCCGACGACCCCGTCGTCGCTGGGTTCGTAGACGAGGGAGCTGACGACGCCCGGTATGTCGGCGACCTTGCTGGGCAGCAGTCCGCGTTGAAGGATGCGGCTGATGGTGGCCTGCCGGGTGTAGGCGCGGGCCGCGCCCACGGCGAGGCCGACCCTGCGGACGAAGTCCTCGATCAGGGCGGTGACCTCGTCGGGGACGCGGGCGATGCCTTCGCGGCCGAGGAGTACGGCGCCGAGGGTGCGGCCGCCCGAGGTGATCCGGTAGGCGAGGGCGACGCCTTCGGTCCCGTCCGGCTGACCGCCGTCCTCGGCGCTGCCGGGCCACGGCATAGAGACGGGTCCGGTGCCGACCCGCTCGGGGAGACGGAGCGGGTCGCCCTCCAGGAGGGTGCGCAGTGGCTGGATGCGGGTCTCGTCGACGTGCCAGACCTTGGCGAGCCGCGGGACGGCCGCGCGGCCCGCTGTCTCGGGCTCCAGCCAGATCGCGCACCAGTCGGCGAGCCGGGGCACGAGTAACTGTCCGGCGAGCGCGGCCACGATGTCCTCGTCGAGCTGGCCGGCCAGCAGGTCCGAGGCCTCGGCGAGGAAGGACAGCGCGCCGCGCCCCGCCCAGTCCGCGTCGTCGCGCAGGGCACGGCGGGCGGTGGGGGCGAGGAGTTCGGCGGCGCGCAGTCCGCGCTGGAATCCGGCCTCGGGGCGGGCGTCGGGGAAGGGGTTCCAGTCGTCGACGGGGAGCCGGGCCCAGACGGTCTTGAGGCCGGTGCGGTAGGTGATGCCCCAGCGTTCGGCGAGGGTGGCGACGAGTTCCAGGCCGCGCCCGTACTCGGCGGGCTCCCCCGGTGCGTCGGAGCCGTCGGTGCCGGTTTCGGGGCGGTCGCTGCGCACGGCGCGGGTCGGGTGGTGGTCGGAGACCTCCAGGACGAGCGCGGAGGACTCGTCCTCGGTCGCCTCCTCCAGCCGGAAGAGCAGTTCGACGTTGGTCCCGGCGTGCACGACGGCGTTGGTGACGAGTTCGCTGACGATGACCGCCGCGTCGTCGGACAGCCGCTCGCTGAAGCCGACGGCCGCGGGCAGCCCGAGCCCGCTCCACTCGGCGAGCGCCGCCGCGACGAACCGCCGGGCCGCGGAGGGCGCGAGCAGGTTCCCGGGCAGGCTCGTCCGGGCGACGGGCTGTGCGCCCGTGGACGCGCCAGTGGTTCCGGGACGCTGCACGATGTCCCGCTGCAAGGGAATGGACCCCACAGGGCGGCTCCTGACCTGTTCTCGCTCTGCCTGTTCTCCGTCTCCGCCTGTTCTCCGTTGAGACGGACCCTCTATGCGCCGCTGACGACACGGACAGAGTGACAGATCGGCCCTTCGCATACGCGTCGAGTTACCGAAGTGCCTGGAGAACGCCGGCACCCGGCCCCGCACGGGATGCGGGGGCCGGGTGCCGGGAACAGGCCGGAAGGCCGGACGCTACGCCTCGCGGGAGCCCGCGTACATGTCGTCGATCAGGTCCTTGTACGCCCGCTCGACGACCGGCCGCTTCAGTTTGAGGCTGGGGGTGACCTCGCCGTGCTCGATGTCGAGGTCGCGCGGGAGCAGCCGGAACTGCTTGATGGTCTGCCAGCGCTGCAGTCCCTCGTTGAGGCGCTTCACGTAGCCGTCGATGAGCTCGACGGTCCGCGGGGATGCCACGACGTCCGCGTACGACTTCCCCTCCATGCCGTTCTCGGCGGCCCAGTCGAGGATGGTCGGCTCGTCGAGGGCGATGAGCGCGGTGCAGAAGTTACGGTCCGCGCCGTGCACCAGGATGTTGGAGACGAACGGGCAGACCGCCTTGAACTGGCCCTCGACCTCGGCCGGCGCGATGTACTTGCCGCCGGACGTCTTGATCAGGTCCTTCTTGCGGTCGGTGATCCGCAGGTAGCCGTCCACGGACAGCTCTCCGATGTCGCCGGTGTGGAACCAGCCGTCGTCCTCCAGCACCTCGGACGTCTTCTCCGGCAGCCCCTGGTAGCCCTGCATCACGCCGGGGCTGCGCAGGAGGATCTCGCCGTCGTCGGCGATCCGGACCTCGGTGCCGGGGAGCGGCTTGCCGACGGTGCCGGTGCGGTAGGCCTCGCCCGGGTTGACGAAGGAGGCCGCGCTCGTCTCGGTGAGGCCGTAGCCCTCCAGGATGTGGATGCCGGCGCCGGCGAAGAAGAAGCCGATATCGGGGGCAAGAGCGGCGGAGCCGGAGATACAGGCGCGGAGCCGGCCGCCGAAGGCCTCGCGGATCTTGGCGAAGACGAGGGCGTCGGCCACCTTGTGCTTGGCGCCGAGCGCGAAGGGCACGGAGGCGGTGCCGGTGCGCCGGAAGTTGTCCTGGGAGACCTTCGCGTACTCGCGGGCGACCCCGGCCGCCCAGAGGAAGATCTTGTACTTGGCCCCGCCACCGGCGCGGGCCTTGGCCGCGACACCGTTGTAGACCTTCTCGAAGATCCGGGGGACGGCCGCCATGTACGTCGGCTGGACGATGGGCAGGTTCTCGATGATCTTGTCGACCCGGCCGTCGACGGCGGTGACGTGCCCCACCTCGATCTGGCCGGAGGTGAGGACCTTGCCGAAGACGTGCGCGAGCGGCAGCCAGAGGTACTGGACGTCGTCCTTGGTGATCAGCCCGGTGGCGATGGTGGCCTTGGCCATGTACGACCAGTTGTCGTGCGGCAGCCGTACACCCTTGGGGCGGCCGGTGGTGCCCGACGTGTAGATGAGGGTCGCGAGCTGGTCGGCGGTGATCGCGTCGACCCGCTCGGTGATCGCGGCCGGGTTCTTGGCCAGGTGCTCGGCGCCCAGGGTCTCCAGGTCGGCCAGCGTGAGCACCCAGCCCTCCGGGTCGCCCTCGGCCGGTCCAACGCCCTCGGCGTCGATGACGACGACGTGCGCGAGGTTCGGCAGCTCGGCGCGGCGCTCGCGGGCCTTGGCCAGCTGTGCGGCGTCCTCGGCGATCAGCACCCGGCTCTCGGAGTCGGAGAGGATGAACGCCGACTCCTCGGTGTTCGTCGAGGGGTAGATCGTGGTGGTCGCGGCGCCCGCGCACATGACCCCGAGGTCGGCCAGGATCCATTCGACCCGGGTGCTCGCGGCGAGCGCGACGCGCTCCTCCGGCTGCACGCCCAGTGCGATCAGCCCGGCCGCCACGGCGTAGACCCGTTCGGCGGCCTGCCCCCAGCTGAGCGACTTCCACTCGTCGGGACCCTGACCGGCGGCCGCGGGGACGGGGTAGCGGTAGGCCTCCCCGTCCGGGGTGGCTGCCACCCGGTCGATGAAGAGGGTCGCCACGGAGGGCGGACGGTTCTCGATCATGGTCTGTGTGTCGCTCACGACATCCTCCGGGCCTGCGGCAGTGCTTCACGACGGGCTGCTGGTTGCGGTGCGCTCTCCGCTTGGGTTTGCGTGCTTGATCCTGCTTGTTTAACTGGCGAGTAACTACGAAGCCGTGATCAGAGTAAAGCGCCCGCGCGCCCCGCGTAAGAGGCAACGGGACCCCGCTTCATAACGAACGGGCCCCCGCGGCGCAGCGTTCTGCGATGCGGGGACCCGTTCATCTACCGGCCGGTAGGCGTGGTGGGGCGAAGCTCCGTGCCGCTTCTCGCCCCACGCCTCCGTACTACTTCTTGGCCTTGGTCTCCCCGGCGGACTCGTCGGTCGACAGCACGGAGATGAACGCGTCCTGCGGCACCTCCACGTTGCCGACCATCTTCATCCGCTTCTTGCCTTCCTTCTGCTTCTCCAGCAGCTTCCGCTTACGGGAGATGTCACCGCCGTAGCACTTGGCGAGAACGTCCTTGCGGATGGCGCGGACGGTCTCACGGGCGATGACCCGGGAGCCGATGGCCGCCTGGATCGGCACCTCGAAGTTCTGCCGCGGGATGAGCTTCTGCAGCTTGGCGACGAGCCGGACGCCGTACGCGTACGCCTTGTCCTTGTGCGTGACCGCGGAGAAGGCGTCGACCTTGTCGCCGTGCAGCAGGATGTCGACCTTGACGAGCTCGGCGGACTGCTCGCCGGTGGGCTCGTAGTCGAGTGAGGCGTAACCCCGCGTCTTGGACTTCAGCTGGTCGAAGAAGTCGAAGACGATCTCGGCGAGCGGCAGGGTGTAGCGGATCTCGACGCGGTCCTCGGAGAGGTAGTCCATGCCGAGGAGCGTGCCGCGGCGCTGCTGGCAGAGCTCCATGATCGCGCCGATGAACTCGCTGGGCGCCAGGACCGTGGCCCGGACGACCGGCTCGTGCACCTTGTCGATCTTGCCCTCGGGGAATTCACTCGGGTTGGTGACGACGTGCTCGCTGCCGTCCTCCATCTCGACGCGGTAGACCACGTTGGGGGCGGTCGCGATGAGTTCGAGACCGAACTCGCGCTCCAGCCGCTCGCGGACCACGTCGAGGTGGAGCAGACCGAGGAAGCCGACGCGGAAACCGAAGCCGAGCGCCGCGGAGGTCTCCGGCTCGTACACCAGGGCGGCGTCGTTGAGCTGGAGCTTGTCCAGGGCCTCGCGCAGGTCCGGGTAGTCCGATCCGTCCAGCGGGTACAGACCCGAGAACACCATCGGCTTGGGGTCCTTGTAGCCGCCCAGCGCCTCGGTCGCCCCCTTGTTCAGGGAGGTGATCGTGTCACCGACCTTGGACTGCCGGACGTCCTTCACGCCGGTGATGATGTAGCCGACCTCACCGACGCCGATGCCGTCGGACGGGGTCATCTCCGGGGAGGAGACACCGATCTCCAGCAGCTCGTGGGTGGCTCCGGTCGACATCATCCGGATGCGCTCGCGCTTGTTCAGCTGGCCGTCGACGACTCGGACGTAGGTGACCACTCCGCGGTACGCGTCGTAGACCGAGTCGAAGATCATCGCGCGGGCCGGGGCGTCGGCCTTGCCGACGGGCGCCGGGACGTCCCGGACCACCCGGTCCAGCAGCGCGTCCACGCCGACGCCGGTCTTCGCGGAGACCTTGAGGACGTCCTCGGGCTGGCAGCCGATGAGGTTGGCCAGCTCCTCGGAGAACTTCTCGGGCTGGGCGGCCGGCAGGTCGATCTTGTTGAGGACCGGGACGATGGTGAGGTCGTTCTCCATCGCCAGGTAGAGGTTGGCCAGCGTCTGGGCCTCGATACCCTGCGCGGCGTCGACCAGCAGGACCGTGCCCTCACAGGCGGCGAGCGAACGGGAGACCTCGTAGGTGAAGTCGACGTGTCCCGGGGTGTCGATCATGTTGAGGACGTGGGTGCTGCCCTGGCCCTCACCGGTCGTGGGCGCCCAGGGCAGTCGGACCGCCTGGGACTTGATGGTGATGCCACGCTCGCGCTCGATGTCCATCCGGTCGAGGTACTGAGCGCGCATCTGCCGCTGGTCGACCACACCGGTCAGCTGGAGCATCCGGTCGGCAAGGGTCGACTTGCCGTGGTCGATGTGCGCGATGATGCAGAAATTGCGGATCAGCGCCGGGTCGGTACGGCTCGGCTCGGGCACGTGGAGAGGAGTCGCGGGCACGCAGGGTCCTGATTCTTGAGACGCCGAACGCCGTGTCTCGGGTCGATGTCGGGTCGGTCGGATCTGTACGTAGCCTCCATCGTCCCACGCCTGCGGGCCGAAGACCGGTTTGGGCCGGTCGGAGGGCGACTGGTACCGTGGGCAGCTGTGCCTCGTGGCCCTTGGGCCGCAGGACACACACCGAAGATCCAACGAACCTGAAAAGGCTCTGTCGTGGCGAACATCAAGTCCCAGATCAAGCGGAACAAGACGAACGAGAAGGCGCGCCTGCGCAACAAGGCCGTCAAGTCCTCGCTCAAGACCTCGATCCGCAAGGCCCGCGAGGCCGTCGTTGCAGGCGACGTCGAGAAGGCCACCGTGGCCGTTCGCGACGCTTCCCGCGCTCTCGACAAGGCTGTCTCGAAGGGTGTCATCCACAAGAACGCCGCCGCCAACAAGAAGTCGGCGCTGGCCACCAAGGTTGCCACCCTCCAGGGCTGAGCATTCTGATGTGATCGCCGGAACGGACCAAGCGGGCCCTCTCTCCCGCTCCTGACCGGCACCCCGCGCCGCACACCGAACCTGCGTTCGCCACGCGGGTGCGGCGCACCAAGCGCAAAGCGAAGGCCCCGGCCATCCCCCTCCCCAGGGGGACGACCGGGGCCTTCGGCATGCGCGGGCGAGAGCGGTGCTCCCGTACAAATCCAGCCCGTCCGGCGATTGAGGACACCACGGCCCACCGGGCGACCCCGCACCAGCCGCCCACCACCCCGCCGAGGCGCTACCGCCCCGTCCGCGCGGCCCGCGCCACCGCGACCACGGCCTTCTCCAGCGCGTACTCCGGGTCGTCCCCGCCGCCCTTGACGCCCGCGTCCGCGTCCGCGACCGCCCGCAGCGCCACCGCCACCCCGTCCGGCGTCCACCCGCGCATCTGCTGGCGCACCCGGTCGATCTTCCATGGGGGCATGCCCAGCTCACGGGCGAGATCCGCCGGCCGCCCCCCGCGTGCCGACGAGAGCTTGCCGATCGCCCGCACCCCCTGCGCGAGCGCGCTGGTGATCAGGACAGGGGCCACGCCCGTCGACAGCGACCAGCGCAGGGCCTCCAGGGCCTCCGCCGCCCGCCCCTCGACCGCACGGTCGGCGACCGTGAAGCTCGACGCCTCCGCGCGGCCCGTGTAGTAGCGCCCGACGACGGCTTCGTCGATCGTGCCCTCGACGTCCGCGACAAGCTGTGAGGCCGCGCTCGCCAGCTCGCGCAGATCACTGCCGATGGAGTCGACCAGCGCCTGGCACGCCTCGGGGGTCGCGGAGCGTCCCAGCGTCCGGAACTCGCCCCGTACGAAGGAGAGGCGCTCGGCGGGCTTGGTGGTCTTCGGACACGCGACCTCCCGCGCCCCGGCCTTGCGCGCCGCGTCGAGCAGCGCCTTGCCCTTGGCACCGCCCGCGTGCAGCAGCATGAGGGTGATCTCCTCGACCGGGTCGTCGAGATACTTCTTGACGTCCTTGACCGTGTCGGCGGAGAGATCCTGCGCGTTGCGCACGATCACCACCTTGCGCTCGGCGAAGAGCGAAGGGCTCGTCAGCTCGGCGAGAGTGCCCGGCTGGAGCTGGTCGGAGGTGAGATCCCGGACGTCCGTGTCGGCGTCGGAGGCCCGGGCCGCCGCCACCACCTGTTGCACGGCGCGGTCCAGGAGCAGGTCCTCCTGCCCCACGGCGAGCGTGAGGGGGGCGAGCGGATCGTCGGTGGAATTCCTTCTGGTGGCCATCGCGGTCCAGCATCCCACGGGCCACTGACAGCCGGGCTGCGGCCGGGGCACTTCGGCACGTACCCGAGAATGGACGGGTGAGCGATGTGAGACATGTACTGGTGCTGCCCGACCGCGATGCCGCGGAGGAGGCGGCCGGAGAGCTGACCGACCGGTTCGGGGTCGCCGAGGAACCGCAGCTCGTACGCGACGCGCTGGCCGGCGAGGACGACGCCGAGGACGCCCAGTGGCTGGTGGTCGTGGAGGATCCGGACCGGCGCCTGGACTCCGCGGCGCTCGATGCGTTCGCCGCGGAGTACGAGGGCTGGCTGGAGGCTCCGTAGGGCCCGGGCCCGGGGCGGCCGCCTCGGGCGCCGCCCCGAAGCCCGAAGTCAGGCCTTCGGAACGATCTGGATGTCCATGTCGATGGAGATGCTGGAGCCGACCGCGGCGATGCCGCGGGCCAGCATCGTCTGCCAGGTGAGGGTGAAGTCCTCACGGTGCAGCTCGGTGGTGGCGCGGCAGGCGGCACGGGTCTCGCCCTCCAGGCCGTTGCCGATGCCGAGGTACTGGGTGTCCAGCGTCACCGTGCGGCTCACACCGTGCAGGGTGAGCGCGCCGCTCACACCCCAGCGGGTGCCACCCCGGTGGACGAAGCGTTCGCTGTAGAACTCCAGCGTGGGATAGCGGCCCACGTCGAGGAAGTCGCCCGAGCGCAGGTGGTCGTCGCGCATCTGGACGTTCGTGTCGATCGACGCGGCATCGATGATCACGTGCATGGCCGAGTTCTCCATGCGGTCGGCGATCCGGACCGCACCGGCGAAGTTGTTGAACCGGCCGTGGATGCGGGCCATCCCTATGTGCCGGGCCGTGAAACCGATCTGGGAGTGCATCGGCTCGATCTCCCACTCGCCCGGGTCGGGCAGCTGGGGGGGTGCGGAGACCTGCAGGGTCACATCACCCAGCCCTGCGTGAACGCCCTCGGAGACCGCGGTCGAACCATGGAACGGGGTGAACCCCTCGGCCGTGACAGCCAGCCGGTACTCCCCCGCCGGCACCGTGGCGAGGACGTTGCCGAACGGGTCCGTCTCCCCGCCGACGACCTTGCGTCCCGCAGCGTCCGTGACGACGAACTCGGCGTGCTGCACTGCCTCGTTGACCGGGTCGAGTACCCGGCAGCTGAGGACACCCGCGGAGTCCGGTACGGCAAGTCCGGCGAGGGCGTTGCCGCGTACGGCACCCGTCTCACCCTTGTTTCCGAGCCAACGGCCGAACATCTCCACGCACTCCCGGGGGCGGTTTCACCTCGGGCCGAAGGACTGGACGTCGTTGTCGGAACAGCGGCCCGCCGACGATCATGCATTCGATCACCCTTGTGGCGTTCGAGGCAAACAGAGCGGCTCGCAAGGGCTTGGGTGGAGGTGTTACCGAAGGTCCGAATTGCTCGTTCCGTTTGTGTGTGTCACCCATTCGACGCAGAAACGCCGACCCCGCCTTCGGGGGGAAGCCGGTCGAGATGCACTCCGAAGTGCTCGCGATAGGCGGCGAGCACCTCCTCGTCGCTTCCCAGCCGCGTCTCGTGGCGCTCCGTACCCACCGTCGTGAGGAGCCGGCGGCCCTTGAGCGTGATCCGCCCGGTGGCCGTGAACCGCGAGCAGACCGGCGACCGGGTGAAGCCCGAATCGGGTGAGGTCCGGTGGTACCAGGCCCCGGCCCGGAAGTCGTCCAGCACCCGGGGCCGTGGGTCCAGACGGAACTGGGGCGCGCCGTCCTGCAACACATCGACCTCCCCGTAGTCCTCACCGTCCTCGGCGGGGACCTGCGCGATCCGGAAGATGCCGCGCGGGTCCACCTGGTCCGCACGGTCGTCGAGCACGAGCGGATTCTGGGCATAGTCGCCGAAGCCGACATCGGCGAGCCAGGGACCGGTGCCGTCGTCCGTCTCCACCCGCAACGCCATGTGGTCGTAGGGGATCCCGAGCCGCCCCGCTTCACCGTGAACCCGCCCCTGGAGCAGCGTGACGCGGAAACCGAGCGACCGCAGCAGTACGGCGAAGGCGCCGTTGAGTTCGTAGCAGAACCCCCCTCGGCGGCGCGCCACGATCTTGTCGAGGAGCGACTTCTCCTCCAGCACGATGTCCTCGCCGAGGTGGATCGAGAGGTTCTCGAAGGGCACGGTGGCGAGGTGGCGCACCTGCAGCTCGCGCAACGCCTCGGCATCGGGGCGGGCCGGCCGAGTGGCGCCGATGCGTTCCAGGTAGGCGTCGATGGTCTGAGGCAGGTGTGGGTCCATGAGGGCAGTCTGTCCCGGCGGACGGCACCGCGCCCTGAGCCGATGGTCCTAGGACCGGCGGCGGAGGCGTGGCGCAGGGCGTATTCACTAGCGTGCGGGACATGACGAATCGGGAGCCGGCGCGCAGCCGCGAACAGCGCAAGCAGGATGTGCTCGATCACCTGGAGAAGGACACGGACGCCTGGGTGTCGACCGCCTCGGCCGAAGGAGTACCGACTCTGGTGCCTCTTTCGTTCGTGTGGGACCGGGAGACCTTGCTGATGGCCACCCGGCGCACCAACCCGACAGCAGTCAACGTGACGCCGGACGGGCAGGCCCGGATCGCGCTGGGCCCCACCCGCGATGTGGTCCTCATCGAGGCGACGGCGGAGCTCATCGAGGGTGCGGACCTTTCCGCGGAGTCGGGCGACGCCTTCGCCTCGAAGCTCGGCTGGGACCTGCGGGGCCGTTCCGCCTGGGTGTACCTGCGTTTCACGCCGTACGCGGTCAGGGCGTGGCGGGAGGAGAACGAGCTGGCCGGCCGTGAACTGATGGCCGACGGACGGTGGCTGGAGTGAACGCCCGGTCATGACCGCCCCACCGCCCGCAATCCCGCCCCGGCACCCGTCACCGCGATCGCACCGTCCCGGTCCGTGCGGAGGACCACCGCTCCCCCGGATCTGAGCGCCTCCACCGTCCGCGCGGCAGGATGCCCGTACGGGTTGTCCCGGCCCACACTCACCAGTGCGAGCCTCGGACGCGCGCTGCGGAGCAGTGCCGCGTCCTGGTGCGCGGATCCATGGTGGGCGACCTTGAGCACATCCACCCTCGGCAACGCGGGAAGACTGCGCAACAGGCCTTGCTGGGAAGGAGGTTCGAGGTCACCGAGGAGCAGCAGCGTGATCCCTCCGGCCCGTACGAGCAGGGTGACGCTGGCGTCGTTCGGTTCCTCCGGTACGGGACCGGCGGCCGGGCCCGCCGCGGTGGCCGGGCCTCCCGGCGGCCACAGCACCTGCCAGGTGAGTGCTCCGATCCGGCGCCGCTCACCGAAGGCGGCGCCTGCCACGGGGATGCCGGCCGCCGCGGCCGTTCTCCTGACGAACTCGGCCTGTTCCGGGGGTTCGTCCAGGCTCGTCGTCTGGATCGCGCCCACCGTTCTGCCCCGCAGTACTCCGGTCAGGCCTCGCACGTGGTCGGCGTGGAAGTGGGTGAGCAGCAGCAGCGGGATGCGGGTGACGGCCAGGTCGCGCAGGCACCGGTCGGCGAGCCGGGGGTCGGGTCCGGCGTCGACGACCACACCCGCGCCCGGCCCCGCCGCGAGCACCAGGGCGTCTCCCTGCCCGACGTCGCACATCGCGAACGCCCAGCCGGGCGGCGGCCACCCGGTCAGCACCCAGGTCAGCGGCACCGGCCGGAGCACCGCGAGAACGAGCAGCAGCGCGGCGGCCGAACAGAGCCAGGGATGGCGCCCGATGCGCCGCGCGAACAGCACCAGAAGCACGGTCAGTGCGGCCAGCAGCAGCGCCCCCGGCCGGCCGTCGGGCCAGTCGGCCTCCGCGCCGGGGAGAGCGGCTCCGGTCCGGGCGACGGAGGCGATCCACCCCGCCGGCCACCCCGCCACCCGGGCGAGCAGTTCGGCCCCCGGCATGGTCACCGGAGCCAGGGCCAGCACGGCGAACCCGAGCACCGTGGCAGGCGCCACCGCGAACTCGGCCAGCAGATTGCACGGGATCGCCACCAGACTCACCCGGGAGGCGAGCAGCACCACGACGGGCGAGCACACGGCCTGCGCCGAGGCCGCCGCGGCCAGCGCCTCCGCCAACCGCGGTGGCACCCGCCGCCGTTGCAGCGCCTCGCTCCACCGCGGGGCCAGGGTCAGGAGGGCGCCGGTGGCAAGCACCGAAAGAACGAAGCCGTAACTGCGCGCCAGCCACGGGTCGTAGAGCACCAGCACCAGAACTGCGGCGGCCAGCGCGGGAATCAGCGATCTGCGCCGCCCGGTGCCGATGGCCAGCAGCGTGATCAGACCGCAGGCCGCGGCCCGCAGCACGCTCGGTTCCGGCCGGCATACGAGCACGAAGGCGAGAGTGAGTCCGCCACCGAGCAGAGCGGTCCCCCGCAGGGAGATCCCCCACGCGGGTGCCAGTCCGCGGCGTTCGACGCGCAGGGCGCTGCCGGGCGGTCCGATGAGCAGGACGAGCAGGATCGCCAGGTTGGCGCCCGATACCGCCATGAGGTGGGTGAGGTCGGTCGCCCGGAACGCCTCGTGCAGTTCCGGTGTGACGCGGGTGGTGTCGCCGACGACCAGCCCGGGCAGGAGCGCTCGCGCATCGGGGCCGAGGTCTTCCGTCGCCGTGCGCAGGCCTGCGCGCAATCCGCCCGCCGTGCGCTGAAGTCGGGAGGGCGGGCGGATGACGTGGGGCGGCCCCTTTCCCTCGGCGCGCAGCACGGCGGTGGCCCGTTCCCCTCCGCGCAGTGGCGGGGCCAGCCGGCCGCTGATGCGCAGCCGCGTGGAGGGAAGCAGTTGCTGCCACTGCTCGGCAGCACCTTCGGGTGTGACGATGACCAGCACCGGCGTACGCAGCCGGACGGCTGTGCCACCGGGTCTCGTCAGCCGGACGATCTCCGCGTCCAGGAGCAGGGAGACGGGGGTGCTGTGGTCGCCGCGCACCCGGGGTGAGGTGCGGCGGGCATCGGAGGTCAGGGTGATCTCCGCGTCGATGCGCGCGAACTGTCCGGCCAGCCCGGGCACGGGCCCCTGCCGCGCATCGGCCCTGTGCAGACCGGCGGAGGCCGCTCCGGCCGCCGCGCAGAGCAGCACCGCGGCAACGGCCGTGGTGTGCAGCCGCCATCGGCCGGCGCCGCCGATCTCCTCATGTTCCGTCCGCACCGCGAATGCCATGCGGAAGGGCGGGAAGCCGGGTACGGCCAGGAGGACCATGGCTGCGCCGAGGCAGAGCACCACACCCGCCGCCACCCAGTGACCGGGCGCGTCCAGGGCCGGTGCGGCACCCGCCCAGGCCGCCAGGGCCGGCGGGACCAGCCGCAGGTCGACCGGCCCTTCCTGTCGCGGGTGGGCGCTCCCCAGCCGACGGCCCGATGCCGTGTGGACGTCCTGGGCAGTCACGGTCGCACCAGCGGCTGAAGATCGGTGAACCGGCGGTCGCCGATGCCGTTGACGTCGCGGAGCTCGTCCACGGAGCGGAAACCTCCGTGCCGGGTGCGGTAGTCGACGATGTGCTGGGCGAGGACCGGGCCGACGCCCGGCAGGGTGTCGAGCTGTTCCACCGTCGCGGTGTTGAGGCTCACCGGCCCGACGGCGGCGGTCGGGCCGGCGCCACCTCCCGTACCGCCTGCGGCAGTCGGGCCGGGCGGGGCGCCCACGATGATCTGTTCCCCGTCCATCAGGACCCGGGCCCGGTTGAGGCTGTCGAGGTCCACGCCCGGCCGGGCCCCGCCCGCCACTCGCAGCGCGTCAGCAACCCTGGCTCCGGCCGGCAACCGGTGGATCCCGGGCTGCCTCACCTTCCCGCTCACGTCCACCACGACCTGCCCGCCCGGCCCGGTGGCGGGTGGCGTCCCGGGAGACGGCTCCGGCGTGCCGGCCCCGCCCGTGTCTCCGTCCGCCTCACCGTCCACCGCTTCCGTCTCCGCCACGGGCGCGTGCGCGGCCTCACCGACACGCTCCGGAGCACCTACGGATGCGGGGCGCGCGGACCAGAAGTGCATCGCGGCGAACACGGCTGCCGCGACCAGGACGACGGTGAGCGCGGCCAGGGCCTTCGGCTCCAGGCCGCACCTGAGCTGGAGCCACACCGGGAGTCGCTCCCGCAGGGCGGGAAGGGCCCGCCGCAGCCAATCCGCGGACACCGGGCCGGGGACCGGAACCGGGCCCACCGATGGGGCCGGCGCGTCCGCCATCGCGGACACGGACGGTGGCGACGCGGATGCGAACCCAGGCGGAGGTGGGGACGCAGACGCAGGCGCAGACGCAGACGCAGACGCAGACGCAGACGCAGACGCAGACGGGGAAGGAGGCGCAGGCGCAGGCGGGGAAGGGGACGCAGATGTGGACGCAGACGTTGAAGGGTGAGAGTCCGTCGGCGGCCGCGCCGCGATCGCCGTATGCGCCGCCATGGCCGACCCGGCCGCCGGCGAACCCGCGCCCACCCCCACCACCGGCCGCGCGACCCGCCCCCCGTAGCCGCCTGCCATCAGCGCGTCCGCGCGGCTGCGCGAAGCTGCGGCCGCGGCGGTACGCCCCCTCGCCCGCCGCCGTCGGCCCGGCCCGGTGCCCGCACCGCTCCGGGCACGACCGTCCGAGACCGGAACGCGCCCCGGTCCGCTACCGGGTCCGCCTACCCCGCCGAAACGGCCGATGCCGATGCCGATGCCGCTGACACGTCCGTCGCTGTCGGCGCGACTGACGCGGCCGGCACCGGCACGATTGGTTGCACGATGTGATCGGGAAGCCATGCCTCATGACGCTAGGCACTTCTTCCAGAACCCGCTGAGGACGCCCAATTCCGGTGGAAAACCGGACCGTTGTGCATAACTCCACCACTCCGAAGAGTGAGGTCAGCGAGGCGAAATCACCGCTCCCAGCAGCCCGGGGCCGGTGTGTGCGCCGATCACCGCACCCACCTCGCTGACATGCAGGTCGACCAGGCCCGGAACCCGCTCGCGCAGCCGCTCGGCCAGCCGTTCGGCCCGCTCCGGGGCCGCGAGGTGATGCACCGCGATGTCCACCTGCCCGCTGCCCGCCCGCTCGGCGACGATCTCCTCCAGCCGGGCAATGGCCTTCGAGGCCGTCCGCACCTTCTCCAGCAGTTCGATCCGGCCGCCGTCCAGCTGAAGCAGCGGTTTCACGGCGAGGGCCGAACCGAGCAGGGCCTGCGCGGCGCCGATCCGGCCGCCGCGGCGCAGATAGTCCAGGGTGTCGACGTAGAAGTAGGCCGATGTGCCCGCAGCCCGCTTTTCGGCGGCGGCCACCGCTTCGTCCTGGCTGCCGCCCGCCTCCGCGGTCTCCGCCGCGGCCAGGGCGCAGAACCCGAGGGCCATGGCGACCATCCCGGTGTCCACCACGCGCACCGGAACCGGCGCATCCTTCGCTGCGAGGAGGGCCGCGTCGTACGTGCCGGAGAACTCCGCCGACAGATGCAGCGAGACGATGGCGCTCGCTCCCGCGTCGGCGGCTGCGCGGTAGGCGGCGGCGAAGACCTCGGGGCTGGGCCGCGAAGTCGTCACGGAACGGCGCTTCTGCAGGGCCAGTGCGAGGGAGCGGGCCGAGATCTCGGTGCCCTCCTCCAGCGCCTGGTCGCCGAGAACGACGGTCAGCGGCACTGCGGTGATGCCATGCCGTTCCATCGCCTGGGGCGGCAGGTAGGCCGTTGAATCGGTGATGATCGCGACATGGCGGGACATGAGCGGGAGATTACCTGCCGGGGAGGCGGCCCTGCAGTCCGACCCCGAGCGAATGATCAGTTCCGGTCGCTTCGAAGCGCATCCTGCCATCCCCGTTCACGTGCCGTCCTGGCGCGTACCCGACCGCTCCCACCGACGACGGCCAGGAAGATCCCATGCGCCCGATGCCGTCAGTTCGTGGTCTCCGGCCGGGCCGTCTTCTGCCACGGATATCCCGTCCGCAGCCGGGGGTCCGGGGCCGTGATGGACTGCGGGGCCCCCTCGGCGCCCGCCGGGTCCCCTACGTGCTGCTCCTGAACACGGTCCGCCGGACGCCCCGGTGCCGGCTCCTCCGTCGTCCAGTGCCGCAGCGCCCCGGCCTCCACGTCGATCTGCATGTTCAGCGACGCCAGATCGTCCTCGGCGAACTGCCTGGCCCGGTCCCGGGCCGCCCATCGCAGCGACTCCGCGGCGTGCGTGATCCGCTCGGTGCGTTCCTTCAGGCCGGGCAGCAACGAGGCGACCGTCACCTTGTCGGGTTCGCGCTCCAGCCGCTTCAGGTCCTCGTCCAGCTCACGGCCGTGCACCCCGAGGCGCTGGAACAGCCCCAGCGACTCCGAGAGCGAGGCATCCTCGACCACGCCCGACTGCAGCGCCTCCTGAGTGGCGCGCATCGAGGTGCGCAGCGAGAGGCGGAGCTGCGCCAGCTCGCCGCCGACGCCCACCTGCCCGTAGCTCTTGGCCCGCAGCGTGGTGTCCTCCACCGTGCGGCGCGCCTGCGTGATCGTGCGGTCCACGCCGCGCTTGGCCGCCCCGACGGCCTTGACGACCGCGTAGACGCCCAGCGCCATGAATGCGACGACGAGCAGCCCCAGAATCAGGATCACGGCTTCCATGAGCGCCCCTCGGATGGTGTGACGGCTGACGGCACGGTTTCACCCGCCCCTCCACCGTAAACGGAACGGGCAGGCGGAGGGTTCCATTGGAACCCCCAACCTGCCCGTAGGGGAAAGCCCTCACACCGAAAAGCTCTCACGCTGAAGAGCTCTCCTTCCGCAAAGCCCTCACACCATCATGGCGACGACCGTCGAGCAGTCGACTAGGCCGGAACGATGTTGACCAGCTTCGGCGCCCGGACGATCACCTTGCGGATGCCCGCCCCGTCCAGTGCCGCGACGACGGCCGGGTCGGCCAGGGCCAGGGCCTCCAGCTCGGCGTCCGTGATCGACGGGGAGATCTCCAGGCGTGCCCGGACCTTGCCCTTGATCTGGACGACGCAGGTCACGGTCTCGTCCACGACGTACGCCGGGTCGGCGACCGGGAAGTCCTGGTGCACGACCGACTCGGTGTGACCCAGTCGGCGCCACAGCTCCTCGGCGATGTGCGGCGCCAGCGGCGCCACCAGCAGCACCAGTGCCTCGGCGACGGGACGCGGCAGCGGGCCACCGGCCTTGGTCAGGTGGTTGTTCAGCTCGGTGACCTTGGCGATGGCCGTGTTGAAGCGCATCCCGGCCATGTCCCCGCCGACGCCGTCGATCGCCTTGTGCAGCGCGCGCAGCGTGTCCTCGCCGGGCTCGGTGTCGACGACGGTGACCTCGCCGCTCTCCTCGTCGACGATGTTGCGCCACAGCCGCTGCAGCAACCGGTACTGGCCGACGACCGCACGCGTGTCCCAGGGGCGCGACACGTCCAGGGGGCCCATGGCCATCTCGTACAGACGCAGCGTGTCCGCGCCGTACTCGCCGCAGATCTCGTCGGGCGTCACGGCGTTCTTCAGGGACTTGCCCATCTTGCCCAGGACGCGGGAGACCTTCTCGCCCTCGTAGTAGTACGCCCCGTCACGCTCCTCGACCTCGGCCGCCGGGACCGCGATGCCGCGGCTGTCCCGGTAGACGAAGGCCTGGATCATGCCCTGGTTGTACAGCTTGTGGAAGGGCTCCGCGGACGAGACGTGGCCCAGGTCGTGCAGCACCTTGGACCAGAAGCGGGCGTACAGCAGGTGCAGTACGGCGTGCTCGGCTCCGCCCACGTACAGGTCGACACCACCGGTCGGCTGCCCCTCGCGCGGGCCCATCCAGTACTGCTCGATCGCCGGGTCGACCAGCTTCTCGCTGTTGTTCGGGTCCAGGTAGCGCAGCTCGTACCAGCAGGATCCGGCCCAGTTGGGCATGGTGTTGGTCTCGCGGCGGTACTTCTTCGGGCCGGCGCCGTCGCCCAGGTCCAGCGTGACGTTGACCCAGTCGGCGTTGCGCGACAGCGGGGTCTCGGGCTGGGTGTCGGCGTCGTCCGGGTCGAAGGTGCGCGGCGAGTAGTCGTCGACCTCCGGCAGCTCCAGCGGCAGCATCGACTCGGGCAGCGGGTGGGCGATGCCCTCCTCGTCGTACACGATCGGGAAGGGCTCGCCCCAGTAGCGCTGACGGCTGAACAGCCAGTCGCGCAGCCGGAAGTTGACGGTGCCCTCGCCGACGCCGTGCTCCTTCAGCCAGTCGGTGATGCGGGCCTTCGCGTCGACGACGCCCAGGCCGTCCAGCGAGATCTCGTCGTTCGCGGAGTTGACCAGCTTCGCGTCGTACGAGCCGAAGGCGTCCTCCCACGTCGAGGCGTCCGTGCCGCGGTCGTCCGACGGCTCGACGACGCAGCGCATCGGCAGCTCGAAGGCGCGTGCGAAGGCGAAGTCGCGCGCGTCGTGCGCCGGTACGGCCATGATCGCGCCGGTGCCGTAGCCCATCAGCACGTAGTCGGCGATGAAGACGGGAACCTGCTCGCCGCTGACCGGGTTGGTCGCGTACGCGCCGGTGAAGACGCCGGTCTTGTCCTTGGCCTCGGCCTGCCGCTCCACATCGGACTTGGCGGCGGCCTGCTTGCGGTACGCGGTGACGGCCTCGGCCGGAGTGGCGTGGCCGCCGGTCCAGACCGGGTGGGTGCCGTCGGGCCAGGCGGCCGGGATGATCCGCTCGACCAGCTCGTGCTCCGGCGCCAGCACCATGTACGTGGCGCCGAACAGGGTGTCCTGGCGGGTGGTGAAGACGGTGATGCTGCCGGCGCCGTCGACCGGGAAGTCGACGCGCGCGCCCTCGGAGCGGCCGATCCAGTTGCGCTGCTGCAGCTTGATGGCCTCGGGCCAGTCCAGCCCGTCCAGGTCGTTCAGCAGGCGGTCGGCGTAGGCGGTGATGCGCATGTTCCACTGGCGCAGCTTGGCCTTGAAGACGGGGAAGTTGCCGCGCTCGGAGCGACCGTCGGCCGTGACCTCCTCGTTGGCCAGGACGGTGCCCAGGCCGGGCGACCAGTTGACGGGCGCGTCGGAGGCGTAGGCCAGCCGGTGGTCGCTCAGGACGTCGGCGCGCTCGGCGGCGCTCAGCGCGCTCCAGTCGCGTCCGTCGGGGGTCGCGCGCTCACCGGACTCGAACTGGGCGACCAGCTCGGCGATCGGCCGGGCGCGGTCCGCGTCGGTGTCGTACCAGGAGTTGAAGATCTGCAGGAAGATCCACTGGGTCCACTTGTAGTACTCCGACTCGATCGTGGCGAACGAGCGGCGCTTGTCGTGGCCCAGGCCCAGCCGGCGCAGCTGCGCCGTCATGTTCTCGATGTTGGCCTCGGTCGAGATCCGCGGGTGCGTGCCGGTCTGTACGGCGTACTGCTCCGCGGGCAGACCGAAGGCGTCGAAGCCCAGGGTGTGCAGGACGTTGTGGCCGCTCATCCGCTGGTGGCGGGCGTAGACATCGGTGGCGATGTAGCCCAGCGGGTGGCCGACGTGCAGGCCCGCACCCGAGGGGTACGGGAACATGTCCATGATGAACTTCTTCGGCTTGGCGGCCAGCTCCGGGTCGCCCGCCAGGTCGCCGGTGGGGTTCGGCGCCTCGTACGTGCCCTCGGCGTCCCAGAAGTCCTGCCAGCGTGCCTCGATGTCGGCGGCCATCGCTGCCGTATAGCGGTGCGGCGCAGCAACGTCGGCTGCGGAATTCGTCTCGCTCATGATCCTCAAAGCTCCATCGATCGTCATCTGCCGGCGCCCACGTCTACGGACACGCGTCTACGGAAACGAAAAAGCCCCTCGCACAGGAGGGGACGCCGCGCTGATGCCGACCAGGCATTCTCACCGGTCGGGACTGATCAGCGCGGCTCGCTAAGCAGAAGGCGTACGGCACGCATGGCGTCAGGGTACCGCACAGGCCCGGTCCTCATCCGGGCACCGCCGATCCGTGGACACGACGGGGGGCGAGCCCTGCGGCGGAACGTCCGGGAAGCGTGGGTTACTCCGCGTAATGCCCCCTATCGGGGCAACCACTCAAACCTCGTACTGGCCGGTATGGAGCGTCCTAGCATGCGGCAACGGGACCGCTTTGCCGAGCCATTCGGAGTCGCCCCCCATGAACCCTCATCGCAAAATCCGCTCATCGGCCGCCCCGCTCCAGGGGCCGAGCCGTCACGTACAGGGCGGGCTGACCGTCGCTGTGCTGGTTCTCCTGCCGCTGCTCGCCGTGGCGGGCAGCGACGGTCTGCGCGCCACGTTCGACTTCACGACCGGTGTCCTCTCGCTGGTCTCGCTCACCGCCGCGGTGGGCTGGGGCCTGCTCGCCACCGACCGGCTGTTCCTCTCCTCGCGCCAGCGCCTGGTCGGCCAGGCCGTCCACCGCACCGCCGCGGCCGCCTCGCTGGGCTTCCTGCTGCTCCATGTCACGGTGAAGGTCTCGCTGGGGCATGTGGCGCTGCTCGGCGCCCTCGTACCCTTCGGTCTCGGAGTCGGCGGGACGGCGGGGCTGATCGGTTTCGGCGCGCTGGCCGGTCTGCTGATGGTCGTGGCGGCCGCGACGGGCGCGCTGCGCAGCGCCTTCGCCACGCCCAACAGGGTCGCCGGACGCTGGCGGGCGCTGCACGCGCTGTCCTACCCGGCGTGGTGCGCCGCGCTGGTGCACGGTCTGTACGCGGGCCGGCCACCCGCGGTCTGGGTCGTCGCGATGTACAGCCTGTGCCTGGTCGCCGTGGCGGCGGTGCTGTGCCTGCGCATGCTGCCGCCGCCGGTGAAACGGCGGATCGCCGGACTGATCACCGCTCTGATCAAGCCGGACGCCCTGCCCGGCGAACCGGATCCGGTGACCCGCGAGGCTCCGCTGCCCGGCGCGGACACCGCGGCCCTGCCGGGGGCGTACGGGGCGGACGCCCGCAGCACCGGCCGCAACCGCCTCGGCAGTCAGCTGCGCGGCACCCCGCTGCCCTCGTCCTTCGAGCACCCCCGGACCACGCTCCCGGCACCCGCCCCGCCTCTGTACGAGGCCCCGCCCCGCAGCTCCGACCGCCTCACCGGCCCTCCCCCGAGCAGGCCCGGCGGTCTTCCGGGGCCCGGGCCGGGGATCGCCGCCGGGTACCGCGCGGTCTCACCGACCGCCGGAGGGGCCACGCGACAGGAGCCGTCCGGACGCCGGCCGGCTCCGTCGCCCACCCCGCCGGCCCAGGCGCTGCGCCCGCCGCCCGGGCCCGCCACAGCGGCGGAACCCCCGTACGCCGCCCGGGCAGCGACCGCTCCGCTGCCCGCCGTCGGCGACACCGCACCGTTTCCGGGGCCGTTCTACCCGCCCCCGGCCGGAGAGCCCTGGACCGCACCCGCAGGAGACCGACCGTGAACCTCCCCCTCCCCGACGTCCCCGAAGTCCGCGTCGTCGGCCTCCCCCAACTGACCAGCGGCTTCGACCTGGTGGAGCGGCTCGACCTCGGCATGCATCTGAAGGTGCACGGGCCGCTGGAGCCGATGACCGGCGAACGCCTGGCGGAACTCGCCGAGTCCATCTCCCTCAACGGCCGCGGCGGTGCCGGATTCCCCTTCGGCAGAAAGCTGCGCGCCGTCGCCAAGGCGTCCATCCGGCGTGGGGTACGGCCGGTCGTCGTGATCAACGGCAGCGAGGGCGAACCCGCCTGCCGCAAGGACACGGTGCTGCTCAACCGTGCACCGCACCTCATCCTGGACGGCGCGCTGCTGGCGGCCGAGGCGCTCGGAGCCCGCACCCTGATCGTCGCCGTCACCCGCAACTCCACGGAGATCTCGGTGCGCTCGGCGCTGGCCGAGCGGGGTCTGTCCGACCGGCGCGGTCGGCCGTTACGGGCCCGGGTGGTGCGGACCCCGGAGCGGATGGTCTCGGGTGAGGCCTCGGCCGTCATCCGGGCGGCGTCCGGCGGCCCCGCCCTGCCGCCGGGCCGCCGCGGACGGGCCGCCGAGTCGGGGGTGGGCGGCGCCCCCACCCTGCTGTCGAACGCGGAGACGTACGCGCAACTCGCCGTCGCCGCCCGCATGGGCCCCCGCCGCTACGGAGACACCGGCCTGCCCGACGAGCCCGGCACGGTGCTCCTCACACTCTCCGGCGCGGTCGCGCGCCCGATGGTCATCGAGGTGCCGACGGGGGTGCCGCTGCGGTACGTCCTCCAGCTGGCCGGCGCGCCACCGTTGCCGCAGGGCGTGCTGACGGGCGGCTATCACGGCAACTGGATCAGCGCGCACGCCGTGCATGACGCCGTCATCTCCCGGGAGTCGCTGGCCGCGGCGGGTGGCGCGCTGGGAGCGGGTGCCATCCTGCCGATCGGACCGGAGACCTGCCCGCTCGGCGAGTCCCTGCGCGTGGCGAACTGGCTGGCCGCCGAGACCGCCGGCCAGTGCGGCCCGTGCAGGCTCGGGCTGCCGGCTGCCGCGGGCGGGCTCTCCGATGTGCTGAACGGGGGCGGTCCCGCCGCTCTGGAGGCGCTGCGTGAAGTGACGCTGGCGGTCAAGGGGCGGGGCGCCTGCAAGCATCCGGACGGTTCGGCACGCTTTCTGTCGTCCACGCTCTCCGCGTTCACCGACGACCTGGCCGCGCATGTGCTGGACGGCGGCTGCGGCCGCGAGACGCGCGGGGTTCTCCCTCTGCCCGCACCTGGGTACCAGGATGTGGAGGAGTCCGTTCCGAGCGGCGAGAAGCTGGCCGTCGACTGGACGCTCTGCCGGGGCCACGGCCTCTGCGCGGACATCGTCCCGGAGCTGATCAGGCTGGGCGCCGACGGATACCCGGCGCTCGCGGACGCCATGGTTCCGATGCATCTGCGCGGACGTGCGCAGCGTGCCGTACGCCGTTGTCCCGCCCTGGCGCTCCGGATCGAGCAGCAGGCTCCCGAGCGGCCCGCGCTGCCTCCGGGCACCGGCCGGAAGGCACTGGGCAGCGGCCGGAGTTGACCTGACGGCCGACTTGACGCGCAAAACGACTGGCGGGCCATCCGATTCGGATGGCCCGCCAGTCGATCTTCACTGTGGAGCTAAGGAGAATTGAACTCCTGACCTCCTGCATGCCATGCAGGCGCTCTACCAACTGAGCTATAGCCCCGCGTTGTCCTGCCCGGTCTCCCGTGGCGACATCGAGAACATTACCGGTCACCCCGGCCGTCCACCAAATCGATTCCGGCCGGTCCTTCCCCGAGGCCTCTCCGAGCCCTCTCCGGCCCCGCTCCGGCCGATCACCGGGGCGGGTCAGGCGGTCGCGAAGGAGTAGAAACGCTTGAGCGTGCAGTGCTCCTCCAGCAGCCGTCCGTAGATCGGCTCCCCCTCCAGCTCCCGGTAGGTCTCGATGGCGTCGCCCTTTATGACCAGCGCCCGTGCGCATTCCTCGCACCAGTACTGATAGTCCGCGTTGAGCGGGTCCATGTCCCTGACGATGGGCGTACCGCTGCCGCACCAGTCGCATTTCCGCCTGTGTGCACCCATGGATCAGCTCCGGCTGCGGCCGCGGGCCGTGCACAGGGGGAGGGTCCCGGTGAGACAACCGGGCGTTCGGCGTCGGAGGGGGCCGGCGTCGGCCCGCGGGAAAAGAACGGCTCGTGGGAGACGAGTGACCCGCGGGAGGAGAGTGGCCGGGAACGAGCTGTCAGCGGGGCGGCCGGAACATGCGCGGCCCTGGCGGACGAGGGGCAGGTCCGGGACCCCGTGGCGGCTCGCAGGCATCGCGCGCTCCTCCCCGTTCGGTCCGTCTCCCCTCCGGCGGTCCGATTCTGCCATGACCCCGCAAGGGGGGTCAGCCTGCCGGAGATCCCACCCTCCTCCGAGGCGGCGGGCACAGGGGAAACGGGCGGCGGTCGATGGCCTTGCACACCTGACTGACGGCAGCCTCCCGCGCGTGAGGAACACGCAAGGATCCCGCCCCCTGGTGGGGACGGGATCCTGATTGTGGAGCTAAGGAGAATTGAACTCCTGACCTCCTGCATGCCATGCAGGCGCTCTACCAACTGAGCTATAGCCCCGCTGTTCGCTGTGTTTCCCTGCGTTTCCGCGCTGCGAACAAGAAGAACTTTAGCCTGTGACCAGCCAGAAAGTGAAATCCGGCCGAAGCCACCCGATGACGCCCTGCGGGCGCCGCCCGGGCACCCGGTCAGGCGTCGTCTCCGAGCACCGGTTCGGGCAGGGTGCCGGCGTTGTGCTCCAGCAGGCGCCAGCCGCGGGCACCCTCGCCCAGCACCGACCAGCAGCAGTTGGAGAGTCCGCCGAGCCCTTCCCAGTGGTGCGCTTCGAGACCCAGCAGCCGGCCGATGGTGGTCCGGATGGTGCCACCGTGACTGACGACGACGAGCGTGCCGTCGTCGGGCAGCTTGTCGGCGTGCGCGAGCACGACGGGAGCCGCCCTGTCGGCGACCTCCGTCTCCAGCTCACCGCCGCCGCGCCGCACGGGCTCGCCGCGCTTCCAGGCCGCGTACTGATCGCCGTACAGCCCCACGATCTCCTCGTGGGTGAGGCCCTGCCAGGCGCCCGCATAGGTCTCACGCAGTCCCGGGTCGTGCGCGACACCGAGGCCGGTGATCGCGACGAGCTCGGCCGCCGTGGCCGCGGCCCGCCGCAGATCGGATGCGACGATCGCGTCCGGCTTCAGCGAGGCGAGCAGCCGGGCGGCCCGGCGGGCCTGCCCGACGCCTTCCTCGGTGAGCTCGATGTCCGTGGAGCCCTGGAACCGGCGCTCCAGGTTCCACGCCGTCTGGCCGTGTCGCCAGAGGACGATCCTGCGGCCCCTGCCGCTTCCGCTGCCGTTCAGCTCTGCTCACCTTCCGTGCCGCCGGTGAGCTGTGCGTGCTCCTCGGCCTTGCCGCGGGTCTTCACGGCGTCCTCGGGAAGGGGGATCTCGGGGCAGTCCTTCCACAGGCGCTCCAGCGCGTAGAAGACACGCTCCTCGCTGTGCTGGACGTGGATGACGATGTCGACGTAGTCGAGGAGGATCCAGCGGGCGTCGCGGTCGCCTTCACGGCGGACCGGCTTGGCGCCGAGCTTCTTCTGAAGCTGCTCCTCGATCTCGTCGACGATCGACTTGACCTGGCGGTCGTTGGGGGCCGAAGCCAGCAGGAAGGCGTCCGTGATCGACAGCACGTCGCTGACGTCGTACGCAATGATGTCGTGCGCGAGCCGGTCGGCGGCCGCCTGAGCGGCGGCGTTGATGAGCTCGATGGAGCGGTCCGTGGCGGTCACATGCAGGCTTTCGTCGGCGGTCAGATCAACCTCTAGGGTCTCACGGACCACCGACAGCCCACGCAGTCATCTTCCGAAGACCGTTCCGGAGTCTTCCGGCAGCGTCCCTGAGCGGCTCCGGACCCGCCCGCGCCGGCCCGGGAACGGCGGCGGGGCGGCCCCCGGAACCCTCCCCGGAGCCGCCCCTGAACCGAACCGGCGAACCGGCCGTCCGCGCCACCGCCCTACTTGATCTGGTAGTCCTGACCGATGACGACGGACACGTCCGCGTTACCGGCCGTCTTGCCCTTCTTCGCCGCACTCGCCGGCAGCCCGAGGGTCGAGGCCACCTCGGTTGCCTTCTTCTTGTCCGCCGCGTCCTTGTAGATGACCTCGGAGGCCGCCACCGCGCCTGACTTGCCGCTGTTGACGAAGGTGTAGCCACCGTTGACCAGCTCGATCCGGGCGGACTCCGTACCGCGGCCGCTGCCCGTGGCGTCCTTGACGCCGACCCGTACCGCCGCGTCCGCGGCCGGGGCCTTGAACGTGCCGCCCAGGATGTCCTTGACGACGCTCTCCGTGGCAGCCTCGGTGAGGGTGCCGTCGTCCTGGACCGGCAGCAGCGCGGTCTTGTAGTCGCCGATCTTGGCGTGCTCGGCGAGCTTGGCCAGGGAGGCGCCGAGGTCCTGCTCGGGCAGGGACGGGTCGAGGATCTGGGCCAGGGTCTCGACCGTGACCGTGGCGGCCTTCGGATCGTCGGAGATCTTCCGCAGCACTCCGCGCATGACCTGCCCGAACCGCATCAGCTGCTTGGCCTCGGCCTCGCCGGGTCCGCGGTACGTGGCGTACGCGACGGCCATCGGCCCGCTGAGCGTCTGCGCCTTGCCCTTCTTCACCAGGGGCGCGGCGCCCTTCTTGGCGTCGGGAACAGCGGTGTCGGTGTCGACCTCGATATTGCCGACCAGGTCGACGAGGTTCTCCAGATACGGGGTGTCGAGCCGCCACGTGCCGCTGATCTCGGTGCCGAGCAGCGAGTCGATGGACTCGCGGGTTCCCGAGGTCCCGTCGTCGTCGACCGATTTGCCGAGGGTGGTGGTGGCACCGTCCTCGTCGGTGACGG
The DNA here is from genome assembly GCF_036013915.1 of Streptomyces sp. NBC_00464. Classification (NCBI taxonomy): domain Bacteria; kingdom Bacillati; phylum Actinomycetota; class Actinomycetes; order Kitasatosporales; family Streptomycetaceae; genus Streptomyces; species Streptomyces sp. NBC_00464. The sequence goes on along the minus strand of NZ_CP107899.1, from coordinate 5,329,303 downwards.
CCAGCGAGTTGGGCAGCAGAACCGTGGTGCCCTGCTTGGTGGTGACGTTGTCGACGAGCAGGGCCGTGGACGTGCCGCCCGCCTTGGTGTTGTGGAGGTGCACCACGATGACGTCCCGCCGCTGCGGGCCGGTCGCCGTGGTGGTCTCCTTCTCCGACGCGGAGAGACCGGGGATCTTGTCCGCGGACCACAGGTAGCCGACGCCGCCGAGCACCACCAGTGCGACGACGACGATCAGCGCGACCATCCGGTTGTGACCGCGGCGGCGTGCCTCCTCGCGGCGTTCGCTGCGGCTCTCGGTGAACTTCAGCCAGTCGATGACGTCTTCGGAGTCCTCGTCGGGCTCCTCGATGAAGGAGAACTGCTCCGTGCCGTAGTCGCGGTCGCCCCGTCGCGGCCCCGGAACACCCGCGTCCGGCTCCACGGCCGGCTGCGGTTCGGGGGCCCGCTGCGGCGGAGCGGCGGCGGGCGCCTGGGCCTGCTGCGGGATGTTCCACTGCTGCGTGGTGTCGACCGCGGCGGGCTGCTGGCCCGTGTCGTAGCCGTAACCGCCGTCGTAGCCGTAACCCTGCTGCGAGGGCTGTTGCTGGGGCGGCTGGGGCTGCTGGTTCTGCTGGTTCTGCTGAGCGGCGTACGGGTCGTACTGCTGCGGAGGCGCGGCAGGCTGCTGCTGCTGGGCGTACGGGTCGTAGCCGTACCCCTGACCGGCCTGCGGCGCCTGCTGCGGGGGCTGCTGGGGCTGCTGCTGTGCGTACGGGTCGTACTGCTGCTGCCCGGCCTGCTGCTGGTACACCGGCTGCCCGTACTCGTCGTAGCCGACGATCTGCGGCTGCTGGTAGTACGGGTCGTACGGATTCTGTCGGTCGTTCACCGGTGCCCCTCTCCGTGGCTCATTCGCCGCGGTACAGCTGGCGCTTGTCGATGTAGCGGACCACACCGTCCGGGACCAGGTACCAGACCGGCTCCCCCTGGGCGACCCTCGCACGGCAGTCCGTGGAGGAGATGGCCAGTGCGGGGACCTCCACGAGGGAGACGCCCCCCTCCGGCAGCCCGTCGTCCGTCAGCACGTGCCCCGGCCGCGTCACCCCGATGAAGTGGGACAGCGAGAAGAGCTCGTCGGCATCCCGCCAGGTGAGGATCTGGGAGAGAGCGTCGGCGCCCGTGATGAAGAAGAGGTCCGCGTCACCGTGGACCGCGCGCAGGTCCCGCAGGGTGTCGATCGTGTACGTGGGGCCGTTGCGGTCGATATCGCTGCGGCTGACCGAGAACTGCGGGTTGGACGCCGTCGCGATGACGGTCATCAGATAGCGGTCCTCGGCCGGGGAGACCTGCTTGTGGCTCTTCTGCCACGGCTGCCCGGTCGGGACGAAGACCACCTCGTCGAGGTGGAACTGGGCGGCCACTTCACTGGCCGCCACCAGGTGTCCATGATGAATCGGGTCAAACGTCCCGCCCATCACGCCGAGTCGGCGCTTTCCGCGGCCGGTAGGCACTTCCTGCTCTCCCATGCGTGCAGAGCCTACTGGCACAGCTGTACGCCTCGGCCTCAGCGGTCGCGGTTGAAGCGCGTGGTAATCCACAGAAGGAGGAGAAGCGCGACAAACGCACCGCCACCGGTGAGGAGCGGGCTGAGACTTTCGTGGTTGCCACCGTGCTCGCCCTCGGCGGCGACGGTGACCAGCTGGTGTGCGGTGCTCGTGAGGCTCATCTTCGGCAGGACCTATCGATCGGGAGTCGGAGGGAAGACGTCGCGGACATCGTATGCGGGCGTCCCGGGCACGCTCACGCCGACTCAGTCGTTGTTGTCGTCGTTGCGGTATCCGCGGAGCAGGAACCAGGCCAGCAGGGCCGCTCCGACGAGCGAGGCGATCAGCACGATACGGATCGTGTTGCCCGGCCCCTGTTCCTCGGATGCGGCAGCGAGCAGAGCAACGGTGTGCGGCATGTCGGGCGTCTCCTCAGTTATCCACAGCCCCCCGCACACCGTAGCCCCAGCACCTACGCTGGGATTTGTCAGGGGGCGAGCGACGTCTCGTACGAACAGGGGGCCCATTCATGACCGACGGCAGCCACGAGAGCCATGAGAACGTGCCGAGCAGGCAGCGCAGGCGTTTCCCGGGGATCTCCTCCCGGGCGTACGAACACCCGGCAGACCGTTCGGCCCTGGTGGCGCTGCGCAAGCTGAGCGGTTTCGACACCGTCTTCAAGGCACTGAGCGGACTGCTGCCGGAGCGCAGTCTGCGACTGCTGTTCCTGTCGGACTCCGTCCGGGTGAGCGACGCGCAGTTCAGCCACCTCAACGACATGCTGCGGGATGCCTGCTACATCCTGGACCTGGAGAAGGTCCCTCCGATGTACGTCAGCCAGAACCCGCAGCCCAACGCCATGTGCATCGGCCTGGACGAGCCGATCATCGTGGTGACGACGGGCCTGGTGGAACTGCTCGACGAGGAGGAGATGCGCGCGGTCGTCGGGCATGAGGTGGGGCACGCCCTCTCCGGCCATGCCGTGTACCGCACGATCCTGCTCTTCCTCACCAATCTCGCCCTCAAGGTGGCGTGGATCCCCCTCGGCAATGTCGCGATCATGGCGATCGTCACCGCACTGCGCGAGTGGTTCCGCAAGTCCGAGCTGTCCGCCGACCGGGCCGGTCTGCTGGTCGGCCAGGATGTGCGGGCCTCGATGCGAGGGCTGATGAAGATCGCCGGCGGCAACCACCTCCACGAGATGAACGTGGACGCGTTCCTCGCCCAGGCCGACGAGTACGAGAAGGCGGGCGACCTGCGCGATTCCGTCCTCAAGATCCTGAACGTGCTCCCCCGTTCGCACCCGTTCACGACAGTGCGCGCGGCCGAGCTGAAGAAGTGGTCCGAGACCCGCGACTACCAGCGGATCATGGACGGCCACTACCCGCGGCGCGACGAGGACAAGGACACCTCGGTGACGGACGCCTTCAAGGAGTCCGCCTCGCACTACGCCGACTCGGTGCGCAGCAGCAAGGACCCGCTGATGAAGCTGGTCGGCGACATAGCGGGCGGAGCCGGCGACCTGGGCGGCAAGCTCCGCGACAAGTTCACCGGCGCGGGCGGCGCAGGCGCCAAGGGGGCCGGGACGGCCAGAAACGACGCTACGGACGGCTCGGAGCAGTCCCCGAGGCCCGAGGACCCTGAGCCCGGGACGGCAGGGAGCTGACCGCCAGCGTCCCGCACAGCGCCGCGGCGGGCCGGCTCGTCGCATACGGGTCGGTGCCCGCCGGGCCGCCGTCGACCGCCCGTTTGCCCGCGAGCAGCGGCCGCAGGGCCCCGGTGGTGTCGGCGGAGCAGGACTGTGGTCCGGCCTGGACATAGCTGGTCTGCACCTCCAGCCGGTGCAGCCGCAGATCGTCCCGGTCGAACCGGAAGCGCATCTCCCGCCGTACGGTGAACAGCGAGGCACCGCCCGCCTGTTGAGGGCCCGAGACGGCTGGGCGGAGTACATAGGCGAAGGTGTGGTCCGACACCACCTCCAGGGCGTCGGCCCCCACCTCGCCGTATCGCAGCGTGCCTCGGACCCGGATCTCCGGATCGGGGGTGACCTCGTCCGGATCGAACCGCACCAGCCAGCCGGACGCCGCGTGCTGCCCGTCGTCGTGCGGGGCGCTCATGCTCTGCTCGAACTGATTCATCTGGTCCGGGTCGAGCAGTGACTCCACGGGGCGCACGGCGTTCCCGCCCAGGACGTCGGGATCGAGCGAGGAGGCCACCAGGTAGTCCCTGGCCGTGGCCAGCGCTGCGTACACCTGGCTGTCGGAGAAGTTCGCCGTCCGCCGGGTCACCGGAAGGCTGATGCCTGCGACCCCCTTCGGGAACGGGGCGGCGGGGCTGCTCGCGAAGAGGGCGGCTGTGGTGCCGGCGGGCACGACTCCGCGCGGCGCCAGCGGGACGACGGTCATCCGCAGCGGCTCGGCCCTCCTGGTGACGGGGTTCTGGTAGGGGTGGCGGAAGCCCATGAAGACGGCGGTGCCGAAGGCCAGGGCGATCAGGACGACCAGGGCGAGCGCGGCCCGTGAGCCGTTGCGGACAGCACGGCCTGGCAGGCTCCGGACGGCACGGGCGTGCTCTCCCATGCGCTCCTGGGCGGAGAACTCCTGCAACCTGGCGGCCCGGACGAAGGACTCGTCGAAGACCAGTGACCGGTACTCGTCCTCGCTGCCGCTCGCGCTGTTCTCCGACGGGCCTTCGGGTGGATCTCCGCGGTCTGCCATGACTTCTCCCGACTCCACGCCACCGACCGGGGCCGAAACGGTGCGCCCCTTCCGGCCGAAAGGCTCCGGACAGGGTCTGCCCGTCATGCGTGGGCATGCACGGACAAGTGAGAAGCCCCCTCTTCGAGCGGGTGAGGGGTCATATCTTCAGAGTAGGTCGATTGCGGCGGAGGTAAACGCGGCGACGGGCGGGAACTGCCCCGGGGTTCCCCCGGTCGGGCGGGTCGTGGCCGCACAAGCCACGGCGCCCACGGCCGGGCTCGGCACGCCGCGGCGGCCCGGGACGGCTACGCCGTGCGGGTCAGGGCGCGCGGGTCACACCGTGCGGGTCGCGACACCGTGCGGGTCGCGGTGCGCGGATCACGCCGTACGGGTCACGGCGTGCGCATCACACCGTACGGACCATGCCGTACGGACCACGCCGTACGGACCACGCCGCACGGACTACGCTGCACGGACCACACCGTGCGCGTCAAGGCGTGCGAGGGACCGCGGAGACCATCGGGCGGGAGTAGCCGTCTGCGGCGGACGGGGCCGCGGTGGGCCCCGGCGCGCTGTCCACGCCGCTCGTGGCCGGCGGTGGAACCTGGTCCTGACGGTCGCCCGACGTGTTGCGGTAGACGGCGCTGAAGGCCAGCGCGACCATGCCCACTCCCATCAGCACGGCCAGCAGCCAGGCCACGGGCCGGTGCCAGCGGGCGGCACCCCGGTAGGGGCGCAGGGAGCCGCCGTGCCGGCCGTAGGGACCGCCGTCGTAGGAATCGTCGTCATCCGCGTCGCCATAGGCGCCCGCGCGCCCGAAACCGTCGTAGAGGTCGTCGTCCAGCGGCCCGCCGCCGGACCGGGTCCGGTAGGCATCGGCCTCGGCGCGCGCCTCGGCAGCCGCCAACAGCCGCTCGACGGCGGTCGGTTCATGGAACTCGGCTGCCCGGACGAAGTCCTCGTCGAACACCACGGAGGCGAAGTCCTCGTCCGCGCCCCCGCGGTCGTCGTCGGGCTCCCAGCCGTTCGGGAACGGCCTGCCCCCCACGTCGTCCGGCACAGCTTCAGCCTAGACCCGCGGGGTGGCTTTGGGCAGGGAGACGGCGCATTCGCCACATCCCGCGGTCACCTCACATGGCCGTCGCCGGTCACGATGTACTTCGTGGACGTCAGCTCCGGCAGCCCCATGGGCCCCCTGGCGTGCAGCTTCTGTGTGGAGATGCCGATCTCCGCACCGAAGCCGAACTGACTGCCGTCCGTGAAACGTGTCGAGGCGTTCACCGCCACCGTCGTCGAATCCACCAACTGGGTGAACCGGCGGGCCGCTGCCTGCGAGGTCGTCACGATCGCCTCGGTGTGGCCGGAGGACCAGAGCCGGATGTGCGCCACGGCCGCGTCCAGCGACTCCACGACGGCCGCCGCGATGTCGTACGAGAGGTACTCGGTCTCCCAGTCGTCCGGCGTCGCCGCCACCACGGTGGCCTTGGACCCCTCGGCGTACTCCAGGACCCGCTCGTCACCGTGCACGGTCACCCCGGCCTCGGCGAGCGCGTCCAGGGCCCGCGGCAGGAACGCGCCGGCGATGTCCTTGTGGACCAGGAGCGTCTCCGCGGCGTTGCAGACGCTCGGGCGCTGCGCCTTGGAGTTGACCAGGATGGCGACGGCCATGTCGAGATCGGTCTGCGCATCCACGTACACATGGCAGTTGCCGGTACCGGTCTCGATCACCGGGACGGTGGACTCCTCGACGACGGTGCGGATCAGCGAGGCGCCGCCGCGCGGAATGAGCACGTCGACCAGGCCGCGCGCCCGCATGAGCTCGCGTACGGAGTCACGGTTCTCGCCCGGCACCAGCTGCACCGCGTCGGCCGGCAGTCCGGAGCCGCCGACCGCGTCGCGCAGCACCCGGACGAGTGCGCTGTTGGAGGCGTGGGCGGAGGACGAACCGCGCAGCAGCACGGCGTTGCCCGACTTCAGGCAGAGGGCCGCGGCGTCCACCGTCACATTGGGCCGGGCCTCGTAGATGATCCCGACCACGCCGAGCGGCACCCGGACCTGACGCAGATCGATGCCGTTGGGCAGGGTCGAGCCGCGCACCACCTCGCCGACGGGGTCGGGCAGCGCCGCGACATCCCGTACGTCGGCCGCGATGGCCCGGATCCGCTCGGGGGTGAGGGTGAGCCGGTCGACGACCGACTCGCTGGTCCCGGCCTCGCGGGCGCGCGCCACGTCCTCGGCGTTGGCGGCGAGGATGTCGCTGGTGCGCACTTCGAGCGCGTCCGCGATGGCCAGCAGCGCGTCGTCCTTCGCCGCGCGCGGAAGTGGCGCAATGTCGGCGGCCGCTGAGCGGGCCCGGTAGGCGGCCTGGGCGACCGGGGACATGTTGTCGTACGGCGAAAGCGTGGTCATGCCCGCAGAGTAATGCGCACGCTGCGGGCATCCGTCACGTATCCCGTGATGCGAGACGGCCGTCCGGGGGACGGCGCCCGGGTCAGTACGGGTGCACACCCACCGGGGCGGCCGGGGGCGGCCCGTACCCCTCGGCGATGCGCTGGTGGTACGTCTCGCGGTCGATGACCTCCAGGCCCACGATCTCCCAGGGTGGCAGCCCCGCGCTGGACCGGTGCTCGCCCCACAGCCGCAGGGCCACCGCCGCCGCGTCGTGCAGGTCGCGGGCCTCTTCCCAGTAGCGGACCTCTGCGTGGTCGTTGGCATAGCGGCTGGTCAGCAGGAAGGGGTGGTCGTGCGCGAGCTGTTCGAGACCGCGTCTGACCTCCTTCAGCGGGATCTCGGTGCCGGAGACGCAGAGGGTGACGTGCCACAGCTTCGACTGTGTGCGTTCCTGGCCGGCCACCGTCGGTTCCGGCCCGGCCGTCCGCTCGTCGCTCCGGTCCGCGGACCTGCTTGCCTCGAAGCCGCTCCCCGCTCCGACGCTGGTCAGGGCGCGGCCACCCGTTCCTCGGGGCGGCGCCCCCGGGCGCGCTCGTCTCACCGGCGGCCTCCTGTGACTGTGTCGCTGTGCTGTGTGTCCCGCAGTGTCCCTGCTACAAAGTGGACCAGTCCGCGGCCCGGCGTGGGGCGGTTTTCGTGAAGGTCTCTGTCCGAAGGCTGGACTTTCAGCCGTTTCAGGGGTCGGTCAGGTGTGGAGAACGACGAGATCGTCCCTGTGTACGACCTCGCGCTCGTAGGCGGGGCCGAGCTCGCGGGCCAGGTCCCGGGTGGAGCGGCCGAGGAGCTGCGGGATCTCCTTGGCGTCGAAGTTGACGAGCCCCCGGGCGACCGGCCGGCCCCGCAGATCGCGCAGTTCCACCGGGTCGCCCGCGGTGAACTCGCCCTCGACCGCGGCGATCCCGGCCGGCAGCAGCGAGCTGTGGCGCTCCACGACCGCCTGCACGGCCCCGTCGTCCAGGGTCAGCGAACCCTGTGGGGTGGAGGCGTGGGCGAGCCACAGGAGCCGGTCCGCGGAGCGGCGTCCGGTGCGGTGGAAGTAGGTGCCGGTGTCGCGGCCCGCCAGCGCGTCGGCCGCGTGGCTCGCCGAGGTCAGGACGACCGGCACACCGGCCGCGGTGGCGATCCGGGCGGCCTCGACCTTGGTGACCATGCCGCCGGTACCGACGCCCGCCTTGCCGGCGCTGCCGATGCTGACCCCGGCCAGATCGGCGGGGCCGGTGACCTCGGCGATGCGGGTGGTGCCCGGGATGCTCGGGTCGCCGTCGTAGAGGCCGTCCACGTCCGAGAGGAGGATCAGCAGGTCGGCGCGGACGAGGTGGGCGACGAGTGCGGCGAGCCGGTCGTTGTCGCCGAAGCGGATCTCGTCGGTGGCGACGGTGTCGTTCTCGTTGACGATCGGCAGCGCGCCCATGTCCAGGAGCTGGTCCAGGGTGCGGTAGGCGTTGCGGTAGTGGGCGCGGCGGCTGGTGTCGTTGCTGGTGAGCAGGACCTGGCCGACGCGGACGCCGTAGCGGGCGAAGGAGGCGGTGTAACGGGCGACGAGCAGCCCCTGGCCGACACTGGCGGCGGCCTGCTGTCTGGCCAGGTCCTTGGGCCTGCGGTGCAGGCCGAGCGGGGCGAGGCCGGCCGCGATGGCGCCGCTGGAGACGAGGACGACCTCCCGCTCGCCGCCGCTGCGCACCTTGGCGAGTACGTCGACGAGTGCGTCGACCCGGTCCGCGTCAAGGCCGCCGGATGCCGTAGTGAGGGAGGAGGAACCGACCTTGACCACGATCCTGCGGGCCTCCGTGACGCCCTGCCTGGCCCCTGACACGTGCATCCCCCATGGTTCGCCTCGCTGGACCCCGCAATCTACGCGAGCGCGGAAATCGGCGCCTTCGCGTTCCGCACCCTGGACCCTGTTTCGCCCCGGTCCGTACCGTTCCGTATCTGTTTCGCGCCGCGACTCGTTGCAGGAGACGTCGGCTCCACGGCCGAACGACCCGGCGAATTTCAGGAACAGGACGTGATCGCATGCGCCAGCTCTCCATCCCCGGGGCCTGGGTGCACGAGCCCGAGGTCATCCCCGACAGCCGGGGCAGCTTCCACGAGTGGTTCAGGGCCTCGGATCTCGGGGAGGCCGCGGGGCATCCGCTGGGGCTCGCGCAGGCCAACTTCTCCGTCTCGCGCCGGGGCACGCTGCGCGGGATCCACTTCGCCGACGTACCGCCGGGCCAGGCGAAGTACGTGAAGTGCGTGCGGGGCGCCGTGCTCGACGTGATCGTGGACGTCCGGGCCGGCTCGCCCACGTACAAGCGGTGGGAGGGTGTCCGGCTCGACGACACCGATCACCGGGCGGTGTACCTCGCCGAGGGGCTCGGCCACGCCTTCATGGCGCTGACGGACGACGCGTGCGTCGTGTATCTCTGCTCCGAGGGTTACGCCCCCGGGCGCGAGCACGGCATCGACCCGCTGGATGCGGAGCTGGGTATCGCCTGGCCGGCGGAGATCGCGCCGCTGCTGTCCGGGAAGGACGCCGGGGCGCCTTCGCTGGCCGAGGCGGAGCAGCAGGGGCTGCTTCCCTCGTACGGGGAGTGCGAGGCGTACTACGCGCGGCTGCGGGCGGCCGGTCCGCCCGCAGCCCGTCGGCCGCTCGCCCCGGCCGGACACTGATCGGGGCCTGTCCAGCGGATCAGGGCCGGACAGGTGCCAGGGGGCGTTCCGCGGCGAGCAGCGCCGGGAACGCCTCCTCCAGTGCCGTGCGCCAGTCCCGGACGGGTTCGATCCCGGCCGCGGCAAACCGCTCGTGCGCGAGCACGCTGTACGCGGGCCGGGGGGCCGGTCTCACGAAGGCCCCGCTGGTGGTCGGGCGGACCCGGGCCGGGTCCGCGCCGAGCAGCCGGAAGATCTCCCGGGTGAAACCGAACCAGGTCGTCTCGCCGCCGCTGGTGCCGTGGTAGACGCCCGCCGGGGCGGTGCCGTCGAGCGCGGCCTGTCCGAGCCGGACGAGCCGGCCGGCCAGATCGACGGTCCAGGTGGGCTGGCCGCGCTGGTCGTCCACCACGTCGAGGGTGTCCTTGACGCCCTCCAGCCTGATCATCGTGCGGACGAAGTTGGCGCCGCCCGCGCCGTAGAGCCAGGCGGTGCGCACGACGTAGCCGGTGCCGGGAAGGGTCTCCAGCACGGCGCGTTCGCCCGCCAGTTTGGTGCGGCCGTAGGCGGTGCGCGGGGCGGTGGGGTCGTCCTCGCCGTACGGCCGGGCGCTGTCCCCGGCGAACACGTAGTCGGTGGAGACGTGGAGCAGGACGGTGCCGTGCTCGCGGCAGGCCGCGGCGAGGACCGCCGGGCCGGTGCCGTTGACCCGCAGGGCGGCGGCCTCCTGGCTCTCGGCGTCGTCGACGGCGGTCCAGGCCGCGCAGTTGACGACGACCGCGGGGCGGTGGGCGGCGAACGCCTCCCGGACGCTGCCGGGGTCGGCGATGTCCAGGGCCGTACGGTCGGCGGCGACCGCGGTGACGTCCTCGTGGGCGAGGGCGGCCATGAGGTCCTGCCCGAGCATTCCGGCGGCCCCGGTGACCAGCCAGACCGGGTTCACAGGGCGGCCCTCTCCTTGAGCGGCTCCCACCAGGAGCGGTTGTCGCGGTACCACCGCACGGTCTCGGCGAGTCCGGTGCGGAAGTCCTTGCGGGGCTCGTAGCCGAGCTCCTCGCGGATCCTGGTGCAGTCGACGGAGTAGCGCCGGTCGTGTCCCTTGCGGTCCTCGACGTGGGTGACGTCCGTGTCCCAGTCCGCGCCGCAGGCCTCCAGCAGCAGTCCGGTGAGCTCCTTGTTGGAGAGCTCGGTGCCGCCGCCGATGTTGTAGACCTCGCCCGCTCGGCCCTTGGTGCGCACGAGTTCGATGCCCTGGACGTGGTCGTCGATGTGCAGCCAGTCGCGGACGTGGGCGCCGTCGCCGTACAGCGGGACCGGGTGGCCGTCCAGCAGGTTGGTGACGAAGAGCGGGATGACCTTCTCGGGGAAGTGGTGGTGCCCGTAGTTGTTGGAGCAGCGGGTGACCCGTACGTCGAGTCCGTGGGTGCGGTGGTAGGAGAGCGCGATCAGGTCGCTCGACGCCTTGGAGGCGGAGTACGGGGAGTTGGGGGCGAGGGGTTCGCTCTCGGTCCAGGAGCCTTCGTCGATCGATCCGTAGACCTCGTCGGTGGAGATGTGCACGAAGGTCGTGACACCGGCCCGGTGCGCGGCGTCGACAAGGGTGTGGGTGCCCAGGACGTTGGTACGGACGAACTCGGCGCCGCCGTCGATGGAGCGGTCCACATGTGATTCGGCGGCGAAGTGCACCACCTGGTCGTGTCCGGCCATGAGGCCGCCGACCAGCTCCGCGTCGCAGATGTCGCCCTGCACGAACGAGAATCCGGGGTGGCCGCGCACGGCGTCGAGGTTGGCCGGATTTCCCGCGTAGGTGAGCTTGTCGAGCACGGTGACGGCGACGTCCCCGGGGCCGTCCGGGCCGAGCAGCGTACGGACGTAGTGGGAGCCGATAAAGCCGGCGCCGCCGGTCACCAGGAGACGGTTCGTCATGAGGAGATCTGCACCTTGCTGTGGTCGCCGAGGACGAGTCGGTGGGCGGACGGGCTGCGGGGTGCGGGGGTCACCTCGACCTCATGGCCGATGAGGGAGGCCTCCACGCGGCGGACACCGTCGATCGAGGCGCCCCGCAGCACGATGGAGTACTCGATCTCGCTGTCCTCGATCCGGCAGTCCTGGGCGACCGAGGTGAACGGCCCGACGTAGGCGTCGCTGATGACCGAGCGGGCGCCGATGATGGCGGGGCCGACGATCCGGCTGCGGGTGACCCGGGCACCCGGCTCGATCCGGACCCGGCCGATGATCTCGCTCTCGTCATCGACGTGAGCGCCCTGGGTACATGGTTCGACGGTCTCCAGCACGGTGCGGTTGACCTCCAGCATGTCGGTGACGTTGCCGGTGTCCTTCCAGTAGCCGCGGATCGTGGTGGAGCGGACGTCGCGCTCCTGGTCGATCAGCCACTGGATGGCGTGGGTGATCTCCAGCTCGCCGCGCCAGGACGGGCGGATGGAGCGGACGGCCTCGTGGATGACCCGGGTGAAGAGGTAGACGCCGACGAGTGCCAGGTCGCTCTTGGGTTCCTTCGGCTTCTCCTCCAGGGCCACGACCCTGCCGTCCCCGTCGAGTTCGGCGACACCGAACGAGGTCGGGTCGGGCACCTGGGTCAGCAGGATCTGGGCGTCGGGCCGGTCCGCGCAGAACCCTTCGACCAGACCGGCGATCCCGCCGACGATGAAGTTGTCGCCGAGGTACATGACGAAGTCGTCGTCGCCCAGGAAGCGCTGGGCGATCAGGACCGCGTGCGCGAGTCCGAGCGGCTCGGACTGCGGGATGTAGGTGACGTCGATGCCGAACCGGGAGCCGTCGCCGACCGCCGCGCGGATCTCCTCCTCGGTGTCGCCCACGATGATGCCGACCTCGGTGATGCCGGCTTCCGCGATGGCTTCGAGTCCGTAGAACAGCACCGGTTTGTTCGCCACCGGAACCAGCTGTTTGGCCGAGGTATGAGTAATGGGACGAAGCCGGGTGCCTGCCCCGCCGGAAAGTACGAGAGCCTTCACAGTTCTGCCCCACGATGAGTCGGCGGTCCTGTCGCAGCAGCTGCGACCTACCGGGTGACCATAGTCAGATCCGGCCTCTCATCCACGCCGAAACAGCTCCGTCAACCCGCTTACCGACTCGTCCGAAGGAAAAGCGACAGGCCCCCGTAACCATTCGGCTTCGTTTCGCACGCACCGGTTCACGAAAACTGCCACACACATGAGTGACGTCGAACTCGATATCGAATTCTGCGGATTTCACGCACCCTTTCACGCACCCCCTTTCCGTGCCCCCGGCCGCCAGGTGACCAGCCGCCCGATCCCGTCATTCCCGCCGGGCCCACGGGTGGCGGAGGCGCCAGCCCTGCCAGGCGGATTCGATCATCTCGTCGATGCCGTACCGGGCCGACCAGCCCAGCTCCGCACGGATCCGTTCCGCGCCCGCGACCACGCGAGCCGGGTCACCGGCGCGGCGGGCGGTCACCTCGGGGGCGATGTCCCCGCTGTCCGTCGCCTTGAGGATGCGGTCGACCATCTCGCGTACCGAGCTGCCCTCGCCACGCCCGATGTTCAGCGTGAGATCCGTGCCGGGCTCGGCCCCTTTCAGCCTGCGTGCGGCCGCGAGGTGGGCGGAGGCGATGTCCTCCACATGGATGTAGTCGCGGACGCAGGTGCCGTCGGGCGTCGCATAGTCGTCGCCGAAGATCCGCGGCCCCTCACCGGCGTCGAGGCGTTCGAAGACCATCGGGATGAGGTTGGACACCCCGTCGTCGGCAAGCTCGGGCGCGGCCGCGCCGGCGACGTTGAAGTAGCGGAGCGAGGCGCAGCGCAGCCCGTGGGCCCTGGCGGTGGCGTGGATCAGCCATTCGCCGATGAGCTTGGTCTCCCCGTACGGGCTCATCGGCGCACAGGGGGTGTCCTCGGTGACGAGCTCGACGTCGGGCATGCCGTAGACGGCGGCCGACGAGGAGAACACCAGGCGGTCGACTCCGGCCGCGACCATGCTCTCCAGCAGCACCTCCAGGCCGGTCACGTTCTCCCGGTAGTAGTGGAGGGGGCGCTGGACGGACTCGCCGACCTGCTTCTTCCCCGCGACATGCACCACGCCCGCCACGGCATGGTCACGGATCGCCGCGTCCAGGGCCTGCCGGTCCAGCACGCTGCCGGTGATCAGGGGCACCCCGTCGGGCACGTTCCCGGCGTTTCCCGTCGACAGGTCGTCGTACACGACCACCTGCAGACCTCCGGCAAGCATCGCCCGTACGACGTGCGCACCGATGTATCCGGCCCCACCCGTAACCATCCAAGTCATTCTGTGCGTCTCTCCCTCTGCACGTGGCTCTACCTAAAGGTTCACTCTACGTGTACGTAAATCGAATCGGACAAAAAAATAGGATCAGTATTATCGTTCGATATGAAGCCGAGGCGAACACGAGGCCACGGCAGTCGGATGTCAATCAATTACGCTGTTCAGGTGTTCAGGTGCTCCCCCCATGATTCCGCAATGCGAATCGCGCCTTCGCACGGACCCCGCAAACGGATCTCTGGACTGGTGAAGGATGCCTCGACTGACACTCATCGTGCCTGCGTACAACGTGCAGGGGTATGTTCGGGAGTGCCTCGACTCGGTACTGCGACAGGACTTCACCGACTTCGAAGTCATCGCTGTGGACGACTGCTCGCCGGACGGCTCCGGCGCCATCCTCGACGAGTACGCGGCGCGTGACACGCGGGTCCGGGTCCTCCACCTCAGCGAGAACGTGGGGCTGGGACACGCCCGTAATGCCGGAATCGAGCAGGCGGCCGGCGACTACCTGATCTTCCTCGACAGCGACGACACGCTGACGCCCGGCTCGCTCGGTGCCATCGCCGAGCGCCTCGACGCGACGGACGACCCCGAGATCCTGATCTACGACTACATGCGCAGCTACTGGGACGGCCGACTGCTGCCCAACCGGCGAGCCGACCTCCTCGGCCGCGGCGAGCCCGCCGTCTTCCCCCTTTCGGAGCGGCCCGAGCTGCTCGACCTGCTGCAGATCGTCTGGAACAAGGCCTACCGCCGCGATTTCGTCGAGACACACGGGTTCCGGTTCCCGGCCGGGTACTACGAGGACGCCCCCTGGACCTACACCACCCTGGTCGCGGCGGAACGCATCGCGTTGCTCGACCGCACCTGCGTGCTCTACCGCCAGCGACGCGAGGGCGGAAACATCCTTCGCACGGTCAGCCGCAAGCATTTCGACGTATTCGCCCAGTACGACCGCGTATTCGCCTATCTGGACGAACATCCGGAACACGATTCCTGGCGCCCCGCACTTTTCGGAAAAATGGTCGACCACTATCTCACCGTGCTGGAAAAGCCGGGCCGCCTCCCCAAGAATGCGCGGTCCGACTTCTTCCACCGGGCGGCCGCCGACTACAACCGACGGCTGCCGGAAGGATTCGAGCGTCCGGGCGGTGGCCGCGGTTGCAAGTACGCGCTGCTCGGAAAGGATGCCTATCTGGCCCTGACGGCTGTCACCCGGGCGAACCGGGTGCGCAACCGGGCACGGGCGCGCACCGGCGAGGGCGTCAACCGGGCCAAGCGGACCGCGATGCAGATGTTCTACCGGTCCCAGCTGCGGCTGCCGGTCGAGGAGAACCTCGCGGTCTTCTCCGCCTACTGGAGCCGGGGCTACGCGTGCAGCCCCGCGGCCATCGATGCCGAACTGGCCCGGCTGGCCCCGCACATCCGCCGGGTCTGGTTGGTACGCGCGGAGCACGTGAGCCGGGTGCCCAAGGGCGTCGAGGTGGCCGTCGTCGGCTCCCGCGAGTACTGGACGGTGCTGGCCCGCGGGAAGTACTTCGTCAACAACGTGAACTTCGCGGACGCGCTGGTCAAGCGCGAGGGCCAGATCCATCTGCAGACCCACCACGGCACCCCGCTGAAGACGATGGGGCTCGACCAGGCCGACTACCCGGCCTCCACGAGCATGAAGATGGCGGACCTGTTGCGGCGGTGCGACCGCTGGGACTACAGCCTTTCGTCCAACAACTTCTCCACCTCGGTGTGGGAGCGGGTCTATCCGTGCTCCTACACCTCGCTGGAGACCGGCTATCCGCGCAACGACGTACTGGTCAACGCCGGAGCCGAGGAGGTCGCGCGCGCCCGTCGCGAACTCGGCGCGGCGAACGGCTCCAAGATCTTTCTCTATATGCCGACCCACCGTGAATACCAGAAGGAATTCACCCCGCGGATCGACCTCGAAGCGCTGGCCGAAGAGCTCGGCCCCGACGTCACACTGCTGGTCCGGGGCCACTACTTCTACCGGGCCACCGGCCGCCTCGCCGAGCTCCAGGCCAGCGGCCGGGTGATCGACGTCTCCGCCCACCAGAACGTGGAGCAGCTCTACCTCGCGGCCGACGCCCTGATCACCGACTACTCCTCGGCGATGTTCGACTACGCCAACCTGGACCGGCCGATCGTGATCTTCGCCGACGACTGGGACACGTACAAGGTCGTCCGCGGCAGCTACTTCGACCTGCCGGCCGAGCCCCCCGGCGCCGTCGCCACCACTCAGGCGCAGCTCACCGAGATCCTTCGGTCCGGCGAGTGGCAGAGCCCGGCGTCCGCCGCGCTGCGCAGCGCGTTCCGGGAGCGCTTCTGCGACTTCGACGACGGCCGGGCCTCGGAGCGTGTCGTCCGCAGAGTCTTCCTGGGCGAGGAGAACCTCCTTCCCGTCGTACCGCTCGCCGACCGCGTGCCGGCACCCACACCGGCCCAGGCGCTCGAGCTGTTCGAGCGGGTCTGACCCGAAAGGAAACCGCAGCCATGGCCCCTCGTCTCAGCGTCATCGTGCCGATCTACAGCGTGGAGCAGTATCTGCCCGCCTGTCTGGACTCACTGGCCGCGCAGACCCTCAAGGACCTCGAAGTCATCATGGTGAACGACGGGTCCCCCGACAATTCGGCCGCCATCGCTGCCGCGTACGAGGCCCGCGACCCGCGGTTCCGGCTGGTCAACAAGGAGAACGCCGGCCTCGGTGCCGCACGGAACACGGGGCTCGGACTGCTCGGGCCCGAGAGCGAGTTCGTCGCGTTCGTCGACAGCGACGACATGATTCCGCCGGACGCCTACCGCCTCATGCTGGCAAGCCTGGACGAGAGCGGTTCGGACTTCATCACGGGCAACGTGCTGCACATCAACAGGACCAAGGTGTGGCAGTCACCGATGCACCGCATCCTCGCCGGCGGCGCCGTCCAGCGGACCCATGTGTCCGTGAACAGGAAGCTCCTCAACGACAAGATCGCCTGTAACAAGGTCTTCCGGCGCTCGTTCTGGGAGAAGCACAGGCTGGCCTTCCCCGAAGGGGTGCTCTACGAGGACGTCCCGGTCATCGTGCCCGCCCAGTTCCTGGCCGAGGCCGTCGACATCATCAGCACTCCCACGTACTACTGGCGGCTGCGCGAGGGCGAGGGCACCCCGTCCATCACCCAGCGCAGGACCGAGCCGAAGGCCGTACGCGACCGTTCGGCCGCGGTGGAGTCGGTGAGCCGCTTCTTCGGCAGGCAGCCCGGGGAAGAGGCCGCGACGCTGAAGCGCGAGTACGACCGCACCGTCCTCAAGGGCGATCTGCGGATCTTCCTCAATGTGCTTCCCGACGGGGACGAAGAGTTCCGTGCCGAGTTCCTGCGGGTCATCAACCAGTTCCTGAACCAGGTGGATCCGCAGGTGGTCATGGAGCTGACCGCCACCCAGCGGGTCAAATGGCTGCTGGTACGCAAGCACGCCATGACCGAGCTGGTCGAGCTGATCAACTCCGAGCGGCGCGGCGACCCGATCGAGATCGAGGGGCGGGTTCGGAAGTACGCAAGCTTCTCCGCCCTGGACCACAGTGCCGGCCTGATACCGAAACGGGCTCGACGGATCGACCCCGACCTCACGCCCCGTGCTCCGCTCCAGAAGGTCAGCTGGGAGAACGGCAAGCTGCGGCTGTCCGGCCACGCGTGGATCGACCGGATCGACCAGTCGACGAAGCACAGCGCCGTCAAGGTCCTGGCGCTCAAGAAGCACGGCTCGCGACGGCGTACGGTGCTGCCCCTGCACAACGTCTACAGCCCGGAGTGCACCGCACTGTCCTCCCGGAAGGAGAACAACTACGACTGGGCGGGCTGGGAGCTGCTGTTCGACCCCGCAAAGCTCTGCAAGGGCGGCCAGTGGGTGGAGGGCACCTGGCACGTCGGCCTGGGCATCGCCTCCGCGGGACTGGTCCGCAAGCGTGCCGTGCACGCGAGCGGAGCGGGTGCGGCCAACCACGCGCCGTACCAGTGGCTGGACGAGAACTTCCGGCTGCTCCCCAACACCTCCACGGGCGCCCTGAAGCTGCGTGTCGAGCGGGTACGCGCCCTGATCACCGATCACCGCGCCGTGGACGAGAGCGTGGAGATCGAGGGCGAGATCCGCGTCCCGCTGACGGCGGGCGAGTCGGTGAGCCTGGAAGTCTCCAACCGTAAGAGCGGGGAGGTCATCTCCTACCCCACCGTCCTGGAGCCCGGTCCGGACGGCCGCGCCTCCTTCCGGGTCCTGGTGCCGCTCAAGGACGTCGCGCTGCTGCCCGAGCACCAGGACATGGCCGACGGGACAACGGCCACGGAGGGCGCCAATCCGGCCCTGGCCTCCCGGCGCAACTGGAGCACCGAGCTCGTCGCCACCGCCCCCGACGGAACGGAGCGCCGCTTCGGCACCGTGGTCCGCGACGGACTCGCCGACCGCCAGATCCGGCTCCCCGCCACCCTCGCCCAGGCCGCCGAGCGGAACGAGCTCGCGCTGATCGCGGGAAACAACGGCTATCTGAAGTTCTCCGGACGCCCGGTCCAGGCCAGGATGACCGCGGTGCGGATGACCGAGGGCGAGTACACCGTCCGCGGTTCCACGCCGGCCGATCTGAGCGATCCTTCCTTCCTCATCAAGGCCCGTGACTTCTTCGACGAGAAGACCGTGCCGCTCGAGGTGCTCCCGGACGGTACGTTCGTCGCCAGGTTCACGCCCTCGGCCATGGCAGGCCCCAACGGCCCCCGGCCGCTGAAGAGCGGCCGGTGGAACTTCTACCTTCGGCCGGGGGACGGCAGCCCCGACGTCCCGTTCGTCATCGACCGGCTCGCAGTGCCGGACTTTCCGGTATCGGGCGAACACGCAGGCCGGGAGTACCACTTCGAATCCCGCTGGCACGACTTCCCCCAGCTGCAGTGCCCCTCCGATCTGACCATCCTCGAACGCGGCCGCTACCGGCAGGACAGGCTGCACCGCGAGGTGTACGAGGCCGGCCGCGAGAAGCCGCTGCGCGACGCCGTGCTGTACATCAGCTACAACGGCAAGCAGTACTCCGACAGCCCTCGCGCCATCCACGAGGAGCTGCTCCGGCGCAACGCGGATGTCCAGCACCTGTGGCTGGTCAGGGACGGACAGGTGGACCTGCCGCCGACAGCCGAGAAGGTGCGCTTCTGGGGAACCGAGTGGTACGACGCGCTGGCCCGCTGCCGGTACATCGTGACCAACGCGCATCTCCCGCACTGGATCGAGCGCCGCCCGGGCCAGGTCATCGTCCAGACCTGGCACGGCACCATGCTGAAGAAGATCGGCCTGGACATCGACGCGCCGAAGTTCAATCCGCAGTACCACGCCCAGCTCCAGCAGGAGTCCCTCAACTGGAACATGCTGGTGTCCTCCAACCGGTTCAGCACCCCGATCCTCAAGCGGGCCATGGGGTACGCCGGCGAGATCGTCGAGACCGGCTATCCGCGCAACGACTACCTCTACGCACCCGACCTCCAGGCACGGGCCAAGGAGATCAAGGCGCGCATCGGGCTGCCGGACGGCAAGAAGATCGTGCTCTACGCCCCCACCTGGCGCGACGACCTGGCGCATCGGCAGGGGCAGTTCAAGTTCGATCTGCGACTGGACATCGAACAGGCGCGGGAGCATCTCGGTGACGATCACATCCTGCTGATCCGCCGCCATTCCAACGTGGTGGACAGCATCCCCGGGGCAGGGAACGGATTCGTCTTCGACGTGTCCGAGTACCCCGACATCGCCGATCTCTACCTCGTCGCCGACGTCATGATCACGGACTACTCGTCCGTGATGTTCGACTACGCGCATCTCAGGCGGCCGATGCTCTTCTTCACCTACGACCTGGAGCACTACCGGGACCAACTGCGCGGCTTCTACTTCGACTTCGAGAACGACGCGCCCGGCCCGCTGATCAGCACGTCCGAGGAGCTGATCGGCGCGATCCGCAACATCGACGAGGTGGCGGCCGCCCACGAGGAGCGCTACGAGCGGTTCCACCGGCTCTTCTGCGACCTGGACGACGGCCACGCCTCGGGCCGGGTGGTGGACCGCATGCTGGAGAAGGCGAAGGAACTCACCGACGAACGCGAGTAACGAGTCCACGAAAAAGCCGGGCACGGCCGGAGGATCCGGCCGTGCCCGGCTTTCGACAAGCCCCGATCCCTACGCGAAGGGGTCGAACTCCTGGTACTCCTTGCTGACGTCGTCGCGCTCGTCCTCGCGGTCGCGACGGCGCTGAGCGGCCGGACGCGGCTCCTCCAGACGGTGGTCCTCACCACGGCGGCCGAGCATCTCCGCACCGGCGGTCACCGTCGGCTCCCAGTCGAAGACCACGGCGTTGTCCTCGGCACCGATGGCCACGCCGTCGCCCGCCCGGGCACCGGCCTTGCGCAGCGCGTCCTCGACACCGAGCCGGTTCAGCCGGTCGGCCAGGTAGCCCACGGCCTCGTCGTTGTTGAAGTCGGTCTGACGCACCCAGCGCTCCGGCTTCTCGCCGCGCACCCGGTAGATGCCGTCGTCCTCCAGCACCACGGTGAACCCGGCGTCGTCGACCGCCTTGGGGCGGATGACGATACGGGTCGCCTCCTCCACCGGCTTGGCGGCACGCGCCTCGGCGATGACACCGGCCAGCGCGAAGGAGAGCTCCTTGAGGCCGGTACGGGCGACCGCCGACACCTCGAAGACGCGGTAGCCGCGGGCCTCCAGGTCCGGGCGGATCATCTCCGCGAGGTCCTGGCCGTCCGGGATGTCGATCTTGTTGAGGACGACGATGCGGGGCCGGTCCTCCAGACCCCCGTAAAGCTTCAGCTCCTCCTCGATCATGTCGAGGTCGGAGAGCGGGTCACGGTCGGACTCCAGCGTCGCCGTGTCCAGCACGTGCACGAGCACCGAGCAGCGCTCGACGTGCCGCAGGAACTCCAGGCCGAGGCCCTTGCCCTGGCTGGCGCCCGGGATCAGGCCCGGGACGTCGGCGATGGTGTAGACGGTGCTGCCCGCGGTGACCACGCCCAGGTTCGGGACGAGGGTCGTGAACGGGTAGTCGGCGATCTTCGGCTTGGCAGCCGACAGGACCGAGATCAGCGAGGACTTGCCGGCGCTCGGGTAACCCACCAGAGCCACGTCGGCGACGGTCTTGAGCTCCAGGACGATGTCCCGGCTCTCACCGGGCTCGCCGAGGAGCGCGAAGCCGGGGGCCTTGCGCCGGGCGGAGGCCAGTGCGCCGTTGCCGAGGCCGCCGCGGCCGCCCTGGCCGGCGACGAACATGGTGCCCTGGCCGACCAGGTCGGCGAGCACATTGCCGTCCGTGTCGAGCACGACGGTGCCGTCCGGCACGGGCAGGATCAGGTCCTGGCCCTCCTTGCCGGTGCGGTTGTCACCGGCACCGGGCTGGCCGTTGGTGGCCTTGCGGTGAGGGTGGTGGTGATAGTCGAGGAGCGTGGTGACGGCCTGATCGACGATCAGGGTCACATCACCGCCACGGCCGCCGTTGCCGCCGTCCGGGCCGCCGAGCGGCTTGAACTTCTCACGGTGAACGGAGGCGCAGCCGTGGCCCCCGTTACCCGCGGCGGCATGCAGCTCGACGCGGTCCACGAAGGTGGTCATGGTTGGAACCTCCAGTTACATACGTGCAGAAATATCTCGCTCGTGCTCCCGCTCGGAGCACCACGCGAAAGCTCGCGCTCCTGTAGGAGCAACACGCGAAAGGCGGACCCACTTCCCGTAACAGGAAGTGAGGTCCGCCTCCACGTCATACCGCTCGACGAGCGCCGAAAATCAGCCGGCGATCGGAACGATGTTCACGACCTTGCGGCCACGGTGCGTGCCGAACTCGACCGCACCGGCGGCGAGGGCGAACAGCGTGTCGTCGCCGCCACGGCCGACGCCCGTGCCCGGGTGGAAGTGGGTGCCGCGCTGGCGGACCAGGATCTCACCGGCGTTGACGGCCTGACCGCCGAAGCGCTTCACGCCGAGCCGCTGAGCATTGGAATCGCGCCCGTTCCGGGTG
The DNA here is from genome assembly GCF_036013915.1 of Streptomyces sp. NBC_00464. Taxonomy (NCBI): domain Bacteria; kingdom Bacillati; phylum Actinomycetota; class Actinomycetes; order Kitasatosporales; family Streptomycetaceae; genus Streptomyces; species Streptomyces sp. NBC_00464. The sequence continues at coordinate 5,307,689 of NZ_CP107899.1, read as the reverse complement.
GACGATGCGCCCTTCTTGTGTGCCATGTGTTCTCAGTCCCTTACTTCGCAGCCGCGGGGATACCGGTGACCTTGATCGCCGTGTACTGCTGGCGGTGACCCTGGCGACGGCGGTAGCCGGTCTTGTTCTTGTAGCGAAGGATGTCGATCTTCGCGCCCTTGTGGTGGTCCACAATCTCGGCCTGGACCTTGATGCCGTCCAGCACCCACGGGTCGCTGGTCACAGCGTCGCCGTCGACAACGAGCAGGGTAGAGAGCTCTACCGTGTCGCCAACATTGGCGGTGGGAATCTTGTCAACCTCAACGATGTCGCCGACAGCAACCTTGTGCTGGCGACCACCGCTGCGCACGATGGCGTACACGCGGATCTCACTCTCACTCGAAGCGAAAACCTCTGAAGCCAGCTGCTCACACGGGTCCGGGGACCCGTGATGATCCGGATTGGACGAGCGGCCTCTCCCGAACGAGCGGGAGGTGAGTGCTCAGAGGTGTGGCGAAACAAACGCCGACGGTCAAGATTACGGGGACCGGTACAGCCCGGTCAAACCGGGCCCCGTTCCCGGCCCCGGCTTCAGGAACCGGCGGCTCTGACGTAGTCGGCGTAGGCGTCCCGGATCCCGTCCGGGGACAGGTCCAGATGCTCCAGGATCGTGTAGCGGCCCGGCCGGGTCCGGGGTGCGAAACCGACCACCGAGACGAACTCGTCCGCGCTGAACCCGATCTCCTCCGCGGTGACCGGCAGACCGTGGCGCCGCAGCGTCTCGGCCATCCGTACGGACTCCTGGTGCGCTCCGCGCAGGTGCATCGCGAACGCCGCACCCAGACCGCACTGCTCACCGTGGCTCGCCGCACGCTTGGGAAAGAGCAGGTCGAAGGCGTGGTTGATCTCGTGGCAGGCGCCGGAGGCGGGACGGCTGTCCCCCGACACGGACATCGAGATGCCGGTCAGCACCAGCCCCTCGGCCAGCACCTGGAGGAAGCCGTCGTCCCCGACAGCCCCGGGGTGGCGCAGCACGGCCTCACCGGCCTGCCGGGCCATCGCGGCGGCCAGTCCGTCCATGTCCTCGCCGTTGACCCGGTGGGCGAGCTCCCAGTCCGCCACCGCGGAGATGTTCGAGAGCGCGTCACCGATCCCGGACCGCACGAAACGGACCGGTGCCTCACGGATGATGTCGAGGTCGATGACGACGGCGATCGGGTTCGGGACACCGTACGAGCCGCGCCCCGCGTCGTTGTCCAGCGTGGCCACCGGTGAGCACAGACCGTCGTGGGACAGGTTCGTCGCCACGGCGACCAGCGGCAGCCCGACGCGCGCCGCGGCGAACTTCGCACAGTCGATGATCTTGCCGCCACCGAGGCCGACGACGGCGTCGTACCGGCCGGACTTCATGGCCTCCGCGAGCTTGACGGCGTCGTCCAGCGTTCCGCCGCCCACCTCGAACCAGGACGCACCCGGCAGGCTGTCCGAGAGCCGCTCCCGCAGCGCCCGGCCGGAACCCCCGCTGATCGCGATCGCCAGCTTCCCCGAGCCGGAGATCCGCTGATCCGCGAGGACGGCCGCCAGATCGGCCAGCGCGCCGGCCCGGATGTCGACGACGACCGGTGCGGGGATCAGCCGGGTCAGTACTGGCACGCGATCTTCCTGCCCTTGGCCAGGTCCTCGTGGTTGTCGATCTCGACCCACTTGATGTCGCCGATCGGCTCCACGTCGACCTTGAAGCCGCGGTTGACGAGCTCCTGGTAGCCGTCCTCGTAGTAGAGGTCCGGGTCGCGCAGATACGTCGTCCTCAGCGCGTCGGCCAGCTCCTCGGCCGCATCGCCCTCGATGAGGGTGACGCCGATGTACTCGCCGGTGGCCTCGGCCGGGTCCATCAGCTTCGTGATCCGCCGAACACCCCGCTCGGGGTCGACGACGACCTTCATCTCCTCGTCGGCGAGCTGCTTCACCGTGTCGAGGGCGAGGATGATCTTCTTGCCCTCGCCGCGTGCGGCGAGCAGCGTCTTCTCGACGGAGACGGGGTGCACGGTGTCGCCGTTGGCGAGGATCACGCCGTCCTTGAGGGCGTCACGGCCGCACCAGAGGGAGTAGGCGTTGTTCCACTCCTCGGCCTTGTCGTTGTCGATCAGCGTGAGCGTGACGCCGTACTTCGCCTCAAGGGCTGCCTTGCGCTCGTACAGGGCTTCCTTGCGGTAGCCCACGATGATCGCCACATCGGTCAGACCGACCTCGGCGAAGTTGCCCAGGGTCAGGTCGACGACGGTCAGGCTCTCCTCGTCCCCCTCGGGGCCCACCGGCACCAGGGCCTTGGGCAGCGTGTCGGTGTAGGGGCGCAGGCGTCGGCCTGCGCCGGCCGCCAGAATCATGCCGATCATGAGGGTTCTCCTGGGTCCATGGTGCGGATGGCCCGGGGCGCCGCGCGGAGGCGGGCGCGACCGGTGCCGGAACGCAGCAGGCCGGCCCCGTGGAGGGACCGGCCTGACTGCGTCAACGCGCGGTGCGAAGAGGTCAGACCTCGTCGGTCGAAGCCGTGACGGCGGACGACGACTGCTCAGCCGCCACCGTCTTCTTCGCCGCCGCCTTCTTGGCCGTCGTCTTCTTCGCGACGGTCTTCTTGGCCGCCGTCTTCTTCACGGCCGCCTTCTTGGCCGTGACCTTCTTCGCGGTCTTGCGGGCCGCCTTCTTGGCCGGTGCCGGCTCGGCCTCCGCCTCGGTGGCGGACTCCGGCTCGGCGGCCGGCTCGGCGCCCGTCACCACGACGACCGCGGCGTCCTCGGCACCTGCGGGGGAACCCGCGGGCGCGGTGGCCTTACGGGTCGCCCGGCGCCGGGCACGCGGCGGTGCGGCCGGCTCCTCGGCAGGGGCCTCGGCGGGCGGCGCCTCGACGACCGGGTCCTCCGCGGCAACCGGGTCGGCGTCGGACACCGGCTCCTCGGCGACGGGGACCACGACCGGCTCTGCGGCCGGAGCGGGCGAACCCGCCGGGGCGGTCGCCTTACGGGTCGCCCGACGGCGCGTACGGCCCTGCGGCGCCTCGGCCGGAACCTCGGCAACCGGGGTCTCGGCCACCGGCTCCGGGGCCACGACCGGCTCCGGCTCCACCACGGGCTCCGGTGCCACGACCGGCTCGGCCACCGGGGCCGGGGCGGACGCGGCCCGCGGGGCGCCGGCCGGGGCCGTCGCCTTACGGGTCGCCCGGCGACGGCCACGGCCGCGCCCTGCTGCCGCCTCGGCCTCGGCCGGGCTGCTGTACAGCTCCTCGTCCGGGACGAACTCCGGCTCGGGAAGCGCCAGCGGAGCGGCCACCTCCGCAGCCACCTCGGCCTCGGTCTCGACGTCGGTGTCCGTCTCGGAGACGTGCTCGTGGTCGTGGTCGTGGTCGTGCTCCTGGCCCGAACCGCCACGGCGCTTCTTGGAACGCTTGCCGTTGCCGCCGCCGCCACCCACCGAGGTGGGCTGCTCCATGTGCACGATCACGCCGCGCCCGTTGCAGTGGACACAGGTCTCGGAGAAGGACTCCAGCAGACCCTGGCCGACCCGCTTGCGGGTCATCTGGACCAGGCCCAGCGAGGTGACCTCGGCGACCTGGTGCTTCGTACGGTCGCGTCCCAGGCACTCCAGCAGACGCCGCAGCACCAGGTCCCGGTTGGACTCCAGCACCATGTCGATGAAGTCGACGACGACGATGCCACCGAGGTCGCGCAGCCGCAGCTGACGCACGATCTCCTCGGCCGCCTCCAGGTTGTTCTTGGTGACGGTCTCCTCGAGGTTGCCGCCCTGCCCGGTGAACTTGCCGGTGTTGACGTCGACGACGACCATCGCCTCGGTCTTGTCGATCACCAGCGAGCCGCCGCTCGGCAGGTAGACCTTGCGGTCCAGCGCCTTCATGAGCTGCTCGTCGATCCGGTACGTCGCGAAGATGTCGACCTCGGAGGTCCACCGCGACAGCCGGTCCGTCAGGTCGGGCGCCACGTGCGAGACGTAGCCGTAGATGGTGTCCCACGCCTCGTCACCGCTGACGATGACCTTGGAGAAGTCCTCGTTGAAGATGTCGCGGACGACCCGGACGGTCATGTCCGGCTCGCCGTAGAGCAGCGTCGGCGCGTTGGAGCTGCCGCTGCTCTTCGACTTCTTCTGGATGTCCTCCCACTGCTGCTGCAGCCGCTCGACGTCGCGGCGCAGCTCGTCCTCGCTCGCGCCCTCCGCGGCGGTACGGACGATGACGCCCGCGTCCTCGGGGACGATCTTCTTGAGGATGGTCTTGAGCCGGGCGCGCTCGGTGTCGGGCAGCTTGCGGCTGATCCCGGTCATCGAGCCCTCGGGCACGTAGACCAGGTAGCGGCCGGGCAGCGAGACCTGGCTGGTCAGGCGGGCGCCCTTGTGGCCGATCGGGTCCTTCGTCACCTGGACGAGAACGGACTGGCCGGACTTGAGCGCGGTCTCGATACGGCGCGGCCCGTGGGCCATGCCGAGCGCCTCGAAGTTGACCTCACCGGCGTACAGGACGGCGTTGCGGCCCTTGCCGATGTCGACGAAGGCGGCCTCCATGGACGGCAGGACGTTCTGGACCTTGCCCAGGTAGACGTTGCCGACGTAGCTGGTGGCCTGCTCCTTGTTGACGTAGTGCTCGACGAGCACGTTGTCCTCAAGGACGCCGATCTGGGTGCGCTCGCCGTTCTGGCGGACGACCATGACCCGCTCGACGGCCTCGCGACGGGCGAGGAACTCCGCCTCGGTGATGATCGGAACCCGCCGGCGGCCCTGCTCGCGACCCTCGCGGCGGCGCTGCTTCTTCGCCTCCATACGGGTCGAGCCCTTGATGGACTGGACCTCGTCGAAGCCGGTGCCGGGCTCGCGCTCTTCCTTCTTGCGCGGCTCCCGGACCTTGACGACCGTGCGCTCCGGGTCGTCCGTGCCGTTCTCGGCGTCGGACGCGGAGTCACCGCTGCGACGGCGGCGCCGGCGCCGGCGCCGGCTGCTGCTCGATCCGGAGGCACCGGAGTCGTTGTCGTCCTGCTCGTCGTCGCCCTCGTCCTCGGACTCCTGGGCACGCGTCTGCTCGTCGTCGGAACGCTCGGCGGCGTCGTCCGCGTGCTGCTCGGCGGCGTCGTCCTCGGCGGACTCACCACGACGGCGGCGACGGCCACCACGACGGCGACGGCGCGACGGGCGGTCGCCGTACTCGTCGGTCTCCTCCCCGTCCTGCTCGGCGTCGCTCTCGTTCGAAGGCTCGTGCTCGTGCTCGTCCTCGGTCTGCTCCTGGGCCGGAGCGGCGGCCGGGGCGGGCGCGGCGGCGGGCTCGGCCTCGGCAGCCTCACCGCGGCGGCGGCGACGGCGGCGCGAGCCGCCCTGCGGCGCGGCCTCGGCGGGGGCCTCCGGCTCGGCGGGGGCGGTGGCCTGCTCCTCCACCGTCACGATCTCGTCCTCGGGCTCCTCGTCGTGCGCGACGGGGGGCTGGGCGGCGGCTGCGGCCGCCGCGGTCTCCGGGGTCTGGAACATCGGCTCGGCGAAGACCGGCGCCTGGAACACGGCGACGGCGGGGCGCGTCGCCCGGCGGCTCTTGCGCGCGGGCTCCTCGACCTTGCCGGTGAACTCGGGCCGGCCGGCGGCGGCGGTGGCCCGGCGGCGCTGACGGCCGCGCGGGGCGGCCTCCTCGACCTCGGCGGTCTCGGCGGCCAGCTCCTCCACGGCTGCCTCGGGCAGGCTCTCGCCCGTCTGGATCTCGGTGCGCTCCTCGGCGGCCTCCGTGACCTGCGGGGCACCCGCGGGAGAGGTCGCCTTGCGGGACGCGCGACGACGGCCGCGCGGGGCCTCGACCGGCTCTGCGGCCTCTTCCTCGACCGGCGCGGCAGCGGCGACAACCGGCTCGGCGGCGTCTTCGGTCCGGGCGGCCTGCGGCGCACCGGCGGGGGCGGAGGCCCGGCGCCGGGTACGGCCACGCGGCGCCTCTGCGACGACGGGCTCGGCCACGGCGGCCTCGGCCGCGACGGCCTCCTCGACGATCTCGGCCACCTCGGCGGCCTGCGGCGCACCGGCGGGGGCGGTCGCCTTGCGGACGGCGCGACGACGCGCACGCGGCGCCGGCGTCTCGACCGGTTCCACGACCTCTTCCTCGACCGGTGCGGCAGCGGCGACAACCGGCTCCACGACCTCGGCGGCCTGCGGCGCACCCGCCGGGGCGGTCGCCTTGCGGGACGCGCGACGGCGCGCACGCGGCGCCTCGACCGGCTCCACGGCTTCCTCCTCGGCCGGAGCCGCGACCGCGACAACCGGCTCCACGACCTCTACGGCCTCGGCGGCCTGCGGCGCACCGGCAGGGGCGGTCGCCTTACGGACGGCCCGGCGGCGCGCACGAACGGGCGGCGCGGCCTCGGCCTCGGTGGTGTTCTCGGTGCTGGCTTCCGACACTCCGGCGTCAACGGCCGGTATGGCCGACGCCTCGGCTCCGGCCTGTGCGCCCGCCGTCGGCGGGCCCGCCGGGCGGGATGCCGCGCGGCGCCTACGGCGCGGCGGCAGCTTGTCCCCGGGGGTGTTGTTGTCTTCTGCGTTCCCGGTCGTGCCGGGTTCGGTGGGCTGAGGCATGCGGGCGGTTCTCCCGTCGGGCTCCCGGGCGCCGCGCCTGATTCCGGTCCGGCACGGTCCGCATGGTGTACGCGGTACCGCCGTCCGGGGCGCGGGCGCCGCACGGGAACTGAATGTCTGGCTCGCCGGTTCCGTACACGTTGTGCGCACGGCCTGGCGAAAGTCTTATGGGTCAGCGCGCGGCCCGGCCCAGGTGGCTCCCGAGTCCGAGGGCTGCGCTACAACGACCGCCTTACGCGGAACCTGCACCCTCGGGCGCTGTCGCGGCGGTGGTCCCGGCGGCCGTGGATGGAGCGGCCGGGGCTGCCTCGCGGTCAGGCGCGAGCGGGTCGGTCACCGTGCCGGACTCCTCGTCGAAGAGCCCCTGCGCCAGCCTGGTCACCGCTGCGGGGACCGGCGGCGCCAGGTCGGCCACAACGCGGAGACCGGACAGGACGTCGTCAGGCCGAACGGCAGGTGTCACGTGCCGAACAACCAGCCGCAGTATCGCACAGGCCTTGTCCCCGGGCCTATCAGGCTGATGATCAAGAGCCTGCAGGTCGACGACCGCGGAGCGGGCGTCGAAGCTCCGGACGCCGTTCTTCGTACGGCGCTCGACCTCGACGCTCTCCGCCGCGTTGAACGCGGCGACGGCCTTCTCGGCGTCCTCCACGGCGACCCCGTTCAGCCGCATCTCCCAGATGGAGGCGGTGAGCCGGTCGGCGAGGCCCGAGGTGCGGGCCTCGACGGCGTCGGTGATGTCGAGACCGTCCGGCAGCGAGTCGTTGAGGAGCTCGCGCAGCGTGCCCGGATCACGGGCCTCGGTGAGGGCGATCTCCAGGAACTCGGCCTCGCTGCCCGTGCCGGTGGGTGCGGCGTTGGCGTACGACACCTTGGGGTGCGGGGTGAAGCCCGCCGAGTAGGCCATGGGCACCTCGGAGCGGCGCAGCGCCCGCTCGAAGGCACGCTGGAAGTCTCGGTGACTGGTGAACCGGAGGCGGCCGCGCTTGGTGTAGCGCAGTCGGATGCGCTGCACTGCCGGTGCGGGCGGCGGGCCTTCGGGCTGTCGCTTGCCCAGTGGTTCTTCTCCTCGGTGCGGAGCGGACGCGGTGGAACGCCGCCCTCGAAATACGGGTGGCCCCGGGGTGTCCGGTCCGGCTCACCCCTGCTGAACGGTTTTCTCTTTCCGCAGGGAGATCTCTGGTTCGGGCGCCGCACTGGGCACAGTCGTTGTACTACCCAGAGTACGCGCAGACAGGCTTCCCGGTTCCCGGGGCTCGGGTTCGCGCCCCCCGCCGACCAGCGCCCGCCACGCGTCGCGCCCGGTCTGCCGGACGGTCTCGCGGGCCGTGCGCAGTGTCTGCCGGGCCGTCCGGCCCACCGCGAGGGCGGCGCGCCCGGCGGGGGCGAGCACGGCGTCGCGCAGGAAGTGCCCGACCGGGGTGCACACCGTGCGGTAGGCCCAGGCCACCGGCGCCCCGACCAGATGCCACGCCAGCCAGGCCAGCGCCCGGCCCACGGCCCGCGAGATGAATCCGGCGACCCGCCAGGCCACGCCGAACGCGGCGGCGATCTCCCGCCCGACGGGGGCCAGGATCCGCCGGTACACCCAGACCACCGGGCTGACGAGAAGCACCGTGACCAGCCACCTGACGGCGGCCCACAGCCCCCGGCAGCCGGCCTCGACACCACGGACCAGCAGATCGAGGAGCCAGGCGATGCAGTGGCCCAGCGGGGTGAGCAGTTCCCGGTACGTCCACACCAGCGGCAGCACGATCAGGTGTTCCGCCAGCCAGGCGACGGCCGGCCCGAGTGGCTTGAGGACGTAGCGCCACAGGAGGACCACCGGCATGACGAACACGGCGGTGAGCAGCCACTTCACGGCGGTGGCGATGCCGCGTCCGGCCGGAAGCAGCAGCGCCTGCCAGATCCACCGCAACCCGTGCCCGACCGGGGTGAGCACCTGCTCGTACAGCCGGACGAGCGGCACCACGATCCCGTACCGCACCACGGGCACCACCCCATACCGCCACAGCGCGACCCACGGCCACACGAACACCGCCACGGCCAGCCACCGCAGCCCGTGTCCCAGCGGGGTCAGTACCCGGGCGTACAGCCAACGGGCCGGGATCGCGACCAGGACCTCGAAGAGCCACACCAGCGCCCGTCCCAGCGGACGCAGCAGAATCCGGTCGGCAGCGCGAGCGCCCGCGACCAGGGCGTCCCAGACCATCCGCACCGGCAGGACGAGGACGAGGACGACGATCCTCACCGGAATCCTGACGAGCGTGGTGAGGCAGCCGTCGCCGCTCTCGTACCGCGCGGGTGCCTGGTGCTTTCCGTATTCCATGCACCTCAGGACGCGAAGGCCCGGCCGGGGGTTTCCCCCGACCGGGCCTTCGTCACCGAGATGTCACCCGGCAGGAGCCGGGCGGTGTCATGTCAGCGGATCTACTTCACGACCGTCAGCGGCAGGAGCTTCTTTCCTGTCGGGCCGATCTGGATACTGGTGTCCATTTGGGGACAAACTCCACAGTCGAAGCACGGCGTCCAGCGGCAGTCCTCGACCTCGGTCTCGTCGAGCGAGTCCTGCCAGTCCTCCCAGAGCCAGTCCTTGTCGAGACCGGAGTCCAGGTGGTCCCAGGGCAGGACCTCCTCGTAGGTCCGCTCGCGAGTCGTGTACCAGTCGACGTCCACACCGAAGTCGGGCAGCGTCTTCTCGGCGCTCTTCATCCACAGGTCGTAGCTGAAGTACTCGCGCCAGCCGTCGAAGCGGCCGCCGGCCTCGTAGACGGCCCGGATGACGGAGCCGACGCGGCGGTCACCGCGGGAGAGCAGGCCCTCGACGATGCCGGGCTTGCCGTCGTGGTAGCGGAAGCCGATCGAACGGCCGTACTTCTTGTCGCCGCGGATCTTGTCGCGGAGCTTGGTCAGCCGGGCGTCGGTCTCCTCGGCGCTGAGCTGCGGGGCCCACTGGAACGGGGTGTGCGGCTTGGGCACGAAACCGCCGATGGAGACGGTGCAGCGGATGTCGTTCTGTCCGGAGACCTCGCGGCCCTTGGCGATGACCTTGACCGCCATGTCGCCGATCTGGAGGACGTCCTCGTCGGTCTCGGTGGGCAGGCCGCACATGAAGTACAGCTTCACCTGACGCCAGCCGTTGCCGTACGCGGTGGAGACCGTACGGATCAGGTCCTCCTCCGAGACCATCTTGTTGATGACCTTGCGCATGCGCTCGGAGCCGCCCTCGGGGGCGAAGGTGAGACCGGAGCGGCGGCCGTTGCGGGTCAGCTCGTTGGCCAGGTCCACGTTGAACGCGTCGACGCGGGTGGAGGGCAGCGAGAGGCCGATCTTGTCCTCGGTGTAGCGGTCTGCGAGGCCCTTGGCGATCTCACCGATCTCGGTGTGGTCCGCGGAGGAGAGCGAGAGCAGACCCACCTCCTCGAAGCCTGTCGCCTTGAGCCCCTTCTCCACCATGTCGCCGATGCCGGTGATGCTTCGCTCCCGAACGGGGCGCGTGATCATGCCGGCCTGGCAGAAACGGCAGCCGCGGGTGCAGCCGCGGAAGATCTCCACGGACATCCGCTCGTGCACCGTCTCGGCGAGCGGGACCAGGGGCTGCTTGGGGTAGGGCCACTCGTCGAGGTCCATGACGGTGTGCTTGGACACGCGCCACGGCACGCCCGACTTGTTCGGCACCATGCGGCCGATGCGGCCGTCCGGGAGGTATTCGACGTCGTAGAAGCCGGGGACGTAGACGCCACCCGTCTTCGCGAGGCGGAACAGCACCTCCTCGCGGCCGCCGGGGCGGCCTTCGGCCTTCCAGGCGCGGACGATCTCGGTGATCTCCAGGACCGCCTGTTCGCCGTCGCCGATGACCGCGCAGTCGATGAACTCCGCGATCGGCTCGGGGTTGAACGCGGCATGGCCGCCGGCGAGCACGATCGGGTCGTCGAGGCCGCGGTCCTTGGCGGAGAGCGGGATGCCGGCCAGGTCCAGGGCGGTGAGCATGTTGGTGTAGCCGAGCTCGGTGGAGAAGCTCAGCCCGAAGACGTCGAACGCCTTGACCGGGCGGTGACCGTCCACGGTGAACTGCGGCACCTTGTGCTCGCGCATCAGCGCTTCGAGGTCCGGCCAGACGCTGTAGGTGCGCTCGGCGAGGACGCCCTGACGCTCGTTGAGTACCTCGTAAAGGATCATGACGCCCTGGTTGGGCAGTCCGACCTCGTACGCATCGGGGTACATGAGGGCCCAGCGGACGTCGCATTCGTCCCACGGTTTGACGGTGGAGTTCAGCTCACCGCCGACGTACTGGATGGGCTTCTGCACATGCGGGAGCAGAGCTTCGAGCTGTGGGAAGACCGAATCGACAGACATCGCGAACTTTCGAGAGCTGGCAGGGGTGACCATCCAGCGTACCGCGCTGCTCAGCCTCCGGACGCCGCCCGGATTTCCGCACGGGAAGCGCGCGCCCACACCCCGGGCAGTTCCCGCTCGCGTGCCGCGGCCGTCGCCTCCTCCTGCCCGTACAGCAGTCCCCAGGTGAACGAGGACTCCCCCGCCGCATGGGCCTGGACGGCGAGGGCGCGCAGGGCCTCACGGGCGACCACGCTGTCCTGGTGGTCGCCGAGGACGCCCTGGACGGCCTTGAGCCGCTTGACGGCTCTGCGGGCCGGTCTGCCGAGGGCGGGGCGGGCCGCCTCCGCCGCGTAGCGTGCGCGTTTCGCCGCCTTGCGGGCGTCGTGCAGGGCGGCGTCGCGGTCCGGGCCCGGCGGGTGTTCCAGGGCGTGGGCGAGCCGGGTGGCGAGGCGTTTGTGGTCCTTGTGCGCGGCGCGGGCGAGCGCCTTGCCGGGCGGGTCGGCGGAGGCGGGCAGCAGGGGCGGGTCGGCGAGGAGCGCGTCCAGGGTGTGCAGGAGCGTGAGGTAGCGGGCGCCGTCGAGTACCGCGACGGTACGGCGGCGGGAGCCGCTGCGGCGGGCCGTGGACCAGATCCGCAGCCGGGCGCGGACCGGGCCGAGGACCAGGGTGCGGGGCAGGCCGTCGAGCCGGGTGCGCAGGCGGGCGTCGAGGACCTCCTGGTCGCGGTCGACGCCGAGTTCCGCCGCGAGCCATTTCAGCTCCTCGCCGACGGGGTCGGTGACCGTCCGGTCGAGGACCTTGCGGTAGGTGCGGAGCGCGCTGCGGAGCCTGCGGGTGGCGACCCGCATCCGGTGCACGGAGTCGGGCAGGCCCCGGCGCACGGCCGGGTCGAGGGCGACGATCGCGGTGATCTGGTGGCGTACGTAGGCGAGGACGTGGTCGCCCGCGGTGTGCGGGGGCGCGGCGTGTTCCCGTTGCCGTTTCCTCTTCGGGGAGGTCTCGGCCAGGGCGCGGGACAGTTTGGAGGGGGCTGCGGAGGGCCGTATCCCGGCCTTGCGCAGTCGCCGTTCGACGACGTCGAGGAGGGCGGGGTCGCCGTCGTCGGCGAGTTCGACCTCGATCTCGGTCCAGGCGGTGCTGCGGCTGCCTCCGTGGAGGCGTTCGGCCCGGACCGCGTCGACGCTGAGTTCGGCGAGCGGTTCGCCGTCCGGGCCGTTGAGCAGGTGGACGTCACGGGCGGAGCGGAGCCGGACGACGGGGACGAGGGCGGTGTCGCGGACCCGGGAGCGGACGAGGCCGGCCAGGTCCGGGGGCAGGGTGTCGGAGAGCGGGGCCCTGATCTCGTCGCGGATGCCGGAGGCGACCGGGAATTTGAGGTGCCAGCCGGCATCGGCGCCCCCGGTGCGGCGGCGCAGGGTGAGGCTGTCGGCGGCGAGCCGGAGGTCCTCGGTGTCGTAGTAGACGGCGTCGAGTTCGCTGACACCGTGGTGCTCGACGGCCGCGACCCCGGCCACCCGGCTCAGGTCGGGCAGCCGGGTGGCGTCGGTGGCTTCGTACTTCCGCTCGATCTCGCGCTTCGAGTCCGCCATGAATCGAATCTAGACGTGATGTACGCGGATGGGCAGTGGGCCCGCGACGGCTCAGGCCGTTATCGGCCGTTGCACCCTGATCGACTGGAGCAGTCCGATGGCCACCCAGACGGCGAACATCGAGGAGCCTCCGTAGGAGACGAACGGCAGTGGCAGTCCGGCGACCGGCATGATGCCGAGCGTCATGCCGATGTTCTCGAAGGCCTGGAAGGCGAACCAGGCGATGATTCCGGCGGCGACGATCGTGCCGTAGAGCTCGGTGGTCTCGCGGGCGATGCGGCAGGCACGCCACAGGACGACGCCGAGCAGGACCAGGATGAGTCCGGCGCCGAGGAAGCCGAGTTCCTCACCGGCGACGGTGAAGACGAAGTCGGTCTGCTGCTCGGGGACGAACTGGCCGGTGGTCTGGGTGCCCTGGAAGAGGCCGGTGCCGGAGAGGCCGCCGGAGCCGATGGCGATGCGGGCCTGGTTGGTGTTGTAGCCGACGCCGGCCGGGTCGAGCGCCGGGTTGGCGAAGGCGGCGAACCGGGCGATCTGGTAGTCGTCGAGCAGTCCGAGCTGCCAGATGGCGACGGCTCCGGCGACGCCCGCGCCGAGGATTCCGAAGACCCAGCGGTTCGACGCCCCGGAGGCCAGCAGTACGCCGAGCACGATGATGACCATCACCATCACGGACCCGAGGTCCGGCATTCCCATGACGACCGCCATCGGGAGCGCCGCCAGGCCGAGGGCCTTGGCGACGGTCCGGTGGTCGGGGTGCAGTTGGTCGCCCGCGTCGACGCGGGCGGCGAGCAGCATCGCCATGCCGAGAATGATGGTGATCTTGGTGAACTCGGAGGGCTGCAGGGAGAAGCCGCCGGGCAGCAGGATCCAGGCGTGGGCGCCGTTGACGGTGGTGCCGAGCGGGGTGAGGACCGCCATCACGAGGACGACGGACAGGCCGTACAGGATCGGTACGGCGCCGCGCAGGGTCCGGTGGCCGAGCCAGATCGTCCCGATCATCAGGGCGATGCCGATGCCCGTGTTGAGGGCGTGGCGGAAGAGGAAGTAGTACGGGTCGCCGTGGGTGAGCGAGTCACGTCCCCGGGTCGCCGACCAGACGAGCAGCGAGCCGATGAACGAGAGCGCGATCGCCGAGCCGAGCAGCGGCCAGTCGAGGCGGCGCACGACGGAGTCGCGGGCGGTGAGCCTGCCCCAGGTGGAGCGCTCGGGGGCGTACCGCTGGACGGAGAAGCCGGCCATCAGTCGCGCCTCCCCAGGACCGCGGCGAGCGTCTGCTCGGTCGGCGGCTTCTGCGAGTTCGGGTCGTACGGCTTGATCTTCGGGGCGTCGATGGTGCCGTCCGTCTGGATCTTCGGCAGCGACTTCTGCGGGGTCGGCAGCAGGGCCTTCTTGAGGTCCTGCTTGCCCGAGGCGTCGAGGCCGTAGAGGGCGTTGTAGATGTTGCGGACGGCGGGCCCGGACGCGCCGGAACCCGTACCACCCTGGGAGATCGTCATGACGATCGAGTAGTCCTTGGTGTACGTGGCGAACCAGGAGGTCGTCTGCTTGCCGTAGACCTCGGCCGTACCCGTCTTGGCGTGCATCGGGATCTTGTCCTGCGGCCAGCCGCCGAATCGCCAGGCGGCGGAGCCGCGGGTCGCGACACCCGCGAGGGCTTCGTCTATTTCGTTGCGCGTCTTCTTGGTGAAGGGGAGCTTGCCGTGCGACGTGGGCTCGATCTCCTGGACGGTCCTGCCGTCGCCGCTGACGATCGCCTTGCCGACGGTGGGGTCGTAGAGGGTGCCGCCGTTGGAGATGGCCGCGTAGATGGTCGCCATCTGGATCGGGGTGACGAGGGTGTCGCCCTGGCCGATCGAGTAGTTGACGGAGTCACCGGCGCGCATCCTGTCGCCTTCGAGGCAGTTCTCGTACGCGATCTGCTCGACGTACGTGCCGCCCTTCTTGCCCTGCTTGCACCAGGCGTCGTGGTTGGCCTTGGCGAAGTTCTTCTTCCACTCGCGGTCCGGGACGCGGCCGCTGACCTCGTTGGGGAGGTCGATGCCGGTCTCCTTGCCGAGGCCGAACTGGTGGGCGGTCTTGTAGAACCAGTCGTTGGGGTTCTTCTTGGGGTTGTTCCCGCCGTCCTTCTGCCACTCCTTGTGTGCGAGGCCGTAGTACACGGTGTCGCAGGAGACTTCGAGGGCGCGGCCGATGGTGATGCTGCCGTAGCCCTGGGACTCGAAGTTCTTGAAGGTCTGGCCGCCGATGGAGTACGAGCTGGGGCAGGGGTAGTTCCCGTCGAAGGGGTACCCGGCGTTGACCGCGGCGGTGGAGGAGATGACCTTGAAGATGGAGCCGGGTGCGGCCTGGCCCTGGATGGCCCGGTTCAGCAGCGGGAAGTTGGAGTTCTTTCCGGTGAGCTTGGCGTAGTCCTTGCCGGAGATGCCGCCGACCCAGGCGTTGGGGTCGTAGCTGGGCAGGGAGGCCATGGAGACGACCCGGCCGGTCTTGGCCTCCATGACGACGACGGCGCCGGAGTCGGCCTTGTAGTTCTCGCCGGTGTTGGTGTCGAACTCGGTACGGGCCACCTTCATGGCCTGGTTGAGCTCGTACTCGGCGACGGCCTGGACGCGGGCGTCGATGGAGGTGACGACGCTGGCGCCGGGCTCCGCCTCGTCGTTCTTGGCCTGGCCGATGACCCGGCCGAGGTTGTCGACCTCGTAGCGGGTGACGCCCGCCTTGCCGCGCAGTTCCTTGTCGTACGTGCGCTCCAGGCCGGAGCGGCCGACCTGGTCGGAGCGGAGGTAGGGCGAGTCGCTGTCCTGGGCCTTGGTGATCTCGTCGTCGGTGACGGGCGAGAGATAGCCGAGGACCTGGGCGGTGTTGGCCTTGCCGGGGGCGGCGTAGCGGCGGACGGCGGTGGGCTCGGCGGTGATGCCGGGGAAGTCCTCCGCGCGTTCGCGGATCTGGAGGGCCTGCTGGGTGGTGGCCTCGTCGGTGACCGGGATCGGCTGGTAGGGCGAGCCGTTCCAGCAGGGCTGCGGGGTCTTCGCGTCGCAGAGCCGGACCTTGTCGAGGACGTCCTTGGGCTTCATGTCGAGGACGCCGGCGAGCCGGGTCAGGACGCTCTTGCCGTCGTCGTCCATCTTCAGCAGCTCGGTGCGGCTGGCGGAGACGACGAGGCGGGTCTCGTTGTCGGCGAGGGGTACGCCACGGGCGTCGAGGATGGAGCCGCGGGCGGCGGGCTGGACGACCTGCTGGACGTGGTTGTTCTTCGCCTCGTCGGAGTACTCCTGGCCGTTGCGGATCTGGAGGTACCAGAGGCGGCCGCCGAGGGTGAGCAGCAGGGAGAAGACGAGGACCTGGATGACGATGAGACGGATCTGGACCCGCTGGGTCCGGCCCGTCTCCGGGATGTTGGTCACGGGGCGCCCCCGGTGGTGGTCGGGCTGGGGGCGCGGTGGGCGGTCCCCGGGTCATGCAGGGTCACAGTCGCTTGACTCCCTTGATCCGTCCGGCGCGTGCGGCGCGGTTGCGGGCGGCCTTGACGCGCAGTCCGCCGCGCTGGCTGCCGATCCGGAGCCCGGTGCCCGCGGCGAGCCAGCCGGCCGCGGCGTCGCCTCGGCCGGAGGAGGACTCGGTGAGCGGGTCGTTCACCGTGCGTCTGGCGATCGCCATGATCAGCGGAACGGTGAACGGCGCGAGGAGCAGGTCGTAGACGGCCGCGGTGAACAGCAGGCTGCCCAGGCCCACATGGCGGGCGGCCGTGTCGCCGACGAGCGCGCCGACGCCCGCGTAGAGCAGGGTCGATCCGATCGCCGCCGCGACGACCACGGCCATCGGGACGAAGGCGGACTTGAGCTGCCCGTTCTCGGGCCTGGCCAGTCCGGCGAGGTAGCCGATGACGCAGAGCACCAGGGCGTAGCGTCCGGCGGCGTGGTCGGCCGGGGGTGCCAGGTCGGCGAGGAGGCCCGCGCCGAAACCGATGAGGGCCCCGCTGACGTGCCCGTACACCAGGGCCAGGCCGACGACGACCATGAGCAGCAGGTCGGGCACGGCGCCGGGGAGCTGGAGCCGGGCGAGTACGGATACCTGGACGACGAGGGCGATCACGACCAGAGCGATGGAGAGCAGAGTCCGGTTGACACGCATGGGGATCAGCTCTACCTCTGTTCGTTTACCGCGTTGTCGGCGTTCGGTGTGGCGTTCCCACTGGGGTTCGGGTCCGGGCTGCCGCTGGGACTCGTGCTCTGGTGGATGTTCCCGACCACGTTGCCGCTGGTGTCGACGATGTCGCCGTTGGGCGAGATGGTGACGGTGACGGTCGGGGTGGGCTTCGGCTTGGCCGGCTTGACGGCCTTCTTCGGCAGCACCGTGTCGCGGGGGTCCTCGCGGGGTGCCTGGACGACGATGCCGACGATGTCGAGCTTGGTGAAGCCGACGTACGGGCGGACGTAGACGGTCCGGGTGAGGTCGCCGCCGGACGGGTCGACGCGGACGACCTCGCCGACCGGGACGCCGGGCACGAACGGCTTGTCCTTGCTGGAGCCGAAGGTGACGAGGCGGTCGCCCTTCTTGACCTTGGCCTTGCCGTTCAGGAACTGGACGGACAGCGGGCGCGAGCCCTGGCCGGTGGCGAAGCCGAGTTCGTCGGTGGACTCCATGCGGGTGCCGACGGTGAAGTCGGGGTCGTTGGCCAGGAGCACCGTGGCGGTGTCCGGGCCGACGGTGGTGACGCGGCCGACGAGTCCGTCGCCGTTGAGGACGGTCATGTCGCGCTTGAGACCGTCCTTGGATCCGGCGTCGATGGTGACCGTCCAGGAGAAGCCCTGGGCCGCTCCTATGGCGATGACTTCGGCGGCCTTGATGCCGTACTGGCCGGCGTCCGACTTCTTGAGCATCTTGTCGAGCTCGCGGACCCGGCTGCGGTTGCGGTCGTCGCTGCCGAGCCTCGTCTTGAGTTCGGCGTTCTGCTTCTCCAGCGCGGCGATCTTGTCGTGGCGGTCGCCGGAGGCGCGTACGGCCCCTATGGCGTTGCCCACCGGGTCGACCGCTGCCGCCACGCCGTTCTCCACCGGTCCGAAGACGGTGGCGGCGGCCTGCCGGGCGCCGTCGACCGGTGACTCCTCGCCGCCGCGGATGTCCACCGTGATCAGGGCGAATGCGATGGCGATCAGCAGCACCAGGAGCAGCCGGCTCTCTCGTGTGTCCCTCACGTGCGGCGGCCGTGCCTTCCTCGTAGGAATGTTCGTGCCTGTATATCAACGATCCTCCGCGCGGAGCGGCAGCGTCCGCGCGGAGGTCCGTGGAATTTCTAGCGCCGGGGCTGGGCGTCCAGCACCTGCTGGAGCGCCTCGAACTCCTCGACGCACTTGCCGGACCCGAGCGCGACGGAGTCCAGCGGGTCCTCGGCGATGTGGATCGGCATGCCCGTCTCGTGGCGCAGCCGCTCGTCCAGGCCGCGCAGCAGCGCGCCGCCGCCGGTGAGGACGATGCCGCGGTCCATGACGTCGCCGGAGAGCTCCGGCGGGCACTTGTCGAGCGTCGTCTTGACCGCGTCGACGATCGCGTTGACCGGCTCCTCGATCGCCTTGCGGACCTCGGTGGCGGAGATGACCACGGTCTTGGGCAGCCCCGAGACGAGGTCGCGGCCCCGGATCTCGGTGTGCTCGTCCTTCTCCAGCTCGAAGGCCGATCCGATGGTGATCTTGATCTGTTCGGCGGTGCGCTCACCGAGCAGGAGCGAGTACTCCTTCTTGATGTGCTGGATGATCGCGTTGTCCAGTTCGTCACCGGCGACCCGGATGGACTGGGCCGTGACGATTCCGCCGAGCGAGATGACCGCGACCTCGGTGGTGCCGCCGCCGATGTCGACGACCATGTTGCCGGTGGCCTCGTGGACCGGCAGGCCGGAGCCGATGGCCGCCGCCATGGGCTCCTCGATGATGTGCACCTGGCGGGCACCGGCCTGCGTCGACGCCTCGATGACGGCGCGTCGCTCGACCCCGGTGATGCCGGAGGGCACGCAGACGACGACCCGAGGGCGGGCCAGGTAGCGGCGCTTGTGGATCTTCAGGATGAAGTAGCGGAGCATCCGCTCCGTGATCTCGAAGTCGGCGATCACGCCGTCCTTCAGGGGCCGTACGGCAACGATGTTGCCCGGTGTACGGCCGATCATCTTCTTGGCCTCGGAGCCGACCGCGAGGATGCCGCCGGTGTTGGTGTTGATGGCCACGACGGACGGCTCGTTCAGTACGATGCCGCGCCCCCTGACGTACACCAGCGTGTTGGCAGTCCCGAGGTCGATAGCCATGTCACGGCCGATGAACGACATTGAGTTCCCCTTGTTCCCCATGAGGATGCGTCGGGCCTTCCCAAGCGAAAGCGATATGGCTTGTTTTGGTAGGCGAGATGAGCGCTGCGGGCGTGGAAGCTTCCATCGTAGTGCCGGATACACCGACACAGCGCGAGGGCCCTTCGCCATGCTGAGCAGAACGGGTGGCCGTTCCACTCATGGTGACGTTACGTCGAAGGGATGCGTTCCCGCGATCGGAGACCGTATGCCGAAGGGCGACCGAATTACTTCGGTCGCCCCAGGTCATGAGCGCTGTTCGGCTGATCGAAGGTCAGGAAAGTCCCGGAAAGAACAGCTTCATTTCTCGCTCTGCGGACTCCTCGGAGTCCGAGGCGTGGATGAGGTTCTCCCGGGTGATGGTGCCGAAGTCGCCACGGATCGATCCGGGCGCGGCGGCGATCGGGTCGGTGGGGCCCGCCAGGGCGCGTACGCCCTCGATGACGCGCTCGCCCTCGGCCACCAGGGCGACGATCGGGCCGGACTGCATGAACTCGACGAGCGGCTCGTAGAACGGGCGGCCGACGTGCTCGGCGTAGTGCTGCTCCAGCGTGGCACGGTCGAGGGTACGGAGCTCCAGCGCCGTGATCTTCCAGCCGGCCTTGCGCTCGATGCGGCCGACGATTTCGCCGACCAGACCGCGACGGACGGCGTCGGGCTTGAGAAGAACGAGGGTGCGCTGGGTCATGTGCGGCTCCTTGCAGGCATACGGGTGCGGTGAGGCGAGGTTACAGGGGTACGGTGACGGGCCGGCGGCCGGGTTTGGCCACCGGACCCCGGGCGGCCCTGCCTGCCCCTCAGGTGCCGGCGGGCGCCTGCGCCGCCTCCTGCGCGGCCCAGCGGGCCTTCACCTCGTCGATCTTGCGGCCGTAGTGCACGGAGGCCCACCACAGGCCGCCGAAGACGAGGCCGAGAATGAACATCATCGGGACGACGAAGCCACTGGCGAGCAGCGCGATCTGGAGCGCCCAGCCGAGCTGTATGCCGCCGGGGCGGGTGATCATTCCGCAGAGCAGCACGGAGAGCAGCATGCCGATGCCGCAGACCGTCCAGACGGTGGCGGACGTCAGGTCGTCGGACTTCATCGCGACGAGTCCGGCGAACCCGATCACGAAGAACTCGCCGATCAGCGTCGATGCACAGAGCGTACGCACTTCGGTCAGCGCCTTCCCAGAAGCAGCCGGGCCTCGCCGACCGTGATCACGGATCCGGTCACCAGCACCCCGGCGCCCGCGTACTCGTCCTCTTCCTCGGCGAGGGTGATCGCCGCCTCCAGCGCGTCGTCGAGCCGGGGTTCGACCTGGACGCGGTCGTTGCCGAAGACCTCGACGGCGACCGCGGCGAGCTCGTCCGCGTCCATCGCGCGTCCGCTGGAGTTCTGGGTGACGACGACCTCGGCGAAGATCGGCTCGAAGGCTTCGAGGAGCCCCCGGACGTCCTTGTCGCCGCTGGCACCGACCACACCGATCAGCCGGGAGAAGCCGAACGCCTCGGAGAGCCCCTCGGCGGTCGCCTGGGCGCCTGCCGGGTTGTGCGCGGCGTCCAGGACGACGGTCGGGCTGGAGCGGACCACTTCGAGGCGGCCCGGCGAGATCACCGAGGCGAAGGCCTTGCGGATGATGTCGGCGTCGAGCGATCCGGTCTGCTCGGCGCCGATGCCGAAGAACGCCTCGACCGCGCAGAGCGCCACCACCGCGTTGCGCGCCTGGTGGGCGCCGTACAGCGGAAGGAAGATGTTCTCGTACTCGCCGCCGAGGCCGCGGAGCGTCAGCAGCTGGCCGCCGACCGCGATCTCGCGGGAGACGACGCCGAACTCCATGCCCTCACGGGCCACGGTGGCGTCGACCTCGACGGCCTTCTTCAGCATCACCTGGGCGGCGTCGACGGGCTGCTGGGCGAGGATGACCGTCGCGCCCTGCTTGATGATCCCGGACTTCTCCACCGCGATCTCGCCCGGCGTGGAGCCCAGCCGGTCGGTGTGGTCCAGGGAGATGGGGGTGACGACGGCGACCGTGGAGTCGATCACATTGGTCGCGTCCCAGCTGCCGCCCATGCCGACCTCGACGACGGCGACGTCGACCGGCGCGTCGGCGAAGGCCGCGTACGCCATGCCGGTGAGCACCTCGAAGAAGGAGAGCCGGTAGGGCTGCTGCGCGTCGACCATCTCGACGTACGGCTTGATGTCCTGGTACGTCTCGACGAACCGCTCGGGGTCCATCGGGGAGCCGTCCAGGCTGATCCGCTCGGTGATCGACTGGACGTGCGGCGAGGTGTAGCGGCCGGTCCGCAGATCGAAGGCGCCGAGCAGGGCCTCGATCATGCGGGCCGTGCTCGTCTTGCCGTTGGTCCCCGTGATGTGGATGGAGGGATAGGCGCGCTGCGGCTCGCCGAGCACGTCCATCAGCGCGGCGATGCGCGCCACGGACGGCTCCAGCTTGGTCTCGCCCCAGCGCCCGGCGAGCTCCTGCTCCACCGCGCGCAGGGCTTTGTCCACCTCCGGGTCGGCGGGGCGGGCGGGGACCTCGTCACCCGGGGGCGGTCCGGAGGCGGCGCGCAGCGTACGGCTCCCGGCCTCGATCACCGCCAGGTCGGGGTCGCGCTGGGTCGCTTCGTCGACGATCTCCGCGAAGGTCTCGTCGGAGTCGGACGCGTCGTGCCGGTCGGAAGGGCGGGGCTCACTCACGGGGCCAGTCTACGGATCGGCACGGACATCGCGCGCAGCGCCCGGCGACCGGCCCGAAACACCCGCAACGGCCCGCTGTCGGCATAACGCCCGCACCGGGCGCATGGTGGTAAATGTGCGCCCCATACCTCTGATCCTGATCGCCGCCCCCGACGGCATGCACCCGGTCCTGGCCGGGGCTGGACGGTCACTGGCTCGATCTCACCCCGGTCGAGTTCGCCCTGCCGGCCGCGCTCGCCCGTCACCCCGGGCAGGTGCTCGCCGCGGACCAGCTGCTGCACATGGTGGTCCACCGCCGGGACTACGCCCCCGAGGCCTCGTTCGGGAACTCCCTGCTGTGGGGGGGCATCGGGCTGCGGCTCTACGCGTACCACCTGTTCATCGTCTCGGCGCGGGTCTTCGTCCGTCCCCTGCGCGGCCGCAACGGCTGGGCGAAGACCCGTCGCAACGCGGAGCCGGTGGCTACGGGGCCGGTGGCGCTGGAGGACTGAGGCCCCGCCGCGCACGACGAAGCCCCCGTCCCCCTCGTTCGCTTCCG
This sequence comes from Streptomyces sp. NBC_00464, assembly GCF_036013915.1. Classification (NCBI taxonomy): domain Bacteria; kingdom Bacillati; phylum Actinomycetota; class Actinomycetes; order Kitasatosporales; family Streptomycetaceae; genus Streptomyces; species Streptomyces sp. NBC_00464. The sequence goes on along the minus strand of NZ_CP107899.1, from coordinate 5,285,628 downwards.
TTCGAGGGGGACGGGGGCTTCAGCGGTCTCAGCTCTGCGGCAGGGCCGCCAGCTGGTTGGTGATCCGCTCGATGTCGGCCTCGGCCTTGGCGAGCCGGCCACGGATCTTGTCGACCACGTTGTCCGGGGCCTTGGCCAGGAACGCCTCGTTGCCGAGCTTCCCGGTGGCCTGCGCCTTCTCCTTCTGGGCGGCCTCCAGGTCCTTCGTGAGGCGCTTGCGCTCGGCCCCGACGTCGATCGTGCCGGAGAGGTCGAGGGCGACGGTGGCTCCGGCGACCGGCAGCGACGCGGTGGCGTGGAAGCCGTCCCCGGCCGGCTGCAGGCGCAGCAGCTGGCGGATGGCCGCCTCGTGCGGGGCGAGCGCGGTCCCGGTCAGGGTGAGCTCGGCCGGAACCTTCTGGCCGGGCTGCAGGCCCTGGTCGTTGCGGAAGCGGCGAACCTCGGTGACGACCTGCTGGACGAACTCGATCTCCTTCTCGGCCGCGTCGTCACGGAAGCCGCTGTCCGCCGGCCATTCGGCGATGACGACGGACTCTCGGCCGGTGAGGGCGGTCCAGAGGGTTTCCGTGACGAACGGGACGACCGGGTGCAGCAGTCGCAGCATCACGTCGAGGACCTCGCCCAGGACCCGGCCCGAGACCTCGGCCGGGCGGCCGCCGCCGAAGAACGTGGTCTTGGACAGCTCGACGTACCAGTCGAAGACCTCGTCCCAGGCGAAGTGCCGGAGCGATTCGCTGAGCTTGGAGAACTGGTAGTCGTCGTAGAACGCGTCGACTTCCGCGACCGTCTTGTTGAGGCGGGACAGGATCCAGCGGTCGGTCACCGACATCTCGTCGGCGGACGGCAGTTCGCCCTCGATCGTCGCGCCGTTCATCAGCGCGAAGCGGGTGGCGTTCCAGATCTTGTTGGAGAACTTGGCGGAACCCTGGACCCACTCCTCGCCGATCGGCACATCGGTGCCGGGGTTGGCGCCGCGCGCCAGGGTGAAGCGGAGCGCGTCGGAGCCGTACTTGTCCATCCAGTCCAGCGGGTTGACCACGTTGCCGAAGGACTTCGACATCTTCTTGCCGTGCTCGTCGCGGACCATGCCGTGCAGGACGATCGTCCCGAACGGCGGGACGCCGTCGTTGACGTACAGGCCGAACATCATCATCCGGGCGACCCAGAAGAAGAGGATGTCGTAGCCGGTGACCAGGACGGAGTTCGGGTAGAACTTCGCGAGGCTGTCGGTCTGTTCGGGCCAGCCGAGCGTGGAGAACGGCCACAGGCCGGAGGAGAACCAGGTGTCCAGGACATCGCTGTCCTGGGTCCAGCCCTCGCCGGTCGGCGCCTCGTCGTCAGGTCCCACGCAGACGACCTCGCCGTTCGGGCCGTACCAGACGGGGATGCGGTGGCCCCACCAGAGCTGGCGCGAGATGCACCAGTCGTGGAGGTTGTCGACCCAGTCGAAGTAGCGCTTCTCCATCTCCTGCGGGTGGATCTTGACCTTGCCGTCGCGGACGGCGTCACCGGCCGCCTCGGCGAGCGGGGCGACCTTGACCCACCACTGGAGGGAGAGGCGCGGCTCGATGGTGGTCTTGCAGCGCGAGCAGTGGCCGACGGAGTGGACGTACGGCCGCTTCTCGGCGACGATCCGGCCCTCGGCGCGCAGGGCGGCGACGATGGCGGAGCGGGCCTCCAGGCGGTCCAGGCCCTGGAAGGGGCCGGGGGCCGTGATGACGGCGCGCTCGTCGAGGACCGTGAGGAACGGCAGGTCGTGACGCTTGCCGATCTCGAAGTCGTTCGGGTCGTGGGCCGGAGTCACCTTGACGGCGCCTGTGCCGAACTCGGGGTCGACGTGATGGTCGGCGACGACCGGGATGGTGCGGTCGGTCAGCGGCAGCTTGATCTGCTTGCCGACCAGGTGCTTGTAGCGCTCGTCGTCGGGGTGGACGGCGACGGCGGTGTCACCGAGCATCGTCTCGGCGCGGGTGGTGGCGACGACGATGGTCTCGTCGCCCTCGCCGTACTGCATGGAGACGAGCTCGCCGTCGTCCTCCTGGTACTCGACCTCGATGTCCGAGATCGCGGTGAGGCAGCGCGGGCACCAGTTGATGATGCGCTCGGCGCGGTAGATCAGCCCGTCGTCGTACATCCGCTTGAAGATGGTCTGGACGGCCTTGGACAGGCCCTCGTCCATGGTGAAGCGCTCACGGGACCAGGCGACGCCCTCGCCGAGGCGGCGCATCTGGCCGGAGATCTGGCCGCCGGACTCGTTCTTCCACTGCCAGACGCGCTCGACGAAGGCCTCGCGGCCCAGGTCGTGGCGGGACTTGCCCTCCTTGGCGAGCTCGCGCTCGACGACGTTCTGGGTGGCGATGCCGGCGTGGTCCATGCCCGGCTGGTAGAGCGCCTCGAACCCCTGCATCCGCTTGCGGCGGACGAGGGCGTCGATCAGCGTGTGCTCGAAGGCGTGTCCCAGGTGCAGGGATCCGGTGACGTTGGGGGGCGGGATAACGATGGAGTACGGCGGCTTCTCGCTGTGCTCGTCCGCCTCGAAGTAACCGCGTTCTACCCAGCGCTCGTACAGCTTCCCCTCTACCTCGGCCGGCGTGTACTGGGTCGGCAGTTCGGGGTTGCTGGCTGGCTGCTGCGCTGCGTTCTCGGTCACGCCCACAGTTTAGGGCCGTCACAGTCATGCACTGAAACCGGTTTGTTCAGTAACGGTGTGGCTCCCGGTGCCCCACAGCCGCGGGCCGTCCGTCAGGATGTTCGGAACGCATAAGTATCACGAACAGGGGACACCGCAGATGAGCTACAACCAGCCGGGCCCGTACGACGGCCAGCCGCAGCAGGGCCAGCCCGGACCGTACGGCCAGCAGCCGGGTCCCTACGGCGGCCCGCCGCCGCAGGGCCCGCCGCAGGGGCAGCCCGGTTATGGCTACCCGCAGCAGGCCCCCCAGGGCGTTCCGCCCCAGCAGCAGCCCCCGCAGCCGGGCTACGGCTACCCGCAGGCCCAGCAGCCCGGCCCGTACGGCCAGCAGCCCCCCACTCCCCCGTACGGCGGCCAGCCCGGCTACGGCCAGCAGCCTCCGTTCCCGCCGGCCGCTCCGCCGAAGAAGAAGACGGGCCTGATCATCGGCGGCGTCATCGTGGCGCTGGCGGTCATCGGCGGCGGGGTGTACTTCCTGACATCGGGCGGGGGCAGCTCGGTCGCGGACGACGGCAAGACGTACAAGCTGACGGCTCCGGCGACGGTGCTGGGCGGGACGTACAAGAAGTCCGACGAGAGCGACGGCGGCTCCTCGTCGGAGGATCTCAAGGACTTCGAGAGTTATGGGGTCAAGAACGCCAAGTCGGGCCAGGGAAGTTACACCTCCGGCGAATCCCCCGCCCAGAAGATGCTGTCGTACCAAGGCGCGTACGGCACGATCGACGACCCCGAAGCGGTCGTCGACGCCATGTTCGCCAAGCTGAAGACGGAGACGGACAAGGGCGACGAGAAGGAAGGCAAGCTCGTCGGGAGCCCCAAGACCTTCACGCCGGACGGTTTCGAGAACGGCGTGATGAAGTGCCAGGAGTCCGAATCTCCTGCCTCGGAGAGCGGTGGCAAGTCCGTGGCCATTCCATTCTGCATCTGGGGTGACCACAGCACCATCGCCATCGTCATCAACATCGATACGGCGGATCTCATGCTCGGCAAGAGCGTCTCGCTGGAGGAGGCCGCCAACACCGCGGCCAAGCTCCGCAACGACGTCCGCGTCGAGGTCAAGTAGGTCCCACGCAACGCGAAGGGGCGCCCGGCCAGTTCACCTGGCCGGGCGCCCCTTCGCGTACGAAGAACCAACCGCTACGCCGACTTCTCGTGCCGCCCGTCGTCGCCCTTGCCGATCGTCCGCGGCTCGCGCGGGACCAGGGTCGGGTTGACGTTGTTGCGGACCACGTCCGAGGTGATGACGACCCGGGCGACGTCCTTGCGGGACGGCACCTCGTACATCACCGACTGGAGGACCTCCTCCATGATGGCGCGCAGGCCGCGCGCGCCGGTCTGGCGCAGGATCGCCTGGTCGGCGATGGCCTCCAGCGCCTCGCGCTCGAACTCCAGCTCCACACCGTCGAGTTCGAACAGCCGCTGGTACTGCTTCACCAGGGCGTTGCGCGGCTCGATGAGGATCTGGAGCAGGGCCTCGCGGTCCAGGTTGTGGACCGAGGTCAGGACCGGGAGGCGGCCGATGAACTCGGGGATCATCCCGAACTTCACCAGGTCCTCCGGCATGACCTCCTGGAACTGGTCGCTCGCCTGGATCTCCCGCTTGGAGCGGATCGTGGCGCCGAAGCCGATGCCCTTGGCGCCGGCCCGGGACTCGATGATCTTCTCCAGGCCGGAGAACGCGCCACCCACGATGAACAGCACGTTCGTCGTGTCGATCTGGATGAACTCCTGGTGCGGGTGCTTCCGGCCGCCCTGCGGCGGTACGGAGGCGGTGGTGCCCTCAAGGATCTTGAGGAGGGCCTGCTGGACGCCCTCGCCCGAGACATCACGGGTGATCGACGGGTTCTCGCTCTTGCGGGCGACCTTGTCGATCTCGTCGATGTAGATGATCCCGGTCTCGGCCTTCTTGACGTCGTAGTCCGCGGCCTGGATCAGCTTCAGCAGGATGTTCTCGACGTCCTCGCCGACATAGCCGGCCTCCGTCAGCGCCGTCGCGTCGGCGATGGCGAACGGGACGTTGAGCATGCGGGCCAGTGTCTGCGCGAGGAGCGTCTTGCCCGAGCCCGTGGGGCCCAGCAGCAGGATGTTGGACTTGGCGAGTTCGATCGCGTCGTCGCGGCTGGAACCGCCGCCGTTCTCACCGGCCTGGACCCGCTTGTAGTGGTTGTACACAGCGACCGAGAGGGCCTTCTTCGCGGGCTCCTGCCCGACGACGTAGCCCTCCAGGAACTCGTAGATCTCGCGGGGCTTGGGAAGTTCCTCCCAGCGGACCTCGCTCGTCTCCGCGAGCTCCTCCTCGATGATCTCGTTGCAGAGATCGATGCACTCGTCGCAGATGTACACACCGGGTCCCGCGATGAGCTTCTTCACCTGCTTCTGGCTCTTTCCGCAGAACGAGCACTTGAGCAGGTCGCCGCCATCACCGATGCGTGCCACGAGGTGCTTCCCCTTCGCCTGGGAGACGCCTGGTTCAGCGGCTCCTGGTGCCTCTATCCGACGGTACCTTGCCTGGCCCCCCGTTCGGGCCCCCCTTGGCACGGTTCACACGGCCGGGGCCGGGTGACCCTGCCGCACCAAGGGGTAAAGGCCGACGTCAGGCGGCCGCTCCGGCCGCGCTCTTACGGGTCGCGACGATCTGGTCGACCAGACCATAGGCCAGGGCGTCATCGGCGGTCAGGATCTTGTCCCGCTCGATGTCGTCACGGATCTTCTCGATCGGCGTGGTGGAGTGCTTGGCCAGCAGCTCCTCCAGCTGGGCCCGCATGCGCAGGATCTCGTTGGCCGCGATCTCCAGGTCGGAGAGCTGCTCACGGCCGGTCTGCGAGGACGGCTGGTGGATCAGTACGCGCGCGTTCGGCAGCGCCAGGCGCTTGCCCGGCGTGCCGGCGGCGAGCAGCACGGCCGCGGCGGAGGCCGCCTGGCCCATGCAGACCGTCTGGATGTCCGGCTTCACGAACTGCATCGTGTCGTAGATCGCGGTGAGCGCGGTGAACGAGCCGCCGGGGCTGTTGATGTAGATCGAGATGTCCCGGTCCGGGTCCATCGACTCCAGGCACAGCAGCTGCGCCATGACGTCGTTGGCGGACGCGTCGTCGATCTGCACACCGAGGAAGATCACGCGCTCCTCGAAGAGCTTCGCGTACGGGTCGTACTCGCGCACGCCCTGCGAGGTGCGCTCCACGAAGCGCGGGACGATGTAGCGGTTGTCCACCTGCGGGCCGGTGTAGAGGCCGTTCGCGGACGCGCCGGGGAAGTTGTTCATGTGGGTGTTCACCATCCTGGTGGCGTTCTGTGGCTGGGTGTCTCGACGTACGAGAGAAAAGCGGTGCGGTGCGGCGCGATCCGGTGCTGACCGGGTCAGGCGCCGGTGCCGCCGCCGCCCGGAACGCCCGATGCGACCGTGATGATCTCGTCGATGAGGCCGTATTCCTTGGCCTCCTCCGCGGTGTACCAGCGGTCACGGTCGCCGTCGCGGATGATCGTCTCCACGGTCTGGCCGGAGTGGCGGGCGGTGATCTCCGCCATGCGCTGCTTGGTGCGCAGCAGGTACTGGGCCTGGATCTTGATGTCCGAGGCCGTACCGCCGATACCGGCCGAACCCTGGTGCATGAGGATGTCGGTGTTCGGGAGCGCGAAGCGCTTGCCGGCGGCGCCGCCGGTGAGCAGGAACTGGCCCATCGAGGCCGCCATGCCCATACCGATGGTGACGACGTCGTTCGGGATGTACTGCATGGTGTCGTAGACCGCCATGCCGGCCGTCACCGAACCACCGGGGCTGTTGATGTAGAGGTAGATGTCCTTGTCCGGCTCGGCGGCAAGGAGAAGCAGCTGTGCGGTGATCTTGTTGGCGATGTCATCGTCGACCTGCTGACCGAGGAAGATGATGCGTTCGCCGAGCAGTCGGCTGTAGACCTGGTCACCGAGGCCTCCACCGAGGGACGGCTCTCCGGCGGCGTAGGGCATCAGATTCGTCACGTATCCACCTGCTCGTCTCTGACGGCTCCGGCCGTCTCAGCGTCTTCGTACCGGGTGGGCCGGGACTCCCCGACCCTTCCTCTTCATGGACCCTAACGCGCAGGTGGGACAACGCCATCCCGCTTCCGCAACTGTTCGCTGGGAGCGCAAGCTCCGCAGTCCGCACAAGGGTTGTGGGGGGGGCGTCCGCCGATACGACGACGGGCTCCGGACGCGATGGCGTCCGGAGCCCGTCGTGCGGGTTCAGCGCGAGGCTCAGGCCTCGGTCTTCTCCTCGGCGGCGTCGGCGGTGCCCTCGGCGGCCTCGACCACCTCGGTGGCCTCCTCCGCCACGTCCTCGTCGTCCTCCAGCTCGACGACCTCACCGTTGGTGTCGATGACCTTGGCGGCCTCGACGACCACGGCCAGCGCCTTGCCGCGGGCGACCTCGCCGACGAGCATCGGCACCTGGCCGCCTTCGACGACGGCCTGGGCGAACTGGTCGGGGCTCATGCCGGAGGACTGAGCGCGCCGCATGAGGTGCTCGGTGAGCTCCTCCTGGTTGACGTTCAGCTTCTCCTTGTTGACGAGCTCGTCCAGGATGAACTGGGTCTTGATGCCCTTGATGGCCTGCTCGGACGTCTCCGCCTCGAACTCCTCAAGGGTCTTGCCCTGGATCTCCAGGTACTTCTCGAGGTCGAGACCCATCTGGCCGAGCTGGTGGTGCTCCAGGTTGTGCTTGCGGGTCTGGACCTCGTCCGCGAGCAGCTTCTCCGGGATCGGGACCTCGGCGAGCTTCAGCAGCTCCTCCAGGACCCGCTCCTGGGCCTGGGTGGCCTGGTCGTACTGCTTGGTGTTCTCCAGGCGCTTGCGGCTGTCCGCCTTCAGCTCCTCCAGCGTGTCGAACTCGCTGGCCATCTGGGCGAAGTCGTCGTCCAGCTCGGGGAGCTCACGGGCGGCGACGGCGGTGACCTTGACGGTGACCTCGGCGTCCTTGCCCTCGGCGGAGCCGCCCTTCAGCGAGGAGGTGAAGGTGGCCTCGCCACCCGCCTCCAGGCCGGTGACAGCGTCGTCGATGCCGTCGAGGAGCTCGCCGGAACCGATGGTGTACGAGACACCCTCGGCCACGCCGTCCTCAAGGACCTCGCCCTCGACCTTGGCCTGCAGGTCGATCGTGACGACGTCGCCCTCGGCGGCGGCGCGCTCGACCGGGTTGGTCGAGGCGAAGCGCTCGCGCAGCTGCTCCACGGCCTTCTCGACGTCCTCGTCGCTGACCTCAAGCGCGTCGACGGTGACCTCGATGCCGGAGTAGTCCGGGATCTCGATCTCGGGGCGTACGTCAACCTCGGCGGTGAAGGACAGCAGCTCGCCGTCCTTCAGCTCCGTGATATCGACCTCCGGCTGGCCGAGGACGTTGAGCTCACCCTCGTTGACGGCCTCGGTGTAGAACTTCGGGAGCGCGTCGTTGACGGCCTCCTCCAGCACTGCGCCACGGCCGAACCGCTGGTCGATGACCCGGTTGGGGATCTTGCCCTTGCGGAACCCCTTCACCGTGACCTGCTGGTTGATCTTCTTGTACGCCGCGTCGAGGCTGTCCTTGAGCTCCTCGAAGGGCACCTCAATGCTGAGCCGAACCCGGGTCGGGTTCAGGGTCTCCACGGCGCTCTTCACGGTTCGGTCTCCTTGGTGGCTGACTTCTTGGGGTTCTGCTCCACCGCACGGTGGCGGCTTCGCGGACCGAGCCCGGTACATCAGACACACGGGCACGCATTTTGCATAGTAACGGCAAGGGGGAGAACTCCCACAATGCGATCTTGCCGGTGGTCGGGGTGGCCGGATTCGAACCGACGACCTTCCGCTCCCAAAGCGGACGCGCTACCAAGCTGCGCCACACCCCGTCGGTGCGACACGTAGGGTACATGCAGACGGGCAGTGCATCGGACGCTTTACGCGGGCGCCGCCGGACTCGGAGCCGTCTGCAGTCATCAGGTGTGCGGACAGCGCCCGTGAACCGCTACGATGCTTCTCGTGCCGCGGTCGCCGTGACCTGCGGTGCGCTGCATGCGGGCGTAGCTCAATGGTAGAGCCCTAGTCTTCCAAACTAGCTACGCGGGTTCGATTCCCGTCGCCCGCTCCATGCTTCGGGCCCGGCCCGGCGGATCCCCTCGGGGATGTCCGCCGGACCGGGCCTTTCGCGTTCCCGGCAGCCTTCGCCGCACGCCGCCGCACGGGCGCGCGGAGCGGTGCCGGTCAGAAGCTGATCTGGTTGATGCTCTGCGCTATCGAGTCCATGAACTTCTGGATCGACGGCGCCATGCCGGTCGATGCCAGGAAGAAGCCGAAGAGCACCGCGACGATCGCGGGTCCGGCCTTGATGGAGCCACCTCGGATCAGGACCACCAGGATGATCGCCAAAAGAAGCACCACAGACAGTGAAATGGCCACGACTGCTCACACCCTCGGTCGGTCCGCCTTGCCGGCCCGGAGGCGTGCGGCCGCGCACTCCTCCGTTGGTGTCCATCGTGCCACCAACTCCCCTGTGGTCGCTGCCAGCTGACGAATCGACCTGTCGATATCGCGCCATCTTGCGCCCCCTGCGCCCCCTGCGCGCCGGTCAGTTGACGGCCCTGCCGCCCTGCATCGGCCGGACGGCAGCAGGGCGGGACGCCGGGGCGCCCCGCGGCGGGAACTCTCCGCGTCCAGGCATTTGCAACGGTGATCGTTTCTGTTTCCACACAGTTCATTCACAGGCAATTCCAACGCTTGAGCGAGACGGAATTCACCTTCCCCAACTACCTGCCGATATGCGCCATTTAAGGGGGATTAACACGTGCATACCGGACAGATTTCGATGGTTTGACATTCAATCGAACGGGAACACGCAATATCCGACGACGGTTTTACGAATTGCAATCGAGGCGTCTAGGGTGCCTGAGATGTTCCAAGCTCCGAACGTGTTTCAGAGGGCCACGCTCCCACCGGCGACCCGGGAGTCGGAGCCCAGACGCCAAGCAGCGGTGACCACGGTCGACGGTCCCGCACCATCCCCCGGCCGGCCTGCCCCGGCGGCAGCCGCGAAGAGGCGGGACGCCTACTTCGACAATGCCAAGTACCTGGCCATCGTGCTGGTCGCGGTGGCTCACTCGTGGGTGCCGGTCATGGAGGGGAGCAGGGCCGCCCGTGCGCTGTACATGGTGACGTACACCTTCCACATGCCGGCCTTCATCATCATCTCCGGCTATTTCTCACGCTCGTTCGACATGAGCCCGGCCAAGGCGAAGCGCCTGATCACCGGCGTCGCCGTGCCGTACGTGGTGTTCGAGACGGCCTACACGCTGTTCCGGCGGTACGCGGGCCACGAGCCCGACGCCGCGATCAGCCTGACCGACCCGTGGTACCTCGCCTGGTTCCTGATCGCCCTGTTCATCTGGCGCCTCACCACCCCGCTGTGGCGCAGCATGCGCTACCCGCTGACGGTCTCCCTCGTCATCGCCGTTCTCGCCTCGGTCACCCCCGGCATCACCGAGCACCTCGACTTGCCGCGCGTGCTGCAGTTCCTGCCGTTCTTCGTGCTCGGCCTCCAACTCAAGCCCGAGCACTTCAAGTTGGTGCAGCGCCGCGAGGTGCGACTGCTGTCCCTGCCGCTGTTCGCCGGTGCGTTGGCCCTCGCCTACTGGGTGGCCCCCCGACTGACGACGGACTGGTTCCTGCGTGACTTCTCCGCCCAGGACCTGGACGCACCCTGGTGGGCGGGCGTGGTGATGACGCTCATCCTGTTCGGCTGCGCGACGCTGCTCACCGCCGGGTTCCTGTCCTGGGTCCCGCGGCGCCACATGTGGTTCACAGTGCTCGGAGCCGGCACGATCTGCGGCTATCTGCTGCACGGGTTCATGGTGAAGGGCGCCGAATACGCCGGTGTCTTCGACCGGAACGACTGGCTGATCTCGCCGACCGGTCTGGTACTGGTCACCGTCGTCGCCTCGACGGGGGTGACCCTGCTGTGTACGCCGCCGGTGCGGCGCGCCCTGCGGTGTGTGACCGAGCCGGACATGAACTGGGCGTTCCGGCGGGACTCCGCGAAGCTCTGAGAGCGCAACACCGGCGTCGACGCCGGGACATGCCGGAGCCCGGCCCGTTCGCGGGCCGGGCTCCGACGTGTTGGCTCAATCCCGACGCCCGGCGGGCGATTGCGGGGCGGTGAGCCCGAGCAGCCCCCGTACCAGCGCATACTTTTCGGTCAGCCGGGTACGGGTCGCCGGGTCCAGTGCCGCGAGGCGGGCCGGGTCGGCGTTGTGCGCGAGGTCGGCCTCCTTGATCAGCAGGGCTCCGGGCGTGGCCAGGATGCGCCGGGCGTAAGACGGAAGGTCCTCGCCGTCCCGCTTGGTGACGGCGAGGACCATGTCCTTGACCGGCTGCGGCAGTGCGGCCCCGGCCAGCCACCCCTCCGACAGCGCGTCGTCCTCCACCGCGTCGTGCAGCCAGGCCGCGGCGATCTGTTCGTCGCTGCCGCCCCGGGCCCGCACCCCCTCGGCGACGGCCGCGAGGTGTTCGCCGTACGGCCTGCCCGCCTTGTCCCGCTGTGCGGCATGGGCCTCGCGGGCGATGGCCTCGACTTCGGTCAGGGTCAGCTCTGCGCGTGATGCGGTCATGACCCGACCCTATGAGTGAAGCCCTCGTCGCCCGCCCCTTCGTCGTGAGCTCCTCGGGCGGCCATAGTTGCAGCGTCAATCGTTCGGTAAACTAATTACTGACGATTCCTTGACGCTCTCTTGACCCGACGAAGGACCAAGCTCATCGGACACGCAGACACGCTCATCGCCATGGGCGGCGCCTTCCTGGCCGCCGCCGTCCTCGCCCGCGTCGGCAGCCGCATCGGACTGCCGACCATCCCGCTGTTCATCCTGGCCGGGATCCTGCTCGGCCCGCACACCCCCGGCATCGTTCTCGTCGCCGACCCGCACGACCTGGAGATGCTCTCCGCACTCGGTCTGGTACTGCTCCTCTTCTACCTGGGCCTGGAATTCCACCTCGACGACCTCAAAGCGGGCGGCCGCAAGATGGCCGTCGCGGGCGGCACCTATCTCGCCCTGAACGTCGGCGCCGGGCTCGGCTTCGGCTTCGCCCTCGGCTGGGGCACCTCGGAGGCGCTGGTCCTCGCCGGGGTGCTCGGCATCTCCTCGTCGGCCATCGTCACCAAGGTCCTGGTGGACCTCGGCCGCATCGGCAATCCGGAGACCAAGCCGATCCTCGGCATCATCGTCGTCGAGGACGTGTTCCTCGCCCTGTACCTGGCGGCCCTCCAGCCCATCCTCTCGGGCGCCGACAGCCTCGCATCGGCCGCGGTCGACGGCGGCAAGGCCTTCGGATTCCTGCTGGTCCTCGCGCTGGCCGCCCGGTTCGGCACCAAGGTCATCGGCAAGCTCATCAACACCCGGGACGACGAACTCCTCGTCATCTCCTTCCTCGGCGCCGCCGTCCTCGTGGCCGGCATCTCCGAGTGGTTCGGGGTCGCGGACGCCATCGGCGCCTTCATGGTGGGCCTGATGCTCGGCAGTACGACCTCGGGGACCCGCATCCTCAAACTGGTCCACCCGCTGCGGGACGCCTTCGGCGCGATCTTCTTCTTCGCCTTCGGTCTCTCCATCAACCCCGGTGATCTGCCGACCGTGCTGTGGCCGGTACTGGCCGCCGTCGCGGTGACCCTCGCCATGAACGTCGTGGCCGGGCTCGCCGCCGCCAAGGTGTACGGATTCGGCCCGCAGGCCACGGCGAACATCTCCACGACCCTGGTGGCGCGCGGCGAGTTCGCCCTGATCCTCGCCACGATGGCGGCGGGCGCGGGCCTGGACGAACGGCTCTCCCCGTTCATCGCCGGCTATGTGCTCGTCCTCGCGGTCCTGGCACCTCTGGCCGCCGGGCGCTCCCACTGGCTGGCACGGCTGCTGCCCGGCGGGCGCGAGGCGATGCCGCTCCCGATCCGGTGACGGGCATGCGCGTGTTGACGTACGCCCGGTTCGAACCGGTTGCGCACGGTTCAGGATCTGCGTGACAGCAGCAGCAGCGCCCGGTCGTCGTTGACGTCCTTGGCGCAGGCCTCGATGAGGTGCCAGGCCGCGCCCTCGAAGCCCGTGGTGACATAGCGGTCGGCCTCGCCCGTCAGCCGGTCGATGCCTTCCGCGATGTCACGGTCGGAGGCCTCCACAAGGCCGTCGGTGAACAGCATCAGGACATCACCGGGGGCCAGATGCCCCTTCACGGCATCGAACTCCGCCCCGTCGTACACCCCGAGCAGCGGGCCTTCCGCCGCCATCTCCTCCCACTGGCCACTGCCTGCGTGGAGCTGGAGGGCGGGCGGATGGCCTGCCGAGAGGAGCTCGTAGTCACCGGACTCCAGGTCCAGCACCAGATGGATCGACGTGGCGAAACCCTCGTCCCAGTCCTGGCGCAGCAGATATCCGTTGGCTGCGGGGAGGAAGCCGTGCGGCGGCAGCGATCCGAGGAGTCCGCCGAAGGCACCGGAGAGCAGCAGCGCCCGGGAGCCGGCGTCCATGCCCTTGCCCGAGACATCGGTGAGCACGGCCTCCAGCGTGCGGCCGCCGTTGGTGCGGGCCGCGACGACGAAGTCGCCCGAGAAGGACTGCCCGCCCGCCGGGCGCAGCGCCATCTCACGGTGCCAGCCCTGCGGGAGGCGGGGCAGCGCGCTCTGGACCCGGATGCGTTCGCGCAGGTCGAAGAGCATGGTGCCGCCGCGCCGCCACGGCACGCCGACCCTGGCACGGAACTGGGCGAGGATCAGGCCCAGAAATCCGCAGGCCGCGACCGTCAGCACGGTGCCCGGGGTGACCCGGGCCGGGCCGTCCTCGTACGGACCGAGCCAGAGCGACTCCACGATCAGGGCCGCGGCGGCGGTCGCGTACAGCCCGAGCAGGCTGGCGGGCCGAAGCAGCAGGCCGCCGGCGACGATCGGCAGGACGAGCACGGTGGGCGAGCACCACACCGGGTTCAGCAGGGTGCCGCAGGTGATGGCCGGGATGGTCAGCAGCAGGGCGGCCAGGGCGATCCAGTCCGATCCGTCCCCGCGGAAGTAGTCGACCCCGGACCTGCGCAGCGTGGTGCGTACCCGGTGCGCCGATTTCCGCAATCGGGCCGGGTACGTCTCTGCTCCTGCGCGTCGGGCCATTGCGGGGACCTTATCCACCCCGCGGGCTCCGGTGCAGGGGGACCCCTGTGACAATGCGTTCGAAAACGACTCGCCCGGCTGCGAAAGCCCTGGTAGGGATGGCATATGACAACAGAGCTCCGCGTATTGCAACCGTCCGAGTGGAACCAGTGGTTTTCGTCCCTGGAGCTTGCGTTCGGAGGGGCCGAGGAGCCCGCCGAGCAGCGGGAGCAGTATCAGTCCGTGACCGAGTACGAGCGGTCGATCGGGATCTGGGACGGCGACGACGTGGTCGCGACGGCGGGGGCGTTCAGCTTCCGGGTGGCCGTGCCCGGCGGGGCGCTGGTGCCGGCGGCCGGCGTCACGATGGTGAGCGTCGCGTCCACGCACCGCAGGCGCGGTCTGCTGACCTCGATGATGCGCCGCCAGCTCGACGACGTACGGGCGCTGGGTGAGCCTCTCGCCCTGCTGACCGCGTCGGAACCCGCGATCTACGGCCGCTTCGGGTACGGGGCGGCGACCCGGCAGATGTCTCTGGCGATCGACACGGACCGGGTGCGGCTGTCCGTGCCCGAGGGCACGGACGAGGTCCGGCTCCGGTACGCGAAGAAGGACGAGGCGGTCGCGGCCTGCGAGAGCGTGTACGCGCGGCTGGTACCGGGCCGGCCGGGCACCCCGGCCCACGGTCCCGGCTGGGAGCGCAAGTCGCTGATCGACCCGGAGAGTTCACGCGCGGGCGGCTCGGCGTTGCAGTGCCTGCTGGCGGAGCGCGACGGCGAACTCGTCGGCTACGCGACCTACCACATCAAGCCGGAATGGGATGATGCGGGCCCCAAGGGGCGCGTCGTGGTGAGCGATCTGGCGGCGCTGGATCCGGCGGCATACGCGGCGCTGTGGCAGTTCGTGTTCGGGATCGACCTGACATCGACGGTCGAGGCACGGAACAGGCCGGCGGACGACGCGGTGCTGCACCTGGTGTCGGACGTGCGGCGGTGCGACATCCGGCTGCGGGACTCGCTCCATGTGCGGCTGGTGGACGTGGGCGCGGCGCTGGAGGCGCGGACCTACCGGGGGCCACTGGACGTGGTGTTCGAGGTCGAGGACGCGTTCTGCCCCTGGAACGCCGGACGTTGGCGGCTGACGGCCGACGCGAAGGGCGGCGCGTCGTGCAAGCGCACCGAGGACGCGGCGGATCTGGCGCTTTCGGTACGGGAGCTGGGTTCCGCGTATCTGGGCGGCGAGGCGCTGAGTTCGCTGGCGCTGGCCGGGCGGGTGCGGGAGTTGCGGGCCGGGGCGGTGGCGGAGGCGTCGGCGGCGTTCCTGTCCGACGTGGCGCCGTGGTTGCCGCGGGGGTTCTAGGGTGCCGGGTGCGTCCGGCGGCCGGCCTTGTCCTCAATCGCCGGACGGGCTTGGTTTCGCCGGGCGCGCGTGTTGCGGCTCAGCGCCGCGGGCTGTCGCGCAGCGCCCTTCGGGCGCTCTGTCCTCAATCGCCGGACGGGCTTGAGATGGCTGCTCGTGCCCTCAGGGCGAAAACCGGAGGAGGCGAAAGCCGGGAGGGGCGAAGGTCTCGGGGCGAAAGCCGGGAGGGGCGAAAGCCGGGGGCGGAATCAAGCCCGTCCGGCGATTGAGGACGACCGCACGGCCCGTGCGGGTCGCACCGACCGCGCGGCCAGCGCGACTTTCACTCAGCGGGACTGGCAGTCCGGGCACCAGAACAGGTTCCGGGCTGCCAGGTCCGCCGTGCGGATCTCCGTGCCGCAGATGTGGCAGGACTGGCGTGCGCGCCGGTAGACGTACACCTCGCCGCCGTGGTCGTCCACGCGCGGCGGGCGGCCCATCGCCTCGGGCAGGTGCTCGGGGCGCACGGTGTCGATGCGGTTGTTCCGTACGCCCTCGCGCATCAGCGCGCCCAGGTCCGCCCAGATCGCGTCCCACTCGCGGCGGGTGAGGTCCTTGCCGGCCCGGTAGGGGTCGATGCCGTGCCGGAACAGCACCTCCGCGCGGTAGACGTTGCCGACGCCCGCGACGACCTTCTGGTCCATGAGCAGCGCGGCCACGGTGATCCGGCTGCGGGAGATCCGCTGCCAGGCCCGCTCGCCGTCGTCGGCGGGGCGCAGCGGGTCGGGGCCGAGCCGGTCGTGTATCGCGCGCTTCTCGGCGTCGGTGATCAGGGCGCAGGTGGTGGGGCCGCGCAGATCCGCGTGGTGCTCGTCGTTCAGGAGGCGCAGCCGGACCGTGTCGGTGGGCGGCGGGGCCGGGACCGTACCGAATCCGAGCTTGCCGAACAGGCCGAGGTGGATGTGGACCCAGCCGGTGTCCCGGAAGCCGAGGAAGAGGTGCTTGCCGTGGGCTTCCGCTCCGGCCAGCACCCGGCCGTCGAGCAGGGCGGCGCTGCCGGCGAACTTCCCCTGCGGGCTGCTCACCCGCACCGGCCGGCCGGTGAACCGGTCCCGGTGGTCCGCCGCGAGACGGTGGATGGTGTGTCCCTCGGGCACGGCTGCGGCTCTCCTTGACGACATGGCTGTGCCGCCGGGGGTACCGGCGGCACGGTTCAGGATATGGGGTGGTCAGCCCTGCTGCGGGTGGTGGGCCGGGATCGGGGGGAGCTCGCCGGTGTTCTCGTACGCCGTGAGCATCTCGATGCGGCGGGTGTGCCGCTCCTCGCCCGAGTACGGGGTGGAGAGGAAGATCTCGACGAACTTGGTGGACTCCTCGGCCGTGTGCATCCGGCCGCCGATGGAGATCACGTTGGCGTTGTTGTGCTCGCGGCCCAGTGCGGCGGTCTGCTCGCTCCAGGCGAGTGCGGCGCGGACGCCCTTGACCTTGTTCGCGGCCATCTGCTCGCCGTTGCCGGAGCCACCGATCACGATGCCGAGGCTGTCCGGGTCCGCGGCCGTCTTCTCGGCGGCGCGGAGGCAGAACGGCGGGTAGTCGTCCTGGGCGTCATAGATGTGGGGACCGCAGTCGACGACTTCGTGGCCCTGTGCCTTGAGCCACTCGACGAGGTGGTTCTTGAGTTCGTAACCGGCATGGTCGGATCCGAGGTACACGCGCATGGGAGGAGTGTGGCACGAGTGACACCGGGTAGCCGACGACGGGGTGCGGTGTGGCCCCCGTGTGCGGACCCTGTGTGCGGGATGCCACAGAGGCAACGATCCGGTCAACGAATCGGAGGAATGGGTTCCGCTTTCGGGGTTCCCCGGGCTTCAATGCATCGCTTGCCGCTCCGCCACCGCGGGGCGGCCGGCAACGCAACCGAGTGATCCGAAAACGTAAGGATTCGATCCATGACGTCGCAGACGACTCTGGCAGGGCCGGGCCAACAGCCCGACGGGCCGGACCGTGCGGACCGGACGGAGTCCCAGGGCGGGCTCCAGGCCGGTCTCAAGAACCGTCACCTCTCGATGATCGCGATCGGCGGTGTGATCGGCGCGGGCCTGTTCGTGGGCTCCGGGGCCGGGATCGCCGCCGCCGGACCGGCCATTCTGCTGTCGTACGCACTGGTCGGCCTGATGGTCGTCTTCGTGATGCGGATGCTCGGCGAGATGGCGGCCGCCCGCCCCGCATCGGGCTCCTTCTCCACCTACGCCGACCAGGCGCTGGGCCGCTGGGCCGGATTCTCGATCGGCTGGCTGTACTGGTTCTTCTGGGTCGTGGTGCTCGCCGTCGAGGCCACGGCGGGTGCCAAGATCCTGGAGAGCTGGGTGCCGGGCGTACCGCAGTGGGGCTGGGCCCTGATCGTGATGCTGGTGCTGACCGCGACGAACCTGGTCTCGGTCGGGTCGTACGGTGAGTTCGAGTTCTGGTTCGCCGGGATCAAGGTGGTCGCGATCGGCGCGTTCGTCATCGTCGGCCTGCTCGCCGTCTTCGGCGTGCTGCCCGGCTCGGACCACGCCGGATCGGGCTTTTCCCACCTCACCGACACCGGCGGCTTCTTCCCCGAAGGGCCCGGCGCCATCCTCACCGGGGTGCTGATGGTCGTCTTCTCCTTCATGGGCAGCGAGATCGTGACCCTGGCCGCCGGCGAGTCGGAGAACCCGCAGCGCGCCGTCCAGAAGGCCACCAACAGCGTCATCTGGCGCATCGCCGTCTTCTACCTGGGCTCGATCTTCGTCGTGCTGACGCTGCTCCCGTGGAACGACCCGTCGATCCTCGAAAAGGGCAGCTACGTCGCGGCGCTCGACGTCATCGGCATCCCGCACGCCGGCCAGGTGATGGACGTCATCGTGCTGACGGCCGTGCTGTCCTGCCTCAACTCGGGCCTCTACACGGCCTCCCGGATGGCGTTCTCGCTCGGCGGCCGCGGCGACGCCCCCAAGGCGTTCGCCCGGACCAACAAGCGGGGCGTGCCGCAGGCGGCGATCCTCTCCTCCGTCGTCTTCGGCTTCGTCGCCGTGTTCTTCAACTACCAGTGGCCCGACACCGTCTTCGCGTTCCTGCTGAACTCCTCCGGCGCGGTCGCGCTGTTCGTCTGGCTGGTCATCTGCTTCACCCAGCTGCGGATGCGCGGCATCATCCTGCGCGAGTCGCCCGAGAAGCTGGTCGTACGGATGTGGCTCTTCCCGTATCTGACCTGGGCGACCATCGCGATGATCTCGTTCGTACTGGTCTACATGCTGACCGACGACGCCGGTCGCGAGCAGGTGCTGCTCTCGCTGCTGGTCGCGGTGCTGGTGGTGGGCGTCTCGCTGGTACGGGAGGCGCGCAGGCGCCGGAGCGGTGCGCAGGCCGGGTCCGCCGGCAGCTGATCGTCCCTGCCTGACGGGTGTTGTCAGGTGGGGCCTCCACGCCCCGGAAACGCGGAAGAGGCTCGCCCGGTCTCGTACGGACCGGGCGAGCCTCTTCGGTGGGAGCTACGGCATCAGGAGCCGAGCCGTCAGCCGCGACGGCCGATGAGCTTCCAGGACGCGGGCAGCGCGCCCATGGCGAGCGCGGCCTTCAGCGCGTCGCCGAGCAGGAACGGCGTCAGACCGGCCGCGATCGCGGCGCTCGCCGACATGCCGGTGGACAGCGCCAGGTAGGGCACGCCGACCGCGTAGATGATCGCCGAGCCGAGCACCATCGTGCCCGCGGTGCGCAGCGCGGAGCGGTCGCCGCCGCGGCGGGCGAGGCCGCCGACGACGGTGGCGGCGAGGAGCATGCCGAGCACGTAGCCGAAGGAGGCGCCGCCCGCACCGGAGCTGCCGGCGGAGAACCACGGCATGCCGGCCATGCCGACCAGCGCGTACACGGCGAGAGCCAGGAAGCCGCGGCGGGCGCCGAGCGCGGTGCCGACCAGGAGCGCGGCGAAGGTCTGGCCGGTGACCGGAACCGGGGAGCCGGGGACCGGAACGGCGATCTGGGCCGCTATACCGGTCAGCGCGGCGCCGCCGAGCACCAGGGCGGTGTCCACGGCGTAGCGGTGCCGGGCGGCGGGCAGCAGATCGGCGAGGACCGCTCCGGTACGGACGGGGGCGGCGGCAGCAGTGCTCATCGGGACTCCGCAGGGGTGAGGGCAGGTGGGGACAGACTGAGGCTGACGTTAGCCGACGGAGTATCGCCGGATCACCATCAGCGGCCGACAAAGCGGCGGTTGAGGGATTGGTTGGGTTCACACAAAGGACGGCACGCAATCACGTCGAGGCGTGATGCTCGTCACTGAGGTGGGGGCCGATTCCACCCCCGGCTTCGGGGGACACCTTCGGAGGGATGACTGTGAATTCCCTCTAAAGGGCCGGTTGATGACGACGGGCGACTCGTCGAGGCCCGGTGTGTGCCTTGTGTGAGCCTGGTGCCCGTATAGCGGACGGCTGTTCCCCGTGAACGGCGTGCGTGTTCAGACTGTGTCATCGTCCCCCGCACGCCCCCCAGCACCTCCCCCGCACACCCCCCACACCTTCCCCGTCTCACCGACCGAACAGAGCTCGTCCATGCCTCGGACCTCCGCGCCTCCCCCCACAGGCTCCCCGGCCGCCGCCTCCGACACCGGAAGCGACTCGGCCCTCACCCACGGCCTCAAGCAGCGCCACCTGTCGATGATCGCCCTCGGCGGTGTCATCGGCGCCGGGCTGTTCGTCGGCTCCGGCGCGGGCATCGCCGCCGCGGGACCGTCGATCGTCATCGCGTACGCGATCTCCGGGCTGCTGGTCATGCTCGTGATGCGCATGCTCGGCGAGATGTCGGCGGCCAACCCGGCCTCCGGTTCGTTCTCCGTCCACGCCGAACGGGCGATCGGGCCCTGGGCGGGGTTCACGGCGGGCTGGGGCTTCTGGGTGCTGCTCTGTGTGGCCGTCGGCCTGGAGGGCATCGGTGCCGCCAAGATCGTCACCGGCTGGCTGCCCGGAACCCCGGAGTGGGCCTGGGTGGCACTGTTCATGGTGGTGTTCCTGGGGGCGAACCTGGCCTCGGTGACGAAGTTCGGTGAGTTCGAGTTCTGGTTCGCGGCGCTCAAGGTCGCCGCGATCACGCTGTTCCTGGTGCTGGGCGTGCTGGCGATCCTCGGCGTGCTCCCGGGTACGGACGCCCCGGGCACCGCCAACCTCAGCGGCGAGGGCGGCTTCATGCCGAACGGCTCCGAGGGGCTGGTCATCGGGCTGCTCGCCTCCGTCTTCGCGTACGGCGGTCTGGAGACCGTCACCATCGCCGCGGCGGAGTCCGAGAACCCGGTGCAGGGCGTCGCGAAGGCCGTGCGGACGGCGATGTGGCGGATCGCGCTGTTCTACGTCGGCTCGATGGCGGTCATCGTCACGCTGGTCCCGTGGGACGACCCGAAGGTGGTGGAGGTGGGACCGTTCTACGCGGCCCTGGACCACCTCGGCATCAGCGGTGCGGCGGAGATCATGAACGTGGTCATCCTGGTCGCCCTGCTCTCGGCGATGAACGCCAACATCTACGGCGCCTCCCGCATGGCCTGCTCCCTGGTCGCCCGCGGCCAGGGCCCGAAGCGGCTCGGCCGGGTCACCTCCGGCGTACCGCGCACGGCGGTCCTGGTCTCGTCCGTGTTCGGCTTCCTGTGCGTGCTGCTGAGCTACTGGCGGCCGGACGACGTGTTCCCCTGGCTGCTCAACATGATCGGAGCGGTGATCCTGGTCGTCTGGATCTTCATCGCCGTCTCCCAGCTGATCCTGCGCGCCCGGCTGGAGCGCGAGGCGCCCGAGAAGCTGGTGGTACGGATGTGGCTCTTCCCCGGCCTGACGGTGGTGGCGCTCCTGGCCATGGCCGGCATCTTCTTCCTGATGCTCCGCCAGCCCGACACCCGTGACCAGCTGCTGGCGACGGGTGCGCTGACGGCGGTCCTGATCGCGATCGGTGTCGTACGGCAGCGGCGCGCCGCCACCGCCACGGACAAGTAACCCGTACGCGAAACGCCGGGCGGGCCCGATCACTCGGGCCCGCCCGGCGTTTTCGTGTGCGCCGGACTGCCCGTGGGGGCCGTGGTCCTACGCCGAAGGGCTGATCCCCTCTCACCTCTTCCTGCTGTTAGCCTGCTCTTGCATATAGGTTGCAATAACAACAGAGCAGCAGCTGGAGGGTTCGAACCATGGCCACGTACACGCTTCCGGAACTCCCGTACGACTACGCGGCGCTCGAACCGGTCATCAATCCGCAGATCATCGAGCTCCACCACGACAAGCACCACGCCGCGTACGTGAAGGGCGCGAACGACACCCTGGAGCAGCTGGCGGAGGCGCGGGACAAGGAGGCCTGGGGCGCGGTCAACGGGCTCCAGAAGAGCCTCGCCTTCCACCTCTCCGGCCACATCCTGCACTCGATCTACTGGCACAACATGACCGGCGACGGCGGTGGCGAGCCCCTCGCGGCGGACGGTGTCGGCGACCTCGCGGACGCGATCACCGACTCCTTCGGCTCCTTCGCGGGCTTCAAGTCCCAGCTGACGAAGGCCGCGGCCACCACGCAGGGCTCCGGCTGGGGCGTCCTCGCTTACGAGCCGGTCAGCGGCAAGCTGATCGTCGAGCAGGTCTACGACCACCAGGGCAACGTCGGCCAGGGCTCGGTGCCGGTCCTGGTCTTCGACGCCTGGGAGCACGCCTTCTACCTCCAGTACAAGAACCAGAAGGTCGACTTCATCGAGGCGATGTGGCGCGTCGTCAACTGGCAGGACGTGGCGAAGCGTTACGCGGCCGCCAAGGAGCGCGCCGACGTCCTGCTGCTCGCCCCCTGACCGGGGGCATCCCGGACGTCCTGCCTCGTGATCGTCTTCTCAGCCTTCACCGGGCAGGCGGATGAAGGAGGGCCCCCTGCGAGGACGTGACTCGCAGGGGGCTCTCTGCTGTGCCGCGGGGCTCCGGGGAACTCACCGGGCCGAGGTTTCGTCCTTCGTCCACGGGCCGACGCCGAGCCGGCCCGTGGTCCCGAGGTCGAGTTCCGGGGTCACCGTGACGGGCGCGGCACCGGCCTTCGCCGTGACCCTGACGTACGGGGCGTTCACCGCGTCGCCCGCGCCGGTGGTGTTGCGCCACGCCAGGTTGGCGTACGCGGACTCGCCCGGTTGCAGGGTCACGGGCCGGGGCGCGGCATCGCCGCCGATCCCGGTGGAGATCTTGTCGGTGCCGTGGAGGATCTTGACGCCGCTCACCGGCTCGCGGCCCTCGTCCAGCAGCTGGAGTCCGGGATACCCCTCGACCTCGTACGCGGCGGTGCCGCAGTTGAGCAGGTGGAGGCCCACCACGCGCAGCCCCATGGCGGCGTCGCCCCGGTCGGCCGTGACGCGGATCCCCGAGGACGGGCAGGCGCCGGACCCGGAGGACGCCTCGTCCGCCGCGACGGTCCGCACCTTGATGATCCGGGCCGCTCTCCCCCGGGCCATGACCGGTTCGTCGTCCGTGTCGAGGGTGCGCCGCACGGTCTGACCGGGCTGCACCGACTCGACCGTGCGCGTGGTGTTGTCCATGGCCTGACCGGACTCGTTCATCAGGGTGAACGTGAGGGTGAAGGTGAGCGCTTCCTTCTCGGTGTTGGTGACCTCGAACTCGGTGACCGGGGCCCCGGAGGGGCCGCAGACCCGGTTGACGAGGGTCACGTTGTCCCACGTCCGGCCGGCGGGATCGGCGACGGGTGAGGCGGATGCGCACGCGGCGGAGGAGGCAGCGGCCCCCGGGCCACCGGCCGCCTCCGTCCCGCATCCGGCGAGCAGGGCAATGCCCGCGAGGGCGGCGCCCAGGGCGAGAGGAGTGGCGGTACGCATGCGCCCAGAAGATCAGGGGCCGCCAGCCCCGGCTGTGCTCCAGGTCACATATCGCGTCACGGTGGCGTCACAACAGCGGAGAGTGCGGGGTCCGGCGGGACCCCGCACCGCAGGACGCTCAGTCGAAGACCGGGCCCTGCGTCCGGGTCCGCTTGATCTCGTAGAAGCCCGGGATCGACGCGACCAGCAGCGTGCCGTCCCACAGCTTCGCCGCGTCCTCGCCCTTGGGGGCGGGGGTGACGACCGGGCCGAAGAAGGCGATCTGCTCGCCGTCCGCGCCGGGCACCGCGATGACCGGTGTACCGACGTCCTGGCCGACCTTGTCGATGCCCTCCTGGTGGGAGGCGCGCAGCTCGGTGTCGTACGCGTCGGAGTCGGCGTACTCCGCGAGTTCGGCCGGCAGGCCGACGTCCTTCAGCGCGCCCTCGATCGCCTCGCGGGTGGGGCCCTCGCCCTGGTTGTGGAAACGGGTGCCGAGCGCCGTGTACAGCGGGCCGACGATGTCGTCGCCGTGCTTCTGCTGGGCGGCGATCACCACGCGGACCGGGCCCCAGGCCTTGTTCTCCAGCATGTCGCGGTACTCGTCGGGAAGCTCGTCCAGCCGGTTCTCGTTGAGCACGGCCAGGCTCATCACGTGCCAGCGGACCTCGACGTCGCGGACCTTCTCCACCTCCAGCATCCAGCGGGAGGTCATCCAGGCCCAGGGGCAGAGCGGGTCGAACCAGAAATCGGCGGGGGTCTTGCCGGTCACCGTGCTGTTGTCAGACATCTCTCTCCTCATGAGGGCCGTTCGCATGCTGTGACCGAGAACACCGCCGGACGCCCCGGCCATTCCCGAACGCGTGGCCGGAAGGCGGCATGGGAGGATCAAAATATTCGAAGGTGACACAAAGGAGTGTGCTCGTGCCCGGTGAGAACCTGTCCCGCGACGAGGCCCGTGAGCGGGCCGAGCTGCTGACCGTCGACGGTTACGACGTCGTCCTCGACGTCCGTTCCGCGATCGGTGGGCCCGACGGGGAGGGCGAGCAGACCTCCGGTCCGCGGACCTTCCGCTCGGTGACGACGATCCGGTTCCGCTCGGCGCGTGCCGGTGCGACGACGTTCGCCGATCTGATCGCCCCGTCCGTGAACGCGGTGACCCTGGACGGCACGGCACTCGACCCGGCCACCGTCTTCGACGGCGTGCGGGTGACCCTGGCGGATCTGCCGGAGGGCGAACACGTCCTGGTGGTCGACGCGCAGTGCGCGTACAGCAGGACCGGCGAGGGCATGCACCGCTTCGTCGACCCCGAGGACGGCGAGGTCTACCTCTACACGCAGTACGAGCCGGCGGACGCGCGACGCGTCTTCGCCAACTTCGAGCAGCCCGACCTCAAGGCGCCCTACCGCTTCCAGGTGACGGCCCCCGAGGAGTGGACGGTCTGGAGCAACGGCGCCGAGGAGTCCCACGACGGCGGGGTGTGGCGGTTCGCCGAGACGGAGCCGATCTCGACGTACATCACGGCGGTCGTCGCCGGTCCGTACCACTACGTGACCGACTCCTACAGCCGCACGCTCAACGACGGCACGACGCTGGACATCCCGCTCGGCGCGATGTGCCGCAAGGGGCTCGCCCGGCACTTCGACGCCGACGACGTCTTCCTGATCACCAAGCAGGGCCTGGACTTCTTCCACGACAACTTCGACTACCCGTACCCGTTCGGCAAGTACGACCAGGCCTTCGTGCCCGAGTACAACCTCGGCGCGATGGAGAACCCGGGCTGTGTCACGTTCCGCGAGGAGTACATCTTCCGCGGCAAGGTGACGCGGGCGGCGTACGAGAGCCGGGCCAACGTCATCCTGCACGAGATGGCGCACATGTGGTTCGGCGACCTCGTCACCATGCAGTGGTGGGACGACCTGTGGCTCAAGGAGTCCTTCGCCGACTTCATGGGTGTCTTCGCCATGGTGGAGTCCACCCGGTTCAAGGACGGCTGGATCACCTTCGCCAACAACCGCAAGTCCTGGGCGTACCGGGCCGACCAGCTGCCGTCCACGCACCCGATCACGGCCGACATCCGTGACCTGGAGGACGCCAAGCTGAACTTCGACGGCATCACCTACGCCAAGGGCGCCTCGGTGCTCAAGCAGCTGGTGGCGTACGTGGGACGGGACGCGTTCCTGGAGGGCGCACGGCGCTACTTCAAGAAGCACGCGTACGGCAACACCCAGCTGGGCGACCTGCTGTCGGTGCTGGCCGAGACGTCCGGCCGGGACATGACCTCGTGGTCGCGCTCCTGGCTGCAGACCGCCGGGGTCAACTCGCTGACCCCGGTGGCGGTCTACGACGCCGCGGACCGGATCACCGAACTGGCGGTCCTCCAGGAGGCGGCCGAGTCCCACCCGGAGCTGCGGCCCCACCGGGTCGCGGTCGGCCTGTACCGGCGCACACCCGACGGCGATCTGGTGCGTTACGCGCGGGCCGAGGCGGACGTGGCGGGGCCGCGCACCGTGATCACGGAGCTGGCAGGGGCCGAGCGGCCCGAGCTGATCCTGGTCAACGACGACGACCTGACGTACTGCAAGGTCCGCTTCGACGAGGTGTCGCTGACGACGCTGCGCTCGCACCTCGGTGACCTCACCGACCCCCTCGCGCGGGCACTGTGCTGGTCCGCGCTGTGGAACCTGACCCGGGACGGGCTGATGCCGGCCCGCGACTTCGTCTCGCTGGTCCTGGCGTTCTCCGGCCGGGAGACGGACATCGGCGTGCTCCAGATGCTGCACGCCTGGACCCGGACCGCGCTGGTGCACTACGCGGTTCCCGCATGGCGTGAGGAGGGCGGCCGGGCGCTGGCCGAGGGCGCGCTGCGCGAGCTGCGGCTCGCCGTGCCGGGCAGTGAGCACCAGCTGGCCTGGGCCCGCTTCTTCGCGGCGGTCGCCGCCTCGGACACGGACTTCCAGCTGCTGTCCGGGCTGCTCGACGGCACGGCCAGGATCGACGGGCTGGACGTCGACCAGGAGCTGCGCTGGGCGTTCCTGTCGCCGCTGGCCTCGCACGGTGCGGCCGACGAGGCGGCCATCGGTGCCGAACTGGCCCGGGACGACACCGCGTCCGGCAAGCGCCACCAGGTGCGGTGCCTGGCCTCGCGGCCGTCGGCCGCGGTCAAGGCGCAGGCCTGGGCGGGCGTCGTGGAGTCGGACGCGCTGTCCAACGCGCTGGTGGAGGCGACGATCGCGGGGTTCGCGCAGTCGTCGCAGCGGGAGTTGCTGGCCCCGTACGCGGCCAGGTACTTCGAGGTGATCGAGCGGGTCTGGGCCGAGCGGTCCATCCAGATCGGGATGGCCGTGGTGAGGGGCCTGTTCCCGGCCCTTCAGGACGATCCCGCCACGCTGGAGGCGACGGACGCGTGGCTGGCGGCGCACGCGGACGCGGCGCCGGCGCTGCGGCGGCTGGTGCTTGAGGCCCGGGACGACCTCGCCCGTGGGCTGCGCGCTCAGGCGTGTGACGGCGTAGCCGTCTGAGGCGTTCGGTGTGAAGCCCTCGCCGGGGTGCCGCTCAACCCGGCGAGGGTTCCGTCCTCAAACGCCGGACGGGCTGGATGTGCCGGTCGGACCGGGTCAGTCGCACGGGCCGGCCCCGAAGCGCCGGGGGGCGTACGCGTGCGGCGCTCGGCCGTGGCGGCGCGCCCCCTCGGAGCGGCTCATATTCCCCGGCGGGTCGGGCCATTTCGACCGTCGAACGTCCGTACTTCAGGACGGCCTTGTCCGGGATTGTCGACGGGCGTGTAACAGGGGTTCAGGTCCCGGTCGCGAGCGGGATACACCGGAGCATGACCCAGAACACCCCGCCCTCCCCCTGCCACCTCCGCATCACCTCCGACATCCGGCAACGCGTGCTGTCAGCCGCCCAGTTGAAGGCGTACGGGGTCTCCCCCGCACAGGCCGGCGAGCAGTGCCGGACCGGTGGGCCGTGGCAGCAGCCGCTGCCCGGAGTCTTCGTGCTGCACCCGGGACCGCTCAGCGGCCGGGAGCGGCTGCGATCGGCTCTGCTGTACGCGGGCACCGGGCGGCGGGCCCTGCCGGCGCAGACCCGTGGCACGGACGCCGGATACGGCGAGGCGATGATCACCGGGCTGGCCGCACTCTCCCTGTACGGCTTCGCCGCCGCGCCGCCCGCGGTCTCCACGGACCGCGGGCGCATCGACGTGCTGGTGCCCCGAATCCGCCGGCTGCGGTCGGTCCGGTACGTCCGTCTGGTGCGGACACCCGAGCTGCCCCGGCCCGAACAGCTGGACGGAATGCCGGTGGCGCCGGTGGCCCGAGCACTCGCGGACACCGTCGCCGGTCTCGCGGACGCCCATGCCGTACGTCGGCTGCTCACCGAGGCGGTCCGCGGTGGCCACTGCGAACCCGCTGTCGTGGTCGGCGAGTTGAACCGCGCCAAGGTGCTCGACCGCCCTCAGGTGGTGAACGCCGTGGACTCGCTGCTCGCCGAGGGCCGGGCACTGGCGGAGGAGCGGCTGTACGACATGGTGCGGACCTACGAGCTCCCGGAACCGCTGTGGAACGTGGACCTGCGGCTGCCCGGCGGCCCGCACCTGGGCGCGGTCGACGCCTACTGGCCCGAGGAGTCGGTCGCCGTGGAGCTGGACACCAGGGCCCCGCGCCACAGCCGGCTCGACGACGACCGCCGCCAGGAGGAGCACGAGGCCGAGTGGTCCGCGTACGCCGCCCGGCGCGAGCACCTGGAACGGCTCGGCGTCACCGTCGTCCACCTCACGCCGAAGAAGTTGCGTGAGACGAGGGAGCAGCAGGCGGCCGTCGTCCGGACGGCGCTGATGGCGTCGGCCGACCGCGAGCCGGCCGCGTACGTGATGATCCTGCCCAGGTGAGGGCCTCAGGCGCCACGTATCCACCGTTTCGTCCCGCATGACGCTTCAGCCCCAGTGGCGGAAGTCCGCCATGTCCGTAACTCACCCCCCACAAGTCTCCACAAACCCCTGTCATTTACGAAAGGGTAAGCGGTCATCCGGTACCGATTTCCGGACTCTCTCTTTCACATACAGGGATGCTGATGACCTCCGAATCCCCCAGCTCCATACCCGGGGCGAGACGCGTGGCCCGCGTCGCGGCCGCTGCCGGACTGGTGGCCGCGCTGGCCGCCACCGGCGCCGTTCCCGTCTTCGCGGCCGACGACCCGGCCACCGCCCCCGTCAAGGCTGCCGCCGGCAACGCCTCGGCGGACAAGCTCGGCACGGCGGACGCCGATGTTCTCGCCAAGGCCAAGGCCAAGGGCGAGAAGAACGTCACGATGATGGTCGCCACCGCCCCCGGTGCGACCGAGCAGGTCACCGAGCAGCTGGACGCCGTCAAGGGCTCCGTGCTGGGGCGTGCGTACGACAAACTCGGTTACGTGCGGGCCACCGTGCCCACCGCGACCGCCGAGGCCACCATCAAGGCGGCCTCGAAGCTGACCTCCGTCCACGGCATCGATCTCAAGCAGGAGATCGTCCTGGACGACCCGACTCCCGCGGCCGACCGGGCGACCGGCAGCCGGACCGCGGTGAAGTCGACCGGGACCTACCCCGCGCCCGGGAAGAAGACCCCGGCGAAGAACCCGTACAACCCGTCCTTCGAGACGGGCGCGGTCGACTTCGTCAAGCAGCACCCGAAGGCCGACGGCCGCGGCGTGACCATCGGCATCCTCGACTCGGGTGTCGACCTCGGACACCCCGCGCTCCAGAAGACCAGCACCGGTGAGCGCAAGATCACCGACTGGGTGACGGCCACCGACCCGGTCAGTGACGGCGACGGCACCTGGCTGCGGATGACGGACGCCGTGTCCGGCCCGACGTTCACCTACGGCGGCCGCACCTACTCGGCCCCCGAGGGCTCGTACCGGATCAAGGTGTTCAAGGAGGCCGCCACCAGCGGCGGCGACATGGCGGGCGACCTCAACCGCGACGGTGACACCACCGACACGTGGGGCGTCCTGTACGACCCGGTCACCGGCACCACCCGGGTGGACCTGAACAACAACGCGGACTTCTCCGACGACGCCGTCCTGAGGCCGTACAAGGAGAAGCACCAGGTCTCCTACTTCGGTACGGACGACCCGCGCACCGACGTCGTCGAGCGCATCCCGTTCGTCGTGGAGACCCGCAAGAACGTCGTGTACGACGCGGCCGGGAACACCTCCGACTACGTCTCCATCGGTGTCATCGAGTCCGAGCACGGCACCCACGTCGCGGGCATCACCGCCGCGAACGGCCTGTTCGGCGGCAAGATGAACGGTGCCGCGCCCGGCGCGAAGATCGTCTCCTCGCGCGCCTGCACCTGGTCCGGCGGCTGCACCAACATCGCGCTCACCGAGGGCATGATCGACCTCGTCGTGAACCGCGGCGTCGACGTCGTCAACATGTCGATCGGCGGACTGCCGCCGCTCAACGACGGCAACAACGCCCGCTCGGAGCTCTACAAGCGCCTCATCGACATCTACGGCGTCCAGCTGGTCATCTCGGCCGGCAACGACGGTCCGGGTGTCAACACCATCGGTGACCCCGGCCTCGCCGACCACGTCATCTCGGTCGGCGCGTCCATCTCCAAGGAGACCTGGGCCTCGAACTACGGCTCCGGCGTCACCAAGAAGTACGACATGATGCCGTTCTCCTCGCGCGGTCCGCGTGAGGACGGCGGCTTCACGCCGACCCTGACGGCCCCCGGCGCGTCGATCAACTCGACGCAGACCTGGCTGCCCGGCGGTCCGGTCAAGGAGGCGGGTTACTCCCTCCCCGCCGGCTACTCCATGCTCCAGGGCACGTCGATGGCCTCCCCGCAGGCCGCCGGCGCGACCGCGCTGCTGCTGTCCGCCGCGAAGCAGAAGCACATCGAGCTGCCCCCGGCCGATCTGCGCACCGCGCTGACCAGCACCGCCACCCAGATCAAGGGAGTGCCCGCGCACGCCCAGGGTGCCGGTCTGATCAACATCATCAGCGCCTGGAAGCAGATCGAGAAGCAGGGCGCCCCGGCGCACGAGTACACGGTCAAGGCCCCGGTCGACACCGCGATCGACTTCGCGCTGAAGACCCCGGGCTTCGGCACCGGTCTGTACGACCGCGAGGGCGGCCTCAAGGCCGGCCAGAAGAAGTCGTACGACGTCACGGTCACCCGCACCACGGGCGCGGACAAGGACGTCAGGCACAAGCTGTCCTGGAAGTACAACGACGGCACCTTCGAGCTGACGGGCCCGAGCACCGTCTCGCTGCCGCTCGGCAAGCCGGTGACGGTCAAGGTCCAGGCGAAGCCGGGCAGCGCGGGCGTGCACAGCGCGATCCTGCAGCTCGACGACGCGAAGACCTCCGGTGTGGACCAGCAGATCCTGACGACGGTCGTCGTCGCCAAGGACCTGGTGAAGCCGGGTTACGCGTACACGGCGTCCGGCTCGGTGCAGCGCAACGGCACCACGTCGTACTTCGTCAACGTGCCGGAGGGCTCCAAGACCCTTGAGGTCGCCATGAGCGCCCTGCGCTCGGGCAGCCAGACCCGCTTCATCTCCATCCACCCCTACGGGGTCGCGGTGGAGGACAGCGGGACGCCGTTCTGCTACCCGAACTACGAGAACCCGGCCAACACCTGCCGCCCCGACGTGCGCTCGTACGCCGACCCGCAGGCCGGTGTCTGGGAGATCGAGGTCGAGGCCCGGCGTACGTCGCCGCTGCTGGACAACCCGTACAAGCTGGATGTCTCGCTGCTCGGCGCCACCTTCGACCCGGCGGTGCAGACCATCGCCGAGGCGAAGATCGGCACCCCGGCCGCGGTGAACTGGACGGTCACCAACAACGCGGGTGACCTGGCGGGCAAGCTCAAGGGCGGCTCGCTGGGCTCGGCCGACGTCGAGCGTCCGTCGATCTCCACGGGCGGCGAGTACGTCAAGGAGGTCACCATCGGTGAGGGCGTCGAGAAGCTCGACTTCGCCATCGGCGGCACCTCGGACGCCAACGCCGACCTGGACCTGTACGTCTACAAGGGCGCGGCCGAGGTGGGCACCTCCACCACGGCGGGCTCCGAGGAGTCCGTCAGCCTGGTGAAGCCGGCCGCCGGTACGTACACGGTCGTCATCGACGGGTACGACGTCCCCGCCGGCACCACCGAGTACGACTACCGCGACGTGTACTACTCGCCGTCGCTCGGCACGATCAACGTCGACGAGTCGAAGGCCGTGGACCTGGCCAACGGCGCATCGGCCCAGGTCGGTGCCGAGGTCGCGGTCGCCGGGGCTGCCCCCGAGGGCCGGCAGTTCTTCGGCGAGGTCCAGCTGGTGAATTCCCGCGGCACCGCCGCGGGCACCGGCAGCGTCGTGATCGAGAAGGTCACGCCGTAACGGTCATCGCGCTGAACATGTGATCCGTACGACAGTGGGGCGGGCGCTCAACGGGCGCCCGCCCCACTGCGCTGTCCGCACCCCGTCCGCAGGTCGGACAATGGATTGGACAAGGAAGCCGTGGACATACGCATCATGGAGCGGCAACCGTGCCCGTTCGTACGTTTGAAGGAGTCCCCGTGAAGGTCGGAATCGTCGGCGCCACCGGTCAGGTCGGCACAGTCATGCGCAGCATCCTGGCCGAGCGGAAGTTCCCCGTCGCCGAACTGCGGCTCTTCGCCTCCGCGCGCTCCGCGGGCTCCACGATCGCCTACGAGGGCACCGACATCACCGTCGAGGACGCCTCCACGGCCGATTACACGGGCCTGGACATCGTGCTCTTCTCGGCCGGCGGCTCGACGTCGAAGGCGCTCGCCGAGAAGGTCGCCGCCCAGGGCGCCGTCGTGATCGACAACTCCTCCGCCTGGCGCAAGGACCCCGAGGTCCCGCTGGTCGTCTCCGAGGTCAACCCGCACGCGATCGCGAACCGCCCCAAGGGCATCATCGCCAACCCGAACTGCACCACGATGGCCGCCATGCCCGTGCTGCGCCCGCTGCACGACGAGGCCGGCCTCCAGACGCTGACCGTCGCCACGTACCAGGCGGTGTCCGGCTCCGGAGTGGCCGGCGTCGCCGAGCTGCACGGCCAGGCGTCCAAGGTCGTCGCCGACGCCGACAAGCTGACCCACGACGGCGGCGCGGTCGACTTCCCCGAGCCGGCCGTCTACAAGCGCCCCATCGCCTTCAACGTGCTGCCGCTGGCCGGCGCCATCGTCGACGACGGGTCCTTCGAGACGGACGAGGAGCAGAAGCTCCGCAACGAGTCCCGCAAGATCCTGGAGATCCCGGAGCTGAAGGTGTCCGGCACCTGTGTCCGCGTCCCGGTCTTCTCCGGCCACTCGCTCCAGGTCAACGCCCGTTTCGCCCGTCCGATCAGCGTGGAGCGCGCGTACGAGCTGCTGAAGGACGCGCCGGGCGTGGAGCTCTCGGAGATCCCCACCCCGCTGCAGGCGGCCGGGCAGGACGCGTCCTTCGTCGGGCGGATCCGGGTCGACGAGACCGTGGAGCACGGGCTCGCGCTCTTCGTCTCCAATGACAACCTGCGCAAGGGCGCTGCGCTGAACGCGGTGCAGATCGCGGAGCTGGTCGCGGCGGAGCTTGCCGGCTGACGCCGGGGGGCGGGTGCGGGTGCGGTGCCGCTGCGCGGAGCCGTCCCCTCCCCGCCCCTTCCCGAAACCGGGGGCAGACCCCCGGGCCCCGTTGTCCTCAATCGCCGGACGGGCTTGAATTTCCGCCGCGTCCGGCGTGCAAGCCCCCTCGCCGTACCTCGAAGTGCCAGCAGCCGTACTCCACGGCCCTGACGTGCACCAGCGCCACCTCCGGGTCGGCGAAGGCCTCCGCGAAGGCCTCGTCGTAGCCCTGCTCCTCGTCCGCCGGGATCTCCATCAGACGGCCGCCGACGATATGCCCGTCCGCGTTGTAGCGGCGGACCGTGCGCAGCGCACCCGCCCGGGAGAACGGATAGCCGGGCCGGCCGGTCACGGGCCCCTCGCACTCCTCGGCGTGGATGAAGACCGGGCCCTGCTCGTCGTACGCCCCGGGGCGGGCCCAGTTCGCGGCCGCCCAGCGCCGCAGCGGCGCGTACGAGACGAGGGCGATCGTCTCCCCCACCTCGTTGCCCCGCAGACAGCACCGCAGCGGGCTGCCCGCGTCCGTGGCGGTGTACGGGACGCAGGGGCGTCCCGCGTCGTCGGTGTGCCGGAGTTCCTTCAGCGCGGCCGGGTCGATCGCGCGTGCCTCGTAACTGGTCATATGACGAGAATGGCCCGCCCCGCCGCCGCGGTCCGGCGGAAATTGGACATCGCCCTGGGTGCGGGTCACGTGGAAGGATGACCGGAAACATCGCATATCAAGGAGATGACCGCGTGCCTGGCACGAATCTGACCCGCGAAGAGGCACAGGAGCGGGCGCGCCTGCTGACCGTGGACGCGTACGAGATCGATCTCGACCTCTCCGGAGCGCAGGAGGGCGGGACCTACCGGTCCGTCACCACCGTGCGCTTCGACTCCGCCGAAGCCGGTGCGGAGACCTTCATCGACCTGGTCGCCCCCGCGGTGCACGAGGTCGAGCTGAACGGCAAGGCCCTGGACGTCGCGGCCGTGTTCCGCGACTCGCGCATCACGCTGCCGCACCTGGTGGCGGGTTCCAACGAGCTGAAGGTCGTCGCCGACTGCTCGTACACCAACACCGGTGAGGGCCTGCACCGCTTCGTCGACCCGGTCGACGAGCAGGCCTATCTGTACACCCAGTTCGAGGTTCCGGACGCGCGCCGTGTCTTCGCGAGCTTCGAACAGCCCGACCTGAAGGCGACCTTCCGGTTCACCGTGAAGGCCCCGTCCGGCTGGACCGTGATCTCCAACTCGCCGACGCCGGAGCCCACGGACGACGTCTGGTCGTTCGAGCCGACGCCTCGCATCTCCTCGTACATCACCGCCCTGATCGTCGGTCCGTACCACTCGGTGCACAGCAGCTACGAGAAGGACGGCCAGTCCGTCCCGCTCGGCATCTACTGCCGCCCCTCGCTCGCCGAGTTCCTCGACGCGGACGCGATCTTCGACGTGACCCGGCTGGGCTTCGACTGGTTCCAGGAGAAGTTCGACTACGCGTACCCCTTCGCCAAGTACGACCAGCTCTTCGTCCCGGAGTTCAACGCCGGTGCGATGGAGAACGCGGGCGCGGTCACCATCCGCGACCAGTACGTCTTCCGTTCCAAGGTGACGGACGCGGCGTACGAGACGCGGGCCGAGACGATCCTGCACGAGCTGGCCCACATGTGGTTCGGCGACCTCGTGACGATGGAGTGGTGGAACGACCTGTGGCTGAACGAGTCGTTCGCCACCTACACCTCGATCGCCTGCCTCGCGTACGCCGAGGGCTCGCAGTGGCCGCACTCCTGGACCACGTTCGCCAACTCCATGAAGACGTGGGCGTACCGCCAGGACCAGCTGCCCTCGACGCACCCGATCATGGCGGACATCCGTGACCTGGACGACGTCCTGGTCAACTTCGACGGCATCACGTACGCCAAGGGCGCCTCGGTCCTGAAGCAGCTGGTGGCGTACGTCGGCATGGACGCGTTCTTCCAGGGCGTCCAGGCGTACTTCAAGGCGCACGCGTTCGGCAACACGCGCCTGTCCGACCTGCTGGGCGCGCTGGAGAAGACCTCGGGCCGCGACCTGAAGACCTGGTCGAAGGCGTGGCTGGAGACGGCCGGGATCAACATCCTGCGCCCGGAGATCGAGACGGACGGCGACGGTCACGTCACCTCGTTCACCGTCCTCCAAGAGGCTCCCGCGCTGCCCGCCGGCGCGAAGGGCGAGCCGACGCTGCGGCCGCACCGGATCGCCATCGGCTGCTACGACCTCGACGCGGCCGGGAAGCTGGTCCGTACGGACCGGATCGAGCTGGACGTCGACGGCGAGCGCACCACCGTGCCGTTCCCGGCCGGCACCGCGCGCCCCGCCGTCATCCTCCTCAACGACGACGACCTCTCGTACGCGAAGGTCCGCCTCGACGAGGAGTCGCTGCGGGTCGTCACGGAGCACCTGGGAGACTTCACCGAGTCGCTGCCGCGCGCCCTGTGCTGGGCGTCCGCCTGGGACATGACCCGCGACGGCGAACTGGCCACGCGTGACTACCTCTCGCTCGTCCTGTCCGGGGTGGGCAAGGAGTCGGACATCGGCGTCGTCCAGTCGCTGCACCGTCAGGTGAAGCTGGCGCTCGACCTGTACGCGGCGCCGGAGTGGCGCGAGGCGGGTCTGACCCAGTGGACCGAGGCGACGCTCGCGCACCTGCGCGCGGCGGAGCCGGGCAGCGACCACCAGCTGGCCTGGGCCCGCGCGTTCGCGGACACGGCCCGCAACCCGCAGCAGCTCGACCTGCTCCAGGCACTGCTCGACGGCACGGAGGCGATCGAGGGCCTGGCCGTCGACACCGAGCTGCGCTGGGCCTTCGTCCAGCGGCTGGCCGCCACCGGTCTGCTCGACGACGAGGAGATCGACGCCGAGTACGCGCGCGACCGGACCGCGGCGGGCGAGCGCCACGCGGCGGCCGCCCGTGCGGCACGGCCCTCCCAGGAGGCGAAGGCGGAGGCGTGGGCCTCGGTCGTCGAGTCCGACAAGCTGCCGAACTCCCTCCAGGAGGCGGTCATCGCCGGGTTCGTGCAGACGGACCAGCGCGAGCTGCTGGCGCCGTACGCGGAGAAGTTCTTCGCCGCGGTGAAGGACGTCTGGGACTCGCGGAGCCACGAGATGGCGCAGCAGGTCGCCATCGGTCTCTACCCGGCGCTCCATGTCTCGCAGGAGACCCTGGACGCCACGGACGCCTGGCTGGCCTCGGCCGAGCCGAGCGCCGCGCTGCGCCGGCTGATGTCGGAGTCGCGGTCGGGTGTGGAGCGTGCGCTGAAGGCCCGTTCGGCGGACGCGGAGGCGGCGACCGCGTAAGCGGCGCAACCACCGCATGCGTGAGGGGCGCCTCCTTCGGGGGCGCCCCTTCGCGTTCGGGCCGTTATCGCATCACTCCGGCTGCGGCGCCAGGATGAGCGGCCAGTACCCGCCCGACCGGGCTTCCGCCAGGACCTGTTCGGCCGGCATCCCGGCGGGTGCGGTCAGTACGGCGGTGATGTCCGCAGCCTGTGCGTACGTACCGGGGCTGACCTGTGCGCTCACCCGCAGCAGCCGCAGCGCCTCCGGATCGGCCGCCGACCGTTCGAGGAACAGGTCCGCCGCGGCCTCAAGGCCCTTCAGCACGGCGGGGTAGGCGACGATGTCCACGGTGAGCAGCTCGCCGTCCAGCCGCCGCTCGGCCCAGCCGTCCGTCTGCACGAAGTAGAGGCAGCCGTCGCCTTCGTAGCCGAACAGTCCGAGCCTCGCGACAGCGTCCTCGTCCGCGGCGTCTCCCTCGACTCCCTCGACTCCCTCGGCGACGATCACGACGAGCGTCACGGAGTCCGGTTCGTCCGGATCCAGTCCGGTGCACAGCACGAGCTCTGCCATCTGCCATCCCCACGGGAGCGAAGTAACGGGACCGACCGTGGGCAGACCAGTCCGTCCTTCGGGGCCTCTCCCCCGGGCGTCCCCCTCGACCGCCCGGGGCGTGGAAGCCCGCCCGGCGGGCAGGCGCGAGGAGCGCAGCCGTCCGTCGGGCGGGAGTCTGAAAAGCCGGCCGGCTACGCGCCCGACTCCTCGTAGCGGCGGGCCAGTTCGGCCGTGCCCGACTCCGTCAGCGAGCCGTGCAGGCGCATCCTGGCCACTCCGCCGTCGGGGAAGGCGTCGAGGCGGACGTGGGTGACGACGGCCTGGGCGCGCAGCGGGAAGCGGTGCAGGGTGTCGGGCTGGAGCCTGGTGCGCGGGATGATCTCGAACCATTCGCCCGTCTCGCCGTTGCGGCCCTGGAGGGCGATCCAGCCGGCCGCGTTCCCCTTGAGGTAGGCGGTGTCGATCTCGACCGCGCGGACCGCGCCCTGCGCGGGCAGCCGGAAGCGGACCCAGTCGTTGGTGTCGCGGACGCGGCGGCGGCGGTTCTCCCAGCCGTCGTCCATCTTGC
Source organism: Streptomyces sp. NBC_00464 (assembly GCF_036013915.1). NCBI lineage: Bacteria > Bacillati > Actinomycetota > Actinomycetes > Kitasatosporales > Streptomycetaceae > Streptomyces > Streptomyces sp. NBC_00464. The sequence goes on along the minus strand of NZ_CP107899.1, from coordinate 5,248,637 downwards.
GGGACGTGCCGGGCAGGATGATCTGGGTCGGCGAGGAGTAGAAGCGGTCCGAGGCGTCCTCGTAACTGCCGCCGTTCAGGACCGAGATCAGGTCGAACGTGCCGAGCGTCGCGAGCCAGGACGGATCGGGGAGCACTTCGCCGTGCACGCGGAGACGGGCGATGCCGCCGTCGGGGTGCTGGCAGAGGCGCAGGTGGGTGTAGCGGCGGCCGCCGGTGATCTCGAAGCCGTTGGCGGCGTGGCCGCGTACGGGGGTGGGCGGGATGATCTCCTCCCACTTCACGTCGTCGGCGAGGAGTTCGGCCGGGCCGGGCGAGCCCTCGACCGACGTGGCCCGGACCGAGACGCGCTGCGGGTAGTTGCCGCGGAAGTGCGCGGTGTCGACGACGATGCCGCGGATGATGCCGGGGGCGCCGAGACGGATCAGGGCCCAGTCGTGCTCGTCCGGGGCGGGGAACGGGTGGGCGGCGTCCGCGCCGCGCCTGCGGCGGGTCTCCCAGCCGTCCATGATCTTGCCCTTGTGGCCGAAGTGCTCGGGGTCGAAGACGGCGCGCTCGCGGACCAGGAGGTTCTCGCGCTGGGCGAAGAACTCGTCGTTGGCGGCGATCACGCCCGCGCCGAGGCGGCGGTCGGCGAGGTCGACCAGTTCGGTGAAGGGGAGGTCGGTGGTGCGGTAGTCGGCGTACGGGTCACCGCCGCCGTACGGGGCCGCGTCGTTGGCGTGGGGGTCCTCGTGGTGGTTCTCATTCTGTTCGAAGGTCATGCGTTCACTGTCGTACGACGGAAGCCATTAGGTCCATCGAAAGTTTTCGTATGAATCATTAAGGCTTACTGAATGGTTTCGCGGCCTCGCGCAGCGCCGCGAGCACCCGGGCCACCGCAGGGCCCCGCTCGGCGCCCTGCCGGACCGCGACCACCACATGGCGGCGCGGCCGGTCCTCGTCCAGGACCCGCATCACCACACCGTCCCGGCCCTGTCACTCCGCCGACGCCATGCGCGGGATCAGCGCGACCCCCATGTCCGCCTCGACCATGGCGAGGATCGCCGTCCAGCCGGACGCGCTGTGCGCCTGCTCCGGGACGAAGCCCGCGGCCTCGCACGCGGCCGTGGTGATCTCGGACCAGGGCCCCGATCCGCCGAAGATCCACGGCTCGGCCGACAGGTCCGCCAGCCGCAGTCCGGGCGCGGCAGCGAGCCGGTGGCCGGCCGGCAGTGCCACGTCCAGCGGGTCCGCGAGCAGCGGCAGCACGGCGAACCGGGGGGCACGGGCGGTCGGGGCGTGGGCGGCCAGCGAGAGGGCCAGGTCCACCTCGCCCGCGACGAGAAGTTCGTACGCCTGCGCCGCCTCGGCCTCCCGGACCCGCACGTCCGGCCCCGGGCGGTCCTCGCCGCGCAGCGCCTGCACGGCCGGCACCACCAGGGCGGGGACGGCGGTGGCGAACGCGGCGATCCGCACCTCGCCCGCCTCGCCGTGCAGATAGCCGGTCAGTTCGGCGTCGGCGCGCTCCAGTTGGGCGAAGACCACCTCGGCGTGCCGCAGCACCAGATGGGCGGCGTCGGTGAGGCGGACGCGCCGGCCCTGCGCCTCCAGCAGTGGTACGCCGAGCTGTCGGGAGAGGTTGGAGAGCTGCTGGGAGACGGCCGACGGGGTCATCCGCAGCGCCTCCGCGGCAGCGGTGACGGTGCCCCGGTCGCGCAGGGTGCGCAGGATGCGGAGCTTCTTGACGTCCCACTCGGTCATGGCCGCAACCTACCGGGCGCGCTGCGCTCCGCCCCGGCTCCCGTCCCCGCTCCGGACATGCGAATGCGCCGCTCGGTACCTCGGTACCGGCGGCGCACCCGGGATGTTCCGGGGTGTCCGGAGAGGCTCTAGGCCTGCTTCTTCGACTTGTCGAGGACCATGACCAGGCCCGCGATGACCGCGAACAGGGCGATGGGCGCCACGACGAACAGACCGATCGTGTCGATCACGCTCAGGCCCGGACCCGGGTCGTCGCCGTCGTCGCGGGTGAGCGCGAGCGCGGGGGACGACATCAGCAGCATCATCAGCGTCGTTCCGGCAGCGACGGCGCCGGCGCGCATAGCGTTCTTCTTGTCCACGGTGCAAACGTAGCGAACGCCTACGAGGGCCGCTCGCCCGGGGGTGCCGTACGGGTCCTCGGGGGCTCCTGACGGGGTCTGAGGACGTCCATCAGCCGGTGCAGCCGGGGTGAGGCGGCGAGTTCCTCCAGGGTGACCGGGTGGCCCTCCGCGTCGGCGATGGGCAGCCGCCAGTTGGGGTACTGGTCCCAGGTGCCCGGCAGGTTCTGCGGGCGGCGGTCGCCGATGGTGTCCGGCAGCCAGACCCCGGCCATGCGTGCGGGGGTGCGCAGCAGGAAGCGGTGGACGGCGCGGACGGCGGCCTCCTCGTCGTCGCCGCCCTCGGGGAGCATGCCGAGGCGGGAGAGCAGGCCGAGCCACTCGGCGGTGTCGGTGCCGTCCTCGGTCCGTTCCTCGTCCAGCGGGCGGGTGAGCAGGCCCAGGCGGTGGCGCAGCGCCACATGGTCGCCGGTCAGCCGGGCGGCGGTGGACGGCAGGTCGTGGGTGGTGGCGGTGGCCAGGCAGTCCTCGCGCCACTGCTCGGGGGCGAGGGGGCGGCCGGTGCCGGACCAGTCGCGCTCGAACCAGAGCACGGAGGTGCCGAGGACGCCGCGCCGGGCGAGTGCCTCGCGGACGCCCGGTTCCACGGTGCCGAGGTCCTCCCCTATGACGACGGTGCCGGCGCGGTGGGCCTCCAGGACGAGGACGGCGAGCATCGCCTCGGCGTCGTGGCTGACGTAGGTGCCCTCGGTGGGCGGGCGCCCCTCGGGCACCCACCAGAGGCGGAACAGGCCCATGACGTGGTCGATGCGCAGGGCGCCCGCGTGGGCGAGGAGCCCGCGCAGCAGTCCTCGGTACGGGGCGTAGCCGGACGCGGCGAGCGCGTCGGGTCTCCAGGGCGGCAGCCCCCAGTCCTGGCCGCGGGCGTTGAAGGCGTCCGGGGGTGCGCCGACGGACATGCCGTGCGCGAAGGCGTCCTGCTGGGCCCAGGTGTCGGCGCCGCCGGGGTGCACGCCCACGGCGAGGTCGTGGACGATCCCTACGGCCATCCCGGCGTCCTTCGCGGCGCGCTGGGCGGCGGCGAGCTGAGCGTCGGTCAGCCAGGCGAGCCGGCAGTGGAAGTCAACCCGGTGCAGCAGTTCGGCGCGGGCGCGGGCGGTCTCCTTGGAGCGGGGGTCGCGCAGGCCGGCCGGCCAGGTGTGCCAGTCGGAGCCGTGCACCTCGGCGAGGGCGCACCACAGGGCGTGGTCCTCCAGGGCCTGCCCCTGCGCGGCGAGGAAGTCGCAGTAGGCGGCGCGGCGGCCGGGCGTCAGGGGCACGGCGACGAGGATGTCGAGGGCCTGCCGCTTGAGCGACCAGACGGCGTCCCGGTCGATCAGGGCGCCCTTGTTCAGCACGGCCTCGCTGAGTTCGGCGGCCCGGCGGCGCAGGTCGTCGAGGGCGGCGGGGTCGGGCGCGTGGCCGTACTCCGGGACGGACTCGATGTGCAGGTGCACGGGGTCGGGGAACCGCCGCGAGGACGGGCGGTAGGGCGAGGGGTCGGTGGGGGTGCCAAGGACCGCGGCGTGCAGCGGGTTGACCTGGACGAAGCCGGCACCGAGCGAGCGCCCGGACCAGGAGGCGAGATCGGCGAGGTCGCCGAGGTCACCCATGCCCCAGGAGCGGGCGGAGAGCAGGGAGTAGAGCTGGACGAGGAAGCCGTGGCTGCGCCCCGGCGGCTGTGGGACCCGGGCCGGGGCCACCACGAGCGTGCAGGTCTCGGCCTGCGCACCCGGCGCCCGGACGGTCAGCCGGTGCACCCCGGGCGGCGGCTCGGTCCACCAGCCGGGCGCGGGGACGGCCTGCGGCGGGGTCTCATACGTCGCGGGTACCTCGGGTGCCGCTGGGTCCCTCGCGGCCCGGACGGCACCCGGGCCGGAAACGGCCGGAACCGTACCCCCGGCGGGGACGCGCATCGGGGACGGAGGCGCCGGAGCGGGCTCCTCCGGACGGACCGTCAGCACCGTGCCGGGCGGCAGCGCGGTCAGGGCCGGGGGCAGCGGCTCCCCGGTCCACACCACCAGCGTGGCCGGGAGCAGCCGGGAGCCGGCCGCGGACTCGGCGGCGGCGAGCGCCTCCCGTACCGCTTCCGGGGTGGCGGCGTCGACACCGAGCGCGGCGAGCACCGCGACGACCGTGCCCTCGGGGACGGGCACCGTGACGTCGGCGGACGGGGAGAAGGAGGTGGCGACGCCGTGCAGTGCGGCGAGCCGGGACAAGCCCATTCAGACTCCTGGGAACTCCATGCCCCGAGCGCTGCCGGAAGAAGCCGGCTCGCTGGTCAGCGGGGCGAGGACGGCGAGCGGGGGTTCGCTGGTCAGGGGTGTGGCATCGGCGAGCGGAGGCTCGCTGGTCAGGGGTATGGCGTCGGCCAGCGGCGCTTCGCTGGTGAGCGGGCCGGAACCGGGAACGGTCGCCGGGCATGCGCTGATCAGTGGGGCGGGAACCGGCACCTGTTCAGTCAGGGCGCCCGGCACCTGCGGGGTCAGGGCGGAGAGCAGAAGCTGCGCAGCGGCGGGCATGGTGGCCTCCTGGCCGTGGGGAACAGGACACAGCAGGCCTACCCAGCGGACGCGGCCGCAGACGTAGGCGTTATGACAACGAGTTCAACGTGCTCCGGGTCACAATCCGTTCCCGGGAGGCCTGTTGCCCGTAAGACGTCCGCTTGTTTCGGCCATTCGGCGCCGTCTTTCGCGTGCGCCGACGATCACGGCGCACCCTTCACGCCGCCCGACATACGGGGCATTCACCCCACAGCGACCATGCGCATTGACACCCTCGCGCGCGGGTGGTGGGCTCGGGGCCCACCGGTGGAAGCGAGGGGAGCCAGGCATGCAGCTCAGGCGCAGGAAGCACGCGACGGCCGTCGCCGTGGCCGTGCTCGGCGGGCTGCTCTCCGCGGGGGCCCCGGCCGCCGTCGCCGCCCCCTCGACGCCCGGCACCCCCGCCGTCGCCACCCCGGACCGCACCGACGACGCCGCGCCGCCCGCCGTGTGGCCGCGGCCGCAGAGCATCAAGGCGTCCGGATCCTCGGTCCCGCTCTCCTCCGAGGCCACCCTCGTCGTCGGCGACGGGGCCGACCCGTACGCGGTCGACGCGCTCCGCACGGTGCTGCGCGACGCGGGCGTACGGACCGTCCACGAGGCGCTGCCCGGCGGCGGGCCCGTCATCCGGTTCGGCGGGGACGGCGCCCTGGACGCCCTGCGCACGCTGCGCACGCCCGACCGCGCCGATCTCCCCTCCGGCGGCTACCGGATCGCGGTCGGCCGGGTCGCGGGCCGGGACACCGTCGCGGTGGACGGCGTCGGGGACGACGGCCTGTTCCACGCGGTGCAGACGCTGCGTCAGCTGACCGGGGGCGGCCGCATCGCCGGCGTCACCGTCCGGGACTGGCCGGCCGGTGCCGTACGCGGGATGACCGAGGGTTTCTACGGACAGCCCTGGTCCCAGGAGGAACGGCTCTCCCAGCTCGGCTTCATGGGGCGCACCAAGCAGAACCGGTACCTCTACGCGGCCGGTGACGACCCGTACCGGCAGGACCGCTGGCGCGACCCCTATCCCGCCGAGCGGCGTGCGGAATTCCGCGCGCTGGCCGAACGGGCCGCCGCCGAGCATGTGACGCTCGGCTGGGCGGTGGCTCCGGGCCAGTCCATGTGCCTGTCGTCGGACCGTGACGTGAAGGCGCTGACGAAGAAGATCGACGCGATGTGGGCGCTGGGCGTGCGGGTCTTCCAGGTGCAGTTCCAGGACGTCAGCTACAGCGAATGGCACTGCTCGGCCGACGCCGACACCTTCGGCAGCGGCCCGGAGGCGGCGGCCAGGGCGCAGGCCCGCGTCGTGAGCCGGGTGGCGCAGCACCTCGCGGACCGCCACCCGGGCTCGGAACCGCTGTCGATGATGCCGACGGAGTTCTACCAGGACGGGGCGACGGACTACCGCACCGCGCTCGCCGGGGAACTCGACGACCGGGTGCAGGTCGCCTGGACCGGCGTCGGGGTCGTACCGAGGACCATCACCGGCGGCGAACTGGCGGGTGCCCGCACCACGTTCCGCCATCCGCTGGTCACGATGGACAACTACCCGGTCAACGACTACGCGCAGGACCGGATCTTCCTGGGCCCCTACACGGGCCGGGACCCGGCGGTCGCCATCGGTTCGGCGGCGCTGCTGGCCAATGCGATGGAGCAGCCGTCCGCGTCCCGGATCCCGCTGTTCACCGCCGCCGACTTCGCCTGGAACCCGAAGGGGTACCAGGCGCAGGAGTCCTGGCAGGCGGCCCTGGACGATCTCGCGGGCGGCGACGCCCGCAGCAGGGACGCGCTGCGCGCGCTGGCGGGCAACAGCGCGGGGTCCGTGCTGGGCGGCGACGAGTCGGCGTATCTGCAGCCGCTGTTCGCCGCGTTCTGGAAGTCCCGTGCGGGCGAGGGCACCCCGGCGCGCGACGAGGCGGCGCGCCGTCTGCGGGCCGCGTTCACGGTGATGCGCGAGACCCCGCAGCGGCTGGCCGGGCTGGCCGACGGGCGCCTCGATGACGAAGTGCGGCCGTGGAGCGAGCAGTTGGCCCGCTACGGCAGGGCGGGCGAGCTGGCCGTCGATCTGCTCCAGGCACAGGCGCGCGACGACGGTGCGGCAGCCTGGGAGGCCTCGCTGGCCCTGGAACCGGCCCTCAAGGCCGTGAAGACGGGCGGTGCGACGGTCGGCAAGGGCGTGCTCGGCCCGTTCCTCGACCGGGTGCGCAAGGAGGCCGACGCCTGGGCCGGATCGGACCGCGACAACGGCACGGTGACCGAGGCTCCGGGCAGCTATACGGTGCGGTTCGCCCGGGTGCGCCCGCTGGAGGCCGTCACCGCGATGACGGTGCCCGGCGACGACACGACGGTGTCGGGGGCCACGGTCCAGGCCCATGTGCCCGGCGAGGGCTGGCGCAGCCTCGGCGCCCTGTCGGCGCGGGGCTGGACGCAGTCGCCGGGCCAGGGTGTGCGGGCCGACGCGGTCCGGATCAGCTGGCCGACCGCCACTCCGGCGGTCACCGGCGCACCGCCCCTGATCATCCCTCCGCTCGCGGGCGCCGCCCCGTCCGCCGGAACGGCCCCCCGGGTGCGCTCGCTCGTCCCGTGGTTCGGCGACGAGCCCGCCGCCCGGCTCGCTCTCGCACGCGGGGAGACGGACGCCGAGATCGGCGGCAAGCCGCTGCGGGTCGAGGCACGGCTCTCCGCGCGCCGCCCGGCCGAGGTGCGCGGCGCGCTCAAGGCGAAGGCGCCCAAGGGCATCGAGGTGCGGGTGCCGAAGCAGACGACCGTGCCGCGCGGTTCCCTTACCGGGGTGCCCGTGGAGATCACGGTCCCCGCGGGCACGCCTGCGGGTGAGTACGAGGTGCCGTTCTCGTTCGGCACCGAGGAGACCACCCTGACCGTCCGGGCCTTCCCCCGTACGGCCGGCCCCGATCTGCTGCGTACCGCCACGCCCTCCTCGTCCGGCGACGAGACCACGGACTTCCCGGCGGCTGCCGCGTCGGACGGCGATCCGAAGACCCGCTGGTCCTCACCGGCCGAGGACGGCGCCTGGTGGCAGGCCGAGCTGTCGGCCACGGCCCGGGTCGGCCAGGTCGTGCTGGACTGGCAGGACGCGTACGCCTCCCGCTATCGCGTACAGGTCTCCGCGGACGGCCGCACCTGGCGCACGGCGGCCACCGTCCGCAACGGCGGCGGCGGGCACGAATCGGTCCGGATGGACGCGAAGGACACCCGTTTCATCAGGATCCAGGGCGACGGGCGGGCCACCGAGTACGGCTACTCGCTCTGGTCGGTACAGGCCTTCGCCGTGGCCGGGCAGGACGACTGACGCACCCCGGCAGTCCCGGGCCCCGGAACTGCCGGGGCCCGGATGCTCAGGCCGAGATCCCGTCGATCCTGGCCATCGCGTCGTCCGCGCCGAACGGCTGCAGGTAGGGCAGCCAGCGCGGGTCGCGGTGCCCCGTACCGATGATCCGCCAGGCCAGTCCGGTCGGCGGCGCGGGCTGCTGGTGCAGCCGCCAGCCGAGCTCGGGCAGATGACGGTCGGCCTTGACGTGGTTGCAGCGGCGGCAGGCGGCCACCACGTTGTCCCAGGCGTGCTGCCCGCCGCGGCTTCGTGGAATGACGTGGTCGACGCTGGTCGCGGCGGCGCCGCAGTACATGCAGCGCCCTCCGTCCCTGGCGAAGAGCGCCCGGCGGGTCAGCGGGACGGGCCCCCGGTAGGGGACGCGCACGAACCGCTTCAGGCGGACGACGCTGGGGGCCGGGACGGCACGGGTGGCACTGTGCATGAAGGCGCCGGACTCCTCGAGACAAATGGCCTTGTTCTCGAGGACGAGGACGAGCGCGCGGCGGAGCGGTACGACGCCGAGCGGCTCGTACGACGCGTTGAGAACCAGGACATGCGGCACGTGGACGCCTCCTTGTACGCCGGCGGCGCGTGGCTCGCGCCGGGACGATCCGGTCTCAGTCTCCCCTCCGGCCTGGTCGGAGCGCCACCACGTGCGGGTAACGGGCCGGAAGGATTTTCCTCCCGGGCCCTGCCGCCCGTACGCCGGGACGCGCCGGAACAGGCGCTTCGGGGGCCTGCCCGCCGCGAGCGCGCCCGGTGTGCGATCGGCCACAGGCCGCTCGCGCATCCGCCCTCGCGGGACACGTCCCTTACCTCGTCCATATCCCCGGGTGAGACGCGTCTCTCCCCTCCATCACGGCAACGGAGCATTCCGGATGCCCCGTTAGTGTGGTTGTTCAGCGCTCGCCCAACTGGAGGTTTCGCCGTGTCCCTGTCCGCCCTGTTGGCTGCAGCCCCGTCACCCGAGCCCGGTGGCTCGCTGGACGAAGCCGCGAAGCAGGCCGGCAACGCCGCGAGCTGGGTGGAGGAGAACTGGTCCACCTGGCTGAACACCGGTCTGCGGATCGTGCTCATCGCCGCGATCGCGATCGCGTTGCGCATCGCCGTCCGCCGCACCCTGACCAAGCTCATCGAGCGCATGAACCGCAGCGCCCAGGCGGTGGAGGGCACCGCGCTCGGCGGCCTGCTGGTCAACGCGGAACGGCGCCGCCAGCGCTCGGAGGCGATCGGTTCGGTACTCCGTTCGGTGGCCTCGTTCCTGATCCTCGGCACGGCAGCCCTGATGATCCTGGGCGCGTTCGAGATCAATCTGGCCCCGCTGCTGGCCTCCGCGGGGGTCGCCGGGGTGGCGCTCGGCTTCGGTGCGCGCAACCTCGTCACCGACTTCCTGTCCGGCGTCTTCATGATCCTTGAGGACCAGTACGGCGTCGGCGACACCATCGACGCGGGCGTCGCCTCCGGCGAGGTCATCGAAGTCGGCCTGCGGGTCACCAAGCTGCGCGGCGACAACGGTGAGATCTGGTACGTCCGCAACGGCGAGGTGAAGCGGATCGGCAACCTCAGCCAGGGCTGGTCCACCGCCGGCGTCGACGTACAGGTGCGTCCCACGGAGGACCTCGACCGGGTACGTACGGTGATCACCGAGGCCGCCCAGCTGATGGCCAAGGACGACCCGTGGACCGAGCGCCTGTGGGGCCCGGTGGAGATCCTGGGCCTGGACTCGGTGCTGCTCGACTCGATGACGGTCCGGGTGACCGCGAAGACGATGCCGGGCAAGGCCCTGGGCGTGGAGCGCGAGCTGCGCTGGCGCATCAAGCGCGCCTTCGACGCGGCGGGCATCCGCATGGTCGGCGGCATCCCGGCCCAGCCGGACGAGCCCTCCGCCGCGGACCCCACGGCCGCGATGGCCGCCCCTTCGGCCTACGCCTCGGCCACCTCACCCCAGTCCCTGGCGGCGACGCCGATCACCCCGCCGCCGAACATCACGAAGTAGCGCACGGCCGTACGCATCACGGCTGAGGGGCACCCGCGAGGTCCGCGGGGTGCCCCTCAGCCGTGTTTCCAGGCCAACTTGGTTCGTCAAGTGCGGTGTTGGGTATCCACGCATCCGTGACGCCGCCCCGGCCGGGGCGGCACCGCTCCCGCCCAGGTAACGCTTTGGTTGCCACCGCGGTGCAGACCATTGACGCCCTGGTGACACGCGCCCTACGGTCCTCTCACCGAATAGGAAACTTTCCTAACAGAGGGCAGGTGCAGTGACCATGGCCGGAACCACGCCGGGTACCCCCCGCGTTCTGCGCGCCATGAACGACCGCGCCGCCCTCGACCTGCTGCTGGAGCACGGGCCCCTGTCGCGGACCAGGATCGGGAAGCTGACGGGCCTGTCGAAGCCCACCGCCTCCCAACTGCTGGCCCGGCTGGAGGCGGCCGGACTGGTCGTCGCCACCGGGACCGCGGCCGGACGGCCCGGACCCAACGCTCAGCTGTACGCCGTCAACGCCTCGGCCGCCCATGTCGCGGGCCTCGACGTGAACGCCCAGCGGATCGTCGCCGCCGTCGCCGATGTGACGGGCGAGACCGTCGGGGAGTTCGAACTGCGGACCCCCGGACGGCGCGCCGACAGCGTGGTGCGCCAGGTGGCGGAGGCGCTGGACGGTGCGGTCAAGGAGGCCGGACTGACCCGGTCCGACGTGCACCGGGTCGTCATCGGCACGCCGGGCGCGTTCGACCCGGGCACGGGCCGGCTGCGGTACGCCTCGCACCTGCCCGGCTGGCACTCCCCCACCCTGCTGGACGAGCTGGCGGCCTTCCTGCCGATGCCGGTGGAGTACGAGAACGACGTGAACCTCGTCGCGGTGGCCGAACAACGGCTCGGCGCGGCGCGGGGGTACGACGACTTCATGCTGCTGTGGAACGAGGAGGGGCTCGGCGCCGCCCTCGTCATCAACGGCCGGCTGCACCGCGGCTTCACCGGCGGCGCCGGCGAGGTCGGCTTCCTGCCGGTGCCCGGCGCCCCCCTGGTCCGCCAGGTCACCAAGGCGAACGCGGGCGGCTTCCAGGAGCTGGCGGGCGCCCAGGTGCTCGCCCGGCTGGCCCGTGAACTCGGCATCGACGACGAGGCCGTGCGCGGTCCGGGCACCCATCACGAGGTCGCCGCCGAGCTGGTGGGCCGGGCGGCCGCGGCCGTGGAGCAGGGCGAGGGCGGGCCGTACGGCCGGCTCCTCGATCTGTTCGCCACCGGTCTGGCCACCGGTCTCGCCTCCATGGTCGCCGTCCTCGACCCCGAGGTCGTCGTGCTGTCCGGTGAGCTGATCTCGCGCGGCGGGGAACCGCTGCGCAGCCGGGTGGCCGCCGAACTCGCCGAGCTGGCCGCGTCCCGGCCGCGGCTGATCGCCGGTGACGTCACCCACCGGCCCGTACTGCGCGGCGCGCTGGAGAGCGCGCTCGCCACCACTCGCGACGAAGTGTTCGACACCTCGCGCTGACCCGCACACCTTCCGTACACCCACACCCCACACCCCTTTCCCCGTCCCAACCCTTCATCGGGAGACACCACCATGTCCGGAAACCGCCGGAAGCCGGCCGTCGCGCTCGCCGCGACCGCCGCGATAGCCCTGTTCGCCTCCGCCTGTACCGGGCAGAGCAGTTCCGGTGCCAGTGATGACGCGTCCAAGGAGACGACCATCAACTTCTGGCACGGCTGGAGTGCCCCGGGCGAGGTCAAGGGAATCCAGGCCACCATCGACGCCTTCGAGAAGGCCCACCCCAACATTCACGTGAAGGTCGTCGGCAACATGACCGACGACAAGATCAACCAGGCGCTGCGCGCCGGCGGTTCCAAGGCGCCGGACGTCGTCTCGTCGTTCACCACGAACAACGTGGGCAAGTTCTGCAAGTCGAAGGCCTTCGTCGACCTCAACCCGTTCCTGAAGAAGGACGGGATCGACGCGGACGCGACCTTCCCGAAGGCGATGAACGAGTACACCCAGTTCGAGGGCGTGCGCTGCACGGTGCCGCTGCTGGGCGACGCGTACGGCCTCTACTACAACAAGGACGCGTTCGAGGCGGCCGGCATCACCAGCCCGCCGAAGACCTGGACCGAGTTCGCCGCCGACGCGAAGAAGCTGACGAAGACCAAGGGCGACTCGTACGAGCAGCTCGGCTTCATGCCGAACTACCACGGCTACGAGTCGACGACCGAGCACTACCTCGGCAGCTGGAACCCGACGTACTTCGACGCCGACGGCAAGTCGAACATCGCCAAGGACCCGGCATTCGCCTCCATGCTCACCAGCCAGAAGAAGCTGGTCGACTCGCTGGGCGGCTACCGGAAGCTGGAGAAGTTCCGTACCGGCTTCGGTGACGAGTGGGGCGCCAAGCACCCGTTCCACACCGGCCAGGTGGCCATGCAGCTGGACGGCGAGTGGCGGCTCGGCATGGCCGAGGACACCAAGCCGAAGTTCGAGATCGGCGTGGCCCCGATGCCCGTCGCCGACGACGAGGCCGACACCTACGGCAAGGGCTATCTGACCGGCACCATCGCCGGGATCGCCGCCACCTCCGGCAAGCAGAACGCCGCCTGGGAGCTGGTGAAGTTCATGACGACCGACACCGACGCGGTGGTGAACTTCGCCAACGCCATCCACAACGTGCCCTCCACGCTCGCCGCGCTCAAGTCGCCGAAGCTGAAGTACGACCCGCGCTTCAAGACCTTCCTGGACATCGCGGCCAACCCGAAGTCCACCACCACCCCGCCCTCGGTGAACGGCGGCGCGTACCTGACGTCCCTGCAGAACCTCGGCTTCGAGGTCGAGAAGGGCACGCAGAAGGACATCGGGGCGGGCCTGGAGAAGACCGCGAAGGAAATCGACGCGGCGATCGCACAGGCGAAGTAGAGCCGACGCGATGAGCACGTACACACTCCGTTCGAAGCGCCGCCGCTCGGCGCTTCGGACGGCGGCCTTCATGTCGCCGTGGCTGATCGGGTTCTGCGTCTTCTTCGCCTACCCGCTGATCTCCACGCTCTATTTCTCCTTCACCAGCTACGACGGCTTCTCGGCCCCCGAGTTCAGCGGGCTGAAGAACTGGTCGTACGTCTTCAACGACTACCCGCTGTTCTGGCCCGCCCTGCGCAACACGCTGTGGCTGGTCCTGGTCATGGTGACCTGCCGGGTGATCTTCGGTCTCGGCATCGGCATGCTGATCACCAAGATCAAGACGGGGACCGGCGTCTTCCGGACGCTGTTCTACCTGCCGTACCTGGCCCCGCCGGTCGCCGCCACGCTGGGCTTCGTCTTCCTGCTCAACCCGGGTACGGGACCGGTCAATTCGATCCTCGGCGACCTCGGGCTTCCGACCCCGGGCTGGTTCACGGACGCCACCTGGTCCAAGCCGGCGCTGACCGCCCTCGCGGTGTGGGGGGTGGGCGACCTGATGGTGATCTTCATGGCCGCACTCCTCGACGTACCGAAGGAGCAGTACGAGGCGGCGGAGCTGGACGGGGCGTCCTCGTACCAGCGGTTCCGCTTCGTCACGCTGCCGAACATCTCGCCGATCATCATGTTCGCCGTGGTCACCGGCATCATCCAGACGATGCAGTACTACACCCAGCCCCTGGTGGCCGGGAAAGTCGCGTCCGGTGTCATGGGCGGCTCCGGGCAGCAGTTCGAGCCCGGCTATCCCGACAAATCGACACTGACGCTTCCGCAGCTGGTCTACAACCTCGGTTTCCAGCGCTTCGACTACGGCTCCGCCTGTGTGGTCGCGCTCGTTCTCTTCGTCCTCGCCATGGCGTTCACCGCACTCCTGATGCGGCGCCGCAGCGGACTGATCCAGGCAGGTGAGTGACGTGGCGCAGGTTCTCGACACCCCGAAGGCCGCCGGCCCGGTGAGTGACCCCGTCACCCCGGCCGAGCGGGTGGCACGCCGCAAGGCGCTGCTGCACTGGATCGGTGTGCACTCGCTCGGCGTCGCGGCCGCGCTCTTCTTCGTGCTGCCGTTCGTCTTCCTCCTGCTCACCTCGCTGATGGGCGACCAGCAGGCACTGACCCGTGACCTGTGGCCGCACCCCTTCGAGTGGAGCAACTACAAGGAGGTGTTCAACACCCCGGGCTTTCTGACCTGGTGGAAGAACACCCTGCTGTACGCGGGGCTCGGCACCGTCCTCACGGTCGTGTCCTCGCTGCCCGTGGCCTACGCGCTCGCCAAGTTCCGCTTCCGCGGCCGGCATCTGTCGCTGATGCTCGTCATCTCGATGATGATGCTGCCGCCGCAGGTCGTCGTCATCCCGATGTACCTGTTCTGGGCCAAGCAGCTGGACATGTCCGGCACGCTCTGGCCGCTGATCATCCCGATGGCGTTCGGCGACGCGTTCTCCATCTTCCTGCTGCGGCAGTTCCTGCTGACCATCCCCAACGAGTACCTGGACGCGGCGAAGGTCGACGGCTGCGGCGAGTTCCGCACCCTGCTGCGCGTCGTGATCCCGATGGCCAAGCCGGGCATCGCCGCCGTCGCCCTCTTCCAGTTCTTCTACGCCTGGAACGACTACTTCGGCCCGCAGATCTACGCCTCCGAGAACCCGGCGGCCTGGACGCTGAGTTACGGACTGGAGTCCTTCAAGGGCGCACACCACACCGACTGGAACCTGACCATGGCCGCGACCGTTCTGGTCATGGCCCCTGTGATCGTCGTCTTCTTCTTCGCACAGAAGGCATTTGTCGAGGGCGTCACACTGACCGGAGTAAAGGGCTGATTCATGAAGCTCGCAGTAGTGGGTGGCGGGTCCACCTACACACCTGAACTGATCGACGGATTCGCACGGCTGCGGGACACCCTGCCGGTCGAGGAGCTCGTGCTCGTCGACCCGGACGCCGAACGGCTCGCACTCGTCGGCGGCCTCGCCCGGCGGATCTTCGCCAAGCAGGGCCACCCGGGGCGGATCGTCACCACCTCGGACATCGACGCGGGCGTCGCCGACGCCGACGCGGTCCTGCTCCAACTGCGCGTGGGCGGCCAGGCCGCCCGCAACCAGGACGAGACGTGGCCCCTGGAGTGCGGCTGCATCGGCCAGGAGACCACCGGGGCCGGCGGCCTCGCCAAGGCCCTGCGCACCGTCCCCGTCGTCCTGGACATCGCCGAGCGTGTCCGGCGCACCAACCCGAACGCGTGGATCATCGACTTCACCAACCCGGTCGGCATCGTCACCCGGGCGCTGCTCCAGGCCGGCCACAAGGCCGTCGGCCTGTGCAACGTGGCCATCGGCTTCCAGCGCAAGTTCGCAGCTCTGCTCGACGTGACCCCCGGTGAGGTGCACCTCGACCACGTCGGGCTGAACCACCTGAGCTGGGAGCTCGGGGTGCGCCTCGGCGGTCCCGAGGGCGAGAACGTGCTGCCGCGGCTGATCGCCGAGCACGGCGACGCGATCGCGGACGACCTGCACATGCCGCGGGCGATCGTGGACCGCCTCGGCGTCGTCCCCTCGTACTACCTGCGCTACTTCTACGCGCACGACGAGGTCGTGCGCGAGCTCGGCACCAAGCCCTCGCGGGCGGCCGAGGTCGCCGCGATGGAGAAGGAACTCCTCGCCATGTACGGCGACCCGGCGCTGGACGAGAAGCCCGCGCTGCTCGCCAAGCGCGGCGGCGCCTTCTACTCGGAGGCGGCTGTCGACCTGGCGGCCTCACTCCTGGGCGGTGCCGGCTCCACGCACCAGGTGGTCAACACGTACAACAGGGGGACGCTGCCGTTCCTGCCGGACGACGCGGTGATCGAGGTGCAGGCGAGGGTCGACGGGACGGGTGCGACGCCGCTCGCCGTGCCGGAGCTGGACCCGCTGTACGCCGGCCTGATCGCCAACGTGACGGCGTACGAGGACCTGGCGCTGGAGGCCGCGCTGCGCGGTGGACGTGACCGGGTGTTCAAGGCGCTGCTCGCGCACCCCCTGATCGGCCAGTTCGAGTACGCCGAGGCGCTCACCGACAAGCTGATCGCGCACAACCGGGAGCACCTCGCGTGGGCGTGAACGGTTCCGTCCTCGCGATAGACGCGGGGAACAGCAAGACCGATGTGGCACTCATCGGTGAGGACGGCACCGTGCTGTCCACGTCCCGCGGCGGCGGCTTCCAGCCGCCGGTGGTCGGTACAGACACGGCCGTGGATGTGCTCGGCGCCGCGGTGGACCAGGTGCTGGCCTCGGCCGGTGCGGGCGCCGGTTCCGTCGCCCATGTGTCCGCGTGTCTCGCCAACGCCGATCTTCCGGTCGAGGAGGCGCAGTTGGGCGAGGCCCTGCGCGCCCGTGGCTGGGGTCGCACGGTGGAGGTGCGCAACGACACCTTCGCGATCCTGCGCGCCGGGATCGACGAGCCGCGCGGAGTGGCCGTCGTGTGCGGTGCGGGGATCAACTGTGTCGGCATGGTGCCGGACGGGCGGACCGCGCGCTTTCCCGCCATCGGCCGGATCTCCGGTGACTGGGGCGGCGGTTCGGGGCTCTCCGAGGAGGCGATGTGGTTCGCCGCGCGCGCCGAGGACGGCCGCGGTGAACCGACCGAGCTGGCCCGTACGCTGCCCGCGCACTTCGGGCTCGCATCGATGTACGCACTGATCGAGGCGCTGCATCTGGGCCGGATCGAGTCCGGGCGGCGGCACGAGCTGTCGCCGGTGCTGTTCGCGACCGCCGCGTCCGGCGACGCGGTGGCGCGCGGGCTCGTGGACCGGCTGGCCGATGAGGTCGTGGCGCTGTCCGCGGTCGCGCTGTCCCGGCTCGGTCTGCTCGACGAGGTGGCACCGGTGCTGCTGGGCGGCAGCGTGCTGGCGGCCCGCCACCCGCAGTTGGACGACCGGATCACCGAACTCCTCGCCCTGCGCGCCCCCAAGGCGGTGGTGCGGGTGGTGCAGGAGTCCCCGGTGCTGGGTGCCGGGCTGCTGGGCCTGGACCACACGGGCGCGGCGCCGGAGGTGCACGCCAGGCTGCGGGCGCAGTACGTCTGACGGACGGCCGCACCGGCGGGTGTCGGAGGCGTCCCGTAACCTTCGGGTCATGGGACGCCTTCTGCGTACGGGAACCGATCAGTTGCCGGGAACGTGTTCATGAGTGGGGAGATCGATCCGCTGCAGAGAATGCTTCGGGTCGCTTCGGGGATTGCTCCGCCGATCGTCTTGATCGACGGCGTCGACCTTGATCGAATGCTGTGTGACCGCGGCTGATCACTGTTGGCTGCTTCATGGACCGGTGCAGGATCCGGGCGTTCACCATGTGGACACCGGTCCCTGCGGCCATACTTCTGGCCGGGTACCAGTTCCCCGATCGGCCGGGGGGCGGGCCACCGTCAGTGACCGAGGGGGAGGTCAAGTGACATACCCGCCGAATGTACGCCCGGCGCCGCAGCACGCGCCGGAGCAGCAGCCTGCGCCGACGGCGGCCGTGCCCGCGCCGCCGCCGCACAGCGTCCGGGCCCTGGTGACCGAACGGCTTCGCGCCGCGGCGACCACCGAGCCGGGCCGGCTCCAGATCATCGGAGCCGTGCTGGCGCTGCTCGTCGTCGCGTTCGGGGCGGTGACGGCGTTCGAGATCAGCGACCGCGCGGCGGCTGCGAACGACGTGGTGGAGCGCAGTCAGCCGCTCAGCGCGGACGCGGCGGGCATCTACCGCTCGCTGGCCGATGCGGACGCGGCGGCCGCGAGCGGCTTCCTGGCCGGACCGCAGGAGCCGAAGGCGGTCCACGACCAGTATGTGAAGGACATCGACGACGCCTCCCGGCTGCTGGTGAGGGCCGCGGCCAACACGGACGCGTCGACGACGTCCGGCCACGAGATCACCACGCTCAACAAGGAACTCCCGCGCTACACCGGGCTGATCGAGCGCGCCCGCGCCAGCAACCGGCAGGGGCTGCCGCTGGGCGGCGCCTACCTCCGGTACGCGAACCAGAAGATGTCCAACGAGCTGCTGCCGGCCGCCGAGCGGCTCTACACGGCGGAGACGGACCGGCTCGACCAGGACTACCACTCCGCCCGGACATGGCCGTTCTTCTCCCTCGGCATCGGTGTCATCGCGCTGGCCGTGCTGTTCTGGGCACAGCGGCGCAATTACCGCAGGACGAACCGGGTGTTCAACCAGGGTCTGCTCGCGGCAACCGCGGCGGCGACCGTGGTGCTGCTGTGGCTGGCGGTGGGGCACACGGTGGCCAGGTCCGATCTGGCCGAGGCCAACACGCACGGGCAGCAGTCCCTGGACGTGCTCAACCGGGCGCGCATCGACTCGCTGAAGGCGCGCTCCAGCGAGAACCTCACCGTGGTCGCCCGCGGCGCGGTGCTCACGGCGGACGGCAAGAACGACAAGTACGAGACCGACTACGGCACGAGCATGAAGGCACTCGGCGAAGAGCTGAGCACGGCCGCGAAGCTCGCCGCCGACACCGACGACGCCGAGGGCGGCAAGCCGGTGGCGGATGCCGTCAAGGCTGTGACCGAGTGGCAGGGCCGCCACCGGACCGCCCGCAAGACCGACGACGCCGGCGACTACGACACCGCGCTGGAGCAGATCATCGGGTCGAAGAACTCGACGGGTCAGTCCTTCAGCCGGGTGGACGAAGCGCTGCGCAAGGCGCTCGCCCACGAGCAGAGTGAATTCACCCGGGCCGCCGAGGACGGGCGCGGGGCCCTGGGCGGACTGCCGATCGGCGCCGCGGCCCTCGCGGTGCTGGGCGCGGTGGCGGCGATCGTCGGGGTCAACCGCAGGCTCTCGGAGTTCCGGTGACAGGGGGAGCGATGACAGCGAAGGACCCGAGGACGGGCCCGGGGACGGCCCGCGGGGGCCGGCTGAACCGGCTGCGCGGCTGGGGCGGGGTGACCGCCATGGCCGCGGCCTGCGCGGTGACGGCATCGCTGACCCTGCTGCCGCTCTCCCACGGCGGCCGGGGCGCCTTCGACGCGAAGGACGCGGGGACCGGGACGACTCACGCCGTTCAGACGCGGGCCGACGACTGCACGGACCCGGAGGCCAGCCTGCTGCCCGGCCTGGCGGAGGGCGACGCGATCAAGCGGATCAAGGAGCGCGGCAAGCTGATCGCCGGCGTCGACCAGAACAGCTTCCAGTGGGGCTTCCGCAACCCGGAGTCCGGCAATCTCGAAGGCTTCGACATCGACCTGGTGCGGGCCGTCGCCGAGGACATCCTCGGCAGCCCGGACAAGGTGATCTTCCGGGCGATCCCCACCAACCAGCGCATCGCCGCGCTGGAGAACGACAAGGTCGACGTCGTCGTCCGGACGATGACGATCAACTGCGCCCGGCTGGACCAGGTGTCGTTCTCCACGGCCTACTTCCAGGCCGGTCAGCAGGTCCTCGCACCGAAGGCGGACCCGAAGGCCGACCCCGCGGAGGATGACGCGATCACCGGCTTCAACTCCTCACTGGCCGGCAAGCGGGTCTGTACCGCCGAGGGCTCCACCGCGTACGAGGCGCTGGAGAAGGAGTCGTTCGGCTCCGTGTTCAAGGACGAGCACGACGGCACCGCGGCCGACGAGGACAAGCTCACCGTCCCCAACCAGCTGGACTGCCTGGTGCGGCTCCAGATGGGTGAGGTCGACGCGGTCGTCACGGACAACGCCCTCGCGGCCGGCCAGGCCGCCCAGGACCCGGCCGTGGAGCTCAAGGGCGCCCCCTTCACCACCGAGTACTACGGCGTGGCCACGAAGAAGGGCGCGGACGACCTGGTGTCCCGGGTCAACAAGGTGCTGGTCGGCTACCGCGCCGGTGGCGACAGCAGCCCCTGGATGCAGTCGTACCGAAAGTGGCTGAAGGACGGCCTGCCCGGGATATCGGCGCCGCCGGCGCCCAAGTACCGGAACTAGGACCTGGTTCCCGGCCGGCGAGCAACTGACGACCGGCCGGCGGTCGACAGCACTGATCCTGCCGGGCCCCCGCCCGGCAGCAAGAGCGGAGAGGTGATCGATGGGCGTCGCGGGCCCCTTCCCCAGCTACGCGGCCCGGCCCCCCGGCCCGGTCATGGACCGGGACGAGGCCGACCGAGCGCTGGCCCGGCTCGGTGCGGAGCACGAGGCGATCGAGACCTCGCTCCTCGCCCTGCAGGACCACGCCGGGCGCCGGCTGCTGGAGGGCGCCGACCTCACCGGTGTCACCAAGGAGCGCTGGAGCACCACCGAGCAGTCGATCACCCTGCTGTGGACCTACTTCGACGCGTACGCGGGAGCCCTGAACCGGGCGCGCGAGGTGCGGGCCCGGCGTCGTCAGCCCAACCGCGAGGACCTGGTGGCCCTCACCGAACTGCTGCGTGGCCAGGGGGTCACGGTGGCGCACGCCGCCGCCCACGATCCGTCGGTCACCGGCCCGGCCCGGCTCTCGCAGCACTTCTCGCTGGAGGAACTGGTCCAGCGGATGAACGAGCTGTACGCGCGCTCGCTCGACATGGTCGTCGCCTCCGACTCCGTGTGGTCGGCGATGCCCGCCCGGATAGATCTGCTCGCCGCCGAACTGCGCCGCACCCACTCGCTGGCGCACTCGGTCGGCGTTCGGCCCGGGGAGCACCCGGCGGGTGACGATCTGGAGGCGATCGTCCAGGAGCTGACCACGCTGCGGGTGCAGGTGATCTCCGACCCGCTGGCGTTCTGGCTGCCGGGGCCCGGCAGTTCGGCGCCGGGCGGCGGCCGTCCGGACACGACGCGCTACGACCGTGCGGCGCGGGCGCTGGACGAGGTACGGCGGGAGGTCGAGGCCGTCCTCGCGGTCCGGCAGGACGCCGAGCAGCGCCTCGTCCAACTGCGCGATGTCCTGTCCCGGGCCGACCGCACGCTGGCCGAGGCCAGGTCGGCGCGCGGCGAGGTGCTCGCGAAGATCGCCGCGTCCGAGGTGCCCGTGGTCAACGGTCCGCCGACGGCGCTCCAGGAGCGTCTGGCCACGGCGTCGGAGTACCGCAGGCATGCGCAGTGGCACCGGCTCTCACCGCTCCTGGAGTCCCTGGAGGAGCAGGCGGGCGAGGAGTTGCTGCGGGCCCGGGAGCAGTTGACCGCGGTCACGGCTCCGCTGGCGGTCCGGGCGGAGCTGCGCGGCCGGCTCGACGCGTACAAGGCGAAGGTGGCCCGGCACGGCCTGGCGGAGGATCCGGTCCTCATCGAGCGTTACGACGCGGCCCGCCGGATGCTGTGGAGCGCGCCGTGCGATCTGCGGGTCGCCGCGCTGACGGTGCAGCGCTATCAGGACGCTGCGCTGGACATGCTGGCCGGGCGCGGGCCGTCCGGCCCCGAGGACCGGCGGGGGCGCCCATGAAACGTCCGGGGTTCTTGGGGCACAGGGTGTGCGGGACGAGTAGTGACGGAGCATCGTGGCCGCCGCGGCGGCGGGGCGAACAGGGGGAATGACCATGAGTACGCAGTGCCAGCGCCCCGCGTGCGAGGGCAGTTACGAGGACATGGGCAGCGGTGAGCTGTACTGCGACACCTGCGGTCTGGCGCCGGTCGTGTCACCAATGGGGTCTCCCCTGTTCGAGCGAAGCCGAGAACTCGGGGATGGCATGGTGAGTTCGCCGGCCACGGGTATCGCGGGCGGTGGCCGGAGCAGCAGGGGCAGCAACAACTCCTCGTCCCGCAGCAGTTCGCAGGCGTCGTCGAGGGCGTCCTCGCGGTCGTCCTCACGCTCGTCGACCTCGCGGCGCTCGGTGTCGGGGCGGCTTTCGCGCGCGCTGTCGGGCAATGCCACCTCGCCTTCGGTCTCGGTGCGTTCCTCGGCCAGGTCGACCGGTTCCTCGGGCCGCAACCGGCTGGGGGCCGGGCTGGTGCTCGTACCGGACGTGCCGCGCCCCGATCCGCGTACCGCGGTGATGGAGAACCCGGAGGTGCCGGAGCGCAAGCGGTTCTGTTCGCGTTCGGACTGCGGGGCGCCGGTGGGCCGGTCCAGGGGCGAGCGGACGGGGCGTACGGAGGGGTTCTGCACCAAGTGCGGCCACCCGTACTCCTTCGTGCCCAAGCTCCAGGGGGGCGACATCGTCCACGGGCAGTACGAGGTCGCGGGCTGTCTGGCGCACGGCGGGCTCGGCTGGGTCTACCTCGCGGTGGACCGGGCGGTCTCCGACCGGTGGGTGGTGCTCAAGGGTCTGCTCGACACCGGTGACCAGGACGCCATGGCGGCGGCCATCTCGGAGCGCCGGTTCCTCGCCGAGATCGAGCACTCCAACATCGTCCGGATCTACAACTTCGTCGAGCACCTCGACCAGCGGACCGGCTCCCTCGACGGCTACATCGTCATGGAGTACGTCGGCGGCAAGGCGCTCAAGGAGATCGCCAACGATCGCCGCACCCCGTCCGGGAAGCGGGATCCGCTGCCGGTCGAGCAGGCGTGCGCGTTCGGCATCGAGGCGCTGGAGGCGTTGGGGCATCTGCACAGCCGCAACCTGCTGTACTGCGACTTCAAGGTCGACAACGCGATCCAGACCGAGGACCAGCTGAAGCTGATCGACATGGGTGCGGTCCGCAGGATGGACGACGAGGAGTCGGCCATCTACGGCACGGTGGGTTACCAGGCGCCGGAGGTCGCGGAGGTGGGTCCTTCGGTGGCTTCCGACCTGTACACGGTCGCGCGGACGCTCGCGGTGCTCACCTTCGACTTCCAGGGCTATACGAACGTCTTCGTGGACTCGCTGCCGGACCCGGACAACATCGAGGTGTTCCGGACCTACGAGTCGTTCTACCGGCTGCTGGTGCGGGCGACCGATCCCGATCCGGCGCGGCGGTTCGCCTCCGCCTCGGAGATGGCGGAGCAGCTGACGGGGGTGCTGCGCGAGGTGGTGTCGTTGCAGACGGGGCGCCCGCGCCCGGCTCTGTCGACGCTGTTCGGTGCGGAGCTGCGGGTCACCGACACGGAGCTCTTCACCCTCCAGACCGGTGAGGTCTCGCGCCTGGGGGCCAGGTCGCCGGCGCCGGGCCGGTCCGGGCTCTTCGGCCGGCGGCGCGGCGGGGCGCCGGTGGCCCCGCCCGTCTCCCCGCCGGCCGCGGTGGCACCGCCCGGCGGCATGCCGGGCGCCCTGCCGGCCGGCCCGCCTCCCGGGTTCGCCGCGGGGGCCGGACCGCTGCCCTCCACGACCACCCACGTCCGAGGCGGCGCCCCGGGCGGCGAGGGGAACGGCGCCCCCGTTCCGTACGCGCAGTCCCAGGCGGCCATTCCGGCTCCCCGGGTCCCGGTCGCGAGTCCGGGACCCGTGCCGGGGCCGTACAGCGCGAACGGCCCCCGGCTGGCCGGGCTCGATGTGCGCGGGACCTCGCTCGCGCTGCCGGTCCCCCGGGTCGACGCGAGTGACCCCAACGCGGGTTTCCTCGCCGGGGTGATGGCATCGGCGCCCGCCGAACTGATTGCCGCACTGCAGGCCGTGCCGGCCGCCTCGCTGGAGACGCGGCTGCGCGAGCTGCGCGCCGCCCTGGAGATGAACGACCTCGGCGGCGCGACCAGAACCCTGGCCTCGCTGGAGGCGCAGCACGCGGACGACTGGCGGGTGGTCTGGTATCGCGGGCTCACCTCCCTGGTGGCCGGCGACAAGGAGAACGCGGCGCTGTCGTTCGACGCGGTCTACGACGCGTTTCCCGGGGAGCCCGCGCCGAAGCTGGCTCTGGGCATCTGCGCGGAGGTCCTGGGCCAGCTGGACAACGCCGCCGAGTACTACCGGCTGGTGTGGATGACCGACCCGAGCTTCGTGAGCGCGGCGTTCGGCCTGGCCCGGGTGCAGCTCGCGGCCGGGGACCGGGGCGGTGCCGTCAGGACCCTGGAGTCGGTGCCGGAGGCGTCGATCCACTTCACAGCGGCCCGGGTCGCCGCGGTGCGGGCCCGGCTGCGGGAACGGGCCCCGGACGAGCCGCTGATCACCGATCTGATGGCGGCGTCGGCCCAGGTCTCGGGGCTGGCCGGGCTCGGTCTGGACGCGGTGCGCCGGGAGCAGTTGTCGACCGAGGTGCTGGGGACGGCCCTCGACTGGGTACTCTCCGGTAGTCCCACGGCTCGCCCCTCGGACCCGAAGTCGCCCCCGCACGCCGGGGCGCAGGGTCCGAGGACGCTGCTCGGCAGTGAGTTGGACGAGCGCGGCCTGCGTTTCGGGCTGGAGCGGTCGTACCGGATGCTCGCCCGGCTTGCGGAGCCCGGTGACGAGAGGATCGAACTGGTGGAGCGGGCCAACCGTTTCCGCCCCCGAACGTGGGTGTGAACATGTCGCAGAACCACCAGGAAACTGCCTTGTCGAGGTGTCCCGGCTGCGCGGAGCCGCTGGAGCCGGGGGACCTGTTCTGCGGCGCGTGCGGATACGACCTGTCGGCCGTGCCCGAGCCGCCGCAGGACCATCCGACGATCGCCATCACCACCCCTGCCGGGCGGACCGCGCCGGGTGCCGGCTTCGGGCCGGCCCCCGGGGCGGCGGAGCCCGGCCCCGGGCGGGTGCCCGGCTCCGCCCCGGGGGCGGAGCATTCGGCCCCGCCGCCGCCCGCCGCCGCGCCGGAGGTCGGTTTCGACGGCCCCGCCGCGTCGGGGGACTTCGAGCTGGCCGCGCCCGTGGCCGCGGGGGCGGCGCCCGATCCCCGTACCTCCCCCGACCCCGCACTGACCCCGTCGGCCGGCACCAAGGTGTGTGTGGCCTGCCGGGCCGGCCGGGTCGACAACGACGGCTACTGCGAGAACTGCGGCCACGCCCAGCCGCGCGAGCGCGACCACATGGAGCAGGAGCTGGAGTCGGTCGCCGCCGTCAGTGACCGCGGGCTGCGTCATCACCGCAACGAGGACTCCTTCGCGGTGTCGACGACCGCGTTGCCTGACGGCTCCCCGGCCGTCGTCGCGATCGTCTGCGACGGGGTGTCGTCGGCCAGCCGGCCCGACGAGGCCTCGGCCGCTGCCGCGTACGCCGCCAACGAGGCGCTGCTGGAGTCGCTGCCGCGTGGCACGCATCCGCAGCAGGCGATGCACGAGGCGATCGTCGCCGCCGGCGAGTCGGTCAACCTGCTGGCGCAGGACCCCGGTCAGGGCCAGGAGCAGGATCCGCACCGCCACCAGAACGCCCCGGCGTGCACCCTGGTCGGCGCGATCATGGCGAGCGGCCTGCTGGTCGTCGGCTGGGTCGGTGACAGCCGCGTGTACTGGGTGCCCGAGGACCGGAGCAGTCCGCCGGCCCGGCTCACCGAGGACGACTCCTGGGCCGCGCAGATGGTCGCGGCCGGTCTGATGAACGAGGCGGAGGCGTACGCGGACGAGCGCGCCCACGCCATCACGGGCTGGCTCGGCGCGGACGCCTACGAACTGGAGCCGCACACCGCGTCGTTCAAGCCGGACCGGCCGGGACTCGTGGTGGTCTGCACGGACGGCCTGTGGAACTACGCGGAGTCCGCGGCCGACATGGCCGCCGCGGTGCCCGAGGACGCGTACGAACGGCCGCTGCACGGAGCCCAGGTGCTGGTGGGTCACGCCCTGGACGGCGGGGGCCACGACAACGTAACAGTGGCACTGGTGCCGTTCGCCGTGGCACCTCAAGGGGCAGGATCCGCCTACAGCAGCGGGTGAGTCCCGTTCCGTCCGCCCCGTGCACCTCCGATGCCTTTGTCCGTAACTCTGTCTTCATCTGACACATGGAGCCTCAAGGAGCCGATCAGATGGCCAACTTCTCCAAGTCGAACGTGCCGCAGTTCTCCGTCGAGGTGTATCAGAACGAATATCTGCCCGAGGGCGGCCGTGAGGTCAACGGCATCATCACGGTCACCTCGACCGGGGGCGGCACCACCGGCGGCGTTCCGCTGACGGGTGCGCCGCCCTCGCACCTGACGGGCGGCACGGCGAAGGCAGCCGTGGTGATCATGGTGGACTGCTCGGGTTCGATGGACTACCCGCCGACGAAGATGCGCAACGCCCGCGACGCGACGGCGGCGGCCATCGACACCTTGCGCGACGGCACGTCCTTCGCCGTGGTGGGCGGCACGCACGTGGCCAAGGAGGTCTACCCGGGCAACGGCCGGCTCGCCGTCGCCGATGCGCAGACCAGGGCCCAGGCGAAGGAGGCCCTGCGCCGGCTCAGCGCGGGCGGCGGTACGGCGATCGGGACCTGGCTGCGGCTGACGGACCGGCTGCTCGGCGCCGCCGACGTGGAGATCCGGCACGGGATCCTGCTGACGGACGGGCGCAACGAGCACGAGGCCCCGGAGGATCTGCGGGCCGCGCTCGACGCGTGCGCGGGCCGGTTCACGTGTGACGCCCGCGGGGTGGGCACCGACTGGGAGGTGAAAGAGGTCACAGCGATCGCCTCCGCGCTGCTCGGCACGGCCGACATCGTCGCCGACCCGTCGGGGCTGGCCGCGGACTTCACACAGATGATGGAGAACGCGATGGGCAAGGAGGTCGCGGACGTCGCACTGCGGCTCTGGACCCCGGTCGGCGTGGAGATCAAGTTCGTGAAGCAGGTCGCGCCGACGGTGGCCGAACTGACCGACCGGCGCACCGAGGCCGGCCCCCGGGCGGGCGACTATCCCACCGGTTCCTGGGGCGACGAGTCCCGCGACTACCACGTGTGCGTGCAGGTGCCGGAGGCCGGCATCGGGCAGGAGATGCTGGCGGCCCGCGTCTCACTGATCCTTCCCGACCCTGCGGGCGGGACGCCCCAGACGCTCTCGCAGGGTCTGGTACGGGCGGTGTGGACGGACGACATGGTGGCGTCGACCTCGATCAATCCGCAGGTCGCGCACTACACGGGTCAGGCCGAACTGGCACAAGTCATCCAGCAGGGGCTCGATGCGCGCAAGTCGGGAGACTTCGACGGCGCGACGGCCAAACTCGGCCGGGCGGTGCAGTTGGCATCGGCGTCCGGGAACGAGGACACTGCGAAACTGCTTTCGAAGGTGGTAGACGTCGTCGACGCGGCGACCGGTACTGTGCGACTGAAGGCGAAGGTCGCGGATGCGGACGAGATGACACTCGAAACGCGCTCCACGAAGACGGTTCGCGTCAAGAAGTAACTACATATCCGCGCTGATGAGCCGCCCGACCGGCCAGGTCCGCCGGGCGGCTACGCAAGAGAAAATGACGGCCCCCTGGGCCGGACGAGGAGAGGGGGAAGCGCCGACATGCCGACTTGCCCGAACGGACACCAGTCGGGTTCCGAGGACTGGTGCGAGGTCTGCGGCCACCGCATGGCCGGGACGGGCGCCCCTGCGGGCGCCGTTCCCCCGCCGCCTCCCCCGCCACCCGCGCCCGGCTACGGATATCCGCAGGGCTCCGGCCCCGACGCGACCCAGCAGGCCGAGCTCTGCCCCCAGTGCCGCACCCCGCGGGAGTCCATGGCTCCGTACTGCGAGGAATGCCGCTGGAACTTCCTCACGAACACCGCGACGTCGTACACACCCCTGGCACCGCAGCACGGCGTTCCGGGTGGTCCGGGCGGTCCGGTCCCTGGTCTGAATCTGCCGCCGGGCTTCCAGGCGCAGCCGCCGGGCCCGCCGCAGCCGCGCGAGCCCCGCGATCCGTTCGAGTACCAGAGCTCGCGTCCCTCGCAGGTGAACCGCTCGGCCGAGCCGCTCTCGTCCGGTCCGGGGCCTGGTCGGCCCGGCCCTCCGGGACCGGGTCAGCAGCCCCCTCACCCGTTCCAGCAGCAAGGACAGCAGCAGGGCCAGCACCAGGGCCCGCCGCCTCCGCCGCCGTTCCAGCAGCAGGGACAGCAGGGCGGTCCGCAGGGTTTCCCGCAGGGCCAGCAGCACGTCCAGCAGCAGAACTCCCCTCAGGGCTCGCCCCCGCCGCCGTTCCAGCAGGGGGAGCAGGGTCCGCCGCCTCCGCCCTTCCAGCAGCAGGGGGAACAGGGTCCGCCGCCTCCCCCGTTCCAGCAGCAGGGCCCGCCGCCTCCGTTCCAGCAGCAGGGACAGCAGGGCCCGCCCCCGCCGTTCCAGCAGCAGCAGAGCGCACCGCCCGCGTTCCAGCAGACGACTCCCCCGGTCTTCGAGCAGCCGGGACCGCCGGCCCCGCCGCAGCCGCAGGGACCCCTGACCGGCGGTGACGACTGGCTGCTGTCCCCGCCCTCGCAGGCCCAGGGCCCGCAGGCGCCGATGCAGCAGCCGCCGTATCCGGGCCAGGACCAGGGACCGGGCCAGGCTCAGGGCCCCGGTCAGGGTCAGGGCCCCGGTCAGGCTCAGGGCCCCGGTCAGGGTCAGGGTCAGCCTCCGCAGTCCATGAACTGGACCGCGGTCATCGCGCCCGACCGTGAGTACTTCCTGGCGATGATGCAGCGCAGCGGCCCCGAGGCCACCGGGCTCAACCTCCCGGCGTACTCCCCGGAGCAGCAACTCCCGCTCATCGGCAACCAGATCACCATCGGCCGCCGCCGGCACAGCACGGGCGAGTCCCCCGACATCGACCTGTCCGTGCCTCCGGAGGACCCGGGCGTCTCGCACCAGCACGCGGTGCTGGTGCAGCAGCCGGACAGCAGCTGGGCCGTCGTCGACCAGAACTCGACGAACGGCACCACGCTCAACGGCGCCGAGGACCCGATCCAGCCCTACGTCCCCGTACCTCTCCAGGACGGCGACCAGGTGCACGTCGGGGCGTGGACGACGATCACGATCCGCCGGGACTGACCGCACGGACGCATACGCGGCCGGTGAGGGGGTGATGATCACCCCCTCACCGGCCGTTCGTCATGCCGCACCGGCCCACGGCGGGCAGGGATGGCCTGATCCGCGCCCCGGGCCGCCGTGCCCGGCCGGTGCGTCTGCGACCATGGACGGGTGACTGAGAATCCGCGCGACACGCTGCAGGAGCAGACCTTCTACGAGCTGGTCGGCGGCGAGGAGACCTTCCGGCGCCTGGTCCACCGTTTCTACCAGGGCGTGGCCGGGGACCCGCTGCTGCGGCCGATGTACCCGGAGGAGGATCTGGGCCCGGCCGAGGAGCGGTTCACGCTGTTCCTGATGCAGTACTGGGGCGGCCCCCGCACCTACAGCGACGAGCGCGGACATCCCCGGCTGCGGATGCGGCACGCGCCGTTCCGGGTGGACCGTGCCGCGCACGACGCCTGGCTGAGCCATATGCGGGTGGCGCTGGACGAACTGGGGCTGGCCCCGGAGCACGAGCGGCAGCTGTGGGACTACCTCACCTACGCGGCCGCCTCGATGGTGAACACCGAGGGCTGAGCCCCGGTCGCAGGTGTGCGGAATCCGGTACTCCACCGTCGGATATCGATCACAATCCCATCAAGGTGTACCCGTAAGCGGTTTCCAGCAGCAGCTGCCGTCTGAAAGCATCCGAGACGACGCGCCGGGGGGCGATGTGAGCGGTGACTAGGGGGCCAGGTGACGGGGTTCGTCTTTCTGCGGATAAGGGCCCACCGGCTCCTTCTCGCCGCAGCCGTCCTGGCCGTCCTCCTGACCACCTCGGTCCTGGCCGCCCTCACCGCCTTCTCCGGATCCATCGGTGACGCCGCGCTGCGCCACACCCTGACCCACCGCTCCGCCGCGCCCGCCTCCCTCGTCATATCCGCGCAGGTGGAGCGGGACCGGCGGGCCGCCGCCGACGCGTCCGCGCGCAAGGCCGCCCGTGACACGTTCGACGGGCTCCCGGTGACCGTACGGAAGCTGGAGTCCTCCGGGCCGTACGCGCTACCGCGCAGTCTTCAGGACCCCGCCGCCCGTCGCGGCGATCCCGACCTCACGCACTTCGCCTCCCTGGACCGCAGCCGGATCCGGCTCACCGCGGGCCGCCCGCCGGTCGCCGGCGCGGGCAGGGCCGGCGCCCCCGTCCAGGTCGCGCTCCCGACCACGGCCGCCGACGTCCTCGGGCTGAAGCCCGGAGCCCGGCTGAAGCTCACCGACCGGCTCGGCGGGAAGCCCGTACAGATCCTGGTCACCGGCCTCTACAAGGCCGCGGACCAGTCCGATCCGTACTGGCAGCTGGACGCGCTCGGGGGGCGCGGCATCCGCAAGGTCGTCTTCACGACGTACGGTCCGCTGCTCACCGACCCGGCCGTGCTCGGCTCCGGCCGGATCAGTTCCGGCGAGATGTCCTGGCTGGCCGCCGCCGACTTCCGGACCGTCACCACGGACCGGATGGCCGCGCTGCACGAGTCGGCGACCACGGGACCGAAGGCCCTGCTCGCCGTTGCGGAGTTCAAGGACGGGGCCAGTGCGCAGACCTCGCTGCCCACCGTTCTCGACCAGATCGACCGGGCCCTGCTGGTCTCCCGCTCCACGCTGACGATCGTGGCGGTGCAGCTGGTCCTGCTCGCCGGGTACGCCCTGCTGCTGGTGGCACGGCTGCTCAGCAGCGAGCGCGGCGGCGAGACCGAGCTGCTGCGGGCGCGCGGCGGATCGCGCGCCCGGATCACCTCGCTCGCCGCGGTCGAGGCGCTGCTGCTGGCGCTGCCGGCCGCCCTCGTCGCCCCGCTGCTCTCCGGACCGCTCACCCGGCTCCTGGCGGACCGCAGCGAACTCTCCCGGATCGGGCTGCGGCTCGACGGAGGCGTCACCGGCCAGGTGTGGCTGATCGCGGCCGTCACCGCGCTGGCCTGCGCACTCGCGGTCGTGGCCCCGGCGCTGGCCGCCAGTGCCGGGGGGCGGCGCTCCACCCGTTCCGCCGCGCTGCCCGCGCCGGTGCGGGCGGGCGCGGACATCGCTCTGCTGGTGATCGCGGCGGTCGCGTACTGGCAGCTGGACCGGCAGACCAAGGGCTCGGGCGGCGGCGCGCTCAGCGGCGACCGCCAGGGCGATCTCGGCATCGATCCGCTGCTGGTGGCCGCGCCCGCGCTGGCCCTGCTCGCCGGCACCGTACTGACGCTGCGTCTGCTGCCCCCCGCCGCGAGGCTCGCGGAACGCCGGGCGGCGGGCGGCCGCGGTCTGGCGACGGCACTGGCCGGCTGGCAGTTCAGCCGCCGCCCCCTGCGCGGGGCCGGGCCGGTGCTGCTGCTGGTGCTCGCGGTGGCGATGGGGATGCTGGCGATCGGGCAGAGCGCCTCCTGGAACCGTTCGCAGAGCGACCAGGCCGACTTCAGGTCAGGTGCGTCGGTGCGCATGACGGGCGGGGTCAGCGCGGACCCGGCGAAATCGGGTGCGTACGCGAAGCTGCCGGGCGTACGGAACGCGGCGCCCGCCTTCCGCGCATCGGTGGACCTCTCCGACGAGCGCACCGCAGAGGTACTGGCGCTGGACACCGCGCGCGCCGACGAGCGGATGCTGATGCGCGACGACCTCGGCGACGGGTCCGTGGACGGGCTGTTCGACACGCTCTCCCCGCCGAAGCCGGCCCGCGCCGGACTGCTGCTGCCGAAGAACAGCACGCAGCTCCGCTTCGACGTACGGATCTCCGCCGTGACCGCGCCCGGCAAGGTCTCGCCGTCCGGCATGGGGCCGCTGGTCACCGTGGGTCTTGAGGACCGCTACGGCATCCCGTACCAGGTGGTCGTGGGCTCCGTGCCCGTCGACGGCAAGGCGCATCCGGTCTCGGTCGACGTGGCCGCCGCCGGTGAGCTCGCCCTCACCGGGATCGAGCTGGACAGCAAGCAGCCCGTCGGCCACGGGGAATCGCACCGGCTCGCCGTGAGCGCCCTGCGGACCGTCGGGACGGGCGGCGCCGAACAGCGGGTCCCGGTCCCGGACGGCTTCCGCTGGGAGGCGGCGGTGACCGCCGACGCGTTCGGTGAGGTGGAGCCCGGTGCGCCCGCCCACCCGACCGCCTCGGCCACGACCCCGCTGGGCCTCGACAACGCCACGGGATCCGTCACGGCCGAGGACGCGGTGTGGGCGGTCCCGGCCCTCAACGTGCGGATCACCGCGACCCGCGCCAAGGCCCCGGCCGCCCTGAACGCCGTGGCCACGGACGCCTATCTGAAGGCGACCGGGGCGAAGCAGGGGCAGGACATCGACGTGACCCTGGCCGGCGAGACGGTCCGGGTGCGGATCGCGCGGACCGTGCACCGGCTGCCGACCACCGGACCCGGCTCGGGCTCCTCCGCCTCCACCGGGGAATCGCAGCGGGCGCGGGACGGCGGGGCCCTGCTTCTCGACCTCCGCTCCCTGGCCCAGGTCTTCGCCGAGCGCCCCAACGCCCGGCTCACCGCCACCGAGTGGTGGCTGAGCACCGAACCGGGCCGGGCCGCCGAGGTCGCGGCCGCGCTGCGCAAGCAGCCCGACACCGACCCCGCACAGGTCCAGGTGCGCGACGAGGTCGCCGAGGACCTGATCAGCGACCCGCTGGGGGCCGGTCCGCAGTCCGCGCTGCTCGCGGTGGCGGTCATCGCCGCCGCGCTGGCCGCGGTCGGCTTCGCCGTGGCCGCGGTCGGATCGCAGCGGGAGCGTTCCGCCGAGTTCGCCGTACTGCGGGCCCTGGGCACCCCTCGCCGCCAGCTCGCCCGGATGACCGCCGCCGAACAGGGCGTACTGATCACGATCGGGCTGCTCGTCGGGGCCGCGCTCGGAGCCCTCCTCACCCGGGCCGTCGTGCCGCTGATCGTGCTGACCGGACAGGCGGCCCAGCCGGTGCCCCCGGTGCTGGTACAGCTGCCGGCCGGACAGGTGGCCGCGCTGCTGGCCGGGGTGGCGGCGCTGCCGCTGCTCATCGTCGCGGCCCTCACGCTGCGCCGCGCCGACCCGGCGACATCGCTGCGCACCCAGGGGGACAACTGACATGAGCCCGGAAACGAGAACCCCCCGTGCCGCGACCGCCTGCGCCCCCTGGGTACGCACCCGGCTGCGGACCGCCCCCGGCGCCGCCTGCGCGTTCGCGCTCCTGGTGGTGGTGACGGCCTTCCTCGCCGCGGCCTTCCCCCGGGCCGTCGACAACTACGAGAACAGGGGGCTGCGCCACGACCTCGTCGACGTCGACCCCACCCGCAGCGTCCTGGAACTGAGCGGACCCCAGCCCGGCCTGGAAATTCCGGTGGCCGCCCGCGAGTCCGCGGTGCGCGGGGCCACGCTGTCCTCCGTGCAGCGCCGGATCCTGGCCGGACTCCCCGACCCGGTGCGGGCCGACGCCTCCCAGTCCGCGTACGGGGTGCGCACCTCGGAGCCGATCCCGGCGGCCGAACCGTGGTTCCCCCGCCCCTACGGTCTCGACCCCGCGCTGACGTACGTCACCCAGTCCGCGCTGCCCGACCATTCCACCCTGCGCACGGGGAAGTGGCCCGCCGTCCACGGCGAGGTGTCCCTCACCACCCGGGAGGTCGAGGCCGCCGTCACCGAGGAGACCGCGAAGGCCCTGCGGATCAAGCCCGGCGCGACCATCGCCGTCCCCACGCGTGGCGGTGAGCCGCTGACGGTACGGATCACCGGCATCGTCACCCCGCGGGACCCCGGCGCCTCCTACTGGTCGGCCGAACCCCTGCTCCGTACCCCGTCCCTGGTGGCCAAGCCCACCAAGGAGACGCCGCGCTACTACTGGATCGCGGCGCTGCTGCTCCCGCCGGACGCCGCACCGGCCCTGCTCGCCACCACCGGCCAGCCCGAGCTGTACTGGCGGATCGCGCCGGACGGTGCGCGGCTCACCGCGCTCGATGTGCCGCGGCTGCGGTCCGCGGTGGCCTCCCTGGAGGGCGGCCCCGAGCTGCTGAAGATGCGCGGGGTCGCCGGTAAAACGGTCACGGCCTCGACCGACCTGGACGAGGTCCTGACGGCCTACGACGGGATGCGGGCCGCGATCCAGCCCGTCGTCACGGTCGCCGCCGTCGGCATCGGGGCCGTCGCCGCCGTCGTCCTGCTGATGACGGGCGGGCTGATGGCAGGCCGCCGCCACGCCGAACTGGCCCTGCTGCGGGCCCGCGGCGGGTCCCTGACCGGCATCGGGGGCCGGCTGCTGGCCGAGACCGCGGTGACGGCGGTGCCGGCCGGGGCGCTGGGACTGCTGCTCGCGGTCCTTGCCGTCGGCGAGGCCCGGCTGTGGCCCGCGGTCGCCGGAGCCGCCGCGGTCGTCGTCCTCGTCTGCGCCGCACTCCCGCTGCGTACGACACTGCTGCACCGCACCCCGCAACTGCACGGCGGCCGCGACGACCTGGTGTCCGCCCGCCCGTCCCGACGGCGTACCGTCGCCGAACTCACCCTGCTGGTCCTGGCCGTCGGCGCCGTCGCCGCGCTGCGCCGACGCGGCACGGACGGTGCCGGCGGCACCGACCTGCTGATCAGCTCGGCCCCCGTACTGGTCGGACTGATCGCCGCCGTGGTCCTCGTCCGGCTCTACCCGCTGCCGCTGCGGCTCGCCCTGCGCTCCGTGTCCCGGCTGCGCGGCGCGGTCGGCTTCCTTTCGCTGGCCCGCGCCGGACGCTCCTCCGCCGCCGGCACGCTGCCGCTGCTCGCGCTGCTGGTCGCGCTGACGACGGCGGCGTTCGGCGGCTCGGTGCTTGCCGGGGTCGCGGACGCCCGCGACGGCGCGGCGGTGCGCGCCGTCGGCGCCGATGCCCGCGTCAGTGGCCAGGCCGACTCCGTACCCCTGTCGGACCGTCTGGTCCGTGCGGTGCGGAAGACGGACGGCGTACGGGACGTGGCGCAGGTCCAGATCGAGTACGGGGTCGCCCTGCCGGCGCCCGAGAGCGGATTCGAGGACGCCAAGGGGGCCACCCTGATCGGCGTCGACCCGGCCGCCTACGCCCGGCTGGCCCGCTCCACCGGCATCGGCGCCTTCTCCGCCGACCGGCTGAAGGCGACCGGACCCGCGACGCCCAAGGGCACGATGCCGTCGAAGGACCGGGTGCTGCCGGTCCTCGTCTCACCGTCCGTCGCCGAGCGGCTCGGCGACCGGCCGCGCGATCTCCAGTCGCTGGCCGGGGACTTCAAGGTGCGGGTGGCGGGCACGGTCGCCGACACGCCCGCCGTCGACGACTCCTCGTTCATCATCGTGAACTCCGCCTCGCTCACCCATCGGCAGACCACCGCGCTGCTGCTCACCGGCGACCGCCTCGACGCCGGGGCGCTGCGCACGGCGGCCCGGCACACGGGCGAGGACGTCCACGTGCAGCTGCGCGCCGAGGAGCGTGCCACGTACGTCGACACCCCCATGCAGACGGGGGCCGAGCGGATCTACCTGGCGGCGATCGCGGCCGGGGCCGGATACGCCCTGCTCGCCGTCCTCCTCTCACTGCTGCAGACCGCCCCGGAACGCACCACGCTGCTGGCACGGCTGCGCACCATGGGCCTCACCTCCCGGCAGGGCGGCCGTCTCCTCGGCTTCGAGGCCATGCCGCAGGCACTGCTGGCCGCCGGGGGCGGACTCCTCGTCGGCTGGGCGACCATCGCGCTGCTGTCACCGGGCATCGATCTGGTACGCCTCGCGCTCTCGTCCAGTCCCGGCTCCGGCCTGCTGGACACCGCACCGCTGCGGACCGATCCGTGGTCGCTGGTCCTGCCGGCGGTGGGCGTGATCGTCCTCGCCGCGGTGGTGGCCGGCGTGCAGGCCTGGTGGGCCGGCCGCCGTGGATCGATCACCGAACTCAGGGCAGGAGACTCCCGATGACGACGCCGTCGACCGATTCCACACTCGCGGAGCTCGAACAGCGGGCCACCGCCCGCCGCGACCGGCCCTCCTACGGACATGACGCGCTGATCGCCTGCGACCGGCTGGTCCGCATCTTCACCACGGACGGAGTGGAGGTGCAGGCCCTTCAGGGCCTCGATCTCCTGGTCACAGAGGGCGAGTTGCTGGCCCTGGTCGGCGCGTCCGGCAGCGGCAAGTCGACGTTGATGAACATCCTGGCGGGCCTGGACGAACCCACGGCAGGTGCGGCGAAGGTCGCGGGCTGCGACCTGCTCTCCATGGGCCAGAAGGAACGGCTCCGCTACCGCCGGGACGTCGTCGGCTTCGTCTGGCAGCAGACCTCGCGCAACCTGCTCCCCTATCTGACCGCGATCCAGAACGTCACCCTGCCGATGCAACTGCGCGGCCGCGGCCGCAATCGCGAACGCACCGCGCGCGCCGAGTCGTTGCTGAAGATGCTGGACGTGGCCGACTGCCGCGACCGGCGCCCGCAGCAGATGTCCGGCGGTCAGCAGCAGCGGGTGGCGATCGCGGTCTCGCTGGCCAACTCGCCCTCGGTGCTGCTCGCCGACGAGCCGACCGGGGAACTGGACTCGGCCACCGGCGAACAGGTCTTCGCCGCCTTCCGCCGCGCGAACGAGGAGCTCGGCACGACGATCGTGATCGTCACGCACGACCAGGCGGTCGCGAACGAGGTCCGCCGCACGGTGGCCATCCGCGACGGCCGCACCTCCTTCGAGGTGCTGCGCCGCACGGAGGTCGACGCGGCGACGGGCCAGGAGTCCCAGGTGGCGCGCGAGTACGCGATGCTCGACCGGGCGGGCCGGCTCCAACTGCCCGCGGACTACACCCAGGCGCTGGGCATGGAGCACCGAGTGATGCTGGAACTGGAGCAGGACCACATCGGGGTGTGGCCGGACGGCCCGGAGCCGAGGCCCGAATAGCAGCTGGGCCCGATTTCTGAGCAGCGGTTTGGCCTAGGATCCGCGCATGACGACGACCGAACGCGAGATCACCGAGCCCGTCGACCTCTGCCTGCCCGACGGCACTCTCGATCCGGCCGCGGTCGGCTGGTCCCGGACGCCTCTGCACCGCGCCAATCTGCGCGGCTGGGGCCGCACCAAGCGCTGGGAGTACTGGTGTGTGACGACGCCCACCCATCTGGTGGCGCTGACCGTCAGTGACCTCGACTTCCTCGCGCTGAACACCGTCTACCTGCTCGAATACGCACCGGGCGGCCTCGAACTGGAACGTACCGCGGTCATCCCCGGCGGCTTCGGAGTCGAGCTCCCCGACACCGTCGCGGGCGCCCCCGGCTCCCGGGACGTGGTGGTCGGACCCGAACGGCCGGCCCGCGGCAAGGTGCGCATCGAGATCCACGACGAGAACGCCGGCACCCGGCTGAGGGCCCGCTGCCTGACCGCGGACCGGATTCCGCTGGAGGTCGACCTCCTGGTCGCCCGCCCGCCGGAGCACGAGTCGCTCTCCGTCGTCGTGCCGTGGAGCGAGCAGCGCTTCCAGTACACCTCCAAGCACACCGCACTCCCCGCGTCCGGCCGGGTCAGGATCGGCAGCGAGTTCCTGGAGTTCGACGGGGACGACACCTGGGCCGTCCTGGACCACGGCCGCGGCCGCTGGCCGCGCACGGTCGACTGGAACTGGGGCGCCGCGTCCGGACGCACCGACGGCCACACGGTGGGCCTCCAGTTCGGCGGACGCTGGACGGCGGGCACCGGCTCCACGGAGAACGGGCTCTGCGTGGACGGCCGGCTCACCAAGATCGGCGAAGAACTGGACTGGCAGTGGTCGACGGCCGACTTCTTCGCGCCCTGGACCATCCGCACGCCCTCGTCCGACCAGGTCGACCTGACGTTCACCCCGTTCCACAGCCGGTCGACACGCACGGAGACCGGCCTGATCGACAACCGCACCGACCAGTGCTTCGGGTACTACGACGGGCACATCCGCACCGACGACGGCACGAAGATCGCCGTGGAACGCCTGCTGGGCTGGGCCGAGGACGTCCACATGCGCTGGTGACGCGCCTTCCTGAGGGTGCTACCCACCCACGGAGACGGCCAGCGTCCCCAGCCCGCCCGCCGCGCCGGCCCGCCGCAGGGCGATGGCCCCGTAAGGAGTACGCAGCCGCAGCCACGCACCGGTGGCCAGCAGGGCGACGGGGAAATCGGGGGCGGCACGCAGAAAACCGAGCGCCTGCGCCGCGTGCACGGCGCGCAGCGGAAGCTCCGTGTCGCCGACGGTCCGCGACCAGATGTCACGCCCGATGAGATCCCGCTCCGCCCGCGTACGCCGGTCCTCGGGCAGTGCCGCGTCCCGCGTACGGAACTCGGCGACGGCGTCGCTCACCGCCGCGCGCAGGGCGAGGGGACCGGGCAGCCCCGGCCGTTCCTGCCAGCCGCCGCGCGGAGGCAGCACACCGGTCCAGGGAGGCCCGGTCACGGGCGAGGGGACGGCACCGGAGCCGGTCGACTCCTCCAGTGATTCGAGGAGCTCACCGGCGGACACGGTCACGTCGAAGTCGTACGGATCCGCCAGCCGCACGGCCCGGATCGCCAGGACCTCGAACGACGGCGGCCGGCCGAACACGGCCAGCGCACCGCCGCCGGCCTGCAGCCGTACGGCCGCGGCACGGTCGTAGTGGAGCAGCCGGCCGAGGAAGGCCGCCAGATCGGCGGCCTCCCTCGCGTCGGCGAACCGCAGGGACTGCACGGGCGCGGTCATGCCGCCGCGGGCTCCTCTGCCAGGTACTTCTGGAGGAAGAGCTTCTCCTCGGCGGAGATCCGCCGGGGCCGCTCCTCGGCCAGGTTGTACGGGACGACGATGGTCGACGCCCGTACGTACACCTGGTCCGGGTCCTTGATCTCGTACGCGATCGTGAGCGACGCGGCGCCTATCTTCGTGACCCACGACTCGACGGTCACCGGAGCATGCCGGTGGACCAGCGGGCGCACGTAGTCGATCTCGTGCCGGGCCACGACGGACCCGCCCGCGAACGACGGCGAGCCGTCCCCCGGCGCCAGCCGGAACATGAAGTCGATGCGCGCCTCCTCCAGGTAGCGGAGGAAGACCACGTTGTTGACGTGCCCGAAGGCATCCATGTCCGACCAGCGCAGCGGGCAGCTGTAGATGTGACGAGCCAAGACGATCAGCCTCGCGTGAGCTTCTTGTACGTGGCACGGTGCGGACGGGCCGCGTCCGCACCGAGACGCTCGACCTTGTTCTTCTCGTACGACTCGAAGTTGCCCTCGAACCAGTACCACTTGGACTCGCCCTCGTACGCCAGGATGTGCGTGGCGACGCGGTCCAGGAACCAACGGTCGTGGGAGATGACCACGGCCGCACCGGGGAACTCCAGCAGCGCGTTCTCGAGCGAGGACAGGGTCTCGACGTCGAGGTCGTTGGTGGGCTCGTCGAGGAGCAGCAGGTTGCCGCCCTCCTTGAGCGTCAGCGCCAGGTTGAGGCGGTTGCGCTCACCACCGGAGAGCACACCGGCCGGCTTCTGCTGGTCCGGGCCCTTGAAGCCGAACGCGGAGACGTACGCCCGCGACGGCATCTCGACCTGGCCGACGTTGATGTAGTCCAGCTCGTCCGACACAACGGCCCAGAGGGTCTTCTTCGGGTCGATGTTGGCGCGGCTCTGGTCGACGTACGAGATCTTGACCGTGTCGCCGACCTTGATGGAGCCGCTGTCCGGCGTCTCCAGGCCCTGGATCATCTTGAACAGCGTGGTCTTGCCCGCGCCGTTCGGACCGATGATGCCGACGATGCCGTTGCGCGGCAGGGTGAACGACAGGTCGTCGATGAGGACCTTGTCGCCGAAGGCCTTCGAGAGGTTCTCGACCTCGACGACGATGGAACCGAGCCGCGGGCCCGGCGGAATCTGGATCTCCTCGAAGTCCAGCTTCCGCATCTTGTCCGCCTCGGCCGCCATCTCCTCGTACCGGGCGAGACGCGCCTTGGACTTGGTCTGGCGCCCCTTGGCGTTCGACCGCACCCACTCCAGCTCTTCCTTGAGCCGCTTCTGCCGCTTCTCGTCCTTGCGGCCCTCGACCTTGAGGCGGGTGGACTTCTTCTCCAGGTACGTGGAGTAGTTGCCCTCGTACGGGATGGCGCGGCCGCGGTCGAGCTCGAGAATCCACTCGGCGACGTTGTTCAGGAAGTACCGGTCGTGGGTGACGGCGACCACGGCGCCCGCGTACTTCGAGAGGTGCTGCTCCAGCCAGTTCACCGACTCGGCGTCGAGGTGGTTGGTGGGCTCGTCGAGCAGCAGCAGGTCCGGCGCCTCGATGAGGAGCTTGCAGAGCGCGACGCGGCGCTTCTCACCACCGGAGAGGTTGGTGACGGCCCAGTCGCCGGGCGGGCAGCCCAGGGCGTCCATGGCCTGCTCCAGCTGAGCGTCCAGGTCCCACGCGTTGGCGTGGTCCAGGTCCTCCTGGAGCTTGCCCATCTCGTCCATGAGCGCGTCGGAGTAGTCGGTCGCCATGAGCTCGGCGACCTCGTTGAAGCGCTTGAGCTTGCCCATGATCTCGGCGGCGCCGTCCTGGACGTTCTCCAGCACGGTCTTCGACTCGTCGAGGTGGGGCTCCTGCATGAGGATGCCGACGCTGAACCCGGGCGACAGGAAGGCATCACCGTTGGACGGCTGCTCCAGGCCCGCCATGATCTTCAGCACCGTGGACTTACCGGCACCGTTGGGACCCACCACACCGATCTTCGCGCCGGGCAGGAAGCTCAGCGTCACGTCGTCAAGGATGACCTTGTCGCCGTGCGCCTTGCGTGTCTTGCGCATCGTGTAGATGTACTCAGCCAAGAGAAACCGTCCGGCAATCGATGAGTGGGCAGATACACCCCATCTTGCCTGACGGCCACCTCTTGACGGAAACCCGTATCGGCTGGTGGCCGTGACCTGGCCCTTCACGATCGGGACGGGACTGGTAGCCGACCTGTCACCGGCTGTCGTAGGCGGTGACTCGCCGAACTGACCGAAAAGATGGGGTGGCCACTTAGCACTCTCGGATGCCGATCCACATATGAGGCAAATGTCCGCTCAAGGGCTAGGGTCGAAAAGTGAGCCGCATCGAGAGGACTGCCGAGGGCCCGGGGCCCTTCACGACACGGCTGACTTGGCGCCTCGGCGACGGGGGCACTGCGGTCTGGGAGTCACGGCGGGCGCGCAAGCGCGGCCTGCTCACCGTGCGGGCAGCGGGCGATTCGGAGCCCCGCTCCCGAAGAGCGGACAGCACGTCGGTCAGTCGTCTCCGCAGGCTGAATGCCATGGCGGCGGGTGCGTTCGCGGTGGGTGGGGGCTTATTCGCCTCCGGGGCAGCGGTGGCGCAGTTCGGCGCAGGTGACGTGACGGGTGCCTGGATCTACTTCGTCGGCGGCCTGTTCTTCAACACGGGCGGCTATGTGTCGCTTCTCCAAGCCGTCAACGCTCCTCGCCAGGACGACGAAAGGGGGGCGCTTGCCGCTCGGCGTTGGAGATGGTGGAGCTACGAGCCGGGCCGCATCGACTGGCTGAGTACCTTCCTGCTGTTCGTGGGAACGCTTGTGTTCGGCATCAACCTGCTGAGTTCCTTGTTGCAGGGGCTTTCGGCGCAGCAGGTGAACAGGCTGATCTGGGCCCCCGACATGGTCGGGTGCGCCCTGTTCCTCGTCTCGGGGCACCTTGCTCTGGTCGAGGTCTGTCATGGCCGTCCGGGCATCCGAGCGCGCGATCTGGGCTGGTGGATCGTCGCCGTCAATCAGCTCGGGTCCTTGCTCTTCCTTGGCGCGGCGCTGGCCGACTTCACCCGCCCCGCCACGGGAAGCGTCGTGAACGTCGACATCGCCAACTGGGGCACTCTCATGGGGGCACTGTGTTTCTCCGTCGGCGGGGTGCTCCAGTACTTCGAGCGCCCGTGATCCCCCATTCGCGGACGGCGTGATCCGGGCCCGCGCTACGCGAAGGCCCCGGCCGGCCGAAGCCGTACCGGGGCCGTGATCAGGGCGTAGTGGCCGGGCCCTGACGTGTGTGCTCGTTACTCGCCCGCGGACTGGCCCTTGCGCCGGCGGAGGAAGAAGACCGCGCCGCCGCCGATGACGACCAGGGCGATCGCGATGCCCGCGATGATCGGGGTGGCGTTGGAGCTGCCGGTCTCGGCGAGGTTGCCCTCGGTGCCGGTCGTGCTGCCGCCGGCCGTGGCGGTGGTCGTGGTGGGCTGCTCGGCGGTCTGGGTGGTGATGCCTTCGTTGCCGCTGCCGGTGGTCAGGCAGTCCAGCACGCCCTTGAAGGTGCGGGTGAAGCCGTCGGGGCCGGTGACCGTGACGTCGTACGCCTGGTCCTCGGCGACCGGGACGGTGACCGTCTCGGACTTGCCGGGCTCGACGGTGTGTTCCACACCGGCCAGGTCGAAGGTGAACGTCTCGTCGCCCTTGTTGCTCGCGGTGACGTCCACGCCGCCCTTGGCGCAGTTCTTCTTCGCGGTGACCGCCGGGATCGCGCCCTTGCCGGCCCAGGTCGCGGTGGCGCTCGCGGAGACCGTGGACTCGCTGGAGCCGGCCAGGATCTGGGTCTGGCTCTTGGTGGCACCGGCGAAGGCCCGGCCGACGGGGACCGAGGTGGTGGCCTGGACGGTCAGGGAGGCGGAGCCGTCGGCGGCGCCTGCCGGGATGTCGAAGTAGAGCTGGGAGCCGTTGGCGGCCGTGGTGACCGCCTTGCCCTTCTTGTCGGTGATGCGAACGCCGCTGGCGGAGTCCGCGGGCGGGGTCACGGAGACCTGTCCGGCGTTGGTGCGGACCGTGACGGGGCCGACGCGTTGGCCGGAGCGGCCGGACACCGCGGCCGGGTCCAGGGCGAGGGACGCCTTGGGCTCGGCGGTGTCGGCGGCGGACTTCTGCAGCCAGTCGGCGAGCTTCTCGGCCTGGCCGTCGGATGCGGTCACGTCGGCGTTGTCCGAGTAGCGCCAGATGGCCACCTGGGTGCCGGCAGCCGCCGTCTCCTCGGTGAGCGGGCCCGTGCCGGCTTCCTCGGCGAGCGCCTGGAGGTCGTCGATCTTCGGGTAGGAGTGCTCCAGGATCCAGCGGATCTTGCCGGCGTCCTTGTTCGTGCCGAGCGAGGTCTGGTTCCAGGGGGTCTCCAGGTACTTCGCCTGGTCCTGGGTCGGGTTGTGGATGTCGATGCAGTAGGTCTTGAACGTGCCGCCGCCGTCGACGGTCATCTCGAAGAGACCGGCGGGCAGCTTCTGGTTCTTGCCGTCCACACGGAGGATCGCGGTGTCGAACGTCTTCAGCCCGTCCAGGGTCGCGGTCGCTCCCCCCTGGTGCAGGGGCGCCTCGTCAGCGACCGCGCCGCCCGCGCCGGTGAGGGCGCCGGCGACGACCAGGCCGGATGCCACCA
Organism: Streptomyces sp. NBC_00464; assembly: GCF_036013915.1. NCBI lineage: Bacteria > Bacillati > Actinomycetota > Actinomycetes > Kitasatosporales > Streptomycetaceae > Streptomyces > Streptomyces sp. NBC_00464. The sequence continues at coordinate 5,205,797 of NZ_CP107899.1, read as the reverse complement.
CCGCGGCAGCCAGCCGGGCTATGCCGCGGGTTCGTCGAGGGTTGGCCGTCGTCGTGGATGACGATGCGGTCGCTGAAGAAGCAGAAAACACAGAATTCCCCTCCGGGCGAGACCCTCGCGTCCGTTACGCGTGTGGGGAATGTCCCGCCAGCCGACTCAAGTGCCCTGTGAGTACTAAGGAATCCTAAGGACCGAGCGAAGCACAGTCCCCCGTCATACCGTCCGACAACCATTCCGAATCGGAATCGTTATCCCGGGTAACGCCCCGGTGGAGGATGGGACTCGGGCCGGAATGTGGCCCTCACCTCCTCCACCGGGTAGTCCGTCAGGACGCCGACACCAGTTCCGGATTGCTCTTCTGACGTACCGTCCGACGCCTCGCGACAGGGACTTCCGTCCGGTCATCCGCTGCCGGTGCACGCTCCGCATCTCGTGGTCCCGCCCGGTCCGCGAGCTGTTCCCGGTCCGCCGGACGGTCCCGCACGGCCCACCGGTCCGGCTCGCCCGTCTCCCGGCCACCGGTCCGCGCCGTCAGCCCCGGCTCGCCCCTGACCACGCGCCGGAACGCCGACGTCCCCCGGGTCAGATCGTGTCCCACCGCCACCGCCTCGATGTCCACGAAGGTCCGGCGCTGCCCCTCCCGTTCCTCCTCGCGCACCTTCAGCCTGCCGTGCACCACCAAGGGTTCCCCCACCGCCACCGAACCCGTCAGGTTCGACGCCAGGGTGCGCCAGGCCCAGACGGTGTAGAAGCTGGTGTGCCCGTCCGTCCAGAGCTGTTTCTCCCGGTCCCACCGCCGCGGCGTCACCGCGAACCGAAATCGCGCCATTCCCCCGCTCGCGGTCTCCCGGAACTCCACGCCGGTCGCCGCGTTCCCCACCAGCGTCACCAGGGTCTCGTTCATGACTTCGCCTCCCCTTCGGTCCGGATATCGGTGCCCGCACTTCTGCGTCCGGTCACTGATCCCATGCTGAAGGGGAGGCGGAATTCCTGCTGGGGCCTGTGGACTAACGGCCCGTTGTGGAAAACTCCGTCACCGCCACGAAGCGCTCGCGCACCTCCCGGTAGCGCACCAGTTCCGCCGCCACCGGATCGAGCACCCGGGCCCGCCCACAGGCCGCCGCCGCCTCGCGCAGCCTTCGCTCGGCCTCCTGGCCGTACCGCCGCGCCGGCCCCCGGGCGGCCGCCGCGCACGACCACTCCACCAGTGGACCGCCGATGATGCCCGCCAGCATCACCAGAGCGGGCGTCAGCAGCCCCGGCTGCAGTACGCCGATGATCTGGCCGGCCAGCCACAGACCGCCGAAGATCTGCAGCAACGTCATGGCCACCTGAGCCAGTACGGCCGCGGGCCACCAGGCCGGCCTCGGGGGCTTCGCGCCTCCTCGCCCGCCGTGCTCCCGGCCCTCGGCGCGCCGCGCGCCGGCCGTGCCGCTGCCGGTATCCGTGCCCCGGCCCTCCGTCCCGGAAGCCCGTCCGGCCAGTTCGTCGAGCGCCTCGGGCAGCCCCTGTGCTCCCTGCACCGCGGCCTCACGCACCGCCTGCGCCCAGGGTGCGGGCAGCCCGTCGGCGGCGTCGTCGGCCACGGTGCGCACCGCCTGTTCGACCCGTTGGCGTGCGGTGAGGTGTTCCTCGGGCGGCGCGGCGAGTGCGCCGCGGTCAAGGCCGCCGGGCTGCCGGGTGGACTCGTACCAGCGCCACAGCCGCAGCCACGGCGTGCCGCACGCCCGTCCGGCGTTGCGCCGCCATTCGCGTTCGGCGGCCTGCCCGGCGGCGGAGGCGCCCACGGCCTCCGCGAGCCGGTCGGCGAACTCCTCCCGGGCCCCCTCCCCCAGTCCCGGCCGCCCCTCGGCGACGTACACCGGGCGGAGCCTGGCCGCTGCGGCGTCCACATCCGCCGAGAGCCGGCGGGTCGCAGCCGTGCGGTCCTGGACGAACCGGCCGAGCAGTTCACGCAGCTCGCCGACCCCGTCGCCGGTGAGCGCGGACAGGGACAGGACGGTGGCGCCCGGTTCGCCGTGTTCGCCCAGCGCCATGCCGTCCTCGTCGAGGAGCCGGCGCAGGTCGTCCAGGACCTGGTCGGCGGCCTCACCGGGTAGCCGGTCAATCTGGTTGAGGACCACGAAGGTGACCTCCGCGTGCCCGGCGAGCGGCCGCAGATAGCGCTCGTGCAGGGCGGCGTCGGCGTACTTCTCCGGGTCCACCACCCAGATCACCGCGTCGACGAGCGCCAGTACCCGGTCCACCTGGTCGCGGTGCCCTCGCGCCGCCGAGTCGTGGTCGGGCAGGTCGACCAGGACGAGGCCCTGAAGTGCCTCGTCGGCCGCCGTGCCGCCGGCCTGCGGCCTGCGCCTGAGCCGTCCGGGGATGGCGAGCCGGTCCAGCAGCCCCGCGGCACCGTCCGTCCAGGAGCAGGCGAGCGGTGCGGCGGTGGTGGGCCTGCGGAGTCCCGTTTCGGAGATCTGGGCGCCCGCGAGGGAGTTGAAGAGGGTCGATTTTCCGCTGCCGCTCGCTCCGGCGATGGCGACGACGGTGTGGCGGGAGGAGAGCCGCTGCCGGGCCGCGGCCTCGTCGAGCACCCGGCCCGCCTCGACGAGGGCCGTCCGGTCGAGCCGGGCCCTGGAGAGGCCGACGAGCTCGCGCAGCGCGTCCAGGCGCGGACTGAGCGGGCTGCCGGAGGGGACGTATGCCTCGACCTGGGGCCGTACGTCGTCCTCCGGGTCCGACACCGGGGCCGCGTCTGGCGCGGCCTTGTCGGTGGCGGTGGCGGACCGGCGGGCGATGAGTCCGTCGTCCCAGCCGCCAGTCGGCCTGTCCCGGTCGTGACCGGGGTTGTCGCCGGGGGCGGCTGCGCCGTCCCGGTTCCGCCCGGGGGCCGGCTCCGGGGCCCGGGTCCGTCCCTGGCTCTGTCCCGGACCTTCGTCAGTGACGGCAGTCATCGCTGCCACCTCTCCTTCTGCAGTACGGACAGGGCGGCAATCAGTTCGGCCTGCGGTTCGGGGGCCACGTCGAGCGCGTCCAGCGGGGCGAGCCGGCGGTCGCGTTCGCCGCCGAGCACCTGGTCGAGATAGCTGGTGAGCAGCGCGCCGCCCTTGTCGCGCAGCCGCAGGGCGCCCTGGACGCCGATGCGTTCGGCCAGTTGCTCTCCGGCGGTACGGGCGCGGCGTCCGCCGAGGAGGGCTGCGGCGAGGAGGGCGGCGACGGTCTCGGTGTCGGGCGCGGTGTTGCGTTCCATGAGCCGCAGCTCTTCCTCGGCCAGTTCCTCCAGGACCCGGCGCCACCGCCGTACGGTCATGGCGATCCGGCCGCTGATGTCCTCGGCGGGCCCCCAGCCGCCGGCTTCCCGGCCTGCCGCCTCGAAGCCGAGGACGGCGGCTGCGGGCTCGCGCCGCCAGGTCGTGCGGATCTGTTCGTCGGCGGCGGACACCGCGCACTCCAGAAGCGCGGCGAGGGAGTCCACGAGTGCGTCGAGTACCTCCTCCGCGGTGCTGTAGAGCGGGTAGCCGCGCCAACGGGTCCGGGCGTCCCCGGCGAGCGCTCCGCCGTTCTGGAGCCGTTTGCGGACACGGGCGCCCTCCTTGCCGTACGCGTCCTCCACCACACCGGTCAGCCGTACGGCGGCGGCGTACTGCGCCGCGACGGCTCCGGCGAGGGCCGGCATCCGGACGTCGAGGGAGTCGATGACCCCGGCCGCCGTCCGCCCGACGGCCTGCTGACGGGCCGCCGGGTCCTGTGCGCGGTGGGTGAGCCAGGCGCGCAGCGGGGCGACGGCGGTGGTGGGGAGCAGCCCGCTGCCGCCGCCGGCGGACTCGGGCAGTTCGGGGATGGTGAAGCGCGGCACCTCGCCGAGTCCGGCCTTGGTGAGCAGTGCGCCGTACTGCCGTGAGACCTCGGCGATCACCTGGTGCGGTACCCGGTCGAGGACGGTGACGAGGGAGGCGTCGTACTCCTTGGCCGTACGCAGCAGATGCCAGGGCACGGCGTCGGCGTAGCGGGAGGCGGTGGTCACCATGACCCAGATGTCCGCCGCGCAGATCAGTTCGGCGGCCAGGACGCGGTTGCGTACGACGAGCGAGTCGATGTCGGGGGCGTCCAGCAGGGCGAGGCCGCGCGGGAGCCCGGCGGCGGTTTCCACGCGCAGCGCGGTCCCTTCCTCGGCCGCGTTCCCGTCGAGTCCGTCGAGGTCGTCGCACTGGCCGGGGTCGGCGGACTCCTCGGGAGGCAGCCAGACTCGGGTGAGCTGTGGCAGCACCCGGATCCCGGCGAACCAGTGATGATCATCCGGATGGCAGACGAGCACCGGTGTGCGCGTGGTCGGCCGCAGCACCCCGGCCTCGCTGACCCGGCGTCCGACGAGGGAGTTGACGAGCGTCGACTTGCCCGCGCCGGTGGATCCGCCGATGACCGCGAGCAGGGGCGCCTCGGGGTCCTTGAGCCGGGGCAGCAGGTAGTCGTCGAGCTGTGCGAGCAGTTCGATCCTGGTCTGCCGGGCGCGTGGAGCTCCTGGGAGCGGGAGTGGAAGACGCACGGCAGCGACACGGTCGCGCAGGGCGGAAAGTGCGTCGATGAGCTGAGGCCGTACGTCCAAGGTCACCACATGTGAAGAATGCCCAATTTTGGCGCCTTTTTGAAGCGTATAGCCACCTCTGCGCGCCGGTTCCCCCGTCCGGACAGAGGGGACGAGTGGGGCGCAGGCATAACGAGTGCACAACACCCGGGGCGTGAGGCGCCAAAAGCGGTGCATGAATCGCACCTACCTGCGATTATCGTCTCGCTTCACTGAACCTCCACATCGTGCCACGCAGGTGAAGCAACCGGGCCGAGACAATCGGAGCCCTATCCTTGTCCCGGCAAGGTCACGGACCGCCCGGGTCCCAGGGCTCCAGGCCACCGAGGCCAACACCCGGCCCCCGTAGCTCAGTGGATAGAGCAGGCGCCTTCTAAGCGCTTGGCCGCAGGTTCGAGTCCTGCCGGGGGCGCACAGCCCGTACGACGTCAGGCCCTCCCTCGGGAGGGCCTTTTGAGCAGGTCACAGCAAGGTAGCGAGGACGGCGTAGAGAACGCATAAGCGCCGGACCGCCCCCAGGCCACAGTGGGGAAGGTCCGGCGTCGTGCAGCTCCCACCGGTCTCTGCGCGTCGCGCTGCCGCCTACGTACCGAGACCCCTCCCACCGCGTCCGTTCGGCCGCACGGCCCGGGACGCCCTCCTCAGCCCAGCTGCTCGGCCAGTCCGACGATGACGCCCTCCGGGCCGCGGACATAGCAGAGCAGATAGCTGTCCTCGAACCGGGCGATCTCCCCGACGAGTTCGGCGCCGTGAGGGCGCAGGCGGGCAAGGGTGTCCTCAAGGTCGTCGACGGCGAACATGACGCGGTGCGTGCCCAGAACGTTGTGCGGCGGGTTGCGCGGCCCGGCGATCGCCTCGGGGCTGCGATACCTCGCCAGTTCGAGCCGGCTGTGGCCGTCCGGGGTCCGGACCATCGCGATGTCGCAGTGGACGCCGTCGAGTCCGGTGCACTGGTCGGCGACGGGGCCCTGGACCTCCGCCCTGCCCTCCAGCTCCATGCCGAGCTCCACGAAGAACGCGATGGCGGCGTCCATGTCCTCGACGACGATGCCGACGTTGTCCATCCGTTGAATCGCCATACCGGCTTCTCCTTCTTCCTCATGCGGCCCTGGTGGCCGCCGATACCCCTGGGACGGAGCCGGCGGCTCGTTCTCGACATCCCCGGACAGCCGGACTCCGAAAGATCAGAATCGCGCCTCAGGTGAGATTCATTCGGATGCACCAGCCCACCGCCGAGACGATCCATTGACCGCACACCCGCTGTCCGTCTAGCTTGCGACGAGCACGTTGAAACCTTTCAGTCGACCTTTTCAGTCCGTGCGCCCTGCGGCCCCGCACCGGCGCGCCCACCGCCCGGGAGTCCCGCTCATGCAGCGCGTCTGCTTTCTGCTGAACGTACGCAAGGACCGCATCGCCGAGTACCGCGAGCGTCATGCCGCCGTCTGGCCGGACATGCTCGACGCGCTCTCGGCGGCGGGCTGGCACAACTACTCGCTCTTCCTCCGCGAGGACGGGCTGCTCGTCGGCTATCTGGAGACCGAGGACTTCGACGCGGCCCGCGAGGCGATGGCCGCGACCGAGGTGAACGAGCGGTGGCAGCGTGACATGGCGGACTTCTTCGAGCAGTCGGAGGCGGCGGACGAGGCGATGGTGCCGCTCACCGAGGTGTTCCACCTGGCGTGACACGCCTCCGGGAGCGCGTCACCCCGCCGCGGCCAGAAGGATGAAGGCGACGAGCGAGAGCGCGGTACGGAAGCGGTGCAGGGCGTTCCAGCGGGACTCGAACGCGGCCCGTGCCGCACTGTCGTCGCCTCCCTCGGACTCCGCGAGCGCCTTGTTCAGCGGAATGTTGCCGATGATCGTCACCAGGTGGGAGACGACGGCGCATGCCAGCGCCACGGCCGCCAGCGGCCACTCGTGCTCACCGTTCTCGGTGAAGGTCACGACGGCCGGGAATGCGATCACGCCGAGGAAGAGGACGAGGAAGACGGGCCCGGGAACCTTCTCGTTGAAGCGGCGCATCGCCGCGGTGAAGCCTTCGTCGGGCAGGGCGGCGAGGCCGGGCATGATCGCGACGAGGAACGTCAGCATGAAGCCTGCGTAGAGGCCGGTCGTGATCACGGCGAGAGTCAGGAACGGGGAGTCCATGCGCTCATCATGGCGCGGCGGGACCGGTCGTACAGCCTGAATTCGCAGGGCTGCACGACCGGCTCCCGCCCGCGGCGCGGTGCGCCGGTCAGTCCATCTCGCCCTCGGCAACACCCGTCCCGGTGTCGGTGCGGCCACCCTTGAGGCGGTCCGCCCGGCCGATCGCGGTGGCCAGCTTCGCCACCGAGTCGTCCTCGGTCTTCCGGGCCAGTTCGTCCGCCCTGGTGGCGAGTTCACCGAGGGCGGGGGCGCCCGCGAGTTCACCGCCGCGCAAGTTGTCGGCGAAGTAGGCAGCCACAGCGGCCACTTGGAGGCGCGTACTGCTGCCGCCCCACAGCTTCCCGTCAATCTCTCCGGTCTCGACCGATCCCGTCCGCTCGTGCGCCGCCCGGGACTTGGGGTCCAGCCAGCGTACGGTCGCGGTGGCCACATGGCCGGATGCGCCGTCCCGCAGGCGTACGGCGTAGAGCGCCGTCACCGTGTGCCCGGGGCCGATCTCGCCGCCGTCCACGCTGTCGTTTCGGAAGTCGTCGTCGGCGACCTTGCGGTCCTCGTATCCGATCAGCTTGAACTTCTCCACGGTCTTCGGGTCGAAGGCGACCTGCGCCTTCGCGTCACGTGCCGTCAGTTCGATGTGCGCGGGCAGCTGGTCGACGAAGACCTTGCGGGCCTGTTCCTCGTCGGCGATGTAGGTGGTGTGGCCGTCGCCCTTGTTGGTGAGCCGTTCCATCAGGGCGTCGCCGTAGTCGCTGCCGACCCCGACCCCGAAGAGGGTGATGCCGTAGTCGCGGCGGGCCGAGTCGATCCGTTCGAGGATCGCGTCGGCGTCGGTCTCGCCGGTGTTGGCGAGCGCGTCGGAGAGCAGGACGACACGGTTGTTGGCGCCCTTGCGGTGGCCATCGACGGCCACCTCGTAGCCGCGCCGGACGCCCGCCGCCACATTGGTGGAGTCGGCGGGCTCCATGGAGTCGACGGCGTCGTGGATCTTCCCTCGGTGGTCCCGCAGCCGGGTCATCGGCAGGACGGTCTCCGCCTCGTCGCTGAAGGTGACCAGGGAGACCGAGTCGTCGTCGCGCAGCTCGTCGGTGAGGATGCCGAGCGAGGTCTTCACCAGGCCGAGCCGGTCCGGCGAGGCCATCGAGCCGGAGATGTCGACGACGAAGGTGAGGGCGGCGGGCGGCCGTTCGGCGCTGCTGGGCGCGGCCTTGGTGGCCAGCCCGACCCGTACCAGCGACCAGTCGCCGTCCTCCCCGCCGGCCCGTGCGCCGTCCACGGAGACGGTGAAGCCGTTGCCGTCGGGGCGGTGGTAGCCCTGGCGGAAGCTGTTGACGAACTCCTCGGGCCGTACGGTCTCCGGGCCCGGCAGCCTGCCGTCGGCGAGGGTGCGGCGCGCGTATCCGTACGAAGCGGTGTCCACGTCCAGCGCGAAGGTGGAGAGATAGTCGGGCGCGGCGGGCTCCTTCAGCCGGTCCGTCCTCTCCGCACCGTCCGTCGGCCTCGGCACGTCCGCGGCCGTGCCTCCACCGGGGGCGGCCGGTGCGGGACCGGCCGCCCGTTTACCGCTCTCGGCAGAGCTCGTGTCGTTCGTGCCGCCACCCGAGCAACCGGTGAGAAGTACGCCCCCTACAAGGAGCAGCCCCGCTGCTCCCCGGTACATCCGTGTCCTGCGTCCCATCGTTCGGCCCCCAGTGTCGTCGTGTCACTACGTGTGAATGTGACGTGCGAGCGGGGGCGCCGGAGCCGTCGAAGGGGTTGCGGAACCATCTCGATGCGGCAACGGCGGACGCCGATCCGGCGGAATGTCAAGGTCAGGACACGATGTCCTTACGACTGAACCCCCGGAAGGCCAGGGCGAACAGGATCAGGGCGTACGTCACCGAGATCGCCGCGCCCTTCGCCATCCCGGCCCACTCCAGATCGGGCTGGAGCGCGTCGGCCCACGCGAACTGCCAGTGGGCGGGCAGGAAGTCGCGCCAGGAGCCGAGCGCGGTGACCGCGTCCAGCACATTGCCCACGATGGTCAGACCGACCGCGCCGCCGACGGCGCCGAGCGGGGCGTCCGTCTTGGTCGACAGCCAGAACGCCAGCCCTGCGGTGACGAGTTGCGACACGAAGATGAACGCGACGACGAGCGCGATCCTGGGCACGGTGTCCCCGGTCGCGAGCGCACCGCCGGTGGGCAGTTCGAGCGGCCCCCAGCCGTACGCGGCAGCCCCCGCGGCCAGCGCGACGAGCGGCAGCAGCACCATCGCGGCGAGGCTGAAGCCGAGCGCCACGACGAGCTTGCTCCACAGCAGCCTGGCCCGGGGCACGGGCGCCGCCAGCAGATAGCGCAGCGAGGACCAACTGGCCTCGGAGGCCACGGTGTCGCCGCAGAACAACGCCACCGGGACCACCAGCAGGAAGCCCGCCGAGACGAACAGACAGGTCGCAGCGAAGTTCGCGGCGGACGCGGTCGCGGTGTCCATCAGGGTGAGCCGGTCGCCGCCCCCGGGCCCGCCGTCCGGGGTGCCGCCGATCGCGAACGCGATGATCAGGATGAACGGCAGCGCGCCCAGCACCCCGCCCATCAGCAGGGTGCGCCGCCTGCGCAGCTGCCGTACGGCCTCCACGCGCAGCGGAAGGGTGTGACGGGCGCGGTATCCGGGCGCCTCGGGGGCCTCGGCGACTTCGGCTGCGGTACTCATGCGGAGCCTCCGGAGATCAGGGTGAGGAACGCGTCCTCCAGGCGGCGGTGCGGTCCGACACCGGTCAACGGCACGTCCAGCCGCACCAGTTCGGTGACGAGCTGCGGCGAGGTCGCTCCGTCGAGCCGGACCAGCAGCCCGTGCGCGTCGTCGGTACGGACGGCGGAGCCGATCCCCGCGAGCGCGGCGATCTTCTCGACGAGCGGTTCGCTGATCTCCTCGGCGGAGGTGACCAGCACCATGTCGCCGGAGCCGGTGATCTCGGCGACGGGCCCGGCCTGGACCAGCCGGCCGCGGTCCATGACCACCAGATGGGTGCAGGACTGCTCGACCTCGGACAGGAGGTGGCTGGAGACGATGACGGTGCGGCCGCCGGCCGCGTACCGGATCATCACGTCCCGCATCTCGCGGATCTGGGGCGGGTCGAGCCCGTTGGTCGGCTCGTCCAGGATGAGGAGGTCCGGCATGCCGAGCATGGCCTGGGCGATGGCGAGGCGTTGCCGCATGCCCTGTGAGTACGTACGCACAGCCCTGGCCAGTGCGTCGCCGAGCCCGGCGATCTCCAGGGCCTCCTCGATGTGTGAGTCCTCGGCGGGCCTTCCGGTGGCCTGCCAGTAGAGCTCCAGGTTGGCGCGGCCCGACAGGTGCGGCAGGAAGCCGGCTCCTTCGACGAAGGCCCCGACGCGGGACAGCACGGGCGCACCGGGCCGGATGGCCCGTCCGAAGACGCGGATCTCGCCGTCGTCGGGCGTGATGAGCCCCATGAGCATGCGCAGCGTGGTGGTCTTGCCCGCGCCGTTCGGACCGAGGAGCCCGAGCACCTGCCCCTTCTCGACGCGGAACGACAGCTCCTTGACCGCGTACCGGTCGGCTGACTTGGCGTACTTCTTCGACAGGCCGGTGATCTGCAGCGGTACGTCGGTGAGTGCGGGGTCCGGGGCGGGTGTGGCGGTACGCCGCCGGGCGGTGAGCAGCAGGGCCGCCGCGATCACCACGGCCGCGGCCGGGAGCCCCCAGGTCCACCAGGGCAGCGTGGCCGCCGCGGTCTTCAGGCCGGGCGCTGTGGGGATGGTCAGCGGTCCGTCGAGGGAGACGGTGTACGTGGTCGGCGCGGCCGGGGACGCGTAGCCGAGGTCGGTGGCGGCCAGCACGAGGCGCAGGCGGTGTCCGGAGTCGAGTTCGTGGTCGACGGCGGGCAGCGCCAGCTCGATCGGCTTGCCCTGTTGTTCGGGGGTGATCCGGTAGGGGGCGACGAGCTGGGAGGGGAGCACCTGCTGCTTCCCGTCCGGCGAGACGTCGTACACCTTGCCGAACAGCACCGCGTCGCCCTGCCCCGCCTTCACGTTCATCCGGACGGTCGGGGAGCCGGTGATGCGCCGCGAGGCCGCCAGCGGGGCGGAGTCGAACGTGGCGTGCTGCCCGGGGAAGTCGACGGAGAGCCCGACGCCGAGCGTGGAGAGCTGGGCGAGGCCGCCGCCGACGCCGGGAACGGCGGAGATGGCGGGCGGGTTGGCTCCGGCGGGGTTGCTGAACTTCTGCGTACCGCCGCGCAGTTCGACGCTCTGCGGGCCGCTGCGCAGCCCGGGGTAGGTGTCGCTGCTCGCGCCGCGGGTGAGGGCGGCCCCGTCGGTGGAGTCGATGCCGCCGGTCCGGGTGACACGGAAGGCGGGTCCGGTGTCGGCGCCCTCGTCCTTCTTCAGATACCGGTCGAACCAGTCCCCGACCCGCTTCTGCACCCGGCCGGTCTCCCTGTCGCCGCCGTCGTGTCCGCCGGCGATCCAGTCGACGGAGACGGGTGCGCCGTTGGCCTTGACGGCCTTGGCCATGGCGTCGGCCTGGCCGAGCGGGAAGAGGGAGTCGGTCTGCCCCTGCACGATGAGCGCGGGGACCTTGATGCGGTCGGCGACGGCGCTCGGGGACCGTTCGGCGAGCAGGGCGCGCGCGGCAGCGTCCGGTTTGCCGCTGACGGCGACCCGCTCGTACATGTCGCAGAGCTGCTTCTCGAAGTTCGCGCAGCCGCCGCCGGTGGTGACGAAGATGCCGGCCCAGAGCTTCTTGAACACCTCGTCGGGGAAGAGTGCGTCAGCGAGGTTCCAGTAGGTGATCTCCGGGGCGATGGCGTCCACGCGCTTGTCGTACCCGGCGGCGAGGAGGGAGACGGCTCCGCCGTAGGAGGCGCCGGTGATGCCGACGCGGGGGTCGCCCTTGCCGTCGAGCTGCACCTCGGGGCGGCCGGCGAGCCAGTCGATCAGCCGGGAGACGTCCTTGACCTCGCCGTCGGGTGCGTTGAGTCCGATCCTGCCCCCGGACTTCCCGAACCCTCGCGCGGACCAGGTCATGACGGCGTACCCGTCGTCGGCCAACTGCTCGGCCTGGGCCCGTGTCTCGTCCTTGCTGCCCCCGAAGCCGTGGCCGATGAGGACGGCGGGCCGGCGCTGTGTGCCGCCGGTGGTGAAGTACGAGGTGTCGACGGACACCCCGTCGACGCGCATCATCCGGTCCTGCCGGTGCACGGCCGGCGCGCTGTCGTCGGCCACGGCGGTCCAGGTGCCCGCACCGGCCAGCACGACGAGCGCGGCGATACCCGCCGCCCACCGGCTTCGGGAGCGGGGCAGCAGACGCCGCCACCTGGACGTACGCGCAATAGGGGTCTCCATGATGTCGAGCCTAAGCGGACCGCTGCCCCGCCTACGCTGCCGTCAGGGGGAAGTGCCGGGCATCCTCAAGGCGTACGGCACTCCCCCGGCGTACTCCGCTCGCGGTATGCCCGCCGCGCGGCCCCGGCCCGACCTCCGAAAGGCGTTCCATGGACAACCCGGTGGAAATCCGGCGCGCCACGACCGTCGCCGAGCTCGAAGCGGCCCAGCACCTCTACGACGGTCCGGCGCGCACGGAATGGGCGGCCCGCTTCCTCGCCGCGGAGGGCCACCTGATGGTGATCGCGTACGTGGCCGGCGTCCCGGCGGGCTTCGTGTCCGGCATCGAGATGCTGCACCCGGACAAGGGCACGGAGATGTGTCTGTACGAACTCGCCGTCGACACGCCCTACCGCCGCCGGGGCATCGGCCGCGCACTGACGCGGGCACTGGCGGCGGTGGCCCAGGAACGGGGCTGTGACGACATGTGGGTCGGCGTGGACCTCGACAACGAGGCCGCGCAGGCGACGTACCGCTCGGCGGGCGCGGTGGACGAGGGGCGGTTCGAGATGCTGACGTGGGAGTTCGGCGCGGAGTGTGAGCGGGGCTTCAGCTCTTGAGGTCGGTCATGAGGTCGCGCATGTCGCTGATCATGGCGGCTTTGTGGGGGGCCAGATCCGGCAGTTCCACCGCGGCATCAGGCGACTGGCCATCGTCCTCCCAAGCGAGGGAGGACGTGATGCCCAGAGAGAGGACCGCCCCGCCGTCCAGCACCCGCAACTCCTGCTCCCCACCTTCCAAGGAGAGCAGGTACGCCTTGTCGCCGAGCTCCGGCACCACTTCCACCTCCGTCTCCGGGTCCACACCGAGATCGGTCGCGGTCCGCCCCGCCTCGAACTCGACGCGCGGGTCGGTCTTCTTGTGCAGCGCCACCTTGATCGTGACGGTGTAGCTGACGTGCCAGCCCTTGTCCGACCGCTGCTGTTCGCTCTCTGTCCGCAAGGGGATGTAGCACTGGGCCCGGTCGAGAGCGTCATGACGGAGCATCCCCGCTTCGAAGCGGGTCCCGGGCGCCCTCGGCGAGATCGCCGCCCCGATGGACTTCAGCGCCACGGCCCCGCAGGGATCCTGACCCAGCCGGTACCCGTGCATGTCAGGCGCCCCGTCACGCGGTCCGCCCGCGAACAGCACCGCCCCCCACACCGCCGACGCCACCACGGCTCCACCGAGCGCCCACAACCACCGGGCCCGCGGCCTGGTGGCTCGGGGCGGGCGGTCTCCCGCGGCCTGCGGGCCGGAATGGTCCAGCACTTCACGCTCGGCGGACGCGTCGAACTCCCCCGCCATCTCCGGCTCGGAAATCATCCCGCTCCCCCTCGGCCGCGCGTCGCACCCGGTACCTCAGCACCATGATTCACTACAGCCCGCCCAGCCGGGGCCGTTCCCGGGCAGTCGACGTGCCGGGCCGGAGCGACCTGCCTGACGGGCTGTCATGGGCTCCCTGCGCGCGGTCGAGGGCAAGGGCACGTTCACCAAGGAGATCGACCAGGCGCTGCCCGCCGGTGCCGCCGACCTCGCTGTGCACTGCGTCAAGGAACGGCGATCGGCCCAACTCGGCGCGCCACACCCGCACTTTCAGGTGCAGGTCGCGCCTGCCATCGCACCGGCAGGATGAGCTGAACGACTTGGCGGCACACCCTTGTGGGAAGCTCACGTCCACCAGGCCCAAAGGCTGTTCGAGCTCCCCAAGCACCTTCTGGGGATGGCGTGTTGGAATGCCAATATGGTCACTTCCACCGACGTAACCACGCGCCTGAGCCCACACGATCCCGCGCAGCGTCTCCGTGCCGAGATCGAGCGAATCAGAAACGAGGCGACGCGCCAGAGAAAGATCGCCCACCGGCGAGCCGAGTTCTGGGCCAGGACGGACATCGCCCTCGGTTTCCCCGCAGCCCTGCTCGCGGGCACCGCAGGAGCGGCAGGACTGGCGTCGGCGGACGTGCGCGTTGCCGCCGCCCTCGCCGCTCTGGCCTCTGCCGGGTTCACCGCGGGGGCGGGCTTCCTGCGCAGCGACGCCAGGCGCCGCGCCAACAAACGCGCCCGGCACGCATGGGCCTCGGTCGAGGCCAGGGCCATGGTGGCACTGGCCCAGGAGCTCGTGACCTACGAGGACCTTGGCGAACTGCTGGAATACCGCCAGGCTGCGCTGGCTGCCTACGACGGCGAGGAGCCCCAGCCCGGGTCATCGTGATCCGCAGTCCCTTCGGCTGTGAAGGGGGGCGGGACGGTCCGGGCCGGGATCGCGGAAGTCCCGCAGGCCGGCGGGTCTGTGGACGCCGAGACCGCCGTGGCAGGTAGATCAGCCTCGCCCTGTGGCCGGAACTGCAGCAGGTCAGCGCCGCGATGGATATCCGCCTGCGCGAACGGCAGATGGCCTCGTCGCCGTTCCGTCCGCCGAACAGCGGGCGAAAGTACCCGCCTTCCGGACGGCGATCCTTCGGCGTGTCCGGGAATGGTCACAAGAACGCGGTGGGCCAAGGACATACCGTTCTAGGGGCACGACACGGTGGGCGCCTGCCTTACGCCCACGACTTCGCCCCACCCGGACCGCATCGGCCCAAGGGCTCGCGCGCGTTTCCGCCTGGGCCGGATGTTCATGCACGCGATACCGAACCCAACGGCAGGGCGGCGCCCGGGCCATTCGCTCAGCGTGCGCCCGGCAGGACTCCGCGAATGACCAGCTGTCATGTTGCGAGTGTTCGCTGGGCGGACAGGGCGCTCGGCTCATCCTGTTCCCGGGTTCGCCTCCGGTGCCGGGTAGGGCCGTTCGTCCGGCAGGAGCCGGGTCGCCTCATCTGACCGGCCCGCCCTCGCCAGTTCGTGGATCGTCCGGGCGAGCGGGGTGACGTCGCGTATCGCCACCGTCCACTCGTCCGCGTACCGCCGCGACGCCTCACCCGCGAGGCCCAGTTGGAGGGAGCGGTACGGGAGCCGGTTCAGGTGCAGGTCGCGCTCGGGGTCCCACTGGACGCGGGCCGGGGCGTGGCGGAGGTTGCGCTTCCAGGTGGCCCGGTCGGGGTGCACGCCGCGTTCGTAGTGCGAGAGTTCGGCGTTGGCCAGCGCCCAGTCGAAGCCCTCGCGGGTGATCTCGACGGCCAGCACCGTCTCCTGGCCCTCCTTCGCCGCCCAGCCGCAGCGGTACATCATCCACAGGAAGCTCGGCTTGATCCACGTCATGCGGTCACGCTTCCAGGCCGGCGGGAAGCGGCCGTCCCGGGCGGCGGGGAGGCCGAGGGCCGGGGAGTACGCCTGGTAGACGGTGACGGTCGTATCGGTGTGGAGCGCGCGGATCTCGTGCTGTGGTGGGGTCGGTGCGGTCATGGGGACATCCCAGCACCGGCGGGCCTTCGTGGGCGAACGGGTTTCCTGAGCCGCCGTGAACGAAACGTATCTGACGGCCCACCACTGGGTGTCGGCCGAACCGTGTCACTCGCGGGCCCTGACATTCGTCATACCGAGGTCGGTACACCCGGCTCTGCCGGGGACCGGGGTCCGGCGGCCAGTCTGTACGTATCGAGAGCGGGAGCCGCAAGGGCGCCGCCGATACGGGAGGAACCCGTCATGAGCAGCCCGGTCGCCACAGTCACCGCACCTGTCGCCGACGCTCCGGCCGGTGCCGTTCCGTTCTCGCCCCGCAAGGCCCTGCTGGACAGCATGATGCCGCTGCTCGTGGATGTGGCCGTGCCGCTCGCCTCGTACTACCTGCTGAAGGCGGCGGGGATGGGCACCTTCGGTGCGCTGGCCTGGAGCAGTGTGGTGCCGGGCGTGCGGACCGTGTGGGGTGTGGTGCGCGACCGGCGGCTCAACGGGCTCGCGGCACTGATGGTGACCGTCAACGCGGTGGGGCTGCTGCTGAGCCTGGCGGCCGGGGACCCGCGGCTGATGCTGCTGAAGGACAGCGGCATCAGCAGCACCATCGGCCTGGTGTTCCTGGTGTCCGCACTGCGCGGGCGGCCGATGCTGTCGGCGGGGCTGCGGCCGTGGCTGACACGGGGCGAGGCGGCCAAGTCCGCTGCGTACCAGCGGCTTTCGACGGATTCGGACGCGTTCCGGCGGGCCGAGGTGCGGTTCTCCGTGGTGTGGGGCGCAGCGCTGCTGGGCGAGTGCGCGGTGCGGGCCGTGGGGGCGTACACCGTGCCGGTCGAGACGATGGTGTGGGCCGGGACGGTGGTCCTGGTGGCGGCGATGGTGCTGGCGTTCGTCGTCTCGGGGCGGGTCGCCGTCGTACCGATGGAGCGGATGATCGAGGAGGAGGCCGGTAGCGGTCGCTGACCTCTCACGAACCGCTGAAGGGCCGCCCCGGGGGAGCGGCCCTTCAGTGCTGTACGGCGTGACGTGACGGGTCAGTGGTTGCTGGGGAAGCCCAGGTCGACGCCGGCGGGGGCGTCGGACGGGTCCGGCCAGCGGGTGGTGGTGACCTTGCCGCGGGTGTAGAAGTGCACGCCGTCGTTGCCGTAGATGTGGTGGTCGCCGAAGAGCGAGTCCTTCCAGCCGCCGAAGGAGTGGTAGCCCACCGGCACCGGGATCGGCACGTTGATGCCGACCATGCCGGCCTCGATCTCCAGCTGGAAGCGGCGGGCGGCGCCGCCGTCGCGGGTGAAGATCGCGGTGCCGTTGCCGTACGGCGAGGCGTTCATCAGCGCCACGCCCTCCTCGTACGT
This sequence comes from Streptomyces sp. NBC_00464, assembly GCF_036013915.1. Taxonomy (NCBI): domain Bacteria; kingdom Bacillati; phylum Actinomycetota; class Actinomycetes; order Kitasatosporales; family Streptomycetaceae; genus Streptomyces; species Streptomyces sp. NBC_00464. The sequence continues at coordinate 5,189,038 of NZ_CP107899.1, read as the reverse complement.
GTCGACGCGCAGCACGCACAGGACCGGGCCGAAGATCTCGTCCTTGTAGGCGTCCGAATCGGTGGAGACGTTGTCGAGGAGGGAGAGGCCGATCCAGTGGCCGTCCTCGAAGCCCTCGACCGTGTGGCCGGTGCCGTCGAGTACGACGTCGGCGCCCTGGGCGGCCGCGCCGGTGACGTAGGAGGCGACCTTGTCGCGGTGGGCGGCGGTGATCAGCGGACCCATCTCGGACGTCGGGTCGTTGCCGGGGCCGATCTTGATCTTCTCGGCGCGGTCCTTGATCCGGGCGACCAGGTCGTCTGCGACGGAGCCGACCGCGACGACCGCGGAGATCGCCATGCAGCGCTCACCGGCGGAGCCGTACGCGGCGGAGACGGCGGCGTCGGCGGCGGCGTCGAGGTCCGCGTCCGGCAGGACCAGCATGTGGTTCTTCGCACCGCCGAGCGCCTGGACGCGCTTGCCGTTGGCGGAGGCGGTGGCGTGGATGTAGCGGGCGATCGGGGTCGACCCGACGAAGGAGACGACGGAGACGTCCGGGTGGTTCAGCAGGCCGTCGACGGCGACCTTGTCGCCGTGCAGGACGTTCAGGACGCCGTCCGGCAGACCGGCCTCGGAGGCCAGCTCGGCAAGGAGGTTGGCGGCCGACGGGTCCTTCTCGCTCGGCTTGAGGACGAAGGTGTTGCCGCAGGCGACGGCGAGCGGGAACATCCACATCGGCACCATGGCCGGGAAGTTGAACGGCGTGATGCCGGCGACGACACCGATCGACTGGCGGATCGAGGAGACGTCGACCCGGGTGGACACCTGGGTGGACAGCTCGCCCTTGAGCTGCGTGGTGATGCCGCACGCCAGCTCGACGATCTCCAGACCGCGGGCGACCTCGCCGAGCGCGTCGGAGTGCACCTTGCCGTGCTCGGCGGTGATCAGGGCGGCGATCTCGTCGCGGTGGGCGTCCAGCAGCGCGCGGTAGCGGAAGAGGATCGCGGTGCGGGCGGACAGCGAGGACGTGCCCCACGTCGCGTACGCGTCCTTCGCGGCGGCCACCGCGGCGTCGACCTCCTCCGGGGAGGCGAGCGCGACCTGGGTGGTGACGGCTCCGGTGGCCGGGTCGGTGACCGGGCCGTAGTTGCCCGACGCGCCCTCGACGGTCTTGCCACCGATCCAGTGGTTGACGGTCTTCATTCTGTGTCTCCTTCAGAGGTGGGGGCGTCGGTCGTGAGGCGTCGGTCGTGCTCTTCCCGTGCTGGGACCTCCGACGGGCGAGTGGCCTTTTCGGCTACGTCAACATCCCACCATGCCCGCACAGGAAGGGGCCCCGACACTGTGTCTGCCGTTTCGGTACCGGTGTAGACACAAGGAGGACGGCCCGGGGCGTCGCGGAAGCCGGCCGCTCCGCTGCTCCACTGCTCCACTGCGAGAGCCCGCGCGGTTCGACGGGTACCTCCGGCGCGGGGCCGTAGCGAGCGGGGAGTCGTCGCTCGCACTTCGCTCCTGCCAGGGCGAAGCGGCCGCCTGCGCCGGAGGCGATCTGTGCATGGGCGTCACGCGTACACACGGGAAGTCGAATACCCCGCTGAACACGCTCTTCCGGCCCAGCAGTTCAAAGATCTCATCTGAGATGTGCACCGTACAGCCACCGGTCAACGGCAGTACGGTCCACTCACTCCCCTCGGTGACAAGTGTGTGAACTCCTCCCGGTTCCAGGTCCCGGCAGCCACCCCGGGAGTGACGTCACGGCAGTACGCGGTGTTGTCCTCGACGAGAGGACGGGGCACGGCGCTCCCGGCACCGGCCACCGTCACCGCATCGTTCGAGGAGTACCCCACCGTGATCCGTACGACTCCGCCGTTCCGCCGCGCCGCCCGGGGCCCGGCCCTGGCCGCGCTCGTCCTGGCCGCCGCACTGGCCGTGGCCCCCGGCGCCACCGCCGACGAGAGCAACGTGCCCCCGGCCGGCTCCAGCCCCGTCTGCGCCTTCTACGACGGGGACGGGCTGACCGCGTTCGGCGAACAGGGCGAGCGCGTCTCCCAGGTGCAGTGCATGCTCGCCAACCGGCGCTACCTGCCGTGGGAGGCGGTCGACGGCGTGTTCGGCGCGCGGACGCTCGCCGCGGTCCAGCGCTTCCAGGCCGACCATCCGCCGCTCGTCCCGGACGGCCTCGTCGGGCCGCGCACCTGGTCGGCGCTCTGGCACGCCTGACGACCGGGGTGCGCCCGGGTGTCCCGGGCGCACCCGCCGGCCAGGCACCGCCGCCTTCGCCCCGCGTGCCTCTTCTGTCTCGGAAGTGATCCCTTCGTCACGCATGTCTCCATTACGCGGGTTTTCCGTCACAGGCGGTCGACAGCCCCACCCCACCTCCCGTCGCCGTCGTTCACCGGCCAGAGGCTGAGTGATCAACAGCGTCCGTGCCGCAGCTCCCCCGACGGCCCCCAGGCCAACGCTGCGGCGCAGAGAGGTGGCACGCATGACGGACAGAAGGCTCTGGTCCTACAAGGACATCGCCGCGCACATCCGGGTGCAGCCGGACACCGTCCGCTCCTATCGCAAACACGGCCTTCTCCCGGCTCCGGACCATGTGGAGAGCGGTAAGCCGTACTGGTACGCGGACACCATCCGCACCTGGGTCGCCGCCCGTCCGGGCAACCGGGGCCGACGGGAGTAACCGCCCCAACCCGGTCACCCGCTTGGCCCACTGACCCGGGGGCCACTCGCCTTCATACCCCCTAGGGGTATATAGTCGTGAGTGTGGAGGCGCACCGGCCTTCCCGTGGTCCCCCTGGGCCCCCGCCGCCACATCCATTTGTGCTCGTCGAAGAGGAGAACACGATGACCGCCGAGACCCAGCTCCCCCAGGCGACCGGCTCCTGCTGCTCGCCCAGCGGTTCCTGCCACGACAGTGCGGGCGCGGACGCCGCGGCGCAGGGCGGCGTGACCACCGTCTACCAGGTGACCGGCATGACCTGCGGACACTGCGAGGGCGCGGTCTCCGAGGAGATCTCCGGCATCAAGGGTGTCACCTCGGTGAAGGCCGTGTCGTCCACCGGGCAGGTGACGGTCGTCTCCGAGTCCCCCCTGGACGAGGAGGCCGTGCGCGCGGCCGTCGACGAGGCGGGTTACGAGCTCGCCGGCCGGGCCGCCTGACCGCTTCGGGATCCACCGCAACCGCATCACCCCTTTGCCGCCGGGCCGGGCCGACCAGCAGATACTGGTGGGGCACGGCCCGGTCGGCGTTTCAGGAGTTCGGACATGCACAGCGCAACAGATGTCGAGGTCCCGGCAGCGGAGAGCTCGGAGGCCGAGCTCACGATCGGCGGGATGACCTGCGCGTCGTGCGCGGCCCGCGTCGAGAAGAAGCTGAACCGGATGGACGGGGTCACCGCCACCGTCAATTACGCGACCGAGAAGGCCCGGGTCGCCTTCGGTCCCGGGACCGGTCTCGCGGATCTGATCGCCACGGTCGAGAAGACCGGGTACACGGCGCAGCCGGTGCACCGCCCGGCACCGACACCGCCCGCCCCGGCTCCTCCCGCACCGGCGCCGGCCGCCCCGGCAGCGGCTGCGGAGACCGATGACAGTGCCGGGACCGACACCGGCACCGGAGCCGGGGCTGACGGCGACACCGACCGCGACACCGCTCTCGCCACGCTGCGGCAACGGCTCATCGTCTCGGCCGTCCTCGCCGCCCCCGTCGTGGTGCTCGCGATGATCCCGGCCCTGCAGTTCGACAACTGGCAGTGGCTCTCCCTCACGCTCGCCGCCCCCGTCGTCGTCTGGGGCGGGCTGCCCTTCCACCGCGCCACCTGGACCAATCTCCGGCACGGTGCGGCCACGATGGACACCCTGGTGTCGGTCGGGACCCTCGCCGCCTTCGGCTGGTCGCTCTGGGCGCTGTTCCTGGGCGACGCCGGCATGCCCGGCATGCGCCACGGCTTCGACTTCACGGTCTCGCGCGCCGACGGGGCCTCCACGATCTATCTGGAGGTCGCGGCCGGGGTCGTCACCTTCATCCTGCTGGGCCGCTATCTGGAGGCGAAGTCCAAGCGGAAGGCCGGTTCCGCGCTCCGGGCGCTGATGCACCTGGGTGCCAAGGACGTCGCGGTGCTGCGGGGCGGTACGGAGGTACGCGTCCCCGTGGGCCGGCTGGCCGTCGGCGACCGCTTCGTCGTCCGCCCCGGCGAGAAGGTCTCCACCGACGGCACCGTCGTCGAGGGCGCGTCGGCGGTGGACGCGTCCATGCTCACCGGCGAGTCCGTGCCCGTCGACGTGCGGGCCGGGGACTCCGTCACCGGCGCCACCGTGAACGTCTCCGGCCGGCTCGTCGTCGAGGCCACCCGGGTCGGCGCCGATACCCAGCTCGCCAGGATGGCCCGGCTCGTCGAGGACGCGCAGAACGGCAAGGCCGAGGTGCAGCGGCTCGCCGACCGGATCTCCGTGGTGTTCGTCCCCGTGGTCCTGGCGATCGCCCTGGTCACCCTGGTCGTCTGGCTGCTGGTGACGGACGACGTGACGGCCGCGTTCACGGCCGCCGTCGCCGTACTGATCATCGCCTGCCCGTGCGCCCTGGGCCTCGCCACCCCGACCGCCCTCATGGTCGGCACCGGACGCGGCGCCCAGCTCGGCATCCTCATCAAGGGCCCCGAAGTCCTGGAGACCACCCGCCGCGTCGACACCATCGTCCTCGACAAGACCGGCACCGTCACCACCGGCAAGATGACCCTCCAGAACGTCCACACCGCCGACGGCACCACCGAGACCGACGTCCTGCGCCTCGCCGGCGCCCTGGAACACGCCTCCGAACACCCCATCGCCCAGGCCGTCGCCACCGGAGCCACCACACGCACCGACGCACCCCTCCCCACCCCCGAGGACTTCACCAACGTCCCCGGACTCGGCGTCCAGGGCGTCATCGACGGCCACGCGGTCCTCGTCGGGCGCCCACGGCTCCTCACCGACGCCGGAATCGGCATCCCCGGCGCCCTGGCCGCCGCGATGGCGGAGGCCGCCGCCCGGGGCCGTACCTCGATCGCGGTCGCCTGGGACGGCGAGGCACGCGGTGTCCTGGAGGTCGCCGACGCGGTCAAGGAGACCAGCGCGGCGGCCGTCGCCGACCTCCACGCGCTCGGCCTGACGCCGATCCTGCTGACCGGCGACAACCGGGCCGTGGCGGAGGCGGTCGCGGCCGAGGTCGGCATCGAGGAGGTCCGCGCGGAGGTGCTGCCCGAGGAGAAGGCGCACGTCATCGAGCGGTTGCAGGCTCAGGGGCGGGCGGTCGCCATGGTCGGCGACGGGGTCAACGACGCGGCTGCACTGGCCACCGCGGACCTCGGTCTGGCGATGGGAACCGGCACGGACGCCGCGATCGAGGCGAGCGATCTGACCCTCGTTCGTGGAGATCTCAAGGTGGCCGCCGATGCCATCAGGCTCTCCCGACGCACCCTGGCCACCATCAGGGGCAACCTTTTCTGGGCATTCGGCTATAACGTTGCCGCTCTACCCCTTGCGGCATTTGGCCTGCTCAACCCTATGATTGCGGGAGCGGCGATGGCCTTCTCCTCGGTCTTCGTCGTAACGAACAGCCTGCGCCTGCGGTCCTTCACGTAATTTCCACAAGGAGACTTAGATCACACCGTTTGGGGGGTAACCATTCGGTGGGTTCGCGAGTCTAAGAGTGCGATGCCAAGGGATGTCTTGGGGGACGTCCGACGGAGGGTCTTGGGGGACGCTCCGGGCAAGCGTGGGCCGGGGCACGTGCACCGGGGAGCTTTGAGCGGCCCTCCCGTCCGTACGTACCCCGGCAGACCGCAGGCGGCACGCGCAGGCGGTACGAGGAAAAGCGCAGGACCAGCAGGACCCAGCAGTACCGAGGAACCCAGGAGCTTCGGCTCCCACTGAACGCCCGGCCGGATCCCGTGGGGGGAATCCGCACCGGGAATGGGAAGCGCCTCGTTGTCGGCCCGTGGGGGGATCGACGGCGGGGCGCTTCTCGCTTTCCTACGGGAGCGCTCCCGCGTCCGGGCGCAGCGCCCGGCACGCTCCGGGCAAGCAAATCGCCCCGGACACCGCGCTCTGTGCGAAAGCGCGGCAGTCGGGGCGAAGGCAACCGGCCGAGGGCCGGGGTGGAGCAGGGGCGATCCGGGGTGGTGCGGAGGTCAGCGACCCTCGACCGGGACGAAGTCGCGCAGGACCTCGCCGGTGTAGATCTGGCGCGGGCGGCCGATGCGGGAACCCGGCTCCTTGATCATCTCGTGCCACTGGGCGATCCAGCCCGGAAGCCGGCCGATCGCGAAGAGCACGGTGAACATCTCGCTCGGGAAGCCCATGGCCCGGTAGATCAGACCGGTGTAGAAGTCCACGTTGGGGTAGAGGTTGCGCGAGACGAAGTACTCGTCGTTGAGCGCGTGCTCCTCCAGCTTGAGCGCGATGTCGAGCAGCTCGTCGGACTTGCCGAGCGAGGACAGCACATCGTGGGCCGCGGCCTTGATGATCTTGGCGCGCGGGTCGAAGGACTTGTACACCCGGTGGCCGAAGCCCATCAGGCGGACGCCGTCCTCCTTGTTCTTCACCTTCTGGATGAAGCTGTCGACGTCGCCGCCGTTGGCCTGGATGCCTTCCAGCATCTCCAGCACCGACTGGTTGGCGCCACCGTGCAGGGGGCCCCACAGCGCCGAAATGCCGGCGGAGATCGAGGCGAACATGTTCGCCTGCGAGGAGCCGACCAGACGCACGGTGGAGGTCGAACAGTTCTGCTCGTGGTCCGCGTGCAGGATGAGCAGCTTCTCCAGCGCCGAGACGACGACCGGGTCCGGCACGTACTCCTGGGCGGGGACCGAGAAGGTCATGCGCAGGAAGTTCTCGACGTAGCCAAGGTCGTTGCGCGGGTAGACGAACGGGTGACCGATCGACTTCTTGTACGCGTACGCCGCGATGGTCGGCAGCTTGGCCAGCAGCCGGATCGTCGAGAGGTGACGCTGCTCCTCATCGAACGGGTTGTGGCTGTCCTGGTAGAACGTGGACAGCGCACTGACGACCGAGGACAGCATGGCCATCGGGTGGGCGTCGCGCGGGAAGCCGTCGAAGAACCGCTTGACGTCCTCGTGCAGCAGCGTGTGCTGGGTGATCTCGTTCTTGAAGGTCGACAGTTCGTCGACCTTCGGAAGCTCACCGTTGATGAGCGTGTACGCGACCTCAAGGAACGTCGACTGCTCGGCGAGCTGCTCGATGGGGTAGCCGCGGTAGCGCAGGATGCCCTGCTCGCCATCGAGGTAGGTGATGGCCGATTTATAGGCAGCGGTGTTGCCGTATCCGCTGTCCAGCGTCACCAGACCGGTGTTCGCCCGGAGCTTCCCGATGTCGAAGCCCTTGTCGCCGACGGTGCTGTCGATCACCGGGTAGGTGTACTCGTCATCGCCGTACCGCAGTACTACAGCGTTGCTGGTGTGCTCGCTCACGTCATCCCTCACCGACGTAGTGCCTCTTCTTCGAGGTTCCCTGACTGTCTCCACCCTCCCCCATTTGGCTCAGGAGAGTGCACTCGGGGTCGTCCATTGGACCTACTCGCGGCACTGAGTGCCGCGAACTTATTCATCCTGCCCCCTTGACTGCGGTTCCGGAAGACCTCCGTGATGTTTGCCACCGATTTGATCGATCATTTTTCGGAGCGTCCGGCAATCGGGGGGTGGAAGAAGGAGCGGGGCTGGGTGCGTGCAGCTGCAAGGCGGAGGATTGAGGCATGGCGGAGCCATGGTGATTGACGACAACGCCGCAGATACGCGTGCCCAGCCCCGCGACGCCACCCCCCGGTTGCCGGACGCTCCTCAGGAGGATCCTCCTTCCACACCTCCGCGCAGCCGGTAATCCAGCGCCGTACAGCGTCTGCCTGCGGAAACCGTGCGGACCGCCTGGCCGATCGCCTGCCGGGAGCCGACCAGCACGACGAGCTTCTTGGCCCTCGTCACGGCCGTGTAGAGCAGGTTGCGCTGGAGCATCATCCAGGCGCTCTTCGTCACGGGGATGACGACGGCCGGGTACTCGCTGCCCTGGGAGCGATGGATCGTCATGGCGTACGCGTGGGACAGCTCGTCGAGCTCGTCGAAGTCGTAGCTGATCTCCTCGTCCTCGTCCGTGAGCACGCTCAGCTTCTGTTCGTCCAGGTCAAGGGCGGTGACGACGCCGACGGTCCCGTTGAAGACACCGTTCTCGCCCTTGTCGTAGTTGTTGCGGATCTGGGTGACCTTGTCGCCGACCCGGAACACCCGGCCGCCGAACCGCTTCTCGGGCAGATCGGGGCGGCCCGGGGTGATGGCCTGCTGGAGCAGCCCGTTGAGATGACCGGCCCCGGCGGGGCCGCGGTGCATCGGGGCGAGCACCTGCACGTCCCGGCGCGGATTCAGCCCGAACTTGGCCGGGATACGCCGGGCCGCGACGTCCACCGCAAGCACCCCGGCGTCCTCGGTCTCGTCCGCCACGAAGAGGAAGAAGTCGCTGAGCCCCTCGGTGAGGGGCTGTACGCCGGAGTTGATCCGGTGGGCGTTGGTGACGACGCCGGACTGCTGGGCCTGGCGGAAGATGGTGGTCAGCCGGACCGCCGGGACGGGGCTGCCACCGGCGAGCAGATCCCGCAGCACCTCCCCCGCGCCGACCGAGGGCAGCTGGTCCACATCGCCGACCAGCAACAGATGGGCGCCGGGTGCCACGGCCTTGACCAGCTTGTTCGCGAGCAACAGGTCGAGCATCGACGCCTCGTCGACGACGACCAGATCGGCGTCCAGCGGACGGTCCCGGTCGTACGCCGCGTCGCCGCCCGGCTTGAGCTCCAGCAGCCGGTGCACGGTGGAGGCCTCGGCGCCGGTCAGCTCGGAGAGCCGCTTGGCCGCCCGGCCGGTGGGCGCGGCCAGCACCACTTTCGCCTTCTTGGCGCGGGCCAGCTCCACGATGGACCGGACGGTGAACGACTTCCCGCAGCCGGGCCCCCCGGTCAGGACGGCCACCTTCCGGCTGAGCGCGAGCCGCACGGCGGCCTCCTGCTCGGGGGCCAGCGTCGCCCCCGTACGCCCCGCGAGCCACTTCAACGCCGCGTCCCAGTCCACGTCCCCGAAGGCCGGCATCCTCTCCTCCGGCGTCCGCAGCAGCCGCCGCACCTGCGAGGCGAGGGAAATCTCGGCCCGGTGGAACGGCACCAGATAGACGGCCGTGATCGGCTCACCGCCCTCGGGCGAGGGCACCTTCTCCCGTACGACACCCTCCGGCTCCGCGGCGAGCTCCGCCAGGCACTCGATGACGAGCCCGGTGTCGACCTGGAGGAGCTTGACCGCGTCCGCGATGAGCCGCTCCTCCGGCAGGAAGCAGTGCCCCTGATCGCTGGACTGCGACAGCGCGTACTGCAGTCCGGCCTTGACCCGCTCCGGGCTGTCGTGCGGAATGCCGACGGCCTGGGCGATCCGGTCCGCGGTGAGGAAGCCGATGCCCCAGACGTCGGCGGCCAGCCGGTAGGGCTGGTTCTTCACGACGGAGATCGAGGCGTCCTCGTACTTCTTGTAGATACGGACGGCGATGGAGGTCGAGACGCCGACGCTCTGGAGGAAGACCATGACCTCCTTGATCGCCTTCTGCTCCTCCCACGCGGCGGCGATCATCTTCGTCCGCTTCGGCCCGAGCCCGGGGACCTCGACCAGGCGCTTCGGCTGCTGCTCGATGATGTCGAGGGTGTCCACGCCGAAGTGGGTGGTGATCCGGTCGGCCATGACCGGACCGATGCCCTTGATCAGCCCGGAGCCGAGGTAGCGGCGGATGCCCTGGATGGTGGCGGGCAGGATCGTCGTGTAGTTCTCGACGGTGAACTGCTTGCCGTACTGCGAGTGGGAACTCCAGCGTCCCTCCATCCGCAGCGATTCACCGGGCTGCGCCCCGAGCAGCGACCCGACGACGGTGAGCAGGTCGTTGCTCCCCCGGCCGGTGTCGACGCGCGCGACCGTGTAGCCGTTCTCCTCGTTGGCGTACGTGATGCGCTCAAGTACGCCTTCCAGGACGGCCATGTTGGGCGTGGACGATGGCGTCGAGGACGTCGCGGAGGACCTGGTGGACATGGATGCGACGGTACCGGGCGGGGCTGACATCGCGGGGTCCGCTCCGGAAGCCGGCGTACGCCGAACCCGAGGCGTCCCGTAACACTCGGTGTTACCGGGACGATATGGCAACCGAGCGCTTTTCCATCAGCATGTCGGCCGAGGTCCGCGACCGCATCAGAGAACATGCGGCGGCCGCGGGACTCGATGTCTCCACGTTCCTCACGATCGCCGCCCAAGCGCAGATGGACCAGCAGGACCGCGTCAGGAGGATCTTCAAGCCGTTCGAGGAGGCCCGCGCGGAGGCCGAGGAGCAAGCAGGCACCGGCACTTGGGCGGGCGACGAAATCGAACCGACCAGGGAAGAACGGGCGGAGGTCGAAGCAATCCTCGGCCGGTCCTCCCCCAACGAGGCCGCCGCGTGACTGTCGTCGTCTACGACACCGGCATGCTGATGGCGTTGGTGAGCCAGGACCGCCGGGCCCACATCCTGCACAAGGGCTTCGTAGGAGCAGGTGGACACCAGCCGATCGTCCCTGGTCCCGCCCTCTCACAGGCGTGGCGAACAAGCCCGAAGACCGCCTATGCGTGGAAGCGCCTTCTCGCCGACGTCGTCGTACACCCCGGAGCCAGGACCCGCCTTCCCCAGGAGCAGGCGCCCCGCTGCCTTCCCTGTGCGGGAGGAATGACCATCGAGGACTGGAAAACGATCGGCGCCATGATCGGCGCTGCCGCACTTCCTCCCAAGAAGCGTCCGGACCCGGTGGATGCGCCGGCCGTCTTCGTCGCTGCCGCACACGGCGGAGGCGTCGTACTGACCTCCGACACCGACGCCATCGAGGCGTACGCCGCCACGCTGCCCGGGGCCGACGTGTCGGCCGTAGCCATCTGAGCGACGACTCCTCCTGGCCGTGACGGTGCCCGTGACTGCGACGGCCCTGGGCCGGCACGGGAGTGGTCAGCCTGCCACCGCGGTGAGGGAGCGGTGGTGCTTCGGGGCCTCGATCTCGTCGATCAGCGCGACCGCCAGGTCCGCGTAGGAGAAGGACGGGGCACCGTCGGCCATCACCTGCCCGCCGCCCGTCCGGTACCGGCCGGTCCGTGGGGCCTCGTTGTCCAGCATCACGGGCGGCGGGGCGATGACGAGCCAGTCGATGTCCGTCTCGGCGGCGCGGAGAGCGTCGAGTTCGGCGGTGTGACCGAGCGAGAAGGCCCGTGCCTCCTCCGGGAATCCGGGAGCGTCGTGGACGGCCACACCGGGCGCGGTCTCCAGGACGGACCCGATGCCGATGAGCACCAGCCGGCCGACCCCGGCGCGGGCCAGGCCGTCCAGCAGGGCGTGGGCGGCGCTCACGTAGAACTCGTCCGAAGGCATGTCCATCCGGCCGGCCGCGCTGATCGCCGCGTCATGCCCGGCGGCGACCTCCGCGACGCTGTCCGCCCGGGTGACGTCACCGGCGACCACGGCCACGCCGCCCCCGGCCAAGTCCCCGTACGCGGCCGGGTCGCGGACCACCGCGGTGACCTGGTGCCCGCGCGCCACGGCCTCGGCCACCGCACGCCGTCCGGCGCGTCCGCCCGCCCCGAAGATGACAATCCTGCTGCTCATGGGGATCCCCTCGACAAAGCCGACGGATCGTCGGCCGATGCCTCGGAAGCTAGCTCCGCACCCCATGGTTTCCGCAACGATAGTTACGTACGCTCAACAGGGTGAGCCAACCACTTGATCCCGAAATGTTCACCGGCTGCTCCCACACCACCTCGCCGTTCCGGATCGGCGGCAAATGGACCCCGAAGATCATCCGGTGCCTGGAGTCCGGCCCCCGGCGCTTCTCCGAACTGGAGGTCCCGCTGCGCGGCATCACACCGAAGGTGCTGACGGAGACCCTGCGCTCGATGGAACGGGACGGCCTGATCACTCGTACGGTCGGCGGCGGGATCCCGCCTCGGGTGGACTACGAACTGAGCCCGCTCGGACGGACGTTGCTCGCACCGATGGCCGCCTGCTGCGCGTGGGCGGCGACGCATCTGCCGGAGCTGGAGGGTGCGCGGGAGGCGTACGAGGGGGACCTTGCCCCCGAGTCCCTGCCCAAGGGGGCCGCCACGCGCTGAGCGGGGCGCCGTCACCCGGCCGCGCACCGACGCTGCTCGAAACCCATGGGAAAACATGCCCCGGCAGTGTCCGTGAAACCCCCGTGGAGGCCCTCCGGGGGCCCGTGGAGCGGGGCGCGTGGCGGACGTGGGTGAGGGTGGCGCTCCGCTCCTCCCGCGGCGCCAGAAGGCTTACTGGACGCCCTACACATGCACTCTGACCTGGCCTTACACACGCGCCCCTCCTAAACTTCCCTCATCGGAAAGGGGGTTCCGGATGGACCGGAATGTGCGCTCGGTCGAGGACGTTCTGCGGCTCATGGACGACCTGTTCGCCCCTGAGGCGGACCGGTGGACGGAGAAGGCCGGGGACTGGTGGGACGGCTTCTACGAGGACCGGTCGAAGCCGGTGCCGTTCTTCGTGGCGAAGCCCGACGAGACGCTCGTCTCGTATGTGGAACGCGGGATGGTCGCCCCCGGACGCGCACTCGACCTGGGCTGCGGGCCGGGGCGCAACGCGCTGTATCTCGCCTCGCTCGGCTTCGAGGTGGACGCGGTCGATCTGTCGCCCGGGGCCGTCGCCTGGGCCGAGGAGCGGGCCGGGGAGGCGGGTGCGGACATCCGGTTCCACTGCGGGGACGCCTTCGCCGAGGGAGCGCCGGAAGGACCGTACGACCTGATCCATGACTCCGGGTGCTTCCACCATCTGCCGCCGCACCGCCGGATCACGTATCTCGCTTACGTGGACCGGGTTCTGGCGCCCGGCGGCCATCTGTCGCTCGGCGCTTTCGCCTCCGGGGAGATGGGTTCGGAGCTGCCCGATGTGGAGCTGTACCGGACAGCCCGACTCCATGGCGGTCTGGCGTACACCGCGGAATCGCTGCGCTGGATCTTCACGGGTCCGGACGGGGTGACGGGAGGGCTGGAGGAGATCGAGCTGCGCCGGATGCGGGACGAGCCGGCCGAATCGCCCTGGTTCGGTGAGAAGTTCATGTGGGGGGCGTTGTTCCGGAGGCCTGAGGAGGTCCGCCCGGACTCCGCACGAGCGTCCAATCACGAGGAAGGTCGGCCGACAGCAGGGCCGTGACCTCAGCGGGCGGGAAGTCCGGCCAACTGCGTTCCACTTCGTGCCGGCGGTTCAACCGCCGGTCCAGGAAGCGTTGCGTGCGGATCAAGCCGTCCGCGGCCGCAGCAGGGCTCAGCCGGCCGTCGGCCGTGGCCTCGGCGTACTCGTCAAGGTCCAGGAGGCGGTAGGGGTGGTCGGGCGGCCCGACGATGACGTCGATCCACAGGTCGTCGACCCGCAGCAGCTCACCGTCCTGGACGACAGCGACCAGGTCGCAGTACCACCAGCCCTGCTGCTCAGAGGGAAAGAGAACCGGCTGGTTGATCTGGATCCCGTCGTCGAGCAATACGAAGCTGCGCTGGATGTAGTGCTGTCCTTGCCGCTCGAAGCCCCAGTCATAGGCGACAACATCCCCCTGCCTGAGGCCCGCGGCCCGAAGTCTCCCGTCCCGCAGGACGGTTACCGGCGTTCCGGGGCGTGCCGTCGATTCAGTCACGGCGCCCAGCCTGCCATGGGTCACCGCGGCCGAGCACTCGCCCATTCACGTCACTCCGGAAGGCGAAACGGGGCCCGGTCTTTCGACCGGGCCCCACTCGCTTTCCCCTCCGTCGGGGCTTCCCTATCCCCCCGGATCCCTCCCCGGAAGCGTCCGACGACAGATATGACCCGGGAGGACGCCCGATGGTTGTACGTCTTGGCAATCTCTTTGCCTCAGAGGCTCGGAGGGCCCGGTCGTCGGCTCAGCAGGCGTGCTCCGCGTAACGGGCCGCGACCTCCGCCAGGACCTCCGCGCCGTCGCGCGCCCACAGATCCTCGTTGAAGATCTCCACCTCGATCGGGCCGTCGAAGCCGGTGGCCTCCACCGCCGTGCGGAAGGCGCGGAAGTCCACGCTGCCGTCGCCGAGTTGGCCGCGCCCCAGCAGGACGCCCGCCGGGAGCGGGGTGATCCAGTCGGCGAGCTGGAAGGAGTGGATCCGGCCCGCCGCACCCGCGCGGGCGATCTGGGCGGGTGCCTGGTCGTCCCACCAGAGGTGGTACGTGTCGACGACCACGCCGACCTGCTCGGCCGGGAAGCGTTCCGCGATGTCCAGGGCCTGCGACAGGGTGGAGACGACGCAGCGGTCCGAGGCGAACATCGGGTGCAGTGGCTCGATGGCCAGGCGTACTCCCCGTTCGGCCGCGTAGGGGGCCAGTTCGGCCAGCGCGTCGGCGATGCGTTCGCGGGCCCCGTACAGGTCCTTGCTGCCCTCCGGGAGGCCGCCCGACACCAGGACCAGCGTGTCCGTGGACAGGCCCGCCGCCTCGTCGAGCGCCGCGCGGTTGTCGTCCAGGGCGCGGGCCCGCTCGGCCGGGTCGAGGGCGGTGAAGAAGCCGCCCCGGCAGAGGCTGGTGACCGACAGGCCGGAATCCGCGAGGAGTTGAGCCGTGCGCTCGACGCCGTACTCCTGGACGGGGGCCCGCCACAGGCCGATCTTGTCGATGCCCGCCTTCGCGCAGCCCTCGGCGAGTTCGGGCAGCGACCACTGCTTGATGGTCTCCTGGTTGATGGAGAGCCGGCCGTCACTCATCGGGTGCCTCCGTTGACCGTAAGGAGCGCGCGCATCCGGGATTCGGCCAGTTCCGGGTCGGGGAACAGGCCCAGGCGGTCGGCCAGTTCGTAGGCCTTCGCCAGATGCGGCAGCGAGCGGGCCGACTGGAGGCCGCCCACCATCGTGAAGTGGTCCTGGTGGCCGGCCAGCCAGGCGAGGAACACCACGCCCGTCTTGTAGTAGCGGGTCGGGGCCTGGAAGAGGTGACGGGACAACTCGACCGTGGGGTCCAGGAGTTCGCGGAACCCCTTCGTGTCTCCGGTGTCCAGGACCCGTACCGCGTGCGCGGCCAGCGGGCCGAGCGGGTCGAAGATCCCGAGCAGCGCGTGACTGAAGCCGCGGTCGTCGCCGGCGATCAGTTCGGGATAGTTGAAGTCGTCCCCGGTGTAGCAGCGCACCCCGCTCGGGAGGCGGCGGCGGACGTCGATCTCGCGCTCAGCGTCGAGGAGGGAGATCTTGATGCCGTCGACCTTGTCGGGGTGTTCCGCGATGACCTGGAGGAAGGTGTCGGTGGCCGCGTCCAGGTCGCTGGAGCCCCAGTAGCCGTCCAGCGCGGGGTCGAACATCGGGCCCAGCCAGTGCAGGACGACCGGTTCCGTGGCCTGGCGGAGCAGGTGCGCGTACGTCTCCAGGTAGTCCTGCGGGCTCTTCGCCGCGGCGGCGAGCGCGCGCGAGGCCATGAGGATCGCCTGGGCGCCGCTCTCCTCGACGAGGGCGAGCTGCTCCTCGTACGCGGAGCGCACCTCGGCGAGCGTGGCCGGGCCCGCGGGCAGCTGGTCGGTGCCGACGCCGCAGGCGATGGCACCGCCGACGGACTTGGCCTCGGCGGCCGAGCGGCGGATCAGTTCGGCGGCTCCGGCCCAGTCCAGGCCCATGCCGCGCTGGGCGGTGTCCATGGCCTCGGCGACGCCCAGACCGTGCGACCAGAGGTGGCGGCGGAAGGCGAGGGTGGCGTCCCAGTCGACGGCGGCCGGGGAGTCCGGGCTGATGTCGGCGTACGGGTCCGCCACGACGTGGGCCGCGGAGAAGACCGTACGGGAGGCCAGGGGTGCGCCACCGGGGGCGAGGTCGAGCGGGGTGGTGCGGGGCTCGTACGGGCCCTGCGGGAGGTGGATGGTCACGTGGTCAACTCCGGTGTGCCCTGCGGGAGGTGCATCGTCATGGTGTCCGCTCCGGTGCTACAGGGGTGGGACGCCGCGTCACAGGGTCAGCTCCGGGACGTCGAAACGGCGGCCCTCGGCGGAGGACTTGAGGCCGAGCTCGGCGAGCTGGACGCCGCGCGCGCCGGCCATCAGGTCCCAGGTGTAGGGCTCGTCCAGCACGATGTGGCGGAGGAACAGCTCCCACTGGGCCTTGAAGCCGTTGTCGAAGACCGCGTTGTCGGGGACTTCCTGCCACTGGTCACGGAAGGACTCGGTGACCGGGAGGTCGGGGTTCCAGACCGGCTTGGGGGTGGCCGAGCGGTGCTGGACGCGGCAGTTGCGCAGGCCCGCGACGGCGGAGCCGTGGGTGCCGTCGACCTGGAACTCGACGAGCTCGTCCCGGTTGACGCGCACCGTCCAGGAGGAGTTGATCTGGGCGACGGCGCCGCCCTCCAGCTGGAAGATGCCGTACGCGGCGTCGTCCGCGGTCGCGGCGTACGGCTTGCCGTGCTCGTCCCAGCGCTCGGGGATGTGCGTCTGGACGTGCGCCTGGACGGTGGTGACCCGGCCGAACAGCTCGTGGAGTACGTACTCCCAGTGCGGGAACATGTCGACGACGATGCCGCCGCCGTCCTCCGAGCGGTAGTTCCACGAGGGGCGCTGGGCCTCCTGCCAGTCGCCCTCGAAGACCCAGTAGCCGAACTCGCCGCGCACGGAGAGGATCTCGCCGAAGAAGCCGCCGTCGATGAGGCGCTTCAGCTTCAGCAGGCCCGGCAGGAAGATCTTGTCCTGGACGACGCCGTGCTTGATGCCGGCGTCCCGGGCGAGGCGGGCGAGGTCGAGGGCGCCCTCGACGTCGGTGGCGGTGGGCTTCTCGGTGTAGATGTGCTTGCCCGCCGCGATGGCCTTCTTGATCGCCTCGACGCGGGCCGAGGTGACCTGGGCGTCGAAGTAGATGTCGATGGTGTCGTCGGCGAGGACCGCGTCGAGGTCGGTCGACCACTCGGTCAGACCGTGCTGCTCGGCGAGCGCCTCCAGCGCGTGGGCGCGGCGGCCGACGAGGACCGGCTCGGGCCACAGCACGTCGCCGTTGCCGAGGTCGAGGCCGCCCTGCTCGCGGATCGCGAGGACCGAGCGCACCAGGTGCTGCCGGTATCCCATGCGACCCGTGACGCCGTTCATGGCGATGCGCACTGTCCTGCGTGTCACGAAAGTTCCTCCATACAGCCGTAGCAAGCGCTTTCTATGCGGTATGACGCTAGCCTGCCGACAGCGGCCTGGACAAGAGGGGGCGCGCTGATTGGTTTGGTCCACTCCCCCTCGATCACTCCTCGGAGGAATGCGATGACAGTCACCCTGGCGGATGTGGCGGCTCGCGCCCGGGTGTCCCCGGCCACCGTTTCCCGTGTGCTGAACGGCAACTACCCGGTGGCGACCTCCACCCGGGAGCGGGTCCTGCGTGCGGTGGACGACCTGGACTACGTGCTCAACGGGCCCGCGAGTTCGCTCGCCGCGGCCACGTCCGACCTGATCGGGATCCTGGTCAACGACATCGCCGACCCGTTCTTCGGGATCATGGCGGGGGCGGCCCAGACGGAGATCGGCGGTCCGGGCGACGGCTCGGGCCGGGCGGGCGGCGAGAAGCTCGCGATCGTCTGCAACACGGGTGGCACCCCGGAACGCGAACTCACCTACCTCACCCTGCTCCAGCGCCAGCGCGCCGCAGCCGTCGTCCTCACCGGCGGCGCGGTCGAGGACCCGGCCCACCAGGCCGCGATGTCCGCGAAGCTGGCGAAACTCGCGGACGCGGGCACCCGGGTGGTCCTGTGCGGGCGGCCGCCGCTGCCCGACAACGCCTCCGTGGTGGCCGCACTGGCCTTCGACAACCGGGGCGGCGGCCGGCGCCTCACCGAGCATCTCCTCTCGCTGGGCCACCGCAACATCGGCTATGTCGCGGGCCCGGTCGAGCGGACCACGACCCGGCACCGACTGGAGGGCCACCGCGACGCGATGAAGGCCGTGGGGCTCGTCGGCGACGAGGAGCGGCTCACCGTGCACGGCTCCTACGACCGCCGCTCCGGCTACGACGCCACGCTCGAACTCCTGCGCCGGGAACCGGAGATCACCGCCGTCGTCGCGGCGAACGACACCGTCGCCCTGGGCGCGGCCGCGGCGATCCGCGACCGCGGGCTGCGCATCCCCGAGGACATCTCGGTGGCGGGCTTCGACGACCTGCCGTTCTCGGTGGACGTCGTCCCGGCCCTGACGACCGTACGGCTGCCGCTCGTCGAGGCGGGGGCGCGGGCGGGCCGGCTGGCGACCGGCAAGGAGGCCCCGCCGCCGGGCGGCATCGCGACGATCGCCGCGGAGCTGATGGTGCGCGGGTCGACGGCCGCGCCCCGGGGGTGAGTCGGGCCGCCGGGACCGGGGTACGCGTCGGACGTGTCCCGGTCCGTACGGTGCAGGGGCACATTCCGACGGAAGGAACACGCACGTGAAGCTCGCTTTCTCCACCCTCGGGGTTCCGGGACTGCCGATGGCCGAGGTCGTCCGGCTGGCCGCCGAGCACGGCTACCAGGGGGTGGAGCTGCGCGCCCATCCCGAGGAGCCGGTGCACCCCGGGCTCTCGAAGGCCGAACGGGCCGGCGTGGCCGATGAGTTCAAGCGGGGCGGGGTCGAGATCCTGACCGTGGCGGGCTATGTGCGGGCGGCCGCCGAGGGGGACGACCAGCCGGTGCTGGACGAGCTCGCCGGGCTGGTCGAGCTGGCCCACGACCTGGGTGCGCGAAACGTCCGGGTCTTCCCGGGCGGCGGCGACCAGGACCCGGCGACTGCCGACGCGACCGCCGCGCGCCGACTGGCCGCCGCCGCTCCGTACGCCGCCGACCTGGGCGTACGCGTCCTGCTGGAGACCCACGACTCGCACCGCGCGGGGGTCGATGTCGCCCGGGTGGTCGGCACGGTGGGGCACGGGAGCATCGGCGCGCTGTGGGACATCATGCACACGTGGCTGGCGGGTGAGGAGCCGGTGGCGAGCCATGCGGTGCTGGCCCCGCACCTGGGATACGTACAGGTGAAGGACATCGCATCGGCCGAGGACACCACGCCGGTGGCCCTGGGCGCGGGGGTGCTGCCGCTGCGGGCGTGCCTGGACACGCTGGACGCGGACAGCTGGGTCTGCTGGGAGTACGAGAAGCGCTGGCACCCGCAGGCGGCGGAGCTGCCGGGGCTGCTCGCCGCGGGGCGCGAGCACCTGCTGCGGCTGGGGGCGCCGAAGGACTAGAGAGGGACGGGGCGAGCCCCGTCCACGAGCAGCAGGTCGACCCTCAGCGAGCGAACTTCTCGATGGCGGACGGGGTGACGGGGGTGAAGAAGTTGACGAGGTTGCCGTCGGGGTCGCGGAACAGGAGCGCGCGGTTGCCCCAGGGCATGGTGGTGGGCTCGTTGACGAAGTCCTTCACGAAGCCGGTCAGGTTCTTGTGCACGCTGTCCACGTCGTCGACGAGGAATTCGAGGATGACGCTGTGGTTGTCGGCCGGGCGGGCGGAGCCGGGCGCGAACAGAGGGACGGTGCGGGTGCTGCCGATCGCGAGGGTGGCGGAGGTGGTCCTGAGCTCGGCGAAGTCCTCGTTGGACCAGTCGGCGGGTACTCCGGTGGCGCGCTCGTAGAAGTCGACGAGGCGGGCGATGTCGCCCGTGATGATGCGGATGGAGACGAAGTCCATGGTTTTCTCCTGACTGGCCGGTGTTCCTGACCAGCACGCTACGACCGGTACCGGGCGGAATCCGCCCGGTATATGCGGGAGACTTCCGGGCATGCCCCGCCCCATTGCCCGCGTGCTCGCCCTGCTGGAACTGCTTCAGTCGGGCGGCATCCGGAGCGTGACCGAGCTCGCCGATCGGCTCGACGTCGACGAACGCACCGTACGGCGCTACGTCGGCCACCTCATCGACCTCGACGTGCCCGTCGAGTCGGTACGCGGCCGCTACGGCGGCTACCGGCTCGCCCCCGGCTTTCGCATGCCTCCGCTCATGCTGAGCGACGACGAAGCGCTCGCCGTGCTGCTCGGTCTGGTCGCGGGGCGGCGAGTCGGCCTGACGACGGCAACGGGCACGGCGAGCGAGACGGCGGCGGCCAAGATCCGGCGGGTGCTGCCCGAGCGGCTGCGCCTCAGGCTCGACGCCGTGCTCGGCTCGCTCGCCTTCACGACTCCGCCCGGCGCGGCAGCCACCCCGGAATCCGCGGTCCTGCTCCCGATCGCCGACGCGGTGAACCATCACCGGCCGGTCTCGTTCGGATACACCGCCGCCGACGGCCGGCGCAGCGAACGCACACTGCACCCCTACGGGATCGTCGCCCACTCGGGCAGGTGGTACGTCACGGCCGCGGATCTCACGACGGGCGAGGACCGGACGTTCCGGCTGGATCGCATCTCCGGTGTGAGGACGCTGCCCGGCTCGTTCGAGCCACCTGCCGGACTCGACCCGGCGAAGCGCGTTCTGACCGGGCTCGCGACGGCTCCGTACCGGCACGAGGTGACCCTGCGGGTCCAGGGGACGGCCGAGCAGATCCACGCCCGGCTGCCCGCCGGCGTCGCGATCGTGGAGGAGCTGCCGTCCCCGGGCGGCGCGGATCCGGAGACGGAGCGCTGGTCACGTGTCGAGCTGCGGGTGGACCGGCTCGACTGGCTGCCCGCTGTACTCGCCTCGCTGGACCGGCCCTTCGTCATCGACCGTCCGGATGAGCTCCGCGGTCTCGTCGAGGCTCTCGCCGAACGGCTCACGCACTCTGCCCGGCGAAGCCCGCCTCCCCCTTGCCGGTCAGCCTGAAGACGCTGTCTCACTTGGTGAGTCGTCGGTGGCAGATGAGGGTTGTTGCTATGCCGACGAAGGCGAGGAAGTGCTCGGGTTCTCGTTCGTAGCGGCGGTGCAGGCGTCGGCAGCCGGCCGGCCAGGAGACGGTTCGTTCGACGACCCAGCGGTGGCGGCCGAGTCGTTGCGGGGACTCGACGCCTTTCCGGGCAATGCGGTGGCGTATGCCGCGTCCACGGAGCCATCGCCGCAGGTGGTCGTAGTCGTAGCCTGTGTCCGCGGGTAGCTTTGCCCGGCGCCTGCGGCGCGGGCCACGGCGGGAACGAATCGATGGGATGCCGGGTATGAGCGGTTCCAGGACCTGGCTGTCGTGCATGTTGGCGCCGGAGATGCCGAGTGACAGCCGGCACAGAGCTGGGTGAGGGCGTCGGGCGCGGCGGAGCCAGGGGTGTCTCGAAATGCCCTGGGTTTACCATTGGTCGGGCTTCAAGGAAGGCGGCAGCTATGGCGGCCAGGCAGATTCCCAGCACCTCGACGTTGCTCGCCTTCGAGGCTGCGGCACGTCATGGCAGGTTTTCGCTTGCCGCACAGGAGCTGGTCGTCACGGAAGGGGCGATCAGCCGGCAGGTGGCACGGCTGGAAGCGTTTCTCGGGGTTCCCTTGTTCCTTCGGGGCGGCAATCGTGTCGAGCTGACGGCGCACGGGGCGCGCTATGCCGAAGAGGTGGGGCGGTCGCTCGTGTCGTTGGAGCAGTCAACGCTTCAGGTGATGGCGTCCCCGCCGCAGCAGCAAGTACTGGAGCTCGCGGTGATCGGAACGTTCGCATCCAGATGGCTGGTACCGCGGCTTCCGTTGTTCTCACGCGAACATCCGGACGTGATGGTAAATCTGAGCACTCGAAACGATCCTTTTGTGCTGAACGGCAGTGCGTTTGATGCTGCGGTCACCTTCGCTCATCCCGCGTGGCCGGAAGCTGAATCGAGGCACCTGTTCCGCACTTCCTTGATCCCCGTGTGCAGGGCTGATCTCGTGCCACGGGGACACAGCGCGACTTCTGGGGCATTGCCCCACTTGCCGTTGCTGCACAAGACGGCGACGCCTGAAAGTTGGCGTGGTTACTCTCGCGAGTTCGGGCTCGACCTTCAGGAAGCGACGGCCGGTGGCCGCTTCGAGCAGTTCTCCATGTTGATCGAAGCGGCTCTCGTCGGCTTGGGCGTGGCACTTGTCCCGTATCTCTACATTGCCGACGAATTGCGAACGGGGAAACTTGTTGCAGTCGGTCCGCCCGGACAGCAGACAGCCAAGGAATTCATCCTCGTCATCAACTCGCGGAGCTCTCGTTCGAAACTTCTCGACGAGTTCTCTGATTGGCTGGTGGCCGTAGCGGAACCCGACTCTCCTCCCGCCGCACCAGAAGCCGCGATTGCTCATCCCTCATCCGTGATCGAATAGCCTCCCTTTACCCGCTCGATCCGAGCAAATCCTCGGTCGTCGAGATGGGGACCAGCGACAATGAGCTGCTCAGCGCTGACCATGTCGAGCACCCGGACGCGCGTTTCGGCGGCGCGGAATGGATCGTTGTCCAGCGTGACCGATGCGTCGGGCCGCGTCACTTGGACGGTCGGGAAATGAACGGTGTCGCCCCAGAAGAACACGCTCTGGTCTTCGGAGCCGACGAGATAGCCCGTGTGGCCCTCCGTGTGGCCAGGAAGTGGTATTGCTGAAATCCCGGGCAAGACTTCACCTTGTGCGAACCTGCGGAGTCTGCCGCCATAGGCACCGAGGGCGTTGCGAGCTATCCGGAAGTTCCCCCGAGCGCGTTCGTTCGCATGTGCGAGGTTGCCGTCGTTCTGCCAGAAGGCGACCTCGCGCTGGTGAATCAGGAGTTCGGCGTTGGGGAAAACGGCACGCCCGGAACCGTCGAGCAGGCCACCGACATGGTCCGGGTGTGCGTGCGTAAGAAGAACAGCGTCAATATCCGAAGGTTGCACACCCGCCAGTGGCAGACCGGCCTTCAAGTGACCGCCCCATTGCTTGACGCCGCCGGCCCCGGCGTCCACAAGGATGGTGCGGTCGGCACCACGTACCAGGTAGCTGTTGATGTGCATAGGCGACTGATCGTTCAGCCCGCCTCGCCGCTGCAACGCCGAGGCCTCCTGACGGTCGACGTTCGTCAGCAGGTCCAGGCTCGCTGTGAGATAACCGTCACTGATGGCGGTAACCGTGTACAGGCCGATCTTTCGGGTGGGGAAGAGCGGGGGTGCCATTATTTTGCTCCTGTCTCTCGCTAGTTGAGGGCGTGAATGTGTTGCTTCGAGAAACTGAAGCAACGGATACGGGCGGTGAGGCCGATGGTATCCATGACCGCATCACTGACCTGTTGCATAAAGTGGCCCATGACCGCCGGCGGACGGAACGGCTCCTCGCGGAACAGGATTTCTGCGAAAACCGGGTGCCCCCTACCCTTTCGCACGGAAACGTAGATGATGTGCACGTTCTCGAGCGCAGCCTGCAGCGTGCTGGTGCACAGCTCAACACACTGGTCGGTAAGTGCTTCCAGTGACTCGTCCGACGGCATGGCCCCGGATTCCACGTACAGCGTCACGTTCGGCATGCCGGCCCTCTATTCGAAGGCTGCCGGAGATGCTGGGGCCCTGAGCTGAGGAGTTATCGCCACATAGACGTGGACACCATCCGGCAGCTTTGCGGGGAGCGTGAAACCAGAGTTCGTGGTCGCGGCCAGCCAGCGCTGTTCCGGGTTCTTCTCCATCGCGACGGCGTGCATGGGGTGCGGAACGAGGCCTAGCCTCGTCAGAGCATCGGGGCCGGTCGAGTCCAGAACCAAGTATTCGTTCGCAGAGATATCAGGCACCCGGCTCGGTCCGCTGTACAGGTTGCGGTGCCAGTCGATGATGTCGGGCTGCCAGCGGGCGAAATTTCCGCCGCCCTTCTCTGCGTACTCATCTCCACTGAGAACCTCCAGCCCTTCGACGGTATGGGCTGCGAGATAGGTGGGACATCCGGAAGTGATCGCCTTGAACCGCTGTGAGGTGTGAAAGCCCGTGACGGAGATGAGCGCAGGCAGCTTCATTTCGGAGTAGAACTCGTTCCACTCCTCTTCTCGCGTCGGCTCGGCAAAGCTGCACTCAACGGTATAGATCATCGGATACCTCTTCGCTGTGACTGATGCTCAAATAATAGATCCCCTACTGGCCCGATTAGTGCCCTTCAGTGCGATATTTCAGCAACCCAGAATGACCATAGGTCACGGTGCGAGCGCTGAGACAATCCGCAGACCGGTCAAGAAGTCAGTGCGAACGGATAACGCCTGAGACGCTGTCCAAGTCCTCGTGCCGGTCACCCCCGGCCGCTCGGAGACGTGGGCTGTCCGGCGCCGTCGAAGCCGCGCCGCCGGGCGGTTCGCGGTCCGGCCTCGACGGCGTGTTCCGGCTACCCGCGTACGGGGGCCGGCTCGGGCGCCCCCGGATCTGGGACGCGGGGGCGTCGCACCCCCGCGAGCGAGGTCAGGGCCACCCCGCCGACCAGCAGCGCCGCCGCGCACCACCGCAGCGGGCTCACCGACTCGTCGAGCAGCAGCGCGGCCGACGACATGCCGAAGACCGGCACGAGCAGGGTGAACGGGGCGACGGACGAGGCCTGGTACCGGCTGAGCAGGAATCCCCATGCCCCGAAGCCGAAGATCGTGACGACCCACGCGACGTAGACGATGATTCCGGCGGCGCTCCAGTCCAGCGCGGCGAGCGCGTCCCGGTCGCGGTCCCAGCCCTCGAAGAGCAGGGAGAGACCGAGCAGCGGCAGGACGGGCACGGTGGAGACCCAGACCATGAAGTTGAGGGAGTCGGGCGGGGCGGCCCTGCGGGTCAGGACGTTCGACACGCCCCAGCAGGCGGCCGCCGCGATCACCAGGACGAAGGCGAGCACGGGCCCGCTCGCCCCCTCGTCGACGGCGGCCACCCCGATCCCGGCGAGAGCCACCCCCATCCCCAACACCCGTACCTTCCCCGGCCGTTCGCCCAGCACGAGCGCCGCGAGGAGCGCGGTGAAGACCGCCTGCACCTGAAGGACCAGGGAGGAGAGTCCGGCGCCCATCCCCCGGTCCATGCCGATGAAGAGCAGGCCGAACTTGGCCACGCCCAGGGCCAGCCCCACCCCCACGATCCACTTCCACGCGACCTTCGGGCGGCCGACGAAGAACACCGCGGGCAGCGCCGCGACCAGGAAGCGCAGGGCGGAGAAGAGCAGCGGCGGGAAGTGGTCGAGCCCGAGCTCGATGACGACGAAGTTGACACCCCAGAGGGCGGCCACCAGGACGGCCAGGGCGATGTGGAGGGGACGCATGCACCGAGGGTCGCGCGCGCGGACCATGTAGCACCAGCGCGGATTTCTTCATGGTGGAATTGAGCATCGCTAATGATTCCCGAGAATCCCGGAGGCTCCGGTGCTCGATCTGGCCCGGCTGCGCGCCCTGCACGCCATCTCCGTCCACGGCTCGGTAGCGGGCGCCGCCGCCGCGCTCGGCTACACCCCGTCGGCGGTCTCGCAGCAGATCACCAAGCTGGAGCGGGAGACCCGCACGACGCTGCTGGAGCGTCGCGGGCGCGGGGTCGCGCTGACCGAGGAGGCCGTCCATCTGGCCACCGCGGCCCAGGAGTTGCTGGCGATCGTGGAGCGCGCCGAGACCTCACTGGAGGAGCGGCGGGGGCTGCCGACGGGGCGGCTTTCGATCGGCGCGTTCGCCTCTGCGGCGCGCGGGCTGCTGCCCGGGGTGCTGGCGGAGCTGGACCGTGAGCACCCGGCGCTGGAGGTGCGGCTGACCGAGGTCGACCCGCATCTCTCGGTGGACCTGGTGGCGAAGGGTGTGATCGATCTGGCCGTCGCGCACGACTGGGACATCGCCCCGCTGCCCGCTCCGGAGGGGGTGGCGCAGGCGGTGATCGGGGACGACCGGTGCGATCTGCTGGTGCCGGCGGGCCACCGGCTGGCGGGCCGGGACGGGGTGCGGCGCGAGGAGCTGGCGAAGGAGCGGTGGATCTGCCAGCCGCCGGGGACGGTCTGCCACGACTGGCTCGTACGGACGCTGCGCACGGCCGGGTACGAGCCGGACATCCGTCACCAGGCCGAGGAGAACCACACCCAACTCGCCCTGCTCGCCGCCGGTCTCGGGGTGGCGATGATCCCCCGCCTGGGCCGCGGGCCGCTGCCGGAGGGCGTGGTGGCGGTGCGGATCGATCCCGTGCCGGTGCGGCGGCTGTACGCGCTGTGGCGCACGGAGGCGGCGCGCCGTCCGGCGATCACGGCTGCCGCCTCGGCACTTCAGGCGCATGGGGCCGGTGTGGGGCTGCGGTAGGCGCAGGACGGCGCCGGGAGTGGATCAGGGTGCGCGGAGACTCGCTCAAAACGGTCCGCACCCTTGACCGGAAGTTATTTTCTGGATATCCGTGATCCTTGGCAGTTTCTTTCACCACGGATTCTTCCACCGCAGTCGCTTTCACCGCGTTTTCTTTCACCACCCCCTCGTCACCGAGTACGGCCGAAGGAGCTCACGTGCACGACCGCACCTCCAGACGCACCCTCCTCACCGCCACCGCAGCAACCGCTGTCGCGGCGGCTGCGGGTATGGCAGTCGCCCCCGGCGCCGTCGCCGCCCAGAAGTCCGCAAGCAGCAGCAACAGCCACGGCCACACCTCCGCCGCCACCACCCGGCGGCTGAAGCGGCTCATCTCCCGGATGAGCCTGGAGGAGAAGGTCGGCCAGCTCTTCGTCATGCGGGTCTACGGGCACTCCGCGACCGAGCCCGACCAGGCGGACATCGACGCCAACCTCGCCGAGATCGGGGTGCGCACCGCCGCGGAGATGATCGCCAAGTACCACGTGGGCGGCATCATCTACTTCGCGTGGGCGCACAACACCCGTGACCCGCACCAGATCGCCGATCTCTCCAACGGCATCCAGCGGGCCGGTCTGGCGGGGCCGAACTCCCTGCCGCTCCTCATCTCCACCGACCAGGAGCACGGCATCGTCTGCCGGGTCGGCGAGCCCGCCACACTGATGCCGGGCGCGATGGCGCTGGGCGCGGGCGGTTCGCGGTCCGACGCGCGGCAGGCCGGGCAGATCGCGGGCGCCGAGCTCGCGGCGATCGGCATCTGCCAGAACTACGCCCCGGACGCGGACGTCAACGTCAATCCGGCCAACCCGGTGATCGGCGTGCGTTCCTTCGGCTCCGACCCGCAGTCCGTGGCCGGGATGGTCGCCGCCCAGGTGAAGGGGTACCAGAGCGCCGGGATCGCCTCCACGGCCAAGCACTTCCCGGGTCACGGTGACACCAGCACCGACAGCCACACCGGTCTGCCGGTGATCACCCACACCCGTGAGCAGTGGGCCGAGCTGGACGAGCCGCCGTTCCGGGCCGCGATCGCCGCGGGCATCGACTCGATCATGACGGCGCACATCGTGGTGCCCGCGCTCGACCCGGCCGAGGACCCGGCGACGCTGTCCAGGCCCATCCTCACCGGCATCCTGCGCGAGGAGCTGGGCTACGACGGCGTCGTGGTCACCGACTCTCTCGGCATGGAAGGCGTGCGGACCAAGTACGGCGACGAGCGGGTGCCGGTGCTGGCCCTGCAGGCGGGCGTCGATCAGCTGCTCAACCCGCCGAGCCTGGACGTGTCCTGGAACGCCCTCCTGGCGGCCGTCAAGAACGGCGAGGTCAGCGAGGCCCGGCTCGACGAATCGATCCTGCGCATCCTGCGCCTGAAGACGAAGCTGGGCCTGTTCGACGACCCGTTCGTCAGCCACCGGGGCGTGGACCGTACCGTCGGCACCCGCTCGCACCTCGCCGCGGCCGACCGCATCGCGGAGCACACCACCACGCTGCTGGACAACCCCGGTGCGCTGCTGCCGCTCTCGCGCCGCTCGCACAAGAACCTGCTCGTGGTCGGCGCCGACCCGGCCTCCCCCTCGGGCACGACGGGCCCGCCGACCACCACCCTGGCCCAGGAGTTCAACGGGCTGGGGTACACGGCCACGGCCCTGTCCACCGGTACCGCTCCGACCCGGGCGAGCATCGACGCGGCGGTGGCGGCCGCCCAGGGCAAGGACGCGGTGGTCGTGGGGACGTACAACGTCACGGCGACCAGTGCGCAGCGGACCCTGGTGAGGGAGCTGGCCGCGACCGGTGTCCCGGTGATCACGGTCGCCATCCGCAATCCGTACGACATCGCCCAGCTGGCCGGGACCGGATACGCGGCGAGCCTGGCCTCGTACTCCTGGACCGACGTCGAACTGCGGGCGGCCGCCCGGGTGATCGCGGGCCGGGCCGAGCCGGAGGGGAAGCTCCCGGTGCCGGTGCAGCGCGCGGACGATCCCGCGCAGGTGCTGTACCCGGTGGGTTACGGGCTGACGTACTAACGGGGCGGGGCCGGTGGCGGTCGTGCGTGGTGTGCGCGACCGCCACCGTTGTCGCGTCCGCCCGGCGTCCCTACACTCGACGGCATGAAGTCACAGCGGCTCGGGATGCTCAGCCTCCGGCTCGATGCTCTGTACTGCCTGGTCCTGGGGTCCCTCGTGGCCCTCACCGCACCCGCGACCGAGTCCGCCGTCCCGCTGCCCCTGCCGCTGATCGTCGCCGTCGGGGCCGCCGTCGTCCTGTGGGCGGGTCTGGTGGAGTGGATGCGGGCGAAGCTGCCGCAACCGGTCGCCCTGCGGATCGTGTTGACCGCCAACATCGCGGCGACCGTGCTCGTCGGCGCGCTGGCGGTGGCCGCCGTCCCCGTGCTCGCGGTGCTGGTGATCCTGACCGTCGCCGTCGATATCGCGCTGTTCGCCGGCAGCCAGGCGATCGCGCTCACCAGGCTGCGTACCGCGGCCTGACCCGCGCCGGCAGCCACCGGCGCGGGTCCCGTCACGCGTTACGGACGTCGGACGCCGAGCCGGTGCTCGGTCGTCAGGTCCTTCTTGTCGAGCCGCGCGTCGAACTTCGCGAGCGGCTTCGCCTTCTCCGGGTCCGCCTGGACGGCGGCCGGGGCGACGCCCGCCCAGCGCAGGATCGCCGCGGTGGCGGTGGCGTTCTCCGCCGGAGCCAGACCGGCGACGTTCGAGCCGTGGTTGCCGCCGGGCACCGTGAAGACATAGCTGTCACGGGCGCCCTTGCCGAGCCGGAAGCGCTCGGCACCCCACGGGTCGTTCTCCCCGTACACGTACAGCATGTGGCTGGCGTGGTTCTTCACCCAGGTGTCGACGTCGCGCATCACCGAGGGCTGGAACTTCATCGGGATGGAGCTCGGCACGAAGTTGCGCGGCGGCTGGTAGCCGTACCGGCTCAGCTTGCCGAGCCAGGGCTGCTTGATGTCGGGCGAGCCGAGCTGGGTACCCGCCTGGTAGTAGTACGGCGTGTAGTTCGCCAGGCCCTGGTCCGCGTAGGCGGAGAAGCCGGAGATCGAGTCGATCGAGTCCCAGATCGCCTGGTCGGTGGCGCTCGCGGCGTCGGCCGGAATGGTGTCGCAGTCGGCGAGCAGGCTGTACTGCCAGTACGCCCAGATGTAGTCCATGACCACGGCCTCGTAGGCCTTGTCGAGGGTGCCGACGGTGGTGAAGGTGTAGCCGTTGTCGGCGGCGTACTGCTCGTACTTCTCCTCCAGCGGCTCCCGGCGGACCAGCGCCTCGCGCTGCACGCCCTCCAGCCTGGTGCGGCACTCCTTGGTGCCGACGCCGGCGAAGAACCGGTCGTACGCCGAGTCCTCCTTGTTGACCACGTCGTTGGGCGCGACGTAGGCGACGACGCCGTCCATGTCCTTCGGGTAGAAGCGCTCGAAGTACGTGGCGGTCATGCCGCCCTTGGAACCGCCGGTGGTCAGCCAGTTCTTGGAGTAGATCTGCTTCAGCGCGGTGAAGACCCGGTGCTGGTCACTGGCGGCCTGCCAGATGTCGAGCTTGGACCAGTCGGCGGGCGAGGGACGCGACGGGGTGAAGAACCGGTACTCCAGCGAGACCTGGTTGCCGTCGACGATCCTGGTCGGCTCCGAGCGGCTGGGGTTGGTGGAGACGTTGTAGCCGCTGGTGTAGAAGACCGTCGGGCGTGAGGTGTCCTTGTGCAGCAGGGTGATGCGCTGCTGGAACGTGCCCTTGGACGGGTGCCGGTGGTCGACCGGCTGGGTGTAGTTGAGAACGAAGTAGCGGTATCCGGCGGCCGGCTTCTCCTCGATGAGACTCATGCCCGGGATGGCCAGGATGCGGTCCTTGATGTCCGTGCTCGTACCGCTGTCACTGACGGCGGAACGGACCGCGACCGGTTCTGCGGCGGTGGCCGCACCGGCCGGGGCCCCCGTCGCGCTCACTGTGCCGATGAGCACCGCAAGCGGCAGGAACCCTCTGAGCGCCTTACGCATTCACCCTCCCCATGATTCACAACAGACGTCGCGAACCTAGCGGGGCGATACCCGTACCGCCAGACCCTGTTGCCCGGGCATGCGCTCGTGTCGCCCGGTCAGCACAGGATCCAGGCCGTGGTGCCCGTCTTCCCGGAGATCGTGCCCGAGGCCCGGACACAGCGGTTCAGCGCGTGGACGGTCACCGGTCCGGCCTGCTGTGTGAAGGAGCCGCTGTCGACGACGGGCCGGCCGCCGCGGGCCTGGATCTGTACGGACATCCGCCGGCGCTTGCCCGGCTTGGCCGCGACGGCGGTGGCGCAGGCGTAGTCGCGGGTCCGGTAGACGCGGAGCTCTCCCGTCGAGAACTTCACCGTCTTCGCGGGCCGTCCGGCACACACCGAGGCGGCATCGGCACTGCTCGCCTCCACACCGCCGACGACGAGCCCGAGGGCCGTCGTCAGGACGAGGGCGAGCAGGCGGCACGGGACCCCGCGCCGTATGCGCCCGCCGTGTCTTTCGGTTCCTCTGGTCACCAGCAGCCCCATCGCCTCATCGAACGTCCACGCCCCTACCCGACACATGAGCGCACACACGTGTATCTGCGTACGACGCGGGGCCCCCTTTGGCGGTTGCGGTTGCCGTTGCGGTTGTCCGGGGCGAGGGTTCCGTCCTCAAACGCCGGACGGGCTTGGGTGCGGGTCCCCCGCGGGGTGCGCCCCTGCCCGGTGGGTGGGGGTGGGGGCCCTCCGGGGAGACTCCTCAAAAATGGCGTGTGCACCCGACAACGAACAGACACCCGGGTCGTACGCCATTTTCTGCGGGGACTCCCCTGCACGCCCCCACCCTGCATCACCTGCGTCTGCACACCGGCCCTGATGACTGCCGCAGACGCACGACGGCCGGGTCCGGGGCCGTGCAGGGGAGTCCCCGCAGGACGACGAACATCGACCCGGGTCCATCGCGTACCCGCGGAACGTTCGTCGTCCGAGGAGACGCCCCGGAGGGGCCCCGGACCCCCACCCACCGGGCAACGGCGCAACGCCCGCGGGGCACCCGCACCAAGCCCGTCCGGCGATTGAGGACGGAACCCCCGCCCCGGACAACCGCACCGGGGTGACCCGTCACACCCCCGCGGGCTCGTCCTCCCCTATGAAGGTGCGCCACAGCACCGCGTAGCGCCCGTCCAGGGCGAGGAGTTCGTCGTGGGTGCCGTCCTCGACGACCCGGCCGTGGTCCATCACCACGACCCGGTCGGCGCGGGCGGCGGTGGTGAGACGGTGGGCGACGACGAGGGTGGTGCGCCGGCCCGCGATGCGGTCGGTCGCCTGGTTGACCAGGGCCTCGCTGGCGAGGTCCAGGGACGCGGTGGCCTCGTCGAGCAGCAGGATGTCCGGGTCGACGAGCTCGGCGCGGGCGAGCGCGATCAGCTGGCGCTGGCCGGCCGAGAGGTTGCGGCCCCGTTCGGCGACCGTGTGGAGGTAGCCGTCCTCCAGGGTGGCGATCATGTCGTGCGCGCCGACCGCCCGGGCCGCCGCCTCCACCTCGGCGTCGGTGGCCTCCGGCCGCCCGTACGCGATGGCGTCACGGACCGTGCCGGCGAAGAGGTACGCCTCCTGCGGTACGACCCCGAGCCGGTGCCGGTACGCGGTCATGTTCAGCGCGCGCAGGTCGGTGCCGTCCGCGGTGACCCGGCCGCCCGTCGGATCGTAGAAGCGGGCGACGAGCTTGACGAGGGTGGACTTGCCCGCGCCGGTCTCGCCGACGAACGCGACCGTCTGACCGGCCGGGATGTGCAGGTCGATGCCGGTGAGCGCGGCCTCCTCGCCGCTGTACGCGAAGGACACGTCCTCGAACGCGATCTCGCCGCGCAGCGACTTCACGTCCAGCGGTTCGTCGCGGTCGGCGGTGGAGGCCGGTTCCTGGAGGAGTTCCTGGATACGGCCGAGGGAGACGGTGGCCTGCTGGTAGCCGTCGAAGACCTGCGAGAGCTGCTGCACCGGCGCGAAGAACAGGTCGATGTAGAGCAGGTAGGCGACCAGCGCACCCGTGGTGAGCGTGCCGTTGTCGACCCGGCCCGCGCCGACGATCAGCACGGCGGCGGCGGCCACCGCCGACAGCAGCTGGACGAACGGGAAGTACACCGAGATCAGCCACTGGCCGCGGACCCGGGCCTCGCGGTAGTGGTCGCTGCGCGCGGCGAACCGCTCGGCGCCGTCCCGCTCGCGGCGGAAGGCCTGCACGATCCGGAGGCCGGAGACGGACTCCTGGAGGTCGGCGTTGACGACGCCGATGCGCTCACGGGCCAGCTCGTACGCCTTGACGCTCTTGCGGCGGAAGAAGAACGTACCGACGACGAGCAGCGGCAGCGTCGCGAACACGACCAGGGCCAGCTCCACGTCGAGGACCAGCAGCGCGACCATGATGCCGAAGAAGGTGACGACGGAGACGAAGGCCGTGACCAGGCCGGTCTGGAGGAACGTGGACAGGGCGTCCACGTCGGTCGTCATCCGGGTCATGATCCGGCCGGTCAGCTCGCGCTCGTAGTAGTCCAGGCCGAGGCGCTGGAGCTGCGCGAAGATCTTCAGCCGCAGGGAGTAGAGCACCCGCTCGCCGGTGCGGCCCGTCATCCGGGTCTCGCCGACCTGGGCCGCCCACTGCACGAGTACGACGACGAGGCCGAAGGCGGAGGCGGTCCAGACCGCGCCGAGCGCGAGCTGGGTGACGCCCTCGTCGATGCCGTTCCTGATCAGTACCGGCAGGAGCAGGCCCGCTCCGGCATCCACGGCCACCAGCGCCAGGCTGACCAGCAGCGGCAGCCCGAAGCCGCGCAGCAGCCTGCGGAGCCCGTAGGACTCCTCGGCATGCACGGCGCGGGCCTCGTCGATGTCCGGGGTGTCGGTCGCCGGGGGCAGGGCCTCGACCTGGGCGAGGAGCTCGGGGGTGGCGGGGGTGCCGGCCGCGTCGGTCTCGCGTGCCCCCTCCTTGCGGACCCACAGCTCGGGGGTGATGCCGCGCTCGGCGTCGAACTCGGCGTCGATCTCCTCCTGGAGCGCACGGTCGTCGGCGGGGTCCGGGGCGGCCTTGGTCAGCTGGTGGCCGGGCGAGGTGGCGCCCAGCTCGTCCGGGTCGGTGAGCAGGCGCCGGTAGAGCGCGGAGCGGCGCTCCAGCTCCTCGTGGGTGCCGATGTCGGCGAGCCGGCCGTTCTCCAGGACGGCGATCCGGTCGGCGAGGTTCAGGGTGGAGCGGCGGTGAGCGATCAGCAGGGTCGTGCGGCCTGCCATGACCTGGCGCAGCGCCTCGTGGATCTCGTGCTCGACGCGGGCGTCGACGGCGGAGGTGGCGTCGTCGAGGAGGAGCAGCCTGGGGTCGGTGAGGATGGCGCGGGCGAGCGCGACGCGCTGGCGCTGGCCGCCGGAGAGGGTGAGCCCGTGCTCGCCGACCGTGGTGTCGTAGCCGTCGGGCAGCTCGGCGATGAACCGGTCGGCCTGGGCGGCGCGGGCTGCCTGCTCGATCTGTTCGTCGGTGGCGCCGGGGAGGCCGTAGGCGATGTTGGCGCGGATGGTGTCGGAGAACAGGAAGCTGTCCTCCGGTACGAGTCCGATGGCGGCCCGCAGCGAGTCGAGGGTCAGTTCGCGGACGTCGTGTCCGCCGACGAGGACGGCGCCGTGCGTCACGTCGTAGAACCGGGGCAGCAGCAGCGAGACGGTGGACTTGCCGCTGCCGGACGCGCCGACGACGGCGACGGTCTCGCCGGGTTCGATGGTCAGCGAGAAGCCGTCGAGGACGGGGCGGTCCTTGTCGTAGCCGAACCGTACGTCCTCGAACTCGACGCCGACCGGGATGTCGGCCGGGAGCTCCTTGGTGCCGTCCTGGAGGGACGGCTCGGTGTCGATCAGTTCCAGTACGCGCTCCACACCGGCGCGGGCCTGCTGGCCGACGGTGAGGACCATGGCGAGCATCCGGACCGGGCCGACGAGCTGGGCGAGGTAGGTGGAGAACGCCACGAAGGTGCCGAGGGTGATCTCGCCGCGGGTGGCGAGCCAGCCGCCGAGGGCCAGCATCGCGACCTGGCCGAGGGCGGGGACGGCCTGGAGGGCGGGGGTGTAGCGGGAGTTCAGCCGTACGGTGCGCAGCCGGCCGGCGAAGAGCCGGCGCCCGACCTCGCGCAGCTTGCCGGTCTCCTGGTCCTCCTGCCCGAAGCCCTTGACGACACGGACGCCGGAGACGGCTCCGTCGACGACTCCGGCGACGGCCGCGGCCTGCGACTGGGCGTACCAGGTGGCGGGGAAGAGGCGGGTGCGGGAGCGGCGGGCGATGAACCAGAGGGCGGGGGCGACGGCGATGGCGACGAGGGTGAGCAGCGGCGAGAGCCACGCCATGATCACCAGGGAGATGAGGAAGAGCAGGACGTTCCCGATGGTCATCGGGAGCATGAACAGCAGGCTCTGGATCAGCTGGAGGTCGCTGGTGGCGCGGCCGACGACCTGGCCGGTGGAGAGCTCGTCCTGGCGCCGGCCGTCGAGGCGGGTGATCGTCCCGTACATCTCGGTCCGCAGGTCGTGCTGGACGTCGAGGGCGAGCCGGCCGCCGTAGTAGCGGCGGATGTAGGTGGAGACGTACACAAGCGCGGCCGCGACGATCAGCAGTCCCGTCCAGACGGCCAGGGAGCGGGTGTGGCCGACGACCACGTCGTCGATGATCACCTTGGTGACCAGCGGGACGAGGGCCATCACGGCCATTCCGGCGAGCGACGAACCGAGCGCCAGCAGCACGTTGCGCCGGTAGCGCCAGGCGTAACCGCTCAGCCTCCGCGCCCAGCCACGGGGCTGCCCGCCGCTTCCTTGCTCCCCTGCGTCCGACACCCGGTGCCTCCCGATCGACCTGCCCTGCCGGAAGGCACCAACGCGGTGGGCTGCGGATTTCATCCCGCTGCAACAAATACGGGACCTTGGGCGTAGGTCCTTTCGTGCGGATCCGGCCGGGCCGGCTTCCCCTGTGCGGGTCTGTACGTCTAGGCCGGTTCAGTGGCGACCCGCGCAGGGCGGGCCGTGAGCCGCCCCAGATGGTGGAAGAACAGATTGAGCAGGACGGCCGACAGCGTGCCGAGCATGATGCCGCTCTCGAAGAGCACCTGGAGCTGCCGCGTGGGCATGTGCTCCGCAAACTGGGGATAGGCGGTGGGCAGGAACCCGATGCCGAGGCTCGCCGCGACCAGCACGGTGTTGCGGGCATCGGAGAGGTCGGCCTTGACGAGGATCTGCACGCCGACGACGGCGATCGTGGAGAACAGGACGATGGTCGCGCCGCCCAGCACGGCGGCGGGCATGGCCGCGACCACCGCACCCACCTTGGGCATCAGACCGAGGACCAGCATGAACACGCCGGCCGCTGCGACGATCCAGCGGGAGGTGACACGGGTCAGCCGCAGCAGTCCGACGTTCTGCGAGTAGACCGTGGTCGGGAAGGAGTTGATCAGCCCGGCCAGGACGGTCGCCAGTCCGTCGGCGCGCAGGGCGCGGGTGATGTCCCGTTCGTCGACCTCCCGTCCGGCTATCTCTCCCACAGCGAAGAACTGGCCGATGGACTCCACCGCGATGATCACGAGGACGAGGACGATCGCAAGGACGGCCATGACGTCGAAGCGCGGTGCGCCGTAGTGCAGGGGGGCCTGCATGCCGACCCAGTCGGCCTTGCCTATGCCGGAGAAGTCCGTACGCCCCACGGTCGCGGCCAGTGCCGTTCCGGCGGCGAGGCCCACGAGCACGGCGACGGAGGCGAGGAAGCCCTTGGCGAACCGGGACAGCACCACGATCACCGCCAGAGTGGCCCCGGCCAGGCCGAGATGCGCGGGGGTGCCGAAGTCGGCTGCGGAGGAGTCGCCGCCGCCGACCTGCCGCGCCGCGACTCCCATCAGGGTCACGCCGACGATGATCACGATGGTGCCGGTGACCAGCGGAGGGAAGAAGCGGATGAGCCGGCCGAACACGGGTGCGACAAGGAAGAGGACCACCCCCGCCGTGATCACCGCCCCGAAGACCGTGGGCAGTCCCGCCTTCCCGCCGCCCGCGGCGACACCGACCGATACCAAGGAGGGCACGGCCGCGGTCGACATGCCCTGGACGACGGGCAGCCGGATGCCGATGCCCGGCAGGCCGACCGCCTGCAGCAGCGTCGCGGCCCCGCAGGCCACCAGTGCGGTGTTGATCAGGGCCGCCGTGTCAGCAGCGGACAGCCCCATGCCCTGGGCCACCAGAAGCGGCATGACCACGGCACCCGCGTAGAACGCGAGGACGTGCTGCAGGCCCAGCACACCGAGCCGCCACCACTGCGGCACCGCCTCGACCGGGTCGGCGACAGTACCTCCGGCAGCCTTCCTGTCCTGCCCCTGCCCCTGTGCCGGTTGCGTGTGTGTGTCGGTCACGATGTCGCCACCCTTCTCCGCCGGTCCTGGTTCCCGTCACGCCACGGCTCGGTCAGAGCCCCGAAATCCGCCCGCCGCACCATGCGCTCCGCCCGCTCCCGGGCGTGCGCGGCCAGCGCCTCCTCGTCGACGCCCGGGCAGCGGCCGTTCTCGTACACGACGCGCCCGTCCACGAGCGTCATCACCACGTCCGCCGCACGGGCGGAGTAGACGAGCGCGGACACCGCCCGGTGTACGGGCTGCACGGCTGTTCCCGTCAGGTCCACGACCACCAGGTCGGCCGGCGAGCCCGGCCGGATCACCCCGCCGCCTTCGATACCCGCGTACCGGGCACCGTCGCGTGTCGCGGCCTCGATGGCCTCCTCGCACCGCACGGCCGATGGATCGAGCCTGCTCAGGCGCTGCCCGAACAAGGTCTGCTTCATCACCTCGAACATGTCCTGGCGACCGCCCGCGCTGGGGCCGTCCGTGCCGAGGGCCACCACCGCGCCCGCGTCGCGCAGGCCGCGCCAGGGCATCGCGCCGGAGGCCAGATAGGCGTTGGAGCAGGGGCAGTGGGCCACGCCCGCCCCGTACGCGCCGACCGCCTCGGTCTCCTCCTCGTCGAGCCACACCGCATGGGCCAGTGTGGTGTGCTCGTCCAGCAGGTCCTCCGCCGCCAACCAGGCGACCGGCCGTTTCCCGTGCCGGTCCAGGAAGCTCTGCGGGTCCTTGGCCCCCTCACTGCAGTGGGTGTGCCAGCGAACCCCGTGCTCGCGGGCGAGGGCAGCGGATCCGCGCACCAGGTCCCGGTCGCCGTAGGAAAGGTTCAGGGGAGCGGGCCAGACACGCACCCTGGACTCGGCGCCACGGGCGGCCATGCACTGGCGGGTGAGGTCGAGTTCCTGGTCGGTGCTGTAGCGGTAGAGGGCGGTCGGCAGGCCGCGCGCCTCCGCGACGGCGGTACGGTCGCCGAGCATGCCGCGGGCGACCGCCCCGCGCAGTCCGATCTCCTCGATCGCGTCGGCGACGGCCAGAACGGTCTCGGGGTCGCTGGGCGCGTAGTGGTGGTCCACGACCGTGGTGATGCCGGCTCGGGCGGCCTCCACGGCCCCCAGCCGGGCGGCGATCCGGGCGTCCTCGGAGTCGAGGTGAATGGCGTACGGCCACATGAACTCGTTCAGCCACCGCCCGATGGCCAGGCCGTCACCGATGCCCCGGGCCAGG
The DNA here is from genome assembly GCF_036013915.1 of Streptomyces sp. NBC_00464. Classification (NCBI taxonomy): domain Bacteria; kingdom Bacillati; phylum Actinomycetota; class Actinomycetes; order Kitasatosporales; family Streptomycetaceae; genus Streptomyces; species Streptomyces sp. NBC_00464. The sequence goes on along the minus strand of NZ_CP107899.1, from coordinate 5,151,264 downwards.
CTCTGGAACAGGTGGGTGTGGGCGTCGGTGAAACCGGGCAGGACGGCGCTGCCACGGCAGTCGACGGTGCGGTGCGGCCGCCAGCGGGCGGCCAGGTCGGCGGTCGGGCCGACGTCGACGATGCGGTGGCCGTCGACGGCCACCGCCCCGTCGGGGTGAACGGTGCGCGCGTCATCGACGGTGACCACCTGGGCACCGGACAGCAGCAGCGTGCACGGACGTGGTGCGGACATGCGGGACCCCGCTTTCGTGCGTGGGTGTCGGAAGGGGCCGCCGTGGCCGCTCGCGCGAGCTGCCACGGCGGCGGAGGCCGCCTCTGCGGGCGGCCGCCCGTCAGCCGGCGAAGTTGGCGGCGATGCGCTGCCGCAAGTACTCCTCGGCGGTGATCGGCGCGTGGCGCCCGTCCGGCGCGGCGATCACCGCGTCCCGGTCGGCCTGCGCGAAGTAGGCGATGGAGTAGCGCGGCCCCTGGTCGTCCTGTGGACCGGGCGTGGCGACCCGGTGGAAATTGGACGGCAGGAGATCGCCGCTCCACCGCATGAGCATGTCGCCGATGTTGCAGGTGATGAGGTCGCCACGAGCCGGTACGGGCGTCCATGCGCGGCCGTCGGCCTCCTTGCCGGGGCACACCTGGAGACCGTCCTGCCCGTCGCGCTGGAAGAGCAGGGTCAGGCAGTCGAAGTCGGTGTGAGCTCCGGCGCGCCATCCGCCGTCCGCCTGACCGCGCTCCTGCTCGGGTACGGCGTAGTAGTGCAGGAGCCGCAGGGTGCTCTGGTGCAGGGGGCTCGCCGGATCATGCCGTCGGGCGAAGAAGTCACGTGCGAAGCCGAGGCGTTCGGCGAAGCAGGACAGCACCTGGTGGGCGACGGTGTGACAGCGGCGCTCGAAATCGAGCAGGGTCTCGCGGAATCCCGGCAGTTCGCCCTCGTCCGGCCACAGCCCGTCCATGTGCGGCCGGGTGAGCTGGTAGGACTCCTTCTCGTCCGGGGTACCGGTGGAGGGGCGTACCTGACTGCGGTACTCCCAGCCCGTGTTCAGACCCTTCTTGAGCGCGTTGCGGCTCTTGATGCCGACGGGCAGGTCGAAGTACGCCTCGGCTGCGCCGAACGCCGCGTCGATCTCGGCCGGGTCGAGGCCGTGCCCCGAGAGCTGGAAGAAGCCGATCTCGGTGGCGGCCTGCCACAACTCCGCGGTGATTTCGGCTCGGCGGGCCTCGAAGTCGGTCAGATCGACGACCCGGATGTCCCGGGCAGCAGTCGCGGTCCCGGTCGCGGCACCCATCCGCCGCTCCCGGTCGAGCTCCTGCTCGGCCCCGGTCTCCCGCTCGGCGGGCATGCTGTACGGCTCTGTGGTCAACGTGGTTCTCCCTCTTCGCGGCGTACGCGGCCGTCGAGCCGGTACGCGGGGGAACGAAGCGCGGTCACCGCCCCCGGCGCTTCCACCGGCCCGCACAGGGCGGACCGGGCACGCACGCGCCGGCCTTGCTGCCGGACGCGTCGTGAGCTTGCAGCCCCGGCGGGCGGATGAGCCTGTCGATCCCGGGAGCTGCGCGATACCGAGAGTCTTGCGCCCAGGTGTTACGGGAGAGCTACGGAAGGTGTCCCCTGCGTTAAAGCGGAGGAGCGGGGACCGGACCGGTGGGAGGAGCTTCACCCGCAGCCGGAGTGTGTCTCCTCCGGAGGTGTCTTCATGTGTGTGGCTTCCGGCCCCTGAGGTTCGGGGGGCGTGCCCACTGGGTTGCCCCGCGGACTGACGGAAGGTCGTACGCGCCGGGTGTCCGGCGTTCCCCGGCGGCCCGGGACGGGTAGGGATGACCTCCGCCGGTGGAATCGGGGAGGGACCATGTCGGACGCTCAGCCCACGGATGCCTATCGTTGTGGGCAGTTGTACGCGGCGTTGGCCGCGCTGGAGCGGCTCAGTGCGCCGAACGCGAAGGCCACGCTGGACCGGCCCGGTGCCCGGGCCACCGCGTCGAAGAACCCCCGGGGCGCGCTGAAGGACCATCTGGACCGGGTGGTGACGTACCTCATGCGCGCGCAGAACCAGCGCAGGGGGGAGGCGTCGGTGGCCATCTTCCGGTCCATACCCGACCTGCTGCCCCGCACCAGGGAGTTGCCCGGGTCACTGACGTCGGCGCAGCAGGAGGAGTTCTGCGACGGGTGGCACGCGCAGGTTCAGGCGCTCGATACCGCCCCGCGGTGATACGCACCCGTGCCCCGCGGCCGCCGCCCCGGGGCACGGCACGGCTCTACAGGTGCGTCGGCTCGAACATCCGCAGCAGCGCCGGGAGCACGACGACCGAGGGGCCGGGCTGTGCGAGGGCCTTGGCCAGGTCGTCGGTGAGCGTCTCGGGGCTCGTACGGACCGCGGGGACGCCGAAGGACTCGGCGAGGGCGACGAAGTCCGGGCGGGACAGTTCCGTCGCGCTGGTCTCTCCGAACGCGTCGGTCATGTACTCACGCAGGATGCCGTAGCCGCCGTCGTCGACGATCAGCCAGGTGACCGGGAGGTCGTACTGGCGGGCGGTGGCGAGTTCCGCGATCGAGTACATCGCGCCGCCGTCGCCGGAGACCGCGAGGACGGGCTTCGTGCGGTCGGCGGCGGCCGCACCGATGGCCGCCGGGAAGGCGTAGCCGAGGCCGCCCGAGCCCTGGGCCGAGTGCATGGTGTTGGGGTGGCGGGCGTCGAAGGCGGCCCAGGCCCAGTAGGCGAGGATCGTCATGTCCCAGAAGCTCGGGGACGTGTCCGGCAGGGCGGTCCGGATTCCGGCGATGAGGTGCTGTTCCAGGGTGCGTTCCTGGGCGGCGATCCGGTCCCGTACCCGCCCGAGCACCGCCGTGACGCGCTCGGCGGCGGCCGGGTCCTCGCGCGGGGTGACCGCTTCGAGGAGGTCGGACAGCGCGTCGCGGGCGTCGGCGTGGATGCCGAGGGCGGGGTGGTTGGCCTCCAGCTTCCCGGCGTCGGCCTCGATCTGCACGATGCGGCCGCGCGGGGCGAACGTGTAGTAGTTCGAGGAGAGCTCACCGAGTCCGGAGCCGACGACGAGCAGGACGTCGGCGTCCTCCAGGAAGTCCGTCGTGTGCCGGTCCTCGATCCAGGACCGGAGCGAGAGCGGGTGCTCCCACGGGAAGGCACCCTTGCCGCCGTAGGTGGTGACGACCGGGGCGCCGACCTTCTCCGCGAGGGCGCGCAGCTTGCCGGACGCGTCGGAGCGTACGACTCCGCCGCCCGCGACGATCGCCGGGCGCTCCGCGTTCGACAGCAGGTGCGCCGCGACCGCGATGAGCTCGGGGCGGGCGTGCACCTCGCGCGGGGTGGCGTCCATCGCCGTGACGACGGGCAGCGTCGTTTCGGCGGTGAGCACGTCCTCGGGGATCTCGATCCAGACCGGGCCGTGCGGGGCCGTGAGCGCGGACTCCCAGGCGGCGGCGATCGCGGACGGGATCTGCGAGGCGGTACGGACGGTGTGGACCGACTTCACGATGTCGCGGAACGACGCCTTCTGGTCGCGCAGCTCGTGCAGATAGCCGTGCCGGCCGCCGCCCAGGCCCGCGGTCGGGATCTGGCTGGAGATCGCCAGTACGGGAGCGGAGGCGGCCGCCGCCTCCTGGAGGGCGGCGAGCGAGGTGAGCGCGCCGGGTCCGGTGGACAGGAGGAGCGGGGCGACCTCGCCGGTGATGCGCCCGTAGGCGTCGGCGGCGAAGCCCGCGTTGTTCTCGACGCGCAGGCCGACGTAGCCGAGGGACGAGCGGCGCAGCGCGTCGAACATGCCCAGCGCGTGCTGTCCGGGCAGGCCGAAGACGGTGGTCGCGCCGAGGCCCTGGAGGGTCTCGACGACGAGGTCCCCGCCGTTGCGTCCGGGCGGGGGGTTCAGGGCGGCGGCGATCTGCCCGGGGGTGAGCTCGGGCCGCTCGTCGTGGTGGTCGTGACTCACTGCTGGCGGGCCTCCGCGATCTGTTCCTGGGCCTCCGTGGCCGGGTTCCGGGCCTCCGCGATCTGGCGGGTCATGATCGTCGTCAGTTCGTACGCGGTGTGCGAGGCGGCAACGGAGGTGATCTCGGCGTGATCGTACGCGGGGGCCACCTCGACCAGGTCGGCGGAGACCAGGTTGCAGGAGGACAGCCCGCGCACGATCTCCAGCAGCTCGCGGGAGGTGAGGCCGCCGGCCTCGGGGGTGCCGGTGCCGGGGGCGTGTGCCGGGTCCAGCACGTCGATGTCGATGGAGATGTACAGCGGCCGGTCCCCGATGCGCTGACGCAGCTGGTCGGCGATCTCGTCGACGCCGCGCCGCATCACGTCGGCGGAGGTGACGATGCCGAAGCCCATCTTGGCGTCGTCGGTGAGGTCCTGCTTGCCGTACAGCGGGCCGCGGGTGCCGACGTGGGAGAGCGCGGACGTGTCGAGGATGCCTTCCTCGACGGCCCGGCGGAACGGGGTGCCGTGGGTGTACTCGGCGCCGAAGTAGGTGTCCCACGTGTCGAGGTGCGCGTCGAAGTGGAGCAGCGCGACGGGGCCGTGCTTCTTGGCGACGGAGCGCAGCAGCGGCAGCGCGATGGTGTGGTCGCCGCCGAGCGTCATCAGACGGGCACCGGTTCCGAGGAGGTCGTCGGCCGCGGCCTCGATCGTCTCGACGGCCTCGTTGATGTTGAACGGGTTCGCCGCGATGTCCCCGGCGTCGGCGACCTGAGCGAGGGCGAACGGCGAGGCGTCCTGTGCCGGGTTGTACGGGCGGAGCAGCCGCGAGGCCTCCCGGATCGCGTTGCCGCCGAAGCGGGCGCCGGGCCGGTAGGAGACACCCGAGTCGAAGGGCACACCGACGACGGCGACGTCCGCCGTCCCGACCTCGTCGAGGCGGGGCAGCCGGGCGAACGTCGCGGGTCCGGCGTACCGCGGGACGCGGGAGGAGTCGACGGGGCCGCGCGGCGTCTCGTTGCTGCTCATGGGGTGGGTGACCTTTCCTTCGGTGCCTTCGGTTCCATCGATGACGCGCTGGTTCGAGTGTGCCGGAACCCTCACCACGGCACGGAAACAGGCGTACGGGTCCGCTGATGACGCTAGGCGGCCCGACGGCAACCCTGAAGTGTATGTTTCATCCATTCTTGCCTCGCTGAACGGATGAACCATCCATGCCCGACGTCTCCAAGGGACCGCCCACCCCGCCCGGCTCCCCCGCCGGACCGCCGACCCCTCCCGTACCGCTGGCCGGGCTGCTGGCCGTGGAGGAACTCGGGCTCCGCAGGATCGCGGGGCCGGCCGACGCCGAGCTGCTGTGGGTGCACACCTCGGAGATGGCGGACCCGTACCCGTACCTCCTCGGCGGCGAGCTGCTGCTGACCGCCGGGGTGCTGCTCACGGACCCGGACACCTATGTGGCCCGGCTGGTGGAGGCGGGGGCGGCGGCGCTCGGTTTCGGGGTGCGGCCGGTGCATGACACCGTGCCGCCGGCACTGATCGCGGCGTGCGACCGCCACGGGCTGCCGCTGGTGGAGGTGGGGCCCGGGACCCCGTTCACCGCGATCGCGCGGGCGGTGTGGGGCCTGATGGCCGAGGCCCGCCACCGTGAGCTGCGCCGGGTGACCCGGGCTCAGCAGGCCCTGGCGACTGCGGCGGCCCGCCCGGACCCGATTCCGGCGGTGCTGCACCAGCTGGCGGTCCGACTGCCGGGGCGGGCGGCCCTGCTCACGGCCGACGGCGAGGAGCTGCACGCGGCGGGCCGGCCGCCGTCCCCGGAGGTCCGGGCGGCGCTGGCCAGGCTCTCCCGGGTGGTCTCCCCCGCCGTCCACTCCGCCCCCACCTCGGCCACCGACACCCTGGGCCCCGCCCACCTGTCCGCGTACGCGCTGGGCGGCGGGCAGGGGCTGGCGCTGACCGTGGCGACGGACCACCGCGAGCCGGGCGACCACACCATCGCCGGGATCGCGGTCGTCCTGCTCTCCCTGCTGGCCGCCCCGCACCAGGGCGCCGACGCGGCGGGCCGCTCGGCGGCGCTGGTCCGGCTGCTGCTGGGCGCGGCCCCGGCGGACGTCGCGCCACTGCTGGGCGGCGACGGGCGGTGGACGGTGGTGCACGCGCGCCGCACCGGCGGCGAAGCGGTGGACCCGCTCACGGCGGGCGCACTCGGCGCCGCCCTGGGCTCGGCCCTCGTGGACGCGGGCCGAGGCGCCGAGGCGGTACGGGTCCTGGTCCCCGGCGGCGACCCGATCACCCCGCAGCCGGGCTGGACACTCGGCGCCTCGGCCCCCGCCCCGGCCGACGCCCTGGACGCCGCCGACACCCAGGCCGCCCGCGCACTCGGCCGGGCGCGGGCGACCCGCACCCCACTGACGGTGGACGCGCCGCTCACCGGCCTCGCCGCCCTGCTCCCGCCCGGCCCGGCGGCCGACCGCGCCCGCGCCCTCCTCGCCCCGCTCACCGCCCCGCTCGTCGAGACCCTGCGCTGCTGGCTCTCCCTGCACGGCAGCTGGGACCGTACGGCGGTGGCCCTGTCCGTCCACCGCAATACCGTCCGCCAGCGCATCGCGCGGTGCGGGGTGTTGCTGGGGGTGGACCTGGACGACATGGACGTGCGTACGGAGTTGTGGCTCGCTCTGCGCCAGGAGTGAGCCCGCACACGGCTCGGCGTACGTCCCGATCCGGGCACCCTCTGCCTGACGCAAGTGGGTTCACGTCCCCCGCTCACACAGGTGGTGGACAAGGGCCCGCGGGTCCGGTCACGCCTACAGGGATCCGAAGCAGAGCGGCTTGCTCATCAACCAAGCGAGGACCTGGTGGGGAAGATTGAAGACCTGGACGAGTCGCCAGATCAGATCGATTTCACGTTCAGTTTCTCCCTGCACCGAATTCCCCCTCGGCATCGAATCCGAATACCTCCCCCATCACCTCCTCCAGCGCACCTGGATCGGCGGATTCCCCACCTGACCCGACCACCATCGATCCAAGGACCAGATGACGAACGTCAGCGTCCAACAGTCCGCCACGCTTCTCTCCGCAAGCCCGGGCGACAAGCCAAACCCTTTGAACCAATGCCCTGTTGAGCAGCCTTGACCAGGGCCCTCCCGCGCCGTCCGGCGCATCTCGCGAGAGTGTCGGAGGCACCGCCTAAGGTTCGTCCCATGAGTTCTTCCTTGAGCGTCTACCTGTTGGATGTGGCCGCTACGCGCGCCCTGGTCGGATCCCGCGATGACCAATTGCTGAACGTGATACGCGCCGAATTCGGGGACGATCTGACCCGCGACGACGACTACCACAGTTACGCGATCGAGCAGGGCTCCCCCACGGCCGACGAGGCACTCTCCGCAGTCATCCACGGGGGCCCCTTCAGCGAGAAGCGGGACCACGCCTTCCAGTACAGCTACGCCTACCAGCGAATATGCTCACTCACCGGCGCTTTCCTGCCCAACGACTGCTTCACACCGCACAAAGGCGACTGGCTGTCCGTCGTCGACCAGGGTCTGGAGGCCCTGGGTATCACCGCTGTGTCCGTGGATGCCTTCAGCCACAGCGGTCCTCCGGCTCCGCTGCCCTACACCTACACACCGGGCTGCGGCGAGTGGGCTCCCGAACACATCGCCCAAGCGCTGCAGCAGTTCGAGGCCACCAAACGCGCGGTCGACGAATCAGGCCAAGCGCCGCCGCTGGAGCCCGAAGTCCTGGAGGCTGCCATGCAGTGCCTCACCTGGATGCGGCGTGCGGAAGCCCTGCCGGGCTTCGGCGTTATCGGCTTCCGTTCCTGAAGCCGAGGCACGGCTCGGGCAACGGGAGGCGCCTGCCTTCTCCACCGAACAGCCGGCACCCAGTAACGCGCCTCAAGCCCTTCGCGCCTCCCACTCGAGAGTTGAGAGTGATGTTTGCGCCCCAACTCCCCTTGCCCTAGAGCGCGGTCGAGCATCTAACGTCCCCCTCATGACCACACCTCAGCACAGGATCGGATCGGGCTTCGGCGCCCGCAGCACCGCGGACGACGTCCTGAACGGGATCGACCTGTCCGGCAGCACCGCGATCGTCACCGGCGGCTACTCCGGGCTCGGCCTGGAGGCAACCCGCGCCCTGGCCGCTGCCGGAGCCCGCGTCATCGTCCCGGCCCGGCGGCGGGCGGTCGCTCAGGAGGCGGTCGCGGGCATCGACGGCGTGGAGACCGACGACCTCGACCTGTCCGACCTCGAAAGCGTCCGCGGGTTCGCCGAGCGGTTCCTGGCCTCGGGGCGCGACGTGGACATCGTGATCAACAACGCCGGGATCATGGCCTGCCCCGAGACGCGGGTCGGCCCGGGGTGGGAGGCGCAGTTCGCCACCAACCACCTCGGCCACTACGCCCTGATCAACCATCTCTGGCCGGCGCTCGCCCGGGGTGGCGCGCGCGTGGTCGCCGTGTCCTCCGGCGCCCACGGCATGGGTATGCGCTGGGACGACGTGCACTTCGAGCACGGCTACGACCGATGGGAGGCGTACGGGCAGGCGAAGGCGGCGAACGTGCTGTTCGCCGTGCACCTCGACGCACTCGGCCGCGACGCCGGAGTCCGGGCCTTCGCCCTGCATCCGGGCAGCATCCTCACTCCGCTCCAGCGCCACCTCGCAAAAGCGGACATGGTCGACGCGGGCTGGATCGACGAGAACGGCACCCCGACCGATCCCACCTTCAAGACGCCCGCTCAGGGCGCGGCAACGCATGTCTGGGCGGCGGCCTCCCCTCAGCTGACGGGCATGGGCGGCGTGTACTGCGAGGACTGCGACATCGCCGAGCCTGCCGTCGACGGCACGGAGGGCGGCGTGCACGCCCACGCGATCGATGCCGAACAGGCGGCCCGGCTTTGGGCGTTGTCGGCCGACCTCACGGGCGTCGATGCCTTCGCGGCGGCCCGGTGAGGGCTGCCCGGCAATCCGCGGGCTCCGGTGTGTACGACATGTAGCGTCGGCGTCATGAGACCGCCGAGTGGCACCACCACCGACCAGGCCCCGGCCGATCCGACCGCCACCGACGACGCGCTGGCCACCCAGCCCATCGGTTACTGGAGTGGCCTCGCCCATTCCGCCGTCACCCGGCACCTGCGTGACGCCATGGCCGGGATCGACGTCACGCAGCCGCAGTACTGGGTGTTGAACCGCGTGAATGGCGGTCCGGAGGCCCCGAGTCGCGAGGAGGTCGTCACTCAGCTGACTCCCCTCGCGGACGGGCCGCACGAGATCGCACGGGTCGTCGACCAGCTGCTCCACCGCGGCTGGCTGTCGGTCGACGCCGGGCATCGCATCCGCCTCACCGATGCCGGGGAGGCGGCCAGGGTGCAGGTGCGGGAGCTGGTGACCGGGCTGCGCGCCGTGGTCCACGACGGCATCAGTGACGAGGAGTACGTGGCCGCACTCAAGGTGCTGCGCAGGATGGTCGCCAACGTCGAGGGCGACGCGAGCTGAACGACCGGTTGCGGGAGGAACCTCAGTCACTCCTCCCGCAACCGCACCTCCCGCATCAGCCAGGCCGCCAGGAAGATCACGGCCCCCAGCAGCGCGGCGCCCGCCAGCACCCCGTGCAGGCCTTCGGTGACCGCTGTCCGTACCGCGTCCCGGACCTCGTCCGGCATCCGGCGTACCGCCTCGGGCGTCCAGGCCGTACCGCCGTCGGGCATGCCGGCCGAGTGGAGCCGGCTCGTGTACACGGCGCCCAGCACCGCGATGCCCAGTGAGCTCCCGATCGTACGGACGAGGGTGGCGGTTCCCGTCGCGGCGCCCATGTCGCGCGGCGTCGCGCTGTTGATGGTGACGAGCAGCGTGCTCTGCATCAACAGGCCCATGCCCACGCCCAGTACGAGGGTCAGCGCGGAGGTCACCGCCGTGGGGGTGGTGGTGCCCGTCGTCAGCAGCGCGAGCGCGCCAGCGACTGTCAGTGCGCCGCCGAGAATGGGATAGGGACGGTAGCGGCCGCCGTTGGCGAGGAGCTTGCCGACCAGGAGTTGCGCGCCGAACATCCCCGCCATCAGCGGGAGCAGCAGCATGCCGCTGGCCGTCGAGGACGCGCCTCGTACGAACTGCATGTACTGCGGGAGATAGTTGGACGCCGCGAGCATGGCGGCGCCGGCCAGGAACGTGAGCACCTGGGCGATCGTGAAGTTGCGGTCGGCGAACAGCCGGGGCGGGATGATCGGTTCGGCGGCGCGGCGCTCGACGCGGGCGAACCAGGCCAGTGCGGCGACGCCGGTCGCGCCGAGGCCGAGGATCTGCGGTGAGGACCAGGCGTACGTCGTGCCGCCCCAGCTGCCCAGCAGGGTGAGGGCCACGATGGCGGCGCAGAGCAGGCCGGCGCCCGCGTAGTCGATCTGCGCCTTGACCCGCTCGGTGTGCAGGCGCAGGCGCAGCCCGACGACGAGCAGGGCGAGCGCGCCGATGGGGATGTTGACGTAGAAGACCCAGCGCCAGTTCAGCTGGTCGGTGAGGAAGCCGCCGAGCAGCGGCCCGCCGACCAGGGCGACGGGCATCATGGCCCCGATCATCGCCTGTGAACGGCCCGCCTGGGAGGGCGGCAGCATGACGCCGATGATGGAGATGGCGCCGACCATGAGGCCGCCCGCGCCCAGCCCCTGCACGGCGCGGAAGGCGATGAGCTGGCCCATGTCCTGGGCGAGCCCGGAGAGTACGGAGCCCGCGAGGAAGACCGTGATCGACCAGATGAAGCTGCCCTTGCGTCCGTACAGGTCACCGAGCTTGCCCCAGAGGGGCGTGGAGAGGGAGGCGGTGAGCAGGTAGGCCGTCACCACCCAGGACAGGTGGTCGAGGCCGCCCAGGTCGCCGACGATCGTGGGCAGTGCGGTGCCGACGATCGTGCCGTCGAGCAGGCCGAGCATCAGACCGAGGAGAAGGCCGAACAGGACGAGTTTCGACGGGCCTGCGCTCTCGTCGGCGGGTGGTGGCGCCGCCTCGGGTTCCGGCTCCGGCTCCGGCTCCGGCTCCGGCTCCGGGCGGTCGTGTGTGTCCTTCGTGTACTGGCTCATGGTGGCTCCCGCATGCGTGTTGAGTCGTCAGGCTGCGTACGGGGCCGTGGCCCTGGCGTCGCGCAGTGCGTGCCCCCACCAGGCGAGCTGGTCCAGCAGCGCCTTGGCCGCCGCGTCGACCTGGGCGTCGTCGACGGTGCCGTCCGCGCCGAACAGGCCGTAGGCGTTGTGGAAGCTGACCGTGTTGCGGATGGTCGTGGCGTTCAGCTCGGCCATCACGACGCGGAGCTGCTCCACGGCGCGCAGGCCGCCGGAGAGGCCGCCGTAGGAGACGAAGGCGACCGGCTTGGCGTGCCACTGCTCGTTGTGCCAGTCGATGGCGTTCTTCAGGGACGCGGGAAAGCTGTGGTTGTACTCCGGCGTGACGAAGACGAACGCGTCGGCCGCCGCGAGGCGCGGCGACACCAGGGCGAGCGCCTCCTCCGTGCCCGGTGCCGGCGGCCGGCCGAACGCGGGGAAGACGGTGGGCAGCGGGGTCTCGGCGAGGTCGACGACATCCACGGCCATGTCGTCTCGCTGGGACAGGTGCCCCTTCAGCCACTGGGTGACGACGGGCGCGAATCGGCCCTCGCGGGTGCTGCCGACGACGACGGCGACGCGGAGCTGCGGGCGGGTACTGGGCATGGGGGTCCCCCTGAAGCAATGAATGTGTACAACGTATTCCTGTGCGTACAACGTATCCATCGATGTGTACGTTGTCCACTGACCGATACGTTGTACGCTGACCGCCTAGCGAGAGGAGCCCGCCTGTGGCCGGCCAGAAGAAGGACAGCGGCAAGGGCGACAGCGAGGGCGGCGGGGCGGGGCCCGACACATCGCTCTCGCTCTGGCAGCGCCTGGAGCAGCCGGCGGCCGCACCCCGCACCTCGCTGACGCTGGAGCGGATCGGGGCCGCCGCCGTGGAGATCGCCGACGCGGAGGGCTTCGCCGCCGTCACCATGCGCAGGCTCGCCACGGAACTGGGCGTCGCCCCCATGGCCGCCTACCGGCACGTCTCCGGCAAGGACGACCTGTGGGCGCTGATGGCCGAGCGGGTGGCCACGGAGATGCGGATCCCCGACGAGGTGACCGAGTGGCGCGAGGTGCTGCGCGCCTTCGGCCTGCTGACCCGGGACACGATGCTGCGGCACCCGTGGGTGGGGCAGCTGCCCACCCGCTTCTTCGTCCTCACGCCCGGCCGGCTGGCCATCGCCGAGCGGCAGCTGGCGGCGCTCGACGGACTCGGCCTCGACGAGGACGCGATGATGGTCGCGTTCCGTACCGTCAGCGCCTTCGCGCACGGCGCGGGGCAGTCGGAGGTGGCCCTGCGGGAGTGGACGGAGTCGGCGGGCTGGTCGTCCGGCGACGAGACCAGGCTGGGCCTGGCGCCGCAGATGATGTACCTGATGGAGACCGGCCGCTATCCCACGTACCAGCGCTACGGACGGCGCGCGACCCGCAAGGACGACGCGACCTGGGCGTTCGAGACGGGTCTGGACTGCGTGCTCGACGGGATCGCCGCCCGGCTCGGCATCTGAGGGCGGCCCCGCGAGCGGCGATCACACCTCCCCATCGGCGTGCTCAGCATCACCCTGGACAGCTCCGGTGACCGCCGGGTAACTTTTACCCAAGGCTGAGCAAGCGCTTAGCCAAGCCGAGCGAAGCCGACCAGGGAGGCACCCCGTGCGCCGTACGGTATTCAACGAGGACCACGAGGCGTTCCGGGAGACCATCCGCGCCTTCATCGCGGCCGAGGTCGTGCCGGTGTACGACGAGTGGTTCGCGGCCGGCCAGGCCCCGCGCGACTTCTACCTGAAGCTCGGCGAGCTGGGCGTCTTCGGCATCACGGTGGACGAGGAGTACGACGGCGCGGGCATCGACTCGCACAAGTACGAAGCCGTCATCTACGAGGAGACCGCCCGCGCGGGCGTCTCCTTCGGCGGCTCCGGCGTGCACACGCTGCTCGGCCTGCCCTACATCAAGATGCTCGCCACCGACGAGCAGAAGAAGCGCTGGCTGCCGAAGTTCACCACCGGCGAGGAGATGTGGGCCCTCGCGATGACCGAGCCGGGCACCGGCTCCGACGTCGCGGGCATGAAGACCACCGCCAAGCTCTCCGAGGACGGCACGCACTACGTCCTCAACGGCTCCAAGACCTTCATCACCGGCGGCGTGCACGCCGACCGTGTGATCGTCTGCGCCCGCACCTCCGCCCCGCGCGAGGACGACCGCCGCTTCGGCATCTCCCTCTTCGCCGTCGACACCAAGTCCGCGGGCTACTCGATCGGCCGCAAGCTCGACAAGTTGGGCCTGCGGGTCTCCGACACCGCCGAGCTCGCCTTCGTCGACGTCAAGGTCCCGGTCGAGGACCTGCTCGGCGAGGAGAACAAGGGCTTCGGCTACCTCGGCACCAACCTGGCCTCCGAGCGCTGGGGCATCGCCTTCGGTGCGTACGCGCAGGCCGCGGCCGCCGTCCGGTTCGCCAAGGAGTACGTGCAGGACCGCACCGTCTTCGGTAAGACCGTCGCCTCGTTCCAGAACACCAAGTTCGAGCTGGCCGGCTGCCAGGCCGAGGTGGACGCGGCCCAGGCCGTCGCCGACCGCGCCCTGGAGGCGCTGGACGCCGGTGAACTGACCGCCGCCGAGGCCGCGTCCGCGAAGCTGTTCTGCACCGAGGTCGCGCACCGCGTGATCGACCGCTGCCTCCAGCTGCACGGCGGCTACGGCTTCATGAACGAGTACCCGATCGCCCGCCTGTACGCGGACAACCGGGTCAACCGCATCTACGGCGGCACCAGCGAGGTCATGAAGTCGATCATCGCCAAGTCCATGGGCCTGTAGAGCGGCTACGTTCTTCCCCATGAGCGCAGCACTTGACCCACTGCACGATCTGCTCGACCTGCTCGACCTGGAGCAGATCGAGCAGGACATCTTCCGGGGCACCAGCCGTTCGGCGATCGTGCCCCGTGTCTTCGGCGGACAGGTCGCGGCCCAGGCGCTCGTCGCCGCGGGCCGCACCGTCCCCGCTGACCGGCCCGCCCACTCCCTGCATTCCTACTTCCTGCGGGCCGGGGACCCGGGCGCGCCGATCGTCTACAGCGTCGACCGCATCCGGGACGGCCGTTCCTTCACCACCCGGCGGGTCGTCGCCGTCCAGCACGGGCAGCCGATCTTCCACCTCTCGGCGTCCTTCCAGACGCACGAGGAGGGGCTGGAGCACCAGGCCGGCATGCCGGCCGCGCCCGACCCCGAGACGCTGCCCACGGCCGCCGAGATGCTGCCGCGGTACGCGGACCGGTTCAGCGCCCCCGGCATCGTGGACCGGCTGATCGAGGCACGGGCCGCGGTCGACCTGCGGTACGTGGACGCACCGCCGTTCGGCACCGTCGGCGAACCGCGCGAGCCCCGCTCGCAGGTGTGGTTCCGCACCAACGGGAAGCTGGCGGACGATCCGCTGCTGCACGTCTGCATGGCGACGTACGTCTCCGACATGACGCTGCTCGACTCGGTGCTCCTCGCCCACGGGCGCGGCGGCTGGGCGATCGGTGACGTGGTGGGGGCGAGCCTGGACCACGCGATGTGGTTCCACCGGCCGTTCCGGGCCGACGAATGGCTGCTGTACGACCAGGAGTCGCCGTCCGCGTCCGGCGGGCGCGGGCTCGGCCAGGCCCGTATCTACACCCAGGACGGCCGGCTGGCGATCACCGTCATCCAGGAGGGCGTCGTCCGGGTCCCGCGCGGGGACTGAACGGGCCGCACCCCGCCAATTCCGACATACTCCCCACCATGAGCGACGCAAAAGCCGATGCGGCTGATGGTGCTGACGGTGGGGAGTCCGGTGACGGGTCCGGGGCATCCGGATCCGGGGCGGCGAGCGGTGGCGAGTCCACCTTCACCGTCATCGTCGCGGCCGTCGCCAACCTCGGCATCGCCGTGGCGAAGGCCGTCGCGGGGCTGATCAGCGGATCGAGCGCGATGCTCTCCGAGGCGGCCCACTCCGTCGCCGACACGGTCACCGAGGTGCTGCTGCTCACCGCGCTCAAGCGCAGCGAGAAGCCCGCCGACGAGGAACATCCGCTGGGTTACGGCCCCGAGCGCTACATCTGGGCGATGCTCGCCTCCGTCGCCACGTTCGTCGGCGGCGCGGTCTTCTCCGTCTACGACGGCGTCCACACCCTGGTCGAGGGCGAGGAGCTCGGCGACCCTCTCATCTCGTACATCGTGCTCGGCGTGGCCTTCCTGCTGGAGGGCTACTCGCTGCGGACCGGGCTGCGGCAGGTGCGCGGCGAGGCCGAGCGGCTGGGGACTCCGGCCAAGCGCTATTTCCGGCTCACCCCCGACACCGCGGTCAAGGCCGTCGTGATGGAGGACTCCGCTGCGCTGGTGGGTCTGCTGCTGGCCGCGGGCGGACTGCTGGGCGGACAGTTGTCGGGGTCCGGGGTCTGGGACGGGGTCGCCTCGATCCTCATCGGCGCGCTGCTCGTGTACGTGGCCTGGGTGCTCGGCCGGTCCAACGCCCAGCTGCTGATCGGGCGGCCGGTTCCGCAGTCGATGCGGGCGGGGGTGCGCGAGGAGCTGCTCTCGGTGCCGCACATCATCGACGTACTGGAGCTGACGACGCTCATCCAGGGGCCGACCGAGATCCTGATCGCCGCGAAGGTCGACTTCCGGGACGTGGCCAGTGCCGAGCAGGTCGAGTGGGCCTGCGAGGAGGCGGAGCAGCAGCTGCGGGAGCGGTATCCGTCGATCCGGCGGGTGTATCTGGACCCGACGCCGGGCCTGGAACAGCGGCGGCGGGCCCGCGCCGCCGGGGGCCCGCCGGACGCCGGCGCCTGAACCGGCCCGCCGCCTACCGCCCGAGCCCTCCGCCGCCTCCCGCCTACCGCCCGCCCGCTCAGAGCAGTCCGGCCGCGTCCAGCAGGTACTCCGTCATCGGGTCGTAGAACCGCGGGTCCAGCACATGGTCGTCCAGCGGGACGGCCACCTGGAGGGTGCCCTCGGACTCCCCCAGGAACAGGGCCGGGTCGTTGCAGTCCGCGTAGCCGATGGCGTCCAGTCCGCGCTGCGCCGCGCACCCGGCCCAGCCGTGGTCGGCGACGACGAGGTCCGGCATGGGGCGCCCCTCCCGCTCCAGGCCGTCCAGGATCGCCGCCATCGGGGCCGGGGAGTGGGTGTGCCAGAGAGTCGCGCCGCGCTCCTGCACGGCGACGTCCGCGAACTGGAAGACCATGCCCTCGTCCGCCGTCAGCCCGGACGGGATCCGCACGATCTCGCAGCCGGCCGTCCGCAGCGCGGCCGCGGTCTGGCGGTGGACGTCCAGCAGGCCGCCCGGGTGGCCGGTGGCGAAGAGCACCCGCTCCGTCCCGTCGGCCGCCTTCCGCAGCCGGGCCGCGGCCCGGTCCAGGGCGGCGACGGTGAGCTCGGGATCAATGGTGTCCTGGCCGAACCGGTGCTCCGGGTCGTCGCTGACCCCGCATCTCTCGGCCATGACCGCGAGGACGTCCTGCTCGTCGCGCCACCGGTCGCCGAGCTCCAGTCCCAGCCAGAAGTGGCGGTCGCCGTTGGCGAGCTTGCGGTAGTGGGAGAGGTTGTTGTCGCGTGGGGTCGCGACGTCTCCCGCTATGCGCGTACGGACGAGATGGTCGACAAGGGCGGCGCGGCTGGGTATCGGCATGAACCCATTGTGCCGTGGAGTGTGCGCAGTGTGCCGGTTGTATTAAACGGTGGGCGGCCCGGACCGTCCGGCGCCGGACCGGTGGTTCCATGAGTGCGGTGGACGGCCCGCCGGGGTCCCGATCGGGGCCCGCCGCGAGGCCCCCTCGGATGTTGGGCGCCCGTTCACTCGTGCGTGACCTGGAACTTCCCGCTCCACCCGGCAGCGAACGTCCAATAGGTCCAGACCACTTACATCGCGCCAACTCGGCATCTCAGTCCGCGATCGATGGCAATTGGTCTATACCTTTGGCGCTAGGGTAGGTCCCCCGATACCGGGACATGCACAGCCGTGGGGGGCTTTATGACCGTGCATCACCTGCCACAACCTCCGTCCGACCAGGAGCTCTACTGGTACTTCGGGCCTCAGCGCCGCTGGGTACTGATCAGCTCCTCTCTCGCCTTCGTGCTCACCGCGGCGACGATGTTCACCTTCGCCCTGCGCACCCCGGCCCTGTGGGCCTTTCTCGCAGTGCTCTCCCTGAACGTCGTCGCGCTCGCGCTCTCGTCGGTGAACAGCCTGCGCCAGCGCCGGCTGACCAGGCGCTCGCACGAGGTGCTCGTACACGCCTGGGATCCACCCGAACTCCCTTCCGTGGATCTCTACTTGCCGACCTGCGGCGAACCGCTTCCGGTCCTGGACAACGCCTACCGGGCCGTCGCCGCTCTCGACTGGCCAGGTGCGCTGACCGTATGGGTGCTGGACGACGCCGACAGCCCCGAAGTGGCCGCCCTGGCAGCCTCGTACGGATACCGCTACGTCGTCAGACCCGACCGGGGGCACCTCAAGAAGGCGGGCAACCTCAACCACGCGCTCACCCTGAGCAGCGCGGAGTACATCGCCATCCTGGACGCCGACTTCGCGCCCCGGGCCGACTTCCTGCGCCACCTCGTGCCGTATCTCGCCGACCCCGGCGTAGGCATCGTGCAGAGCCCGCAGTGCTTCGACACCGACGAGACGATGGACTGGATCCAGCGCGCCGCCGGATCGGCCCAGGAGTGGTTCTTCCGCTGGATCCAGCCCTCCCGGGACGCGAGCGACGCGGCCATCTGCTGCGGCAGCAACGCCGTCTACCGGCGCAGCGCCATCGACCTGGCCGGCGGCTTCGCCCGGCTCGACCACAGCGAGGACCTGTACACCGGACTCGCCCTGTACGAGCAGGGTTTCAGGACCCTTTACGTGCCGGTGCTGGTGGCCAAGGGGACCTCGCCGGACAACCTCGCCTCGTATCTCAACCAGCAGTACCGCTGGGCGATGGGCAACCTGCACCTGATGGGAACCCCGGTGCTCAGGCGGATGGGCGCCCCGTGGCGGATGCGGCTCTGCTTCTACGAGGGCATCGTCGGCTATCTGACGACGGTGGTGAACACCTTCGCGGCCCCGCTGCCGCCGCTGGTGATGATGTTCTGGTACCCGGACCACATCCGGCCCTGGCACGTGCTGCCGCTGCTCGCGCCGCTGTGGCTCTGGCATGTGCTGTTGCCGCGGATCAGCCGGACCCGCTGGCGGATCGAGGTGATCCGGGCCAACGTCCTGACGAGCGTGGCCGCCGGGGCCGCCTTCCTGCACACCCTGCGCGGCCGCAGTGCGGCATGGGTGCCCACCGGGGCCGGTGGCGGGAAGCCCGGCACGATGGCGCACCGGGTGGTGCTCGTCTCGCTCGGCTGGCTCTGCTGCTCCACGGGAGCGGCGGCCGGCGGTCTCGCCCTGGCGGTGGCACGTAACGGCTGGGAGCCCAACTGGGGTCTCGGTCTCTACCTGTTGGTGCAGCTTCAGATCAACGTCCCGCTGATCAGGGACCTGTTGACCGGTCTACGTCCCTCGGCTGCCGCGCGGCCCGAACGGCTCCGGCGCGGCCGGCGGTCCTCGGTGCTGCCCAGGCGCTGGCCCGAAACCCTGGCCGTGACGGCCACGCTCCTGCTCACCGCCCTGCTCGCGTCCGGCTGGGTCGATCCCATGCTGCCCTGGCTGAGCTGAAAGGTCCTCGTAGCGATGCCCACCCTCGCCCCCTCCGGTCCGCGGACCGGCGGCAGCGCCGTCCCCCGCCCGTCATCAGGCGGTCCCGGCACCACGGGTTCCCGCCGCCTCCCCTTCCGTCCCGACATCGAGGGGCTGCGCGCGTTCGCGGTCCTCTCGGTCCTCGCCTTCCACGCTTCCGTGCCGGGGCTCGCCGGCGGATTCATCGGCGTGGACGTCTTCTTCGTCATCTCCGGCTATCTGATCACCGGGCTGCTGGTGCGGGAGGCCGTCACCACCGGCCGGATCCGGCTCGGTGAGTTCTTCTCCCGCCGGGCCCGCCGGCTGCTGCCCTCGGCCGCCGTGGTGCTCGTCGCGGTCGCGGTGGCCGGGGCCTGGCTGACCGTACCGCTGCGCCGCACCGACCTGGAGAACGACGTCGTGGCGGCGGCGCTGTCCGTCGCCAACTGGCGTTTCGTCCAGCAGCGCACCGACTACCTGGCCGCCGGGCAGGGCGAGAGCCCGCTGCTGCACTTCTGGTCGCTGGCGGTGGAGGAGCAGTTCTATCTCTGCTGGGCCCCGCTGCTGGCCGCCCTCGCCCTCCTCACCGCGCGCGCTGCCCGCCGGGGACGCGCCCTGCGGCCGGCAGCGGTCGCTGCCACCGCCGTACTGACGCTCACCACTCTCGCCCTCTCGCTGTACTGGACGGGCGACTCCGTCTCGCTGGCGTACCTCGGAACGCCCTCGCGTGTCTGGCAGTTCGGCGTCGGCGCCCTGCTGGCGCTGCTGCCGTGGCATCTGCTGCGCGGGCCGCGCGCCCTGCGGCTGGTGTGCGGATGGGCGGGGGCGGCGGCCCTCGTGTGGTGCGTGCTGCGGTACGACTCCGGCACGCCGTATCCCGGATACGCGGCGCTCGTCCCGACCCTGGCGACGGCCGCGGTGATCCTGGCCGGAATCCCCGGCCGGCGCCCGGACGGGCCGGCCCGCTACGGAGTGGGACGGCTGCTGGGGCTTCGGGGCCCCCGGGCGGTCGGGCGGCTCTCCTACACGCTGTACCTCTGGCACTGGCCGGTGCTCGTCCTCGCCGAGGCCCGGTTCGGCACCCTGGACTGGCCGGCCAGGACAGCCCTGACACTGGCCTCGGTGCTGCCCGCCCTGGCCACCATGCACTGGGTCGAGCGCCCGCTGCGCCACAGCCGTACGCTCTCCGAACTCCCCCGGCGCGGACTGTCGTTGGGCGTCGCCGCCGTCGTCATTCCGGTGGTCCTGGCACTCGTGGTGGGCACGACGACGCTGCAACTGCTGGGCCCGTCCGCCCCGGTGGACGTGAAGGGCCTCCCGCCGGGGGCGGCTACCGGCCCCTCGCTGCTGACCCGGACCAGGACTCCGGCGAACGACGGCCCCGTGGTACCGAGTCCGGTCCAGGCCCGCAAGAGCTTCCCGCCGGACGGGGCCTGCGAGGTGGCGCCGGCGGTGACCAGCAGCCCGCCCTGCCTGTTCGGGGCGGTGGACAGTCCCGACCGGATCGTCCTGCTCGGCGACTCGCACGCCGGACAGTGGTTCTCCCCGGTGCTCAGCCTGGCGGCGAAGCGCGGCTGGGCCCTTCAGGAGCTGGTGAAGCAGGGCTGCCCGCTGCCGGAACTGTCCGTGGTGAACCCGCAGTTGGGGCGTACGTACCACGAGTGCGACACCTGGCGGGCCGACAGCCTGGCGCGGCTGGCGAAGGGCCCGAAGCCCCGCATGATCGTGATCTCCTCGCTCAACCGCTACACCGACGACCAGCGCCTGCTGCTCAGGGGCTGGGAGCGGACGCTGAAGCCGCTGCGGGCGCTCGGGGTGCCGATCGTCCACATCGAGGACACCCCGGTGCCGGGTACGGACATCCCCGCGTGCGTCTCGGGCCATCTCACGGACCCGGAGACCTGCGCCTTCGACCGGGACACGGCCCGGTGGCCCGATCCGCTGGCGGAGAAGGTCGCGGCCGGCGGGCTCCCGGGCGTACGGAACGTGCAGGTGAACGCGGTGCTGTGCCCGGCCACGGGCCCGACCTGCCCGGCGGTCCTGGACCGGATCCTGCTCTACCGGGACGACGCCCATCTGACCGATGTGGCGGCCGTGGTGCTGGCCCCCCGGCTCGAACGGCTGCTCATGAGCACCGGCGCACCGGCCGCGCACGGCTGGACCGAGCTGCTGCGCGAGGACTTCGACGGCCCGGCGGGCAGCCGGCCCGCCGCCTCCCGCTGGCTGTACGACCGCGGCACCTGCTACCCGGGCTGCCCGGCCCCGCAGTGGGGCACCGGGGAGATCGAGACGATGACGGACTCGACGGACAACGTCCGGCTGGACGGCAAGGGGGCCCTGGAGATCGTGCCCACGCGCCGCGGGGGCACGTGGTACTCGGGCCGCATCGAGTCCCGGCGCTCCGACTTCGCACCGCCGCCCGGTGGCGTCCTGCGGATCGAGGCGTCGATCGCCCTGCCGGAGGTCACGGGCGCGAAGGCGGGCGGCTACTGGCCGGCCTTCTGGACCCTGGGGGCCGGGCTGCGCGACGGCTACACGGGCTGGCCGGCCATCGGCGAGATCGACGTCATGGAGTCGGTCAACGGCCGGGACGCCGTCTTCGGCACCCTGCACTGCGGCACGGCGGACGGCGGGCCCTGCAAGGAGCCGATGGGGCTCACCTCGCCCCGGCAGAAGTGCTCCGGCTGCCGCGGCGCGTTCCACTCGTACGCCGTGGAGCTCGACACCGCGCCCGGCGCGGAGGAGCTGCGCTGGTATCTGGACGGCCGGGTGTACCACCGGGTGAAGGCGTCCGCCATGGACGCGGCCACCTGGGACCGGGCGCTGAAGCGGGGCCAGTTCCTGATCCTGAACGTGGCGATGGGCGGCGGGCTGCCTTCGGCGGACGGTGCCACCGCGGGCCCCGCGACCGAGGCCGGGCACCCGATGCGGGTGGCGCGGGTCACCGTGTCGGCAAGGGAGGCCGCCGGCTCCTGACCGGAGGCGCTCAGCCCTCTTCCCGGGCCCCCGCCGCGGCGAAGGCGCCCCGCGCCAGGCGGTGCAGCAGGGCCGCCGTGTCCGTGCGGCCGGGCAGCGCGCCGGGGCGGCCGAGGTGGGGCGTGGAGTTCAGCAGGCCGAAGACGGCGTGGACCGCCGCGCGGGCCTCGTGCTCGGGGAGGTCCGGGTAGAGGTCGCGGACGACGGTCACCCACACCTCGACGTACTCGCGCTGGAGCCGGCGCACCCGCTTGCGGTCGGTGTCCCGCAGGCGGTCCAGCTCGCGGTCGTGCAGGGTGATCAGGGGGCGGTCGTCGAGGGCGAAGTCGATGTGGCCCTCGATGAGCGCGTCCAGGAGCGCCTCGGGGGAACCGTCGCCTGAGGCGTCCTCGGAGACCCGCTGCTGCCCGCCGGCCAGCAGCCGCTCGCTGATGCCGACGAGCAGCTCGGCGAGCATCGCGTCCTTGCCGGGGAAGTGCCGGTAGAGGCCGGGGCCGCTGATTCCGACGGCGGCGCCTATCTCGTCGACGCCGACGCCGTGGAAGCCGCGCTCGGCGAAGAGGCGGGCGGCCTCCTTGAGGATCTGCTCGCGGCGGGTGGGTGCCGCGACGCGGGCGGCGGCATGGGTGCTCATGACGAGTCATTCTAGACAGGCGCGTTAGCGGTCGTTAACCTGTGGAGGACGTTAACGCTCACTAACAGCCTCTCCCGCTACCGATCGCGGACGAGGTGGTCACACTGCGGTACGGGCAAGGGGGCTCGACAGGATGCAGCAGGCACCGGTGCTGGCGAGCGCGGCCGATCCCGCCTCGGAGGCCTGGCAGGCCAACGAGGCGGCGCATCACGCGCTCACCGACGAGCTGCGCAAGCGGCTCGCCACGGCCAGGCTCGGCGGGGGTGAGAAGGCCCGCGCCCGGCATGTGGCACGCGGCAAGCTGCTGCCCCGGGAGCGGGTGGACACCCTGCTCGATCCGGGCTCGCCCTTCCTGGAGCTGGCCCCACTGGCGGCCGAGGGGCTGTACGGGGGCGCCGCACCGGCCGCCGGGGTGATCGCCGGGATCGGCCGGGTCAGCGGCCGGGAGTGCGTGATCGTCGCCAATGACGCGACCGTCAAGGGCGGCACGTACTACCCGATGACCGTGAAGAAGCACCTGCGGGCCCAGGAGGTGGCGCTGGAGAACCGGCTGCCGTGTCTGTACCTGGTGGACTCGGGCGGCGCCTTCCTGCCGATGCAGGACGAGGTGTTCCCGGACCGGGAGCACTTCGGGCGGATCTTCTACAACCAGGCCCGGATGTCCGGGGCCGGCATCCCGCAGATCGCGGCGGTGCTGGGGTCCTGCACCGCCGGGGGCGCGTACGTCCCCGCGATGAGCGACGAGGCCGTCATCGTCCGCAACCAGGGGACGATCTTCCTGGGCGGACCGCCGCTCGTGAAGGCCGCGACCGGCGAGGTCGTCACCGCCGAGGAGCTGGGCGGCGGCGAGGTCCACTCCCGTACGTCGGGGGTCACCGACCATCTCGCGGAGGACGACGCGCACGCGCTGCGCATCGTGCGGAACATCGTGGCCACGCTGCCGGACCGGGGCGCGCTGCCGTGGTCCGTACAGCAGGTCGACGAGCCGAAGGTGGACCCCGCCGGTCTGTACGGGGCGGTGCCGGTCGACTCGCGCACGCCCTACGACGTACGGGAGGTGATCGCCCGGGTCGTCGACGGATCGCGCTTCGCCGAGTTCAAGGCCGAGTACGGCACGACGCTGATCACCGGTTTCGCGCACATCCACGGCCACCCGGTCGGCATCGTCGCGAACAACGGCATCCTGTTCTCCGAGTCCGCCCAGAAGGGCGCGCACTTCATCGAGCTGTGCGACCAGCGCGGCATCCCGCTGGTCTTCCTGCAGAACATCTCGGGCTTCATGGTCGGCCGCGACTACGAGGCGGGCGGCATCGCCAAGCACGGCGCCAAGATGGTCACCGCCGTCGCCTGCACGCGCGTACCGAAGCTGACCGTGGTGGTCGGCGGTTCCTACGGCGCGGGCAACTACTCGATGTGCGGCCGGGCCTACTCCCCCCGCTTCCTGTGGATGTGGCCCAACGCGAAGATCTCCGTCATGGGCGGCGAGCAGGCCGCGTCCGTCCTCGCCACGGTCAAGCGCGACCAGCTGGGCGACGACTGGAGCGCCGAGGACGAGGAGTCGTTCAAGGCCCCGATCCGCGAGCAGTACGAGACCCAGGGCAACGCGTACTACGCCACCGCCCGGCTCTGGGACGACGGCGTGATCGACCCGATGGAGACCCGGCAGGTGCTGGGGCTCGCCCTGACCGCGTGCGCCAACGCCCCGTTGGGCGACGCCGGCTTCGGCGTCTTCCGGATGTGAGGAACTGATGACGATGTTCGACACGGTTCTCGTCGCCAACCGCGGCGAGATCGCGGTCCGGGTCATCCGGACCCTGCGCGAGCTGGGCGTGCGTTCCGTCGCCGTCTTCAGCGACGCGGACGCGGACGCCCGGCACGTACGGGAGGCCGACACGGCGGTACGGATCGGTCCGGCACCGGCCGCCGAGAGCTACCTGAGCGCGGACCGGCTCCTGGAGGCGGCCCGCCGCACGGGCGCTCAGGCCGTCCACCCCGGTTACGGCTTCCTCGCCGAGAACGCGGGCTTCGCGCGGGCGTGCGCGGACGCGGGACTGGCCTTCATCGGGCCGCCCGCCGCCGCCATCTCGCTGATGGGCGACAAGATCCGGGCCAAGGAGACGGTCTCCACGGCCGGTGTCCCGGTGGTGCCGGGCTCCACGGGCAGCGAGCTGACCGACGGCCAACTGGCGGACGCCGCCCATGAGATCGGCATGCCGGTCCTGCTGAAGCCCTCCGCGGGCGGCGGCGGCAAGGGCATGCGGCTGGTGCGCGACGCGGCGCTGCTGTCCGACGAGATCGCCGCCGCCCGGCGCGAGGCGCGCGCCTCGTTCGGCGACGACACCCTGCTCGTGGAGCGGTGGATCGACCGGCCGCGCCACATCGAGATCCAGGTGCTGGCGGACGGCCACGGCCATGTGGTGCACCTCGGCGAGCGCGAGTGCTCGCTCCAGCGCCGCCACCAGAAGATCATCGAGGAGGCGCCGTCGGTCCTGCTCGACGAGAAGACGCGCGCGGCCATGGGCGAGGCGGCCGTGCAGGCCGCCCGCTCCTGCGGGTATGTGGGCGCGGGGACGGTGGAGTTCATCGTCCCGGGCAACGACCCGGCCTCGTACTACTTCATGGAGATGAACACCCGCCTCCAGGTCGAGCACCCGGTGACCGAGCTGATCACCGGCCTCGACCTGGTGGAGTGGCAGCTGCGGGTCGCATCCGGCGAGCAACTCCCGTACGCCCAGCAGGACATCACCCTCACCGGGCACGCGGTCGAGGCCCGGATCTGTGCCGAGGACCCGGCCCGCGGCTTCCTGCCCTCGGGCGGGGCGGTACTGGCGCTGCACGAGCCGCAGGGCGGCGGGGTGCGGACGGACTCGGGGCTCGCCGAGGGCGGCGAGGTCGGCAGCCTGTACGACCCGATGCTGTCGAAGGTGATCGCGTACGGCCCCGACCGGGCGACGGCGCTGCGCCGGCTGCGGGCGGCGCTCGCGGACACGGTGGTCCTCGGCGTCCCGACCAACGCGGGCTTCCTGCGCCGGCTGCTCGGCCACCCGGCCGTGGTGGCGGGCGAGCTGGACACCGGCCTGGTGGAGCGCGAGGTGGACGGGCTGGTCCCGGACGGGGTCCCGGAGGAGGTGTACGCGGCCGCGGCGCTGTTGCGGCAGCACTCTCCCGGTCCGGCCCGCACGGATGTGTGGGCCGACCCGTTCTCGGCCGGTGACGGCTGGCGGCTCGGCGGCACCCCGGCGCGGACGGTGCGGCACTTCCGGATCCCCGGCCACGACCCGGTCCAGGTGGGCCTGCGGCCGTGCGGCGCGGGCGTGGAGCTGACGTTCGGCCATGTCGGCGAGGGCGCCCGGCCACCGGCCCCCGCCTCGGGCACCTGTGGCCCGCTGGGCCCGCTGCCCGGCAGCGCGGAGACGGCCAGGACGCTGACGGTGGACGGAAGCCGGATCACGCTCGAACTCGCCGGTGTCACCCACTCGTTCGCGTACGCCACCTCCCCCGAGGGCCACTGGCTCGGCCGGGACGGCGACACCTGGCACGTCCGGGATCACGACCCGGTGGAGGCGTCGCTGACCGGCGCCGCCCGCGCCGGGGCGGACACGCTCGCCGCGCCCATGCCCGGGACGGTCACCGTGGTGAAGGTGGCCGTCGGGGACGAGGTCGCGGCCGGGCAGAGCCTCCTCGTCGTGGAGGCGATGAAGATGGAGCACGTCATCTCCGCCCCGCACGCCGGCACCGTGACCGAGCTCGACGTGACCGCCGGGACCACGGTGGCCATGGACCAGGTACTGGCGGTAGTGGTCCCCGTGGCCGCCACCGGGGAGGAAGCATGACGACCACCGACCGCACCCTGCCCATGACCGTGGCAGCCCCGGACCTGCCGGCCCGGGTCCGTATCCACGAGGTCGGCGCCCGCGACGGGCTGCAGAACGAGAAGGCGGTCGTGCCGACCGAGGTGAAGGCGGAGTTCATCCGCCGGCTCGCGGTCGCCGGCCTGACCACCATCGAGGCGACGAGCTTCGTCCACCCCAAGTGGGTGCCCCAACTGGCCGACGCGGAGCAGCTGTTCCCGATGCTCGGCGACATCGCGGACGTGGGCGACGTCGCGCTCCCGGTCCTCGTGCCGAACGAGCGGGGCCTGGACCGGGCGCTGTCGCTCGGGGCCCGCCGGATCGCCGTCTTCGGCTCGGCGACGGAGACGTTCGCGGCCCGCAATCTCAACCGCACGATCGACGAGTCGCTCGCCATGTTCGAGCCCGTCGTGGCCCGCGCCAAGGCGGACAAGGTGCATGTGCGCGGCTATCTGTCGATGTGCTTCGGCGACCCGTGGGAGGGCCCCGTCCCCGTCCACCAGGTCGTCCGGGTCGCCAAGGCGCTGATGGACCTCGGCTGCGACGAGCTGTCGCTCGGCGACACGATCGGGGTGGCGACGCCCGGCCACGTACAGACCCTGTTGTCGTCGCTGAACGAGTCGGGGGTGCACACCGACACGATCGGGGTGCACTTCCACGACACGTACGGACAGGCCCTGTCCAACACCCTCGCCGCGCTCCAGCACGGTGTCTCCACCGTGGACGCCTCGGCGGGCGGCCTCGGCGGCTGCCCGTACGCGAAGAGCGCGACCGGAAATCTCGCCACCGAGGATCTCGTGTGGATGCTCGACGGCCTCGGCATCGAGACCGGGGTCGACCTCGACGAGCTCACCGCCACGAGCGTGTGGCTCGCCGAACAGCTGGGCCGGCCCAGCCCGTCCCGTACCGTCCGCGCGCTCTCGGTGCAACAAACACAGTCCCACAAGGAGCAGTGATCCCCCGATGTCCCTGGACCACCGGCTGACCGCCGAGCACGAGGAACTGCGCCGCACCGTCGAGGAGTTCGCCCACGACGTGGTCGCACCGAAGATCGGCGACTTCTACGAGCGCCATGAGTTCCCGTACGAGATCGTGCGCGAGATGGGACGGATGGGCCTGTTCGGGCTGCCGTTCCCCGAGGAGTACGGCGGGATGGGCGGCGACTACCTCGCCCTCGGCATCGCCCTGGAGGAGCTGGCCCGGGTCGACTCGTCGGTGGCGATCACCCTGGAGGCCGGGGTCTCGCTCGGCGCGATGCCGGTGTTCCGCTTCGGCACGGAGGAGCAGAAGCGGCAGTGGCTGCCGAAGCTCTGTGCGGGCGAGGCGCTGGGCGCGTTCGGGCTGACGGAGCCGGACGGCGGTTCGGACGCGGGCGGCACCCGGACGACGGCGGTGCGCGACGAGGCGACGGGCGAGTGGGTGATCAACGGCTCCAAGTGCTTCATCACCAACTCGGGCACGGACATCACCGAACTGGTCACGGTCACGGCGGTCACCGGCCGCAAGGAGAACGGCGCCCCGCGCATCTCCTCGATCATCGTCCCGTCCGGCACCCCCGGCTTCACGGTCGCGGCCCCGTACTCCAAGGTCGGCTGGAACGCCTCGGACACCCGCGAGCTCTCCTTCTCCGACGTCCGCGTCCCGCTGGAGAACCTGCTGGGCGAGGAGGGCCGGGGTTACGCGCAGTTCCTGCGGATCCTGGACGAGGGCCGGATCGCCATCTCGGCGCTCTCGACGGGACTCGCGCAGGGCTGTGTGGACGAGTCGGTGAAGTACGCCGCCGAGCGGCACGCGTTCGGGAAGCCGATCGGCGCCAACCAGGCGATCCAGTTCAAGATCGCGGACATGGAGATGCGGGCCCACATGGCCCGGATCGGCTGGCGGGACGCGGCGTCGCGGCTGCTGGCGGGCGAGCCGTTCAAGAAGGAGGCGGCGATCGCGAAGCTGTACTCCTCGACCGTGGCGGTGGACAACGCCCGTGAGGCGACCCAGATCCACGGCGGCTACGGCTTCATGAACGAGTACCCGGTGGCCCGGATGTGGCGCGACTCCAAGATCCTGGAGATCGGCGAGGGCACGAGCGAGGTGCAGCGGATGCTGATCGCCCGGGAGCTGGGGATGCAGGCCTGACACCGGGGACGGTGTGCGGGTGGGGCGGGTCCGGTCACCGGGCCCGCCCCACCCCGCTTCCACCGTCCGTGTGCTCGCGACCACTGACAACGTCTGCGGCAGCCCCGTATCGTCCGTCCGGGCCTGTCCCCCGGGCGGGCGGTGACCACCGACGGGCACTCGCCGAGGCCCGGCCGGCACCGGGGCGGCAACATGGTTGGTGTGCGGGGCCGACGGAACCGGGTAACGTCTTTGTCATGTTCTTCCAGACGCCGATTTACGAGTGAGAGCGTGATGGGCCCCCGCTGACGTCCTTCGACGTCGCCGCCCGTCCCCCACCGACGAATCCGTAGATCACTCCACATCATTACCGGGAGAGCCCGTGACCGTGAGCAAGAACATCAACAACCCCGTGGGCATGGGCGGCGGCCAGCGCAAGAGGCTGTCCCGCGCCGAACGGCAGAACAACGGCCCGCACCGCAACCTCGACCGCCAGGGTGCGGCCGACCAGAAGGCGGAGCTGGTGCGCAAGATGCGCGAGAAGACGGGCGCGGCCGAGGGCGCCGACCAGACGGACGACGACCCCGCACAGAGCTGACGCGCCGCCGCCGCAGGGCGGCACCGCACGGAGCAGGGCCCGGACCGCCGACGCGCGGTCCGGGCCCTGTCGGCGTACCGGGCGAGCTCGGCTCATGACGCGGCGCTCAGCAGCGCCTGATGATCTATCCGCCCTGAGCCTCGGTGGCGAGGACGGCACCGAGCGCGACTGTCGCATCGAAGAGGGCACGCGAGCGGGCCGCGATGCTCGCGTCCCGGGCCGCCAGCACGGCTCGGACGTCCTGGGACCGGTGCCCCTGCCGCAGGTCCGGCATCAGGGTCCGTAGTGGGCCGATGCGGTAGCCGGCGCTGCGCAGCTGGTGGACGATCCTGGCGTCCCTCGCCCGGGCCGGCGGAATGCGGCCACCTGCGAGCTGCTCCTCGGCGCCCGTCACCTCGCGCGTTCGCGCTATGAGCGACGTACTGAGTGATGGCCGAGCGTGACTCTTCGGTACTCAACGCCGCCTGGGCAGGATTGCGTCGAGCAGGCCCGGGAAGGCCGCGTCGAGCTCGTCTTCCTGCAACACGTTGAGGGCGGCGGTGCCCTCGCGGTGAGTGATGATCACTCCGGCTTCCCTGAGCGTCTTGAAGTGGTGGGACAGGGTGTTCTTGGCGACCGCAACGTCGAACGCACCGCAGGCGATCGGTTCTGCGGACTCCCTCAACTGGCGCACGAGATCGAGCCGCACGGGGTCGGCCAGAGCCCTCAGTACCGCCATGACGTCAAGTTCCGCCGGCTTGCTCACGTCGTCGCGTGGCCGGCTCCGGCTCGTGGTGGGCATCCTCAGAGGCTATACCGTTGTTCCATCAGCGTCGAACTATGACTAGATTAGTTCCATGCCCATAGAACTAAAGAGGGCCGTTGTCGCTCTCGCACTGATCGCTTCATTCATGGTGTACGTCGATGGCACCATCGTGAACTTGACTCTGGCGCAGTTAAGTTCTCACCTGCACGCCTCACGTTCGGGGCTGGAGTGGGCCGTCAACGCCTACACGCTCGGCTTCGCCGCCGTGCTGCTCGGATCGGGTGCCGTCACTGACGTCCTGGGCGCCAAACGCACGTTCATCACGGGGCTGATCGCCTTCACGGCTTCCTCCGCGGTCTGCGCAGCGGCGGGAACCATGCTGATCCTGAACCTCGCCCGGCTCACCCAGGGTGTCGGTGCCGCACTGCTGCTTCCGAGCGCGCTCGTGCTGGCCACCTCCGCCGCCACCGACGAGCACGCCCGCCACAAGCTCGTCGGCTGGTGGGCCGCCGCCGGCGGGATGGGCATGGCCGCAGGGCCGCTCCTCGGCGGGGTGCTGGTTTCCGTGGCGGACTGGCGCGCGGTGTTCGGGGTCAACGTCGTGATCGGCATCCCGGCGATCGTGTGGAGCATCCGCTCGATGCCGTCCGTGCCGCGTCGGGGCCGAAGCGTGGACTACGCGGGCATGGTCGCCGCGACCGTGCTGATCGGCGGTCTCGTCTTCGGTCTGATCGAGGCCCCGGCCAAGGGGTGGGGAACACCCGGTGTACTCACAGCGTTCACCCTCGCGGGCGTGGGCCTCCTCGCGTTCGTACGAGCGGAACGCACCGCGAAGGCCCCTCTCCTTCCGACCGCTGTGTACTCCGACCGGCCCTTTACCACCTCCGCACTGCAGGGCGCCTTGTTCAACTTCACTTTCTACGGGCTCCTGTTCGCGTTGAGTCTGATGCTTCAGCAGGGTCGCGACCTCAGTGCCATCGCGAGCGGTCTGCTGTTCCTGCCCCTGACCGGCCTGATCTCCCTGGGGAGCATCTGCGCGGCAGCCCTCACCGGACGCGCCGGGCGCCGCGCGGTCCTGGTCGGCGGACAACTCGTGCTGGCCGCCGCCCTGGTAGCGGTCGCGCTCACGAGCACACTGTCCTCACTATGGCCGCTGGCCATCGCGCTGCTACCGGCAGGATTCAGTGCGGGGGTCCTCGTTCCGACCATGACGTCCCAATCCCTCGCCGCCGTTCCCACGGCTCTGCATGGTGCGGCTTCCGCTGCGTTCAACGCATCTCGGCAGGTGGGCGCCGCCATCGGCGTCGCCGCCTTCGGCCCACTGCTGGGCTCCGCAGGTGATCTACGCGACGGATTCATCACCTGCGTTCTCGTGGCCGCGGTCGCCACGGCCTTCGCTCTCGCCCTGACGTTGTCCCACAGGACGACCGCCCGTCACCGGGTGAGCGTCGGCACCGGTTCCGTGGACACCTCCGGGTGACGCGGACCAGGCATCGCACGTACTCCAGGAGGCGCAGGCGATCGACCGCGCCTCGTACCGGCCGCCGCAATTCGTTCGACAGCTGCCGCCCGGCCCCGGCAGAGTCCGTCCATGAAGCCGCAGCACTGGCCCCTGTACGGGCTCCGCATCCGCACCACCCGTCTGGAACTGCGCGTCCCGGACCTGGAGTTGCTGGACGAGCTGGCCTCCGTCGCCGCCGACGGGGTGCACGCCCCGGACACCATGCCGTTCACCGTCCCCTGGACCGACTGCCCGCCCGCCGAGCGCGGCCGGGCAGTGTTCCAGCATGTGCTGGGCAGCATCGCCAACTGGTCGGCACCGGAATGGTCGTTGAGCCTCGCCGTCCTGCACGGGGGCCGGGTGGTCGGGCGGCAGGACCTGATGGCGAAGGACTTCGCGGTGACCCGTGAGGTCAGGACCGGCTCGTGGCTCGGGCGCGCGCACCAGGGCCGGGGCATCGGCACCGAGATGCGGGCCGCCGCGCTCCATCTCGCCTTCGACGGCCTGGGCGCCGGCGCGGCGGTCTCGTCCGCGATGACGGACAACCCGCGCTCGCTGGGCGTCTCGCGGCGGCTCGGCTATCTCCCTGACGGGCTGACGGTCGCCGCGCTGCGGGGTGAACGAGTCACGCTCCAGCAGCTGCGCCTGGAGCGCGCGCGGTGGGAGGAACACCGCTCGGTCGAGGTCACGGTCGAGGGGCTCGACGACTGCCGGGAGATGTTCGGCGGATGACCCTCCTTGTGCACACCTACGTACGGGGTCGGAGCGGCGAGGACCACTTCCTGGACGATCCCGACCACGGGCGGACGCTCGCCGGATTCGAGAGCAGCCGGACCACGTTGTGGGGATCGCAGCCGGTGCGCGACCTCGGGGCCCGGTTCCTCCCGCAGCTGGCCACCGACAATCTCTGCGTGGATCCGGAGGACGTCCCTGCCTTCCTCGCCGAGTGCGAGCTGCTGCGCGGGCACATCGCGGCGCTCGCCGCGCACAGTGGCTACTCCGGCGACTACGTGGCGGCGCGGCTGGCCAACATCACGGCGGCCGCCGTGCTCGCCCGGGACGTGGACGGCGGCGTCGTCGTCTGGTGAGCGAGGGCGAGCGGGGCCGGGGGCATCCGCAGGCTCGACAGTTCGTGAGGTTAGGCTAACCTTCGCTCGAACTTGTCACCGGCCGGTCTCCGGCTCGTACGAAAGCGGACTCCGTCATGCGCACTGCCCGAGTGTCCCGTCCCACCCGCCGCGGCCTGCTGGCCATGGGCGGCGCCGTTGGCCTGGGCGCCGTGCTGGCGGCCTGCGGTGACAGCGACTCGAAGGACTCCGGTTCCACCGGCTCCAAGGGCGCCGACGCCGGGCCCTGGAGCTTCAAGGACGACCGCGGGCAGAGCGCCGAGGCCACGTCCGTCCCGAAGAACATCGTCGCCTTCACCGGTGTCGCCGCCGCGCTCCACGACTACGGCGTCGAGGTCAAGGCCGTCTTCGGCCCGACGAAGACCAAGGACGGCAAGGCCGACGTCCAGGCCGGCGACCTGGACATCAGCAAGGTCGAGATCCTCGGCAACGTCTGGGGCGAGTTCAACGTCGAGAAGTACGCGGCGCTCGGCCCGGACCTGCTGGTCACCGCGATGTGGGAGAAGGACGCCCTCTGGTACGTGCCGGACGCGTCCAAGGACAAGATCCTGAAGCTCGCCCCGAGTGTCGCCCTGTGGGCCGCCCAGACCACGATCCCCAAGGCGATCCAGCGCCACGAGGACCTCGCCGCCTCCCTCGGCGCCGACGTCAAGGCCAAGACGGTCACCGACGCGAAGGCCCGGTTCGAGAAGGCGGCGGCCCGGCTGCGCGCCGCCGCGAAGTCCAAGCCGAACCTCAAGGTCATGATCGGCTCGGCCAGCCAGGACCTCTTCTACGTCTCGCTCGCCAAGACGTCCGCCGACACCCTGTACTTCCAGGAGCTGGGCGTGAAGTTCGTCGAGCCGAAGGTGAACGCGGCAGGCTTCTTCGAGGAGCTGAGCTGGGAGAACGTCGACAAGTACGGGGCCGACATCATCATGATGGACAACCGGTCCTCGGCCCTGCAGCCCGACGCGCTGACCTCCAAGCCCACCTGGGCGCAGCTGCCCGCCGTCAAGGCCGGCCAGGTCATCCCGCGCACCACCGAGCCGATCTACAGCTACGACAAGTGCGCGCCGATCCTCGAAGACCTCGCGAAGGCCATCGAGGACGCGAAGAAGACCGCCTGACCCTGACGACCGCCGCCACGCCCCGGGTCACGAGCGAGAAACGACTCCGCGAGGCGGCCGAAGCCACATCGAGCCCGTCCGGCGGTCGAGGACGTCCCCGACCGCCGGACGGACCCACGGCTCACCCCGCCGCAGCCGGCTCCGCCGGCCACGGCACCTGGGGCGACCGGTAGTAGTCGATGCCCAGCGCGGTGAACCGCGGCCCGAGCGCCGCCAGTCGCAGCTTGTACGTGTCCCAGTCGTGCGTCTCGGCCGGGGACCAGCCCAGCTCCGCCGCGCCGGGCAGCCGCGGGAACGCCATCGCGTCGATGTCGTCGCTGTCGGTCAGCGTCTCGGCCCAGATCGGCGCCTCGACCCCGAGCACCGCGTCCGCCGGGGTGTCGGCGAGATACGTCGCCGGGTCCCAGTCGTAACTGCGCTGCACCTCGACCAGACCGGCCCACTTCAGGCCCAGCACGGTGTCCTCGTTGTACTTCATGTCGAGGTACACCCGGTCCGCCGGCGACAGCACCAGCCTGGTGCCGTTCTTCGCCGCGTCCGCCACCTGCTGACGGTCCGCGGCGCTCGTCCTGTCATAGCCCCAGTACTGGGCGACCGCACCCTCGACCGGCGTGGCCCCGGTGAGCTGGTGCCAGCCCATCACGGTCTTGCCGTGCCGGCCGACGGCGGCCTGCGCCCTCTCCATGATCCTGGCGTAGTCCTCGTGGCTGGTGGAGTGCGCCTCGTCACCGCCGATGTGGATGTACCTGCCGGGAGTCAGCGCGGCCACTTCACCGATGACGTCGTCGATGAACCGGTACGTGACGTCCTTGGCCGCGCACAGCGAGCTGAAGCCGACCTTGGTCCCGGTGTAGAGCGGGGGCGCGACGCCGTCGCAGTTCAGCTCCGCGTACGAGGCGAGGGCGGAGTTGGTGTGGCCGGGCATGTCGATCTCCGGCACCACCTCCAGATAGCGGGAGGCCGCGTACCGCACGATCTCCTTGTACTGGCTCTTGGTGTAGTGGCCGCCGGGCCCACCGCCGACCTCCGTGGAGCCGCCGTACGTGGCCAGCTTCGGCCAGGAGTCGATGGCGATGCGCCAGCCCTGGTCGTCGGAGAGGTGCAGGTGGAAGGTGTTCATCTTGTACAGCGCGATCTGGTCGATGTAGCGCTTGACCTCGGTGACCGAGAAGAAGTGCCGCGAGACGTCGAGCATCGCGCCCCGGTAGGCGTAGCGCGGCGTATCGGTGATGCTGCCGCCCGCGACCTTCCACGGCCCCTTCTGGCGGCTGTCGCGCTCGACCTGGGCCGGCAGCAGCTGACGCAGCGTCTGGACACCGTGGAAGAGCCCTGCGGGCTTGCGGGCCGTGATGGTGACGGAGCCCCGCCCCGCGGTCAGGGTGTAGCCCTCGGCGCCCAGCGCGCTGTCGTGGGAGCCGAGCCGGAGCCGGATGCCGTCGGAGCCGGCCTGTCCGGTGACCGGCAGGGCGTACCCGGTGGAGGGGCGCAGCACGCCCGCCAGGTATTCGCCGATCTTCCGGACCTCGCCGGACGAGCCGTCGACCCGGATCCTGGTGGCGCCGGTGATGGAGTACGGGGATCCGCCCGGCCTCACCGAGGCGGGGGCGGGCACGACCTGGCCCAGCGGCCGGGGCGTCGACGCGGCGGAGCCACTGCTTGCCGCGGACGCCGTGGGGGCCATGCAAGCGGTGGAGATTCCGGCCGCCGTGACGAGAAGCAGCGAGCCGAGAAGACGGGGTAGAGCACGGGGAAGAGCACTGCGCTGCGCCATGTGCAGTCTCACAAGCCGGGTCCCTTTCTACTGGTTCACACCTGGATCTCCTGACCATTCGAACCGTCACCATGCGTACCGCGCGCCTCACGGATGGTCAAGGTGTAGACCACTTCCCCACTTGGGCCGCGCTTGAACGTGGCCGAGCCGTCACGGGCATCTGGCCGAATCCGCCCCGCCTCCCCCACTCCCCCTCCGCGCTCGATACGCCCAGGGCGGCCGCGCGCGTCGGCGAAGGGGTGCCGAAATCGTCCAGAACGGCAGAACGAGCACCCATTGACCGGATTCCTGCCCGATATCGGGCAGGAATGTTGCGCTGGAGCTTCTTCCACCGCAATATCGACGAGTGCTCGAACGCCGCTCGTCGTACGACGACCTCATTGACCACCTGGTACGCAGCACCGCGCTCCCGCGCGGCGAGGCGGCCCGGGTGATTCTCGACGTGCTCGCCTATTTCGACGAGACGACCGACACCTTCGTCCGCCGACGCCACCGCGAACTGCAGTCCGGCGGCCTCGTCAACACGGAGATCTTCGAACGGATCTCGGCCGAGCTGCCGCACCGGGCAGTCGCGCCGCCGGAGCTCTCGCTCCGCCAGCTGCGCCGGATCGTCTACGGCTGAGCCGAGCCGTTCACCCCTGCGTTTCCTTACTTGTTTGCACCTGTACGTCGATGGAAGGGCAGAGGCTCTATGTGCGGAATCGTCGGTTACATCGGAAAGCGTGACGTGGCCCCGCTGCTGCTGGAGGGTCTGCAGCGGCTGGAGTACCGGGGTTACGACTCCGCGGGCATCGTCATCACCGGAAAGCCGGCGGCCGGCAAGCCCGCCGCGCTCAAGATGGTCAAGGCCAAGGGCCGGGTCCGCGAGCTGGAGTCCCGGGTCCCCAAGCGCTTCACCGGCACCACCGGCATCGCCCACACCCGCTGGGCCACCCACGGCGCCCCGAGCGACGAGAACGCCCACCCGCACCTGGACGCCGGCAACCAGGTCGCCGTCGTCCACAACGGCATCATCGACAACGCCTCCGAGCTCCGCGCGAAGCTCGTCGCCGACGGCGTCGTCTTCCTCTCCGAGACCGACACCGAGGTGCTGGTCCATCTGATCGCCCGCTCGCAGGCGGACTCCCTGGAGGAGAAGGTCCGCGAGGCACTGAAGTCCGTCGAGGGCACCTACGGCATCGCCGTCATGCACGCCGACTTCAACGACCGCATCGTCGTCGCCCGCAACGGCTCCCCGGTCGTGCTCGGCATCGGCGAGAAGGAGATGTTCGTCGCCTCCGACGTCGCCGCCCTGGTCGCCCACACCCGCCAGATCGTCACGCTGGACGACGGCGAGATGGCCACCCTCAAGGCCGACGACTTCCGTACGTACACCACCGAGGGCTCGACCACGACGGCCACGCCCACCACGGTGGAGTGGGAGGCCGAGTCGTACGACATGGGCGGCCACGACACGTACATGCACAAGGAGATCTCCGAGCAGGCCGAAGCCGTGGACCGCGTGCTGCGCGGCCGCATCGACGACCGCTTCTCCACCGTGCACCTGGGCGGCCTGAACCTGGACGCCCGCGAGGCCCGCGGGGTCCGCCGGATCAAGATCCTGGGCTGCGGCACCTCGTACCACGCGGGCATGATCGGCGCCGGCCTCATCGAGGAGCTGGCCCGCATCCCCGCGGACGCGGAGCCCGCGTCCGAGTTCCGCTACCGCAACCCGGTCGTGGACCCCGACACCCTGTACGTCGCGGTCTCCCAGTCCGGTGAGACGTACGACGTGCTGGCCGCCGTCCAGGAGCTCAAGCGCAAGGGCGCCCGGGTCCTCGGCGTCGTGAACGTCGTCGGTTCGGCGATCGCCCGCGAGGCGGACGGCGGCATGTACGTCCACGCGGGCCCCGAGGTCTGCGTCGTCTCCACCAAGTGCTTCACCAACACCGTGGTCGCCTTCGCGCTGCTCGCCCTGCACCTGGGCCGCATCCGCGACCTGTCGGTCTCCGACGGCAAGCGGATCATCGAGGGGCTGCGCAGGCTGCCCGAGCAGATCGACCGGATCCTGGAGTCGGAGGACGAGATCAAGAAGCTGGCCGAGGAGTACGCGGGCGCGCAGTCGATGATGTTCATCGGCCGGGTCCGGGGCTACCCCGTCGCACTGGAGGCCTCCCTGAAGCTCAAGGAGATCTCGTACATCCACGCCGAGGCCTATCCCGCCTCCGAGCTCAAGCACGGTCCGCTCGCGCTCATCGAGCCCGCGCTCCCCACGGTCGCGATCGTGCCGGACGACGACCTGCTGGAGAAGAACCGCGCGGCCCTGGAGGAGATCAAGGCCCGCAGCGGCCGCATCCTCGCCGTGGCCCACCGCGAGCAGGAGAAGGCCGACCACACGATCCTCGTCCCGAAGAACGAGAACGAGCTGGACCCGATCCTGATGGGGATCCCGCTCCAGCTCTTCGCCTACCACACGGCCCTCGCCATGGGCCGTGACATCGACAAGCCGCGCAACCTGGCGAAGTCCGTCACCGTCGAGTAGCCGCGCCGCCACAGACGCCAAGAGCGGCCCCGTACCCACGATCCTGCCCGTGGGTACGGGGCCGCTCTCCCGTACGGGCCGGTGCCGCCCCCGGACCGGCCCTGGCCGCTGCCTCAGCCGGTGGCCGTCACTCCTCGGCCGGCAGCCCGCTTCGGCACCGACGTCGGCCAGTGGGCCGACGCGGCGGTCGCTCCGTACCAGGCGGCGAGACCGGCCACCGCGGCGAACCAGCCGCCCGCCCTGCCCAGGAAGCCGCTGTCCGCGAACTGCCCGACACCCAGGAGCAGAAGGGCCGCGAACAGCAGCCCGTACGTCCCCTGGCCGAGCAGACCGCGACCTGATGCCCCGAGGGTCAGCGTGAGCGCGAACAGGGCCCAGAGCAGCAGGAACAGCCCTGCCGCATGGTCCGACACCCGGGCGTCGGCACCGGTGCCCCAGGTGAACCAGAAGGCGCCCAGTCCGGCGAAGGCGGTGCCGTTGAAGCCGTTGCCGCCGCGGAACTCCAGGAGTCCGGCGACGAACAGGGCGATACCGCCGACATACAGCGCGAGCGAGACGGCATCGGCCGCCGTCACCCCGTCCACGGCCCCTGTGTGACCGATCCCGAATGCCAACAGCGTGAGTCCCAGGGCGAGATGGCCGAGGGTGGAGGTGCTGGTGTTTCCCGCAGAGACGTCGTTGTCCACGGCGGGCTCCCTTCACATGCAATCGTGCTGTCTCCAGTGGCTTTTATGTACCCTTCACAAGCGCACAATCCACATCTACGGACCGGTAGCTTCGTCATTCGTGCTGTTTCCGTAGGCGAGTTGACGCCACGTCCGCTCTGTCGTGACGAAAAGAGACCGGCCGTTGGCCGAAGCCGATCACTGCCGGGCTGAGAACCGACCAAAAACAGACCGCCCGCATCCGGCCCACATCCGACCGCCGCCCGGTCGATACGGCGAACGGGCGGAAGGAACACGCCCCGTGGAGGCCGCAGGGCACGGCGGCGCAGGATGCGGGGGTGCGCAGGGCGGCTGCGGACACAGGCACAGGGTGGCCGTCGACACAGGAGACCGCCGGTTCGGCGGAAGACTGCCGGTTTAACGGGCAACTACCGGCCTGGCAGGCAACTGCCGACCCGACGGGCAGCTGCCGGTTCAGCGGGAAACTGCCGACCCCGCGGGCAGCTACCGGTTCAACGGGCAACAGCCGGTTCGACGGGCAACCAGCGGTTCAGCGGGCAACTACGGGATGACGACGACCGGGCGCTGCGCCCGGCGTGCCAGCCGGCCCGCCACCGAGCCGAAGATCCGGCCGACGATCCCGTGCGTGGAGCCCACCACGATCGCGTCGGCCGAGTACTCCCGGCCGACCTCCTCCAGCTCGTGGCAGATGTCCCCGCCGCGCTCGACGAGCACCCACGGCACCTCTGAGAGGTAGTCCGCGCAGGCGAGCTCCAGGCCGAGGACCTCGGTGCGGTGATCCGGGACGTCCACGAAGACGGGCGGCTCGCAGCCTGCCCAGACGGTGGTCGGCAGCCGGTTGGCGACATGGACGATGATCAGGCCGGAGCCGGTCCGCCGGGCCATGCCGATGGCATACGCGAGGGCCCGCTCACTGGAGGTCGAGCCGTCGAAACCGACGACGACGCCGTGCCGGAAGGCGGGATCGCAGGAATGACATGCTTCTTCGGCCGCCTGCTGGTCCGACCTGGGGTCGGCTACCTGCTTGCGGTCCGCGGGTTCGGGGATTTCGTGACCGGCCATCGGTGTCTCGGCGAAGAGAGTCCTCGTGAGGAGAGCGACGTGGAGAACGTGCGTCAGCGGGCGGTGTAGTGGTGTCCGGGAAACATCTTCCCAACCCCTTACCCCCAAGGGTACGGCGCCACTCCTCCACTGCCAGACCCGCGCAAAGCGCGTGCGACGTTTCACGGAGCATGCCCGAGACCGCCCCGTATGGCAATGCCGGTTGCGCGGTACACCGACGTCACGGGACCCGGACGGCCGCAATCGGTGACCGGCCGGGGCCCGGTCCGTTAGCCACGTGACCATGGACCGCACACCTGCTGCGGCGCCCTCCGCGTTCCGTACCGACCGGAGCGCCACCCGAGCCGCCCCAGGGAGCACTCCGTGCCCGCACCCGTTCCCCCCACCCATCCGGAACCCGCCGCACAGCCGGCGACCGACGTGGTCCGCTGGGCGGCATTCGGCTGCCTGCTGGTACCCGTCGTCCTGCTCGCCCAGGGCGACTCCGCGGGCGGCGCCGCGACCGTCGCGTTCGGCCTGACCGCCATCACCGTGACCTGCCGGGTACTGCTCCGCCGGTCCGCCCGCGCGGCTGCCCGCGAGGACTCCCTGTCCGCACCCCGGTCCACACCCCGTTCGGCGCCCGATCCGGCCCTCGGATCGGGCGAGGGGGCGCACGGGAGTGACTGCACCCCACGGGTAGTGCGCCGGTAGAACGACTGATTTCCGCACACGCGACCGTATATTTTCAGCCAACTTCACGGCGCAGTCGAATCCTTGTCGAATTGGCCGATCAGCCCCCTTGCCAGCAGGCAGAAGGAGACCGAGCGGTACGCTTCCACCCCATGGGGACGGGCCATGAACGCCACGCGCACTTCCCTGCACGACTCACGAGTGAAACGCTTCGTGATCGAATGCTTCCCGCCAGGTTGCCTTGTCGACATAAAGCCGGTTGGTGAACTTGTCACGGCGGCACCACGGGACGCAGTAGATTCGATCTTGGGTGTCGAAGGCTGGGGACTCGTGCACTACCGAGGGGACACGTGCAGGTGCGACAGGCCCGTAAGGACCAGGGAGACGCGAACACCGAGGGGGGCTTAGCGTCATGAGCCAGGACTCCGCCACCGCAACGGAGGCTGTACGGAAGCTGAGCGGGCGCCGACGCCGTGAGGTGGTCGCCGTGCTGTTGTTCAGCGGTGGCCCTATCTTCGAGAGCTCCATTCCGCTCTCGGTGTTCGGGATCGACCGCCAGGACGCGGGAGTTCCGCGTTATCGGTTGCTCGTGTGCAGCGGCGAAGAGGGACCGCTGCGCACCACGGGGGGACTCGAACTGACCGCGCCCTACGGGCTGGAGGCGATCAGCAGGGCCGGCACCGTCGTGGTGCCTGCCTGGCGCTCGATCACCTCGCCACCGCCCGTGGAGGCGCTCGACGCGCTGCGTCGCGCCCACGAAGAGGGTGCGCGCATCGTGGGGCTGTGCACGGGTGCCTTCGTGCTCGCCGCGGCCGGGCTGCTGGACGGCCGCCCGGCGACCACGCACTGGATGTACGCACCGACGCTGGCCAAGCGCTATCCGTCGGTGCACGTCGACCCGCGTGAACTCTTCGTCGACGACGGCGATGTGCTCACGTCCGCCGGGACTGCGGCCGGGATCGACCTCTGTCTGCACATAGTCCGCTCGGACCACGGCACGGAGGCCGCCGGGGCGCTGGCCCGCCGGCTCGTCGTGCCGCCGCGGCGCAGTGGCGGCCAGGAGCGCTATCTCGACAGGTCTTTACCGGAAGAGATCGGCTCCGACCCGCTCGCCGAGGTCGTGGCCTGGGCGCTGGAGCATCTGCACGAGCAGTTCGACGTGGAGACGCTGGCCGCGCGCGCCTATATGAGCAGGCGGACCTTCGACCGGAGGTTCCGCTCGCTCACCGGCAGCGCGCCGCTCCAGTGGCTGATCACCCAGCGGGTGCTGCAGGCGCAGCGGCTGCTGGAGACGTCCGACTACTCGGTCGACGAGGTCGCGGGCCGCTGCGGCTTCCGCTCGCCGGTCGCGCTGCGCGGACACTTCCGGCGTCAGCTGGGTTCGTCGCCTGCCGCGTACCGGGCCGCCTACCGGGCCCGTCGTCCGCAGAGCGGTGGTCCGGAGCAGGTCGTCACGGTGACCGAGCCGGCGGTGCCTGTTCAGGCCTCCGCGGGCCGTCGCGCGCCGGTACCCGCTCCGGCGGGTCCGTCCACGG
Source organism: Streptomyces sp. NBC_00464 (assembly GCF_036013915.1). Lineage (NCBI taxonomy): Bacteria > Bacillati > Actinomycetota > Actinomycetes > Kitasatosporales > Streptomycetaceae > Streptomyces > Streptomyces sp. NBC_00464. The sequence continues at coordinate 5,109,722 of NZ_CP107899.1, read as the reverse complement.
CTGCCCCGGACCTGGGCCGCGGGGAGCACGGGAAACCGGGCTCCGAGGCGTACGCCGCGGGTCGCCCGGCCCTGCCGGGACAGCGGAGCGCCCCGTAGGGTGGGGCGCATGAACGACCGCATGGTGTGGATCGACTGCGAGATGACCGGGCTCTCGTTGACGGAAGACGCACTCATCGAGGTGGCCGCACTGGTCACCGACTCGGAGTTGAACGTGCTCGGCGAAGGGGTGGACATCGTGATCCGCCCGCCGGACGCGGCGCTGGAGACCATGCCCGAGGTGGTGCGGCAGATGCACACCGCCTCGGGCCTCCTCGACGAGCTGGCCGGGGGCACCACCCTGGCCGAAGCCGAGGAGAAGGTCCTGGCGTATGTCCGCGAGCATGTGAAGGAGCCCGGCAAGGCCCCGCTCTGCGGGAACACGGTCGGTACCGACCGCGGCTTCCTGTCGCGGGACATGCCGTCGCTGGAGGGCTACCTCCACTACCGGATCGTCGATGTGTCCTCGATCAAGGAGCTGGCCCGCCGCTGGTTCCCGAGGGCGTACTTCAACAGTCCGGAGAAGAACGGCAACCATCGCGCGCTCGCCGACATCCGTGACTCCATCACGGAGCTGCGGTACTACCGCGAGGCCGTCTTCGTCCCGCAGCCGGGGCCGGACTCGGAGCGCGCGAAGTCGATCGCTGCGCGCCTTTCGCAGCCCTCGGCCTAGGCCCTCGGGAAAGCCGCTGGTCACGGCCCTTTCGGGGGCCGGGACCGGCGCCGAATCAATGGGGGCGCGAGCACCCTCTCAGACCCTGTACACTTTTTCTCGGCCGGTCGGAAACGCCCGGACATGGTGGGTATAGCTCAGACGGTAGAGCACCTGGTTGTGGTCCAGGATGTCGCGGGTTCGAGTCCCGTTACTCACCCTGAATGATCAAGGGCCGATTCGCGAAAGCGGATCGGCCCTTCTTCATGTGCGGGCCCACGTACCCCTGCGCCGTGAACAGGGACGTGGCCGGCCACGTCACGCCGCACGCGTTCCACTCACGCACCCTGCCGCGTCTGCCCCTCCACGAGACTTCTAGCATCATGTGGCGTTCCGTCGCCGGACGCCGGTGCATGCCTCACCGCGTCCGCCGCGCAGCGCTGAAGTCGGATCGAGCAGTCGACGAGAGGAACGTTTCATGCGCGCCCGGAGTATCGGAGCGGCCGCCGCAGCAGCAGTGGCGCTGGTGGCTGCCCGCGACCTCGTCCAGAAGAAGCACGCACTGCTCAGAAACTTCCCCGTGGTCGGACACGCCCGGTACCTGCTGGAGAAGATCGGGCCGGAGCTGCGGCAGTACGTCGTGACGTCCAACGAGGAAGAGCGCCCGTTCAGCCGTGATCAGCGCACCTGGATCTACGCGTCGGCGAAGGAGGAGAACAACTACTTCGGGTTCGGCACCGACGTGGACGTCGAGCACGTGCAGGGGCACGCGTACGTGAAGCAGCGCACGTTCGCCGGCACGCTGCCCGATCTGCACGATCCGCAGAGCCCGCTGCCCTCGGCCAAGGTGCTGGGCGGCCCGCGCGGGCGCGCCAGGGCGTTCCGGCCGGCGAGCGTCGTGAACATCTCGGCCATGAGCTTCGGATCGTTGTCCGGCCCGGCCGTCACGGCCCTCAACAAGGGCGCGGCGATGGCCGGCGCGATGCAGAACACGGGCGAGGGCGGCCTCTCGCAGTACCACCGCAACGGCGGCGACCTCATCCTCCAGATCGGGACGTCGTACTTCGGCTGCCGCAACGAGGACGGCACCTTCAGCCTCGACAGGCTCAAGGACGTGGTCGCGGGCGCCCCGGTCAAGGCGATCGAGATCAAGCTCTCGCAGGGTGCGAAGCCGGGGCTCGGCGGGCTGCTGCCGGGCGCGAAGGTGACGCCCGAGATCGCCGAGATCCGCGGCATCCCGGTCGGCGAGGACTGCGCCTCGCCCTCTCGGCACACCGCGTTCCACGACGTCGACTCGATGCTCGACTTCGTCGAGCTGATCGCCGACGCGACCGGTCTGCCGGTCGGGATCAAGAGCGCCGTGGGAGAGATGAGCTTCTGGGAGGAGCTGGCCACGCTGATGGCGCGGGGCGACCGCGGGGTCGACTTCGTGACCGTCGACGGCGGCGAGGGCGGCACCGGGGCGGCTCCCCTGATCTTCTCCGACTCGGTGTCGCTGCCGTTCCGGATGGGCTTCTCCCGCGTCTACGGCACGTTCGCGGAGCGGGGTCTGACGGACGACGTCACCTTCATCGGTTCCGGCAAGCTCGGCCTGCCGGAGAACGCCGTCGTCGCGTTCGCCCTGGGTGTCGACATGATCAACGTCGCCCGCGAGGCGATGCTGTCCATAGGCTGCATCCAGGCGCAGAAATGCCACACCGACAAGTGCCCCACCGGCATCGCCACCCAGGACCCGTGGCTGGTGCGCGGCGTCGACGCACCCTCGAAGGCCACTCGGGCCGCCGTCTACCTGCGCACCCTGCGCAAGGAGCTGCTGAAGATCTCGGGCGCTGTCGGCGTCGCCCACCCGGCACTCATCACCACCGGCGACATCGAGATCATGAACGGCGACTACGACGCCCGCACCCTGGCGAGCGTCTACGGCTACAAGGACGGCTGGGGGGCGCTCGGCCCGGAACTCGCCCAGGAGATCACCGCACTCCTCACCGCCGAGCCTGCCCCTGTCCATGAGGCCGGTACTGACGTGTGACGAGTTGCCGGTGCCCACTGCCTGATCCGGAGGGGGGCCGGCGGTGGGGGCAGCCGGGGGGCAGGGTGTCCGTGCCCTCGCAGCCACCCGGGCCCCGGCCCGCAGGGGAGGCTCGCCGCGGGCCTCCCCCGGGCCCCGGAAGGACGAGCGCGGGAAGGCGCCCGTATCGCTCTCACCGCCGGTTACGCGAAAGAGGGCGGGGTGTAGTCATGATTCCCCCCTGGCCCGCCCTCAAGACGAGTCCCGGACCACCAGTTCGGTCGGCAGCACGATCTGCGGGCGCTCGGTGTTCTCGCCCGCGATCTCCGCCAGGAGAACCCGGGTCATCTCGCGGCCCATCTCCTCGATCGGCTGGCGCACGCTCGTCAGCGCGGGGTCCATGTGCCGGGCCACGGACGAGTCGTCGAAGCCGACGAGGGCCACGTCGTCCGGGATGCGCCGGCCGGCCTCGCGCAGCACCTGGCGGGCGCCCGCGGCCATCAGGTCGGAGGCGGCGAAGACCGCGTCCACGTCCGGGCGGCGGGCGAGCAGTTCGCGCATGGCCCGGACGCCGCCCTCCTCGGAGAAGTCCGCGGGGGCGATCAGCCGCTCGTCCGGTTCGAGGCCGGCGTCGGCCACGGCCTTGCGGTAGCCGTCGAGGCGTCGCTGGGCGGCGTAGACGTCCAGCCGCCCGGTGATGGTGGCGATGGAGCGGCGGCCCCGGGAGACCAGGTGCTCGACGGCGCCGCGGGCGCCCTCGAAGTTGTCCGAGTCGACCGAGGGCAGCGGCTCGGTGGCGGACCTGCGGCCGTTCATGACGGCGGGCATGCCGAGCTGTTCCAGCAGATCGGGCAGCGGGTCATCGGCGTGCACGGAGACCAGCAGCACGCCGTCCACCCGGTGGGCGGTCAGATACTGAGCGAGTCTTCGGCGTTCGCGGTCGCTGCCGACGAGGGTGAGCAGCAGCTGCATCTCGGTGTCGGCGAGGGCGGCGCCCACTCCGCGGACGATGTCGGAGAAGTAGGGCTCCGTGAAGAAGCGGCTCTCGGACTCGGGCACGACGAGCGCGATGGCGTCCGTCCGGTTCCCGGCCAGGGCACGGGCCGCGCGGTTGGGTACGTACCCGAGCTCGGCGACGGCCGCCTCCACCGCCTCCCGTGTGTGCGCGCTGACCCGCGGTGAGCCGTTGATGACCCGCGAGGCGGTACCGCGCCCCACCCCCGCCCGTGCCGCGACCTCTTCGAGCGTGGGCCGGCCCCCGCTCCGTACTCGCGCTGCCGCCATGGCTGCCTCCCGTTCGCGGTCAATTTCTCACAGTCGGATAACCAAACCAAGTCCTGGTGTTGGATCCCTTGACACTCAACGGGACTGGTCGGCCGCTCCCCGACCGGAGAGTGGGAGCGCTCCCACTCTACGCGCGTGGTCAAGCGGGTCCCGCAGGTCGCGGCGCCGGGGCGGGGGAAAGCACCCGGGACACGACTGAGACCCGGCACGGGGCCGGGTCTCAGGGGTGGTGCGGGTGATGCGGCCGGCAGCGTCTGCCGGGCGGGGTGCGGTCAGGAAAGGCCGCCCTGCGGCAGTGCGTGACGGCGGATCACATCGGAGTACCAGTAGGCGCTCGACTTGGGAATGCGGCGCTGGGAGGCGTAGTCGACGTACACGGTGCCGAAACGCTTCGAATAGCCGTACGCCCACTCGAAGTTGTCCATCAGCGACCAGAGGAAGTAACCGCGCACGTCCGCTCCGTCGGCCACCGCACGCTGCACGGCGTCGAGATGGCCGTGCAGGTAGGCGATCCGCTCGGGGTCCTCCACCCGGCCCTCGGGCGAGACGTAGTCGTCGAAGGCGGCGCCGTTCTCGGTGACCATCAGCGGCAGGCCGGGGTGGTCGCGGGTGACGTCCATGAGCAGGTTGTAGAGCCCGTTGGGGTCGATCGGCCAGTCCATCGCGGTGCGCTCCTTCCCCTCGGCGAGGTGGAAGGCGACGTGCTCGGAGCCGGGCCACGGGGAGTGGTCGCTGGCGCCGTGGACATCGTTGCCAGAGCCGCTCTCGCCCTTCTCGGGCATGGAGACCAGCGTCGGCGTGTAGTAGTTGATGCCCAGGACGTCGACCGGACGGGAGATCGCGGCCAGGTCGCCGTCCTGGACCAGCTTCGACCAGTCCACCAGGTGCGCGGTGTCGGCGAGCAGGTCCTCGGGGTACTCACCGCGCAGCATCGGGCCGGTGAAGATCCGGTTGCCGACCGCGTCGATCCGGCGGGCGGCGTCCGCGTCGGCCGCGCTCGCGGTCAGCGGGCGGACCTGGTGGAGGTTGAGGGTGACCGAGGTCTGCGCACCAGCGGGGAGTTGATCGCGCAGAACCTCGATCGCCCGGCCATGGGCGAGGTTGAGGTGATGGGCCGCCCGCAGGGCGGAGGCGGGCTCGGTGCGGCCGGGAGCGTGCACACCGGAGCCGTATCCGAGGAAGGCCGAGCACCACGGCTCGTTGAAGGTGGTCCAGGTCGCGACCCGGTCGCCGAGTGCGCCGGCCATGATCGCGGCGTAGTCGGCGAAGCGGTCGGTGGTGACCCGCTGCGGCCAGCCGCCGGCGTCCTCCAGCTCCTGGGGCAGGTCCCAGTGGTAGAGGGTGGCGACGGGCGCGATGCCGGCTTCGAGCAGTTCGTCGACGAGCTTGCGGTAGAAGTCCAGGCCGCGTTCGACGGCGGGTCCGCGGCCGGTGGGCTGCACGCGGGACCAGGAGATGGAGAAGCGGTACGCCTTCAGCCCCAGCTGCTTCATCAGCGCCACGTCGTCGCGGAAGCGGTGGTAGTGGTCGGCGGCGATGTCTCCGGTGTCGCCGTTGCGGACCTTGCCCGGCGTACGGCTGAAGGTGTCCCAGATGGAGGGGGTGCGGCCGTCCTCGGCAGCGGCGCCCTCGACCTGGTAGGCGGCGGTGGCCGCCCCCCAGACGAAGCCCGTCGGGAATTGCGTTGCCTCGGGCGCCTGCTTCGGGGCGATGTCGGGTCGTACGGCAGTCATGCGGGAGCGCTCCCAGGGGTGGACGGACAGGGGGTGGAACTCCGGAGCCCGTACAACCCGCGGTCAGGTACGGGTCGCACGGGAGTTCCGGGAGGAAGTGACCGGGGGTATGTCAGCCCTTGACGGCGCCGGACATGATCCCGCCGACGATCTGCTTGCCGAAGACGACGAACACCACGAGCAGCGGCAGCGTGCTGATCAGTCCGCCGGCCATCACGATGCTCTCGTCGGGGGTGTAGGAGGCCTTCAGCTGGCCGAGGGCGACCTGAAGGGTGGGGTTCTCCTGGTTCAGCGCGAGGTAGGGCCAGAAGAAGTCGTTCCACGCCTGGACGAAGGTGAGCATGCCCAGCACCATCATCGCGGGACGGGCCACCGGGAGCACGACGCTGCGCACGATGCGGAAGTTGCTCGCGCCGTCGATCTTGGCGGCCTCGATCAGCTCGTACGGCAGCGCCTCGGTCAGGTACTGCCGCATGAAGAACACGCCGAACGCGCTGACCAGGGTCGGGAAGATCACCGACTCCAGGCTTCCGCTCCAGCCGAGGTCGGACATCATCATGAACAGCGGGACGACACTGAGCTGCGGCGGGATGGTCAGAGTCGCGATGACGCCGGTCATCAGCGCGCCGCGGCCGCGGAATCGCATCTTGGCGAAGGCGTAGCCGGCCAGGGTGCAGAAGAACAGCGTCGCCAGCGTGATGCAGCTGGAGACGATGAAGCTGTTGAGGATCGCCTTGCCCAGGTGGGCCTGGTTCCAGGCGGCGTCGAGGTTGTGGAACAACCGGTCGCCGGGCAGGAACGGCGGGGTGGAGGCCAGTACTTCGTCCTGGGTGTGGGACGCGGCCACCAGGGTCCAGTACAGCGGCAGCAGCGAGCCGATGCCGACGACGGTCAGCGCGATGTAGGCGAAGGGACCGCCCTTCAGCTGCTGCCCGGCACCGGGCTTGAAACGGCTCGCGCGCTTCGGCGCACGGTGCGCGGTGCGCGCCGGGAGGACGGAAGCCGGGACTTTGGTGGGGCTGGTGATGGTCATGGATATCGCTCCCGGTCAGACCGCGGATTTGCGTACGAAGCGGCCGATGAGCCAGTTGACCGCGGCGATGATCAGCAGGAGGGCGAGCATCGCCCAGGCCACTGCGGCGGCCGGACCGAGATGCCCCAGGTTCCAGCCGTAGTTGTAGAGGTAGATGCTGAGGGTCTCGTACTGGTTCTCGTTGCCGCCGATCGCGCCGAGGGTGCCGCCCTCCAGCAGCAGGGGCTCGCCGAACAGCTGCATGGAACCGATCGTCGAGATGACGATCGTGAACAGGATCGTGGGCCGCAGCGAGGGAATCGTCACCTTGAGGAACTGCTGCCAGCGCGAGGCTCCGTCGAGCGAGGCGGCCTCGTACAGATCGGACGGAACGGCCTGCATCGCGGCGAGGTAGATCAGGGTGTTGTAGCCGGTCCAGCGCCAGATCACGATGACGGAGATGGCGATCTTGGACGTCCAGTGGCCGTTGGCCCAGTTGGTGTCACCCAGGCCGACGAACTCCAGCGCCCAGTTCAGCAGACCGCCGTCGGCCCGGAAGACCAGGGCGAAGACGAGGGCCGCGGAGGCCACCGAGGTGGCGTACGGGGTGAGGATGACCGTCCGCCAGAAGGTGCTGGCACGGAGCTTGTAGTTCAGCAGGTGCGCCAGGCCCAGGGCCACGAGCAGCTGCGGGACCGTCGACATGACACCGATCAGGAAGGTGTTGCTGACGGCCGTCCAGAACTCCGAGTCGTGCAGGATCCTGTCGAAGTTGTCCCAGCCGACCCACTCCATCTGGTCCAGGCCGGTCATCTCGACCCGGTGCAGGGCGATCCAGCCGGTGTAGATCAGCGGGTAGAGCCCGAAGGCACCGAAGACGAGGAAGAACGGGGCTATGTAGGCGTACGGCGACGCCTTGTCGTCGAACCGCCAGAGGCGGCTGCGCCAGGTCTGCCGGCGGGCGCTCGCCGGCTTCTTCGGGGGTGGCGGGGCGTATGCGTCCCGGGTGGGAGTCGAGGTGGCCACGGGCGGGAGTCCTTCCCTGGATTGCTTGGTCACCCGGGCACGGGGCCGGGCGGGATGGGCCGGGGCCGTCGGCGACACGCGCGTGCGGTGGGCTTCCACGGGGCGGCCGGGAAGTACCCGGTCGCCCCGTGCAAGCCCTCCGCGAGGCTTACCGCTCCTCGGCCCCCGGTGCCCCATGGGGTGGGGACACGCAGGTGCGGGCGGCCCGGGGGCCGCCCGCTGCTACGACCGTCAGCCGATCGCCTTGTCGATCGCGTTGGTCGCTGCGTTCCACGCGTCGTCGGGCTTGGTGCCGCGCTGCTCCATGTTGTTGATCTGGGTGGAGATGGTGTCCTTGATGATGCCGTCCTTCGGGCCGAGAACGGTCTCGGGGATGGACTTGGCCTCGTCGGCGTACAGCTCACCGATCGGTGCGTTGTTGAAGTACTCGAGCTTGGCGGTCTTCACGTCGGGCAGGTCGTACGCGCCCTTGTTGGACGGGAAGCTGCCGATCGCCTTGAAGACGGCGGCCTGCTGCTCGGGGGCGGTCAGCCACTTGACGAGCTCACCGGCCTCCTTGACGTGCTTGCCGGCCTTCGGGACTCCGAGGAAGGAGCCACCCCAGTTGGCGGCGGTCGCACCCGGGGCGGTGGTGATGTCCCACTTGCCCTTGTTGGCGTCACCGGCGTTCACCGAGATCTGACCGGCCATCCAGGCGGGGCAGGCGACGGTGGCCATGGTGCTCTTGCGCAGAGCGGCCTTCCACGGGTCGCTGAACTGGGCGAGGCCCTGGGTCAGCTTCTTGTCCGCGGCCTCGGCCGCCAGGTCCCAGCCCTGCTTGACGCTGGGGCTGTCCTTGTAGATCGCCTCGCCGCTCTCGTCGTAGTACTGCTTCGCGTTCGAGCTGACGACGGCGTTGTACATGGCGCTGGCGGAGTCCATGAAGTACGTGCCCGCGGGCGCCTTCTTCTTGTACTCCTCACCGAGCGCGAGGTAGTCCTCCCAGCCCCCGGCGATCTTGGCGGCGACTTCCTTGCGGTCGGTCGGCAGACCGGCCTTCTTGAAGAGCTCGGTGTTGTAGCAGAGCGACATCGGGCCGATGTCGGTGCCCGCGCCGATCACCTTGCCGTCCTTGGTGGTGGCCTGCTTCTCCTTCCAGGACACCCACTCGTTGACGTCGATGACCTTGCTCAGGTCGGCGAACTGGTCCGCCTTCGTGTCGACGAGCTCCTTGATGCGCCCGACCTCGAGGCCCTGGACGTCGGCCAGACCGCTGCCCGAGTTCAGCTGCTGGAGCAGCTTGGGGTAGTAGACCTTCTCATCGGCGGTGGTGTCTTCCTTCACCGTGATGTTCGGGTGCAGCTCGTGGTACTTCGCGAAGAGGCCGGCTTCCTTGTAGCCGAACTGCCCGAAGTCGGCGACGGTCAGCGTGATCTTCCCGTTCGCATCGGAGGACGTGTCGTCCGACGAGTCCGAGTCGCTGCTGCAGCCGGTCAGCAACAGGGCCGTGGCTGTCAGGCCCGTGGTGGCCAGAACCGCGACTCTGCGGCTGCGACCGGCAACGGTGCGGGTGATACGCATTCCACTACTCCTTGTTCCAAGGTGGGACTGGCTCACTGCGTGGCATACGCACTGGTGGGTGCGGGTGCCGAATGGTTCAGGGGGGAGGACACGGGCAGTGCCGTTCGCGCGAAAATTCCTCTTGCGATGTGGGAGCGCTCCCATGCGTCGATGTCGGAAGGTTGCTGCCTGGGAGGGGTGGGTGTCAAGACTTGAAGACGCTTCCGTTGCGCGAGCGTGTCCTGCAAGTCACGAGACCGTGTCCGGCCGAAGGCTTGCCAAAGCGCGCAACCATGAGAAGCGGACCGATCGATTCCCGAATTCCCGCAGGTGAAAGCCCTGTTGGGAGTGGATCTTGCAGCCGGCACCGGGAAGCCGACCCGAAGGCGCCAGATTTCCGGCAGAGCCCCGAAACACCTCCCCTTACCCCCGTTTCCGTCGGCCGCGCCCGCCGGAAGGTGAACGGGACGTCGCACCCAGGGGCCACTCAGGGGCACCTCCGCGTTCTTTCCCCGAAGCCGAGCGCCGGACGGTGGCCGAGAACAGCAGCCGGGCCGATGACTGGAACAACGCCCCCGGGAAGAGCCGTTGCCCCTCCTCCGCACATCGACGGCGAACCGGACATGCCACCCATCTCACACTCTGTTAATTTCGCCCTTATGTGCCTAATGATCACTCTTGTCACCCAGGGTGGGTGACGCCGGATGGGCGTAATCCGCGACCATCCCGAACTTGCTCTCTTCCTCTGCCTGTCCCTCGGCTATCTCGTGGGCAAGATCCGCGTCGGCCCCATCACTCTCGGCGGTATCTGCGGCACCCTGATCGTCTCGCTGCTGATCGGCACCCGGCACGTGAGCGTGAACGAGGACGTCAAGACGGTCTTCTTCGCGCTGTTCATCTTCTCGCTGGGCTATCTGGCCGGGCCTCAGTTCTTTGCCAACCTCAACCGCAAGAGCCTGCGCTTCTTCGCCCTGTGCCTGATCGAACTGGTCTGTGTGCTCGGCATCGCCTTCGGTCTGGCCAAGGCATTCGACCTCGACGTGGGTACCGCCTCGGGCATCCTGGCGGGCGCGGCGACCGAGTCCGCCGTGGTCGGTACGGCCACCGAGGCCATCGGCAAGCTCGACGACCTGACCGCCGCCCAGATCACCCAGTACCAGGGGCACGTCGCCACCGCGTACACCGTCTGCTACCTCTTCGGCCTGGTCACCATCGTGCTGTACACCAGCCAGATCATGCCGATGCTGCTGCGCATCAACCTGGCGGACGCCTCACGCGAACTCTGGGAGAAGATGCGCGGCGGCGTCCGCGGGCTGGAGTCCGACGAGCGCGAGGCGCTGCCCCGCACGGTCGGCCGTACGTTCCTGGTGACCCTGGCCGACGGCCGGCGGATCGGCGAGCTGGAGGCCTCGCTCGGCGGCGCCGTCACCGTAGAGGGCGTCAAGCGCGGCAGCGTACTGCTGGACCCCTCCCCCGATCTGGAGCTGACGCTCAGCGATCTGGTCCAGCTGGTGGGCCGGCGGCGCGGGATCATCGAGGCCGGCCGGGAGATCGGTCCGGAGACCCCGTCGGTACCCGGCCTCGACACCCCGCTGGCCACCCGTCAGGTCGCGGTGACCGAGAAGGCCACCGCCGGGTCGACGATCGCCCAGCTGGAGAAGGACCACCCCGAGTTCCGCCGGGACGGCGTGTACATCACCGATGTGCTGCGCAACGACCAGCATCTGCCCGCATCGGCCGAGACCACGGTGCAGCGCGGTGACGTACTGACCCTGGTCGGCGCCCGTTCCGGCCTCAACAGGCTCGTCGCGAAGATCGGTGCAGTCGTCAAGAACGACGCCACGGACTTCATCTACCTGGGCCTCGGCATCGTGGCGGGTTCGCTGATCGGCCAGATCGTCGTCCGGATCGGCGACATCCCGCTGTCGCTCGGCACCGGCGGCGGCTGCCTGGTCTCCGGGCTGCTCTTCGGCTGGTTCCGCTCCCGCAAACAGACCTTCGGGGCCTTCCCCCCGCAGGCCGCGAACACGCTGAAGGACCTGGGTCTTGCCGTCTTCATCGCCTGCACCGGGCTGACCGCCGGGCCACAGGCCTGGCCGCTGCTGAAGGAGTACGGCGCACTGCTTCCGTTCGCCGGGATCGCCATGGTGCTGATCCCCGCGACCATCTCCCTGATCGTCGGACTGACGGTCCTGAAGATCGAGAAGCCGCTGCTGATCGGCGCCATCGCGGGCCAGCAGTGCTCGACCCCGGCGATCACCTCCATCACCCAGGTGGCGCAGAGCTCGGTGCCGCTGCTCGGCTACACGATCACGTACGCACTCTCCAACTTCCTGCTGCCTCTGACCGGTCCCATCCTCGTCGGCGTCCTGGGAGCCTGAATGATCGATTTCCTCAACCGCAACATCTTCGAACCCCATCCCGAACTGCTGGTCTTCCTGGTCGTCGCACTGGGGTTCCTGCTCGGAAAGGTCCGCTACAAGGCGATCGCGCTCGGGGCGGTCACGGGCTGCCTGGTCGCCGGACTCGTGCTGGGAGCTCAGTTCGGCGTCCAGATCGACGGCACGGTGAAGAACCTCTTCTTCATCATGTTCCTGTTCGCACTCGGCTACCGCGTCGGCCCGCAGTTCTTCCGGGGCCTGAAGAAGGACGGGCTGCCCCAGGTCGTCAACGCGGTCGTGGTCTGTGTGTCCGGGCTGCTGATCTCCTGGCTCTTCGCCGTCGTGCTCGGATACGGACCCGGCCTCGGCGCCGGACTCATGAGCGGCGCGCTCACCCAGTCGGCGGCCATCGGTGTCGCCCAGGACGCCATCGGCACCCTGCCCGGCCTCTCCGACGCCCAGGTGAAGTCCGAACAGAACCTGGTCGCGGTCGGCTACGCGGTCACGTATCCGCTCGGCACCATCCTCTGCGCGATGCTCCTCGCCAACGTGCTGCCCCGGCTCTACCGCCGGGACCTGGCGAAGGAGAGCGCGGAGCTGGCGGCCGAGCTGGACGCCCCCGACGAGAACCCGGACGAGGGCGAGGGCTATTACGAGACCGTGCTGCGCGCCTACACGGTCGAGCGCCACGACCTCGTCGGCCGCAGCATCGCCGACTTCGAGGCCCAGCAGCAGGCGCTCGGCCGTCGCGTCTACATCACCCAGGTCCGGCGCGAGGGAACGATCCTGCCGCAGGCCCAGTCCCTGGTACTGCGGGACGGGGACACCATCGCGGTCAGCGCGCTGCGGCACGACCTGGTGGACTTCGACGCCCGTACGCATGTGGGCCCGGAGGCGGACGACGTGGCGCTGCTCGGCTACCGGACCGAGACCCTGCACGTGGTGGCGTCCGAGAAGGCGCAGCTGGGGCGAACGGTCGAGGAGCTGCGCCGGGAGCCGTTCATGGCCGGTGTCTACATCGAGAAGATCTACCGGGCCGGCGCCGAGTTCCCCTTCCGGCTCTCCACCCCGGTGGAGCGCGGCGACACGGTGGTGCTGACCGGTCCGGAGCGGCTGGTCGGCCCGGCGGGCAAGGAGCTCGGCAAGCCCGTGCCGACGAGCTTCGCGACCGACATGGTGTGGGTGGGCCTCGGCATCTTCCTCGGCGGCTGCATCGGTATTCCGGCGCTGACCGCGGGCGGGGTGCCGATCTCGCTCTCCACCTCGGGCGGCGGGCTCATCATGGGTCTGGTCTTCGGCTGGATCCGGGGCAAGTACCCGACGTACGGGAATGTGCCGCCGGGCGCCCAGTGGTTCATGGACACCCTGGGCCTGTGCATGTTCGTCGCGGTGGTCGGCATCAACGCCGGCCCCGGTTTCACCAGCGGTCTTTCCTCGGCGGGCTGGGGGCTGCTGCTCCTGGGAGCCGTCGCCACCGTCGTACCGCTGATCGTCGGATTCCTGGTCGGGCACTACATCCAGAAGATCAGGTTCCCGATCCTGATGGGGGTGCTGGCCGGCGGCCAGACCACCACGGCGGCGATCGGCGCCGTCAACGAGACCTCCAAGTCCCAGATCCCCACGCTCGGTTACACGATCCCGTACGCCGTCGGCAATGTGCTGCTGACCGTGTGGGGCGCCGTCATCGTCATCCTCAACCACTGAACCGCGGGAGCGCAGACATGCCCAAGGCCAGCCTCAGCCGTGCGGAGATCCGCTCGTTCGCCCAGCTCAGCCCGTTCGAGCTGAAGGACAAATTCATCGCCATCGCCCAGTCCGAACAGAGCGACAAGCCCGGCCAGAAGGGCAAGACGATCCGGGCCATGCTGAACGCGGGCCGCGGCAACCCGAACTGGGTCGCCACCGGCCCCCGGGAGGCGTACCACGCGCTCGGGTACTTCGCGCTCGCCGAGTCCCGCCGGGTCTGGACGGCGGACAACCTGGGCGGGATGCCGGAGGAGGCCGGCTGCGCGGACCGCTTCGCGCACTTCGTGCGTACGCATCCGGAGCTGCCCGGGATCGAGCTGCTCCAGGCGAGCATCGACCTGGCGGTCGAGCGCTTCGGTTTCGTGCCCGACGCGTTCGTCCACGAGCTGACGGACTCCTCGATCGGGGACAACTACCCGGTGCCGGGGCGGATCCTGCCGCATGTCGAGCAGGTCGTGCGTGGGTACGTGGCGGACGAGATGTTCGACCGCCGGCCGCCGGAGGGGCAGAACCTGAGCCTGTTCGCGACCGAGGGCGGCACCGCCGCGATGTGCTACATCTTCGACTCGCTGCTGAAGAACGGGATCCTGAGCAAGGGCGACCGCATCGCCCTGATGGTGCCCGTGTTCACCCCGTACCTGGAGATCCCCGAACTGGACACGTACGGCTTCGACGTCGTGCACGTCGAGGCGAACCTGTTCACCGAGACCGGGGTGCGGCAGTGGCGCTATCCGCCGGAGGAGATCGCCAAGCTGGCCGACCCGTCCGTCCGGATGGTCTGCTGCGTCAACCCGAGCAATCCGCCGTCCCTCGCGCTCGCTCCGAAGGTCGCCGAGCAGATCGTGGGGGTCGTCGCCGAGCAGAACCCGAACCTGATCGTGGTGACGGACGACGTCTACGGGACGTTCGTCGAGGGCTTCCGCTCGCTCGCCGCCGACCTGCCCCGCAACTCCCTGCTCGTGTACTCGTACTCCAAGCACTACGGCGCCACCGGCTGGCGGCTCGGTGTCATCGGACTGCACGACGACAACGTCATCGACGATCTGCTGGCCGCGCAGAGCGCCGAGGAGAAGGCGCGCCTGGGCAAGCGGTACGGGACGCTGTCCCTGCACCCGGAGAGGATGCGGTTCATCGACCGCCTGGTCGCGGACTCCCGTCAGGTGGCGCTCAACCACACGGCGGGCCTGTCGCTGCCGCAGCAGGTGATGATGACGCTCTTCTCCCTCTTCGACATGCTGGACGAGGGCCAGGAGTACAAGGTGCGGATCCGCGCCATCGTGCGGCAGCGCCTCGAACTCCTGCTGGAGGGCGCGCACATGAAGATCTCCGAGGATCCCAAGCGTGCCTCGTACTACATCGAGCTGGACCTGCTGGCCGAGGCGGAACGCACGCTGGGCAAGGAGTTCGCCGACTACCTGGAGCAGAACTACGAGCCGGTCGACCCGCTGTTCCGGCTGGCCGAGCAGACGTCCGTGGTGCTGCTCAACGGCGGCGGTTTCGACGGGCCGGAGTGGTCGGTCCGCGTCTCCCTGGCCAATCTGGACGACCTGGACTATCTGAAGATCGGCCACCAACTGCGGGCGATCTTCGACGAGTACGCGCAGGAGTGGCGGGAGTCCGGGGCCGCTTAGGGAATTTCGTCCGGATCAGCCCGGCCTGATCCGTACGAGAGGCCCGTGGGATCTCTCGTACGGATCGGGCCGGATCAGGCGGCGCGCAGGCGGGTCAGGGTGTGTTCCAGCTCCGCCTGGGCGGCCCGGCCCGCGCCCTCCGCGTCGCCCGCCACCACCGCCGTGACCAGCGCCAGGTGCTGCGCGTCGCCGTGCTGGGGGTCACCGCGGCGCAGGCCGAGCAGCTCCACCAGGTCGATGAGCGCCTGCCGCAGCGCGGGGGCGAATTCGGCGAAGAGATCGGTGAGTACGGGGTTGTGGGCGGCCGCCACGACCGCCCGGTGCAGGGCGATGTCGGCATCCACGAACTCCGCGTCGTCCGGTCCGCCGCCCGCCGCCCGCCGTGCCGCGAGCGCCGACTCCAGGGCGATCAGGTCCTCGTCGGTGCGGCGCCGCGCGGCGAGCCGGGCGGCCTGGACCTCGATCAGCATGCGGACCTCGTAGACGTCGGTGACCGCGGCCCGGCGCAGCCGGACCGGCCACTCCTCCGTCGCGTGGTCGGCGATGACGAAGACGCCGGCGCCCTGGCGGGACTGGAGCAGGCCGAGCGTGGCGAGCGTACGCACCGCCTCGCGCACGGTGGAGCGGCCCACACCGAGCGTCTTGGCGAGCGTGGTCTCACCGGGGATCTTCGTGCCGACCGGCCAGTGCCCCTCGGTGATCTGCGTGCGCAGATGACTCGTGGCCTGTTCGACCAGGGGGCTGGGGCGGAGCGGGCCGAGCGAGGACACGGGATTCACCTGTCAGGTTGTCTGAGGACTTGGTTTCTGGCTACTGTACCGAACCATGACGTACCGCGGTCTCCTTCTTCTCGGCTGCCGCGGCGGGGCCTGAAGCGATCGGCACCCCGCCGCGGGGTGCCGTGCTGTGCCGGTCGCATCCGGCGATGCGAGAAGAGACCGTTCCATGTCCCACCGTCTGTCACCGATGCACAGCTTCCCCACGATCTGCACGCCCCTCGGGCCCGTGCCCGAGGCCGCTCCGCACTGGAACCCGCAACGCTCCAGCTCGATGCCCTCGCACCGCTACCGTCCGGCGTTCGACCGTGTCGACATCCCGCTGACCGGCCGGAGCTGGCCGCAGGCCCGTATCGACCGCGCCCCGCTCTGGGTCCCCGTCGATCTGCGGGACGGCAACCAGGCCCTGGCCGAACCGATGGACACCCCGCGCAAGCGCCGGATGTTCGATCTGCTCGTCGCGATGGGCTACAAGGAGATCGAGATCGGCTACCCGTCCGCCAGCCGCACCGACTTCGGCTTCGTACGGCATCTGGCGGAGAGCGGGGCCGTGCCCGACGACGTGACCGTGGTCGTCTTCACCCCGGCCAAGCCGGAGCTGATCGAGCGGACCTTCGAGTCCGTCGTGGGGATGGACCGGGTGGTCGTCCACCTCTACATCCCGACCGCGCCCGTCTGGCGGGACGTCGTACTCGGCCGCAGCCGGGCCGAGGTGCACGGCGTGCTGCTGGATGCCGCGCGGCAGATGGAGCGGCTGGCGCGGGCGAGGCCCGGGGCGGACATCCGGTTCGAGTTCTCCCCCGAGGTCTTCATCCTCACCGAGCCGGACTTCGTCCTGGAGATCTGCAACAGCCTCACCGAGCTGTGGGACGCCTCGCCGGACCGGCCGGTCATCCACAACCTGCCGGCCACGGTGGAGATCGCGACACCGAACGTGTACGCGGACCAGATCGAGTACATGCACCGCCATCTGGACCGGCGTGACTCCGTGATCCTCTCCGTCCACCCGCACAACGACCGCGGTACGGGCGTGGCCTGCGCGGAGCTCGCCGTACTGGCGGGGGCGCAGCGGGTGGAGGGCTGCCTGTTCGGCAACGGGGAGCGCACGGGCAACGTCGACCTGGTCAACCTGGCCCTCAATCTGCACGCCCAGGGTGTCGACCCGATGATCGACTTCTCGGACATCGACGAGATCCGCCGCACGGTCGAGCACTGCAACCGGCTGCCGGTGCCGCCACGCCATCCGTACGGCGGCGACCTGGTGTACACCGCGTTCTCGGGCACGCACCAGGACGCGATCAGCAAAGGTTTCGCGCACCGGGGCGACAGCGGTTCGCCGCTGTGGTCGGTGCCGTACCTGCCGATCGACCCGGCGGACGTGGGGCGTACGTACGAGGCCGTCATCCGGGTCAACAGCCAGTCCGGCAAGGGCGGTATCGCCCATCTGCTGCGGAGCAATCACGGAGTGGACCTGCCGGCGAGGATGCGGGCGGACTTCTCCCGCACGGTGCAGGACGCGACGGACGACAGCGGCCTGGAGGCCACGCCGAAGGACCTGTGGAACCTGTTCGAGGCGACGTACCTGGCGCCCGGACGGGACGGCTCGGTCGCCCTGGCCTCCTGGTCGACGGACCGCGGCCCGGCCGGTGAGCACCGCTTCGTCTGCACGCTGCGGGTGGACGGCCGGGAGGGCGACCACGAGGGCATGGGCGGCGGTGCGGTGTCCGCGTTCACGGACGCGCTGGAGGGTGCCGGGGTGAGGGTCACGGTCCTCGACTTCGCGGAGCACGGGGCGGCCGGAGGGCCGGTCACGGCGTTCGCGGAGTGCCGGGTGGGCGAGCGGGTGTGCTGGGGCGCGGGCCAGGACGCGTCGGGCGTGGCCGCGTCGGTGGCGGCGGTGCTGTCGGCGGTGAACCGGGCGGACCGCTGAGCCCCGTCCGGGCGGAAACCCAGCCCGTCCGGCGATTGAGGACGTCTTTGAGCCCGCCGTCCGGCGATTGAGGACGTCTTTGAGCCCGTCCGGCGATGGAGGACACCCGGACGGGCCGCACGGACAGAGGGGCGCGCACCCCGGCCGGGTGGGGGGAGTGTGGGGGCCGGCCGGGATGCGCGGGCGGGGGAAGGTGGCTACTGGGGTGACTACTTGTACGCGCCGAACGCCTTCGTGAAGGCGAGCGGCTCCTGCGCGAGGGAGCTGCACGAGGCGTCCGCGGACGGCTTGGCCCCGCCGGCGCACTCCTTGTCCCGGGTGCCCGACCACATCGCGAGCCAGGCGAGGCCCTTCTCCTTGGCGAAGGTCACCAGCTGGGTGGCGTCCTCGACCTTGAAGATCTCGGTGCTGACGTCGTTCACACCGATCATCGGGGTGACGGCGACGGCCTTCCACGCATCCGCGTCGGAGAGCCCCAGCACGCCCTTGATCTGGGCCTGGGTGGCCGTCGCTGCCTGGATGGCGTACGTGCCCATGTCGCCGCTGTACGAGGCGCCGTAGTCCATCGCCATGACGTTGACCGCCCCGACGTCCACGCCGTTCTTCTTCGCGTCGGCGATCAGGTCCACGCCGGGCTGGGTCAGGCCCTCGGGCATCACCGGCAGGGTGAAGGAGACGTCGAGGCCGGGGTGGGACTTCTGGAGCTGGGCAATGGCCTGGGAGCGGCGGGAGTTGGCCGCCGTGTCGGGCAGCGCCCCGCCCTCGATGTCGAAGTCGACCTTGGTCAGCTTGTAGGTGTCGACGACCTTGCCGTAGGCCGCGGCCAGGTCGGCGGCCGAGGTGCAGTTCAGTGCCAGTTCGGAGCCGGAGGCGCCGCCGAAGGAGACCCGGACGTCGCCGCCGGCCGCGCGCAGGGCGCCGATCTGGGATGCGACGTGGTCGTCGCCGAGGCCGGTGACCCCGCCCCACAGCGGGGCGCAGCTGCCGCCGGAGGTGATGAAGGCGAGGTTGAACTGCTTCACGCCGGTCTTGGTGGCGGTGTCCAGCAGGTCGAAGGCCGGGTAGAGCGAGGTGTCGACGTACGGGGCGAAGCCCGCGCCGCTCGCCGTGCCGCCGCCGCTGTCGGTCTCGGTGGGCGTCGGGGTGGGGGTCGCCGTCGCGGTCGCGGTGGGCTGTTCGGTGGGGGTGGCCGAAGCGGTGGGGGTGGCCGAAGCGGTCGGGGTGGGGGTCGCCGTCTCGGTGGGGCGGCCGCTCGGTTCCGGTGTCGCGCCGGTGTCGACGGAGCACGTGGCGTCGTCGATGAGGCAGCCGGTGGGGTCGGCGGCCGTGCCGTCGGAGCTGGTGACGAAGCCGATGGTGACGGACTTCCCGGCGGCGAGCTCCTTGTCCCAGCTCGCCGGCTTGACCGTGACGTGGCTGCCGCTGACGGTGTGCTCGCCGTTCCACAGCGAGCTGAGCCTCGTGCCCGCCGGCAGGTCGAATTCGAGCGTCCAGCCGGACTTGGCCGTGTCGGTGTCATTGGTGACGACGTACTGCCCGGTGTATCCGCCGGTCCAGCCGCTGGTCCTCGTGTACGCGGCGCCGACGGCCGCCGCCTGGGCCGTGCCGGTGAGGGCGAAGACCGTGCCGCCGATCACGGCCGCGGCGACGACCGCGCCGATCGCCTTGGTCCTGGTGCTCGCCGTGCGCCGGTGCGTGCTGGTGCCCATCGCGTTCCTGCCTCGTCATACGGAAGTGGGGGATGCGGGAGCACGCTAGCGGCACCGAACCCGGCAAACGGCGCGATCCGGACCGGGGTTGATGTTCTTAGGGTTGTCTTAAGGAGGGCATCGGCGCTGGTTAAAGGTGGGGGCCCGAACGGAATCGGAGCGCCGCGCTCCGGCGGATGACTCCGCGTCGCTGCCGCCCCACCCGGTGGCCTCGCCCGCGCCGCTGCGGCTGCTGCCCGTCGAGCCCGATCCAGATGCGCACCTCGGTGCCGCCGAGCACCGAACGCCCGATCCGCACGTCGCCCCCGGTGGACTCGGCGACCCTGCGGACGATGTCGAGGCCGAGACCGGTCGAGCCCACCGCACCCTTCGCGCCGCCGCGCCCGCTGCTGCCGCGTGCCAGTGCGGCCTTCGGGTCCGCTATGCCGCCGCCCGCGTCCGACACGAGCACGATCACCGCGTCCCCGCTGTGGTGGACGTCGACGGAGAAGGCGGTGCCCTCCGCGGTGTGCCGGAAGACGTTGCCGAGCAACGCGTCGAGTGCGGCGACCAGTTCGGGGCGGGCCACCGGGATACGTACCGTACGGTCCACTCCCGCCAGGCGCACCTCGCGGCCCTCGTCCTCCGCCAGCGCGGACCAGAAGTCCATCCGCTCGCGGATCACCTCGGAGACATCGCAGCCGGCCCCGGGCCCGCCGTTCTGCCCCTGGGGCTGGGGGCGTTGTTCGCGGGCGGTCCTGATGATCGTGTCGACCTCACGCTCCAGCTGCTGGACGGCCGCCCGGGTCTGTTCGGCCGCCGGCCCCTCGCCGAGCGAGGCGGCGTTGAGCCGGAGCACGGTGAGCGGGGTGCGCAGCCGGTGCGAGAGGTCGGCGGCCAGTTCGCGCTCGTTGGCGAGGAGCTGGACGACCTGGTCGGCCATGGAGTTGAACGCGGCTGCGGCGGAACGGAGTTCGGTCGGCCCCTCCTCCGGCACCCGGGTGCCCAGCCGCCCCTCCCCCAGGTCCTGCGCGGCGCCCGCCAGCCGCCGGGCCGGCTGCACCATGCGTACGCCCAGCCGGTCGGCCACCGCCACCGATCCGACGATCAGCGCGATACCGACGCCCGCCAGCATCAGCCAGGCGGTGGCGACGCCGTTGGAGACCTCGTCCTCCGGCACGAACACCTCGACGACGACGGTGCCCCGGGAACCCAGCGACGTCGGCTGGAGCAGCGCGGAGCCGCCCGCCACCTCCGTGATGGAGGCGCGCCCCGACTTCCGTACGGTCTCCAGGTCCTTGCGGGTGGCGCGCCGGATGCCGATCTCCACCGCCACGCCGTCGGCCTCGCCGGACGCGGGGACGTGGACGGCCATCCGTCCGGCGACTCCGGGTTCGGTGGTGAGGACGGCCGTTTCCAGCTCGGTGCGGTCGGTGGTGATGGAGAGCGTGGGGCCGATCGTCGCGGCCTGCCGTTCGGCGTCGGAGAAGGCGCGGTCGCGCGCCATCTCCTTGATGACGAGACCGAGGGGGACGGCGAAGGCGATCACGACCATCGCGGTGACGGCCAGGCAGACCTTGACCAGGGCCCATCTCATGCGGGCTGCTCCGGGGGTGCGGCGGGCGGCTGGAGCTTCACGCCGACGCCGCGCAGGGTGTGCAGATAGCGGGGCCGGGCGGCGGTCTCGCCCAGTTTCCGGCGCAGCCAGGAGAGATGGACGTCGATGGTCTGGTCGTCCCCGTAGGACTGCTGCCAGACCTCCGCGAGGAGTTCCTTGCGCGGGACGACGACGCCCGGCCGGCCGGCCAGGAAGGTGAGAAGGTCGAACTCGCGCCGGGTGAGGTCGAGTTCGGCTCCGTCGAGTTCGGCCTGGCGCCGCAGCGGGTCGATGGAGAGCCCGCCGACCTGGAGAACGCGCGACGGCGGGGCCTCGCCGCCGGCCGCCCGTGAGCGGCGCAGTACGGCGGCCATGCGGGCCGAGAGGTGTTCCACGGAGAACGGCTTGGTCAGGTAGTCGTCGGCGCCGTCGTTGAGCAGCCGGACGATCTCGCTCTCGTCGTCGCGCGCGGTCGCGATGATGACCGGCACATCGGTGATGCCGCGCAGCATCTTCAGCGCCTCGGCCCCGTCGAGATCGGGCAGTCCGAGGTCGAGGATGACCACGTCGAACCGGAAGTGGGCGACCTCGCGCAGCGCTTCGAGCGCGGTGCCGACACTCCGTACCGTGTGGGAGGCCTCGGTCAGGTGCCGGATGAGGGCGGATCGTACGAACTGGTCGTCCTCGACCACGAGCACACTTGGCATGGGCGGCACCGTACGCCATCGGACCGGGTGCGGTCCGCCCGGTGGCGGTAGTGGGGACAGGGCGGGGACCGTGGGGCAGGATGTGCCGGATGCAACGAGGTCTCGTACACGCGCTCGCGTGGTCGCTCGCCACCGGCGCCGCGGTCACGCTGTCGTGGTGGGGTGTGCACACCGTGATGGCGGGCACGGCGTACGACCCGCCGCGCGCGGTGCCGATCGCGGCGGGGCCCCGGAGCGACGGGGACAGCGCCGGGATCCTGTCGTCCTCGACGCATCGCCCGGCGCCGTCCCCGTCGAGGACGCCCCGCGCCACCCCCCGGGCCACCGCGAAGCAGTCCGCGACCCCGTCCCGGACGCCGTCGCACACCCCCTCCGGTACTCCGCGCCCGACGGCGACGGCGACGGCGACGCCCACCGCGTCGGGCACGGTGAGGAGTTACGGGACCGACGGCGGCCGGATCGTCTTCGAGCTCGGCAAGGACTCGGCGAAGCTGGTGTCGGCCACTCCGGAGCAGGGCTGGTCGGTGCAGGTCTGGTCGAACACCACCTGGATCCGGGTGAACTTCACCAAGGACGACGGCACGACGGTTTCGGTCTTCTGCACCTGGAACGACCATCCGCCGCAGGTGGAGATCGTGAAGTCCTGAGCCCTCGGCGGAGTTCAGTCGAAGGCGGTGGCCGGCGGTGCGGGTGACGGCCTGGCGTCCGCGTCGTGCACCGCTGCCGCGCCGCCGGTGAAGTCGGCGAGCGCCCGCCCGTGCTCGACGCGTCCCGGGTGCGGATCGGTCGCCACCCTTCGGGTCAGCTCCGCGGTCCTCGGCGCCACGTCCGAGGCGAGCAGCACGGCGTTGCCGAAGCGGCGGCCGCGGAACACGGTCGGGTCGGCGGCGAGCGCCAGTTCGGGGAAGACGGCCGCGGCGGTGGCGATCTGGCCGCGCAGATGGGCCAGCGGCGGCCCGTCGGCGAGGTTGGCCACGTAACTCCCGCCGGGCTTCAGGACGCGGCGCACCTCGGCGAGGAACTCGGTGCTGGTGAGATGGGCGGGGGTACGGGCCCCGCTGAAGACGTCGGCGATGACGAGGTCGGCCCAGCCGTCCTGGATCTTCCCGAGTCCGGCGCGGGCGTCGGTGGCGCGGACCCGGATCCTCGCCTGCGGGTCCAGCGGCAGCTCCCGGCGCACCAGCTGGACGAGGGCGGCGTCCACCTCGACGATCTGCTGGGTGGAGCGGGGGCGGGTCGCGGCGATGTAGCGGGCGAGGGTGAAGGCCCCGCCGCCCAGATGCACGACGTGCAGCGGCTGCCCGGGGGGCGCCACCAGATCGGCGATGTGCCCGATGCGGCGCTGGTACTCGAACGAGAGGTGCGTCGGATCGTCCAGGTCCACATGGGACTGCGGGGCGCCGTCGATCGTCAGGGTCCAGGCACGCCGGCGTTCCCGGTCGGGTACGAGCTCGGCGAGGCCGCCGTCCACCGGCTCGGTGACGTTGCCCGTGGGGCGCTCGGAGCCGCGTGCCGCCTTGCGGTCGGTCCTGCGGTCCGCGCGCTGCTTGCGGTCGCCCGCGCCACCGGCCGCTCCTCGACGTGCCACTGCTCCTCGTCCCTGCTCACTGCTCATCGTGTCCGGGGCCGGTCGGGGACCGGCCATGACGGGCTGATCAAGGCACCCGCCGTCCGGCCATTATGAGCTCCGGGGCCACCCGGCACCTTCTCAGCGGCAGTTGTCGGCCGCCTCGATCAGTCGGGCCGCCTGGTCGAGCGCGGCCCGCAGTACGGCCGGGTCGGTGACCGGGGTGTCGTCGGCGGGCGGCAGCAGCCAGCCGCTGCCCGGGGCCGGCGGCTCGGCGGGGATGCGCAGCCCGCGGCCGTCGGTCTGCGTACAGGCACTGCCCGGTACGTCCCAGGCCTGGGCGGTGCCGGGGGGCACCAGGAAGCCGAGGGTGGCGCAGGCGCCGTCGTGGAGGACCGGACCGACGGCCTCCACATCCGCGCCGCGCCGCAGGATGTCGACGGCCTCCAGGCCCTGGCGGGCGGGGACGGTCACGAGATCGCAGGGTTCGGGCTCGGGGGGTGCGCCGGGGGCGCAGGGCCCCTCGGCGGATGCCGTGGTGCCTGCCGTCGCCGTGGTGGCCGCCGTCGTCGTGGTGGCCGCAGTCGTCGCGGTCGTTCGCGATCCGGTCGCCGTGCCGAGGTGCAACAAGGGACCTCTCCTCTCATCGCCGGGCGGAGCCGGACTCCGTCTCCGCATGGACCAACGTGCCGACCGCGTCAAGGGCTACGGTGCAGCACCGCCGCAAAGGGTGGCAGTTCATGGCGGATCGTGGGCGAGATATCCGATTTGTTGGGAAACGCAGTGTGTGTGACTCGTCACAGCAGGTACGTTCTTGCTCCGCCGGGACACCGGAAACAGGCGCCCGGCTCGCACCAGAGAGGGCCCCGTCATGGTGTCGACACGGGCAGTTCCCAACTCCGCCTTCCGGCGGCTGCGCGGACAGCGCTCCGCCGGAGAGTTCGCTGCCGCGGTACGCAGGTCCGCTCGCGAGATCGGCGAGCAGGTCGCGTGCGACGCCCGGTACATCGGACGCGTGGAGTCCGGCGAGATCCGCTGCCCCAACTACGCGTACGAGCGGGTCTTCCTGCACATGTTCCCCGGGGCGACCCTGGCGGACCTGGGCTTCTCACCGCGCGAATCGGTACGCGGCCGAGGGGCCCGGTCCGCGGCGGACGCCCCGCGCCCCCCGACTTCCCCGCTGCTCGTGTTCGGCGGCGACACCGACGAGGAGAGCGACGTGCTGCGTCGCGCATTCATGACGAGCGGCACCACCGCGGTGGCGGCCGCCTCCCTGGGCCTGAGCCTCGGCGGCCCCGCCGCCGCCTCCGTGCCCGCGCAGCGCCGGGTCGGCGAGGCGGAGGTGAACGCCGTCGAGAAGGCGGTGCGGCAGATCCGCCTGCTGGACGACCGGCACGGCGGCGACGGCCTGTACCGACGGGCCTCGCAGCCGCTGCGGGCGGCGTACGCGCTGCTCGACTCCGGCACCGCGACCCGCCGCTCCACGGCGGACCGGCTGCATACGGGCGCCGGCGAGCTGGCCATCTCGGTGGGCTGGCTGGCCCATGACTCGGGCCGGTTCGACGACGCACGCTCGCACTACGCGGAGGCGCTGGCCACCGCCCGGCTGGCCGGGGACCCGGCGCTGGAGGCGCACGCGTTCTGCAACGCGTCGTTCCTGGCCCGCGACATGGGCCGGCCGCGCGAGTCCGTACGCGCGGCGGAGGCGGGGCAGCGGGCCGCCCAGTCCCTGGGCTCGCCGCGGCTGCTGGCGCTGCTCGCACTGCGGGAGGCGGGGGGCCGGGCCGGGCTCGGGGACCGTACCGGCTGCGAACGGGCGCTCGGCCGGGCGCACACCGCGTTCGGACGGGGGCCGTCCGCGGCGGACCCGGAGTGGATGACCTTCTTCCGGGAGGCGGAGCTGGAGATGCTGGAGGCGCAGTGCTGGTCGGCGCTGGGCGACTGGTCGCGGGCCGCGCGTCACGCGCGGCGCGCGACGCGGCTCCAGGAACCGCACTTCACCCGGAATCTGGCGCTGTACCGCGCGGAGCTGACCACGGACCTGGCCCTGGCCGGGCTCACGGAGGAGGCCGCGGCGACGGGTCACCGGGTGCTCGACCTGCTGGACCAGGTCCAGTCCTCCCGTATCCGGTCGATGCTGGCCGACGCGGTCACGGTCCTGCGTCCCCGGGGCCGGGGCTCGGTGGACGTCAAGGACTTCCTGGACCGCCACGCGATGTCCGCGGCGGGCGTTTGAGGACGGGGCGCCGGGCCCTTCTCGAGCCCGTCGGCCCCTTCAGACCTGCTGGCCCGCTCAAGCCAGTCCGGCGATTGAGGACGGAACCGCGCCCCGGTCCCGGGCGCGGGTCCTTGCCCTCAAACGCCGGGCGGGCTGGATTTCGCCTCCTGGCCCCGGGCTGAGGGTTCCGTCCTCAAACGCCGGACGGGCTGGTTCCTCGGGCCCCGGCCCGAAACGTGCCGCTACCCCTCCAGGTGGCCCGTGTCGTTCCAGCGCTCCAGCGCCGGGTCCCCGTACGCCCACCCCAGGACCGACAGTGCCGTCGGCTCCAGCCGCAGACGTGCGGCGTACGACGCGTCCTCGCCCAGCCACCGCGCCCCCAGCACCCGCAGGATGTGGCCGTGGCCGAAGACCAGGACGTCGCGGTCGGCCGAGAGCGCCCACTCGACGATCTCGTCGGCGCGGGCCGACACCTGGGCCAGGGTCTCCCCCTCCGGCACCCCGTCGCGCCAGATGAACCAGTCCGGACGGGCCGCCTTGATCGCGGCCGGCGTCATCCCCTCGTACGCCCCGTAGTCCCACTCCATCAGCGCGTCCCACGGCTCGGCCCGGTCGCCGAACCCCGCGATCTCGCACGTCTCGGACGCCCGCACGAGCGGGCTGGTGCGGACCTCCAGACCGGGCAGGTCCACCCACGGCCTGCGGTGGAGCCGCTCACCGAGGAGCTTGGCCCCCTCGCGCCCGGAGTCGAGCAGCGGAATATCCGTCCTGCCGGTGTGATTGCCCTTGACGGACCATTCCGTCCGACCGTGCCGGGCCAGCAGGATGCGCGGTGCCATGTGACAGCTCTCCCTGAAAAACTGGGACCTGAGATGCGGGATCTGAGATCTTGGACATCGATGGGGACGAATCCGCCCGGGATGGAACGGGTTCAACAGGTGGAGCGGGGAAACGGATCGTCCGGATTTCCATCATCGCGTACCTTCGCGAGAGGCAACCTGTGGGGCCGCACCGGCGTCCCACTGACCACAGACGAATCCGAGCAGCTGAGGGGTACCGAAAAGGTACCCCCGGGCGAATCGCGGCCGACCTGCACCGTACGGTTGAACGCCCGCCGTCGGCCGCGTGAACACATGATGGAGAACTTCCGGATGCCGCATGCCACCACCGCGCCCGTGCCGGGCCAACGGCCCCGTTGGTGGACCGAGCTCCCGCTCCTGGCCCTGGTGTACGGGGCGTACTCGGGCGGCAGGCTTCTGGTCCGGGGCGACGTGTCCACCGCCGTCGACCACGGTCTGCGCATCCTGGATCTGGAGAAGGCCCTCTTCCTCAATGCCGAACACCCGCTCAACCGGCTGTTCACCGCGCACCCCTCGATAGGCATACCCGCCGACTTCGCGTACGCCTCCCTGCACTACCTGGTCACCCCGGCCGTCCTGATCTGGATGTTCCGGCGCCACTCGGCCGCCTACCGCCGGGCCAGGACCTGGCTGATGACCTCCACGATGCTCGGCCTCATCGGCTTCACGCTGATGCCGACCTGCCCGCCGCGGCTGCTGGCCGCCGGGCACGGATTCGTCGACACGATGGCCCAGTACAGCTCGTACGGCTGGTGGGGCACCGAAGCGAGCGCCCCGCGCGGCATGGGCGGCATGACCAACCAGTACGCGGCGATGCCGAGCCTGCACGTCGGCTGGGCGCTCTGGTGCGGCATCCTCCTGTGGCGCCACGCCAGGCACCCGCTCCTGCGGGCCGCGGGTATCGCCTACCCGCTGATCACCGTCATCGTGGTGATGGGAACCGCCAACCACTACTTCCTGGACGCTGTCGCCGGAGCCGCCGTGATGGGCGTCGGGGCGCTGCTGGCCAGGCCCGTGACGCGCCTCGCCGACCGGGTCAAGGACGCGGTCCAGGCCCGTTTCGCACAGGTGTCCCCCGCCATGACGTCCCCGGATGTCAGTGCCGGATGCAAGACTTCCGCGGGTGAGCGAATCCCCGGCCAGCGGACCACCTCCGCAGATCCCACCGATGCAGCAGCACCGGCCGGCCCACCTGCCCCGGCCGACGTCCCGGCCGCCGCAGGAAGAGCCGCAGGCGGTGACGCTGCGAAGGCGGCTCGCTGAGCTGAGGGGCCCGGCCGTCGCACCCCGTCCGCTGGACGCCCGCGCGCTGGCCGCCCTGGCCGCCAACCCCGGCTGCAAGCGACGCGCCCTGCTCGACGGCGCCGGTGTCGACAAGGGCGCGCTCGCCACCGCGCTCGGCTCACCGGCCGCCTTCGGCCAGTCCCAGTTCGCCTTCATGCGGGGCAACGCCTTCGAGGCCAGGGTCAAGGCCGACGGGGGTGCGGAGCTGATGCGCCTGCTGCACCAGGGCTTCGGCGAGCCCGGCGAGCCGCCCGGCGACGTCCCGGTGCCCGATCTGACGGCCGCGGGCCCCGAGGGCCGCGCCGCCCGCACCGCGCTCGCCCTGCGCGAGGCGACCGCGTCCGGCGGCTGGGCGCTGCTCGACCACCCGATGCTGGCCCTGGAGGTGGCGGGCTCGCCCGCCTATCTGGAGCCGGACGCGGTGGTGGTGCACCCCGACGGCACCTGGACCGTCGTCGAGATCAAGTCCTTCCCCATGATCGACGGCTCCGCCGACGCTGCGAAGGTGGGCGCGGCCGCCCGCCAGTCCGCCGTGTACGTCCTGGCACTGGAGCGGGTCGCCGCGGCGACCGACGGCGCGGCGGTCGGCCACCGGGTGCTGCTGGTCTGCCCCAAGGACTTCTCCAACCTGCCGACCGCCTCCGTCGTCGACGTACGCAAGCAGCGCGCGGTGACCCGTAGGCAGCTGACCCGGCTGACCCGGATCGAGGACATCGCGGCTGCCCTGCCCGAGGGCACCACCTTCGATCCGGAGTGCTCCCCCGAGGAGCTGGACACCGCGGTCGAGTCCGTCACCGCGGCGTACGCGCCGGAGTGCCTGGCCGCCTGCGAGCTCGCCTTCCACTGCCGGGCCAGGGCCCGCGCCGCCGGTGCGGTCGAGGCGCTCGGACGCAGCGTGCGGGGCGAGCTCGGCGGGCTGACCACGGTCGCGGGGGTGCTCGCCGCGGCCGCGGGCAAGGAGGGCGATCCGGCGGACCCGACGGTCGCCGCACTGCTGCGCGCGGCCTCGCTGCGCGCCGAGGCGCTGGAGGGGAGCACCGCATGTCGCTGATCGGCACCCTGGCCCGGCTGGAGGCCGTGGAGAGCGGTCGCGCCCAGCCGATGGCCACCGTCCGCCACCGCCACCTCGGCGACCGGCCGCTCGTGCTGGTGCCGCTCACCACCGCGGGCGAGGCCGGCGCCCCGCTCGGCGCGCTCGTCGGCACGGACCGGGACGCGCCCCGGCTGCTGGTCGTGGCGCAGCCGCGCGACCGGGATCTGCGGTTCGCGTTCCTGGCGGAGCTGGCCGAGGCGGTCCTGCCGTACATCGAGTCGTTCGCCGATGTCATCGAGCCCGCCGAGCGGAGCGAGACCGACCCGTCGACCGGCAAGAAGGCCAAGGTCGAGACCGAGCTGTGCACGGACGCGGCGCAGCTGATCGTGCCGAGCCGGGCGGGCATCGAGTTCGTCCGGCTGCTGGGCCGTTCCATGCGGTTCCGGCGTACCGCCGAGGACGACCCCGACACCCCGTATCCGGCGCCCGCCCGGGTCCCGCTGCTGGGCCGCTGGCTGACGCACTACGGCGAGCGGGCCCGGGTGCCGGGCTCCTCGCTGCTGCTGGCCGGCACCGATCTGCTGAACCGGCACTGGGCGACCGGCCAGTCCTCCCTGGAGGACCAGCACCTGGGTGCCCTGCTCGCCTGGATCGACCCGCCGGCCGGTGAGTCCGGGGCCGAGGCCGCGCTCCGCGCCGAGCTGGCCAGGGACGCCGGGGGCCAGTTGCTGTGCCCGCCGGCCGGACCGGCCACCGACCCCGACTTCGACAACCGGCTGCTGGCCCCCGCGATCGAGAAGTACGACCGGGCGCGCACCTCGCTGGCCGCTGCCGAGGACGGTCTGGCGGCCGATGCCCGGCTCGCCGAGCTGACCGCGGCCGAGCGGGAGATCCGAGGACTGCTGGCCGGTGTGCTGCGGCCGACCTGGGACGCCGTGTGGCGCGGCCTGGACCTGCTGCGGGAGCTGCCCGAGGGGTCCAGGGCCGAGGACCGCTGGACCCGCGACCGCTGGTCGTTCACCGGCCACCGCGACCGGGTGCGGGCCGGTGAGCCGCCGCAGCCCCGCCGGGACGACGCGGTGACGGCGGCCCGCAAGCTGGCGGCCCGGGAGACGGCGCAGGCCCAGCTGGAGGCCCAGGAGGCGCTGGACGATCCGCTGGTGCTGGCCGGCCGGCGGCTGGCGGGCGAGGCGTTTCTCGGCGAGGTGACCTCGGTGGAGATGGCGTACAGCGAGTCCAAGCGCCCCTCCCCGCGCCCCCTGGTCACGATGTTCACGGCCGAGCAGCCGCATCTGGGCGAGCGCGTGAAGGTCTACCGCTCGCTGGACGGCAAGCCGCAGACCGCCGAGTTCGCGGGCTACGGGCCGCAGGAGGAGGGCGCGGCACCCTCGCTGGTGCTGCGGATCACCGACCGGATGGGCCGCGGCAAGGAGCCCGCCCCGGGTTCGGTGCCGGAGCCCGGTGACGTCATCGCCTGGACGCTCTTCGAGCACGACCAGCGCGGTGGCCCGCAGCTGCCGGACGCGGAGGAGACCCCGTGGACCCACGGCGGCCCGCCGGGCGGTGCGGCGGCCGCCGAGCGCCCTGACCCCGTGACCACGGAGGACCTGCTGTGACGGCCGTATTCGACCCGGGCGCGGCGGCGGGCCTGGCCACCGCCCGGATCCTGGACGACACGCTGAACGGCTCGGCCCGCGGCATCGTGGTGGACTCCCCGCCGGGCGCGGGCAAGTCGACCCTGGTGGTGCGCGCCGCGCTGGAGCTCGCCGCGGCCGGACGCCCGCTGATGGTGGTCGCGCAGACGAACGCCCAGGTCGACGACCTGGTGGTGCGGCTCGCCGAGAAGGACCCCGGTCTGCCGGTCGGCCGGCTGCACAGCAACGACTCCGATCCGTACGACAAGGTGCTGGACGGCCTGGCCAACGTACGGAAGTCGGCGAAGGCGGCGGATCTGGCCGGGCTCGACGTCGTCATCTCGACGGCGGCGAAGTGGGCCCATGTGAAGAACGTCGAGCCGTGGGGCCATGCGATCGTCGACGAGGCGTACCAGATGCGCTCGGACGCGCTGCTGGCCGTGGCGGGGCTGTTCGAGCGGGCGTTGTTCGTCGGCGATCCGGGTCAGCTGGACCCGTTCTCGATCGTCGGCGCGGACCAGTGGGCCGGGCTGAGCTACGACCCGTCGGCCAGCGCCGTCACCACGCTGCTCGCGCACAATCCGGAGCTGCCGCAGCACCGGCTGCCGGTCTCCTGGCGGCTGCCGGCCTCGGCGGCGCCGCTGGTGTCGGACGCGTTCTACCCGTACACCCCGTTCCGCAGCGGTACGGACCACGACGACCGGCTGCTGTCGTTCGGTGTCGCGTCCGACGGCTCGGCGGCCGACCGGGTGCTGGACGAGGCGGCGGAGTCGGGCTGGGGCCTGCTGGAGCTCCCGGCCCGGCACACCCCGCGCACCGACCCGGAGGCGGTCCGGGCGGTGGCCCTGGTGGTGCGCCGGCTGCTGGACCGGGGCGGGGCGGCGACCAGCGAGCGCTCCCCGGATCCGGCGCCGGTGACGGCGGACCGGGTCGCGGTCGGCACGGCCCACCGCGACCAGGCGGCGGCGGTCCGGGCGGCGCTCGCCGAGCTCGGGGTGACCGGGGTGGCGGTGGACACGGCGAACCGGCTCCAGGGCCGTGAGTTCGATGTGACGGTGGTCCTGCACCCGCTGTCCGGCCGCCCGGACGCCACCGCCTTCCATCTGGAGACGGGCCGGCTGTGCGTGCTGGCCTCCCGCCACCGCCACGCCTGCATCGTGGTGTGCCGCGAGGGGGTCACCGACCTGCTCGACGAGCATCCCTCGACGGAGCCGGTCCAGCTGGGCGTGACCGTGAAGTTCCCCGACGGCTGGGAGGCGAATCACGCGGTGCTGGCGCATCTGGCGGAACACCGGGTGCGGTGGGGGCCGTGAGCGCAGTCGCCGGACGGAGTCCGGCCAGCCGGCCGAAGCCTGCGAAGCAGTGCGAGGGCGGCAGCGAAAGAGGTGCCCCCGACGGCTGGGAGGCGAATCACGCGGTGCTGGCGCATCTGGCGGAACACCGGGTGCGGTGGGGGCGTTGAGTCCGGGGGCGCGTGGGGGCACGACGGATCGGAAGCGGGCCGTCGCACGCCCCCGGGGAGTTCGCGGACGGCCCCAGGCGCCCTTGCGGCGAGTCGGACAATAGAGGGTGGCCGTCGGGGCCCACCGGAGGAGGAAGAACCACATGGCACAACCCGAGCGGAACGAGCAGCAGCGGCTGCGCCCCGCACCCCTGCTCTTCGAGCCGTCGGCGGCGGTCGCCGATCCTGAGCACTTCTTCGACCTGGAGTCGATGGACGATCCGAAGGAGCTGCTGAGCCGCGCCACCGAGCTGACTCTGGCCTTCCGCGCCGCGACGGACCGGGCGGTCGAGTTCCAGGCGATCGCGGCGGCGCAGCTGGCGGATCCGCGCCGGTTCGACCGGCTGACGACCGAGGACAT
Organism: Streptomyces sp. NBC_00464; assembly: GCF_036013915.1. NCBI lineage: Bacteria > Bacillati > Actinomycetota > Actinomycetes > Kitasatosporales > Streptomycetaceae > Streptomyces > Streptomyces sp. NBC_00464. The sequence goes on along the minus strand of NZ_CP107899.1, from coordinate 5,077,516 downwards.
CGCACGGCGGGCGGAGTGGACCGAGGACTACGCGGTGAAGATGGTCGAGTTCGGCCGCAGCCTGCTGAACGAGCCGAGGCCCTGACGCCGGGGCCGCGTTTCCGCCGCTCGCCGCGGACCGCGGCAGCCTGTGCGTCGGCCCCGCGATCACTCCGGGTACAACCGTTGGCATATGCCAGGTGCGCAAGATACTCCTCACCACCCCAACCTGTCCCGATTTCCGACAACTCTCGGAATCCGGGTGATCACTCCGGGTAGACCTGTGCATATGACCGCATGGCTACCAGACGAAACGACCCTGCATCACGGCGACGGGCCCCGCCACCACGCCGGTGAGGACGCCGACATCTTCGCCGTCCTGCGTGAGCAGGCCGGAAACCAGACGGCCCAGGTGACCGCGGCCGGCGCCGCCTGGCTGGCCGGGGCCGCGGCGTATCCGCGCAGCACCCTGGCCCAGTGGGAGTCGCACCCCTCCGCTCCCGGGGTGCTGCCGTGCGGTTCCGCGTTCGACGTGGTGAACGTGCCGACGCTCTTCGGGCGCCGGATGCTGGAGCACCTGTGGGCCGACGGTCCGGGCTCCGGCCCTGTCGCCACGCACCGCGGCCGGATGCTGCTGTTCGCCTCCCCCGGCACCGCCCAGCGGCTGCCGTCGCTGCTCGATTGGGAGGAGTGGGGATCAGGCCCTGGAACCCGGTCCGTCCGGGACCCGCTGGGGCCGGAGGACGGCGGTCCGAAGGTGCCGCCGCTGCTCTGCCACGGCACCGGGGACGCGGTGACGGTCCCGCCGCTGACCTGCGATCCGGCCTCTTCCGGGCCGCGCTGGCTGGTCGCCCCCGACACCCGCAACCCCTGGCTCCCCGGGCCGGACGTGCTGCTCTGGGCCTGCGTCCGGGTGGCCCGGTCGGTGCCCGCTTCGGCGCCCCGGATTTCGATTTTTCCTCCCACGGATCAGGGTGCTAAGGTCTACGACGTCAGCAGGCGCCGCTAGCTCAGTTGGTTAGAGCAGCTGACTCTTAATCAGCGGGTCCGGGGTTCGAGTCCCTGGCGGCGCACAGACGGAAGAAGCCCCCTCGCGAGAGCGAGGGGGCTTCTTCGTTGTCGTCCCCACACGTCTTACGCCCCCGCACCTTTACGTCCCCGTGGTGATCCGGACCGTCCACGCGCCCGACGGCGTCCGGTCGGCGACCTCGACCGTGGTGTGTCCGCCGGGGATGGAGTACGTCTCGCCGACCCGCAGCGGGGCGTCCGCGAGCGGTGGGTAGACCGAGCGGTCCCAGCAGGCGTCGGTGGTGGGATGGGTGTCGAGGACGTCGACCGGGCCGCCGCCCGACGGTGTCCCGTTGCGGACCCGGTAGAGCAGCACACCTTCGGTGCACGTCGCACTGTCGTTGCCGGTGGCGCTGCGGGCCTCGACGGCCACGGCACTGTCCTCGCCCGTCCTGATCACGGCGAGCCGGGTTCCGATGGACGCACCTGGCACGGGCACGGCCGCCATCGGCTCCAGGGTGACGACCCGGTCGCTCTGGATGCAGGTCACCTGCCGGTCGTCGAGCCAGCCCAGCTTCCACTTGTGCCAGCCGAAGAGGTCCGGCGCGAGGCCGAACTGGCTGCCCATGACGTCCCAGTCGCCGACATAGGTGTCCCAGTCCCCCTTGCCGTCCGAGGGCCGGTGGTAGAGGTCGGGCAGGTCGAAGACGTGTCCGGTCTCGTGGGCGAGGACGTTGTGGTCGGGCGGGTGCTGCTCGAAGACGGTGACCACGCGCCTGATGTCCGTACCGTCGGCGTGCAGCGGCCGGTCGAAGTTGACGACCTTGGTGGCGTCGGAGTCGACGCCCGGGGCGTCCGGGTCGGCGACGAGGTAGACGAGGTCGTACTTCGAGAAGTCGACCTCGGGGTCGGCCGCGTCGATCGCGTCGCGCAGGTAGGCGCTGCGCCGGTCGTCGTCCCAGTCGCGCCGTATCCCGTACCAGACCGACGGCTTGGGCATCCGGATCCAGTGCTGCAGGGGGTGCGGGCGCAGGGTGAACTTTCCGTACGAGGCGCGCTGGAAGAACTCGGTGGTGGCCGGGAAGTGGTCGGCGGCGAGTTCGGCGGGGGTGGTGACGGGCCGGGCGTCGGGGAACGAGAGGAAGACCATGACCGCGTCGAGGGGGTGGTCGGGGCGCGGATAGGCGCCGTTCCATTCGTCCAGGCCGAGCGAGTGGTGGGCCTCGGTCCGGGGCAGCGCGCAGGGGGCCGCCTCTCCGGTGGCGGCCGCGGCGGGGCCCGCGACGAGGGAGGTGGCGGCGAGCGCCAGGAGGGAGATCAGCCCGGCCGCCACCGCGCGCGGACTCGGTCTCTCCATCCTTCCGGGCCCTTGCTGACGCGGCACATCTACCTCCGGTACGGGGTGCGGACTCCGGGACCCTCCTGACCACCATCTGGCGTTTCGGGAAGTACGTCCTGTTGAGCTGCCCCAGTCGGGTCAGCGGCCGAACCCCACCCACACTTCACAGTCAGTCACAATCGATCATCGATGCAACGAGAGGGAACGGAGCCGCGCAAAATCGATCAGGCACGGGCAAACCGGATCACCCCGCGAATGGCTCAAGTGCAGCGGACGCGGGGTGACAACGGTCGGGGCGCTGGAACGGCCGAGGTGCCAGCCTCTATGCTTCACCTCGCTTTCCTGCGCGGTTTCCGCCTCTGACGACGGCACTCCACGCGGCGGGCCAGTCCGACCAGAGGTGTCCGGGACAGAACTGCACGGCGGGAGCGAACGGTGAGCGGAACCTCCGAAGGGCCCAGGCCCGCGGCAGGCACAGCACCCACTTCCCCACCACCGACCCTCACGGAACGTGACGATGCGTGGCCGTCCGCCGGGGCCTCCTCCGAGCCGCACGACTACCGGGCCGCGTTCCGGGCGGCCACGCTCCCGATGGCCGTCGTCGACCACGAGGGCCTGATCGTCACCGCCAACGAGGCGCTGGCCGCACTGGCCGGTGTCGGTGCGGCGGCGCTGACCGCGCAGTCCGCATCCGATCTGGTCGACCTCGCCGCGGACGGCCGCACCTGGCGCGCGTACCGCGAGGTGCTGCACGGCCGGCGCTCCCGGTTCCGCTGCACCCGCCGGCTCAAGCACCCCGACGGGCGTTCACTTTGGGCGGAGATCACCGTCGTGCCGATGGCCGCGGCACCGGAACAGGGGGCCGGGGCCGTACCCGGCCAGGTACTGCTCTCCGTCGCCGACGTCAGCGACCGGCGCGAACTCCAGAAGCGGCTGCGCCACCTCCAGATGCACGACCCGGTGACCCGGCTGCCCAACCGGACACTGTTCTTCGAACGGCTCTCGGCGATCCTGGAGACGGTGCCGTACCAGGACGACAGCATGCCCGGACGGGGCAGGATCGGGCTCGTCTACCTCGACCTCGACGGCTTCAAGGCCGTCAACGACACCCTGGGCCACCGGATCGGCGACCGGCTGCTGGCCGCCGTGGCCGGCCGGCTCACGGACTGCGCCGAGCAGGAGGCCGCACACCCGACCGGCGCCCATCTGGTGGCGCGCCTGGGCGGGGACGAGTTCGCGATCCTGGTCGAGGAGTCCACCGGTACGCAGCAGTTGACCGATCTCGCCCGCACGGTGCTCGCCGCGCTGCAGCAGCCCTTCGACCTGGCAGGTCAGCGGCTCTCGGTCTCGGCGTCGATCGGCGTGGTGGAACGGCCCGTCGCGGGCACCTCGGCCACCGGACTGATGCAGGCGGCCGATACGACGCTGTACTGGGCGAAGGCGGACGGCAAGGCCCGCTGGACTCTCTTCGACCCCGAACGCAACGCCCACCGGATGACCCGCCAGGCGCTGTCGTCCAATCTCCGCCCGGCGGTCGAACGCGGTGAGTTCACCATCGAGTACCAGCCGCTGGTCTGCATGGCCGACGGTGTCGTACGGGGTGTGGAGGCGCTGGTGCGCTGGAACCACCCGCAGTTCGGCCTGCTCTCGCCGAATCGGTTCGTCGCCATCGCCGAGGAGGACGGCTCGATCGTGCAGCTCGGCCGGTGGGTGCTGCGGTCGGCCTGCCGGCAGGCCAGGCGCTGGCAGCTCGACCATCCGGCCGAGCCGCCGCTGTTCATCAGCGTCAATGTCGCCGTCCGGCAGGTCTGGGACTCCGACCTGGTCACCGATGTCGCGGAGATCCTCGCGGAGACCGGTCTGGACCCGGCGCTGTTGCAACTGGAGCTGACCGAGTCCGCGGTGATGGGGTCGGCGGGCCGGCCGCTCCAGGCCCTGCAGTCGCTCAGCGACATGGGCGTCCGCATCGCCATCGACGACTTCGGCACCGGCTACTCCAACCTCGCCTATCTGAGCCGCCTTCCGGTCTCCGTACTGAAGCTGGACGGCGCCTTCGTCCACGGTTTCCGGTACGAGGACGGCACGCATCCGAGCCCCGCCGACGAGACCATCGTCGAGGCCATGGTCCAGCTGGCCCACCGCCTGGGCCTGACCGTCACCGCGGAGTGCGTGGAGACGGCCGGCCAGGCGGAGCGGCTGCGCCGGATCGGCTGCGACACCGGGCAGGGCTGGCTCTACTCCCGTGCGGTCGCCCCGGAACGCATCGGGGAACTGCTCGGCGCCCGGGCCCTGAAGGCCTGACCCCGGGCCCGGAGCTCAGCCCGCGTCCGCACCCCTCGGAGGCCGTCAGGCCGTCGGCAGGCCGTACGCGTCCGCGATGAGGCCGTAGCTGTGCAGCCGGGCCTCGCCGCCATGGGCATTGGCGGTGATCATCAGTTCGTCGGCGCCGGTGCGCTTGGCCAGGTCGTCGAGGCCGGTGCGGACCTCGTCCGCGGTGCCGTGCACGATGTTGACGAGCCAGCTGTCGACGAACTCCCGCTCCATCGGCGTGAAGGCGTACGCCTCCGCCTCCTCGGGCGTAGGCACCAGGCCGGGGCGGCCCGAGCGCAGGCGGAGCATCGACAGCGCGCCGGTCAGCACCTGGCGGCGGGCCTCCCGCTCGTCGTCGGCGGCCAGGGCGGCGACGCCGATCAGGGCGTACGGGGCGTCCAGCACCGCGGACGGCTTGAAGGACTCGCGGTACAGCTCCAGGGCCGGAATGGTGTTCTGGGCCGAGAAGTGGTGGGCGAACGCGAAGGGCAGACCGAGCATGCCGGCCAGCCGGGCGCTGAAGCCGGAGGAGCCGAGGAGCCAGAGCGGCGGGCGGCCCGGGGACTGGACGCCGCCCTCGGAGGTGGCCTGGACGGGGCCGGGGACCGCGTGGATGCGGGCGTAGGGGTGGCCGTCGGGGAAGTCGTCGTCCAGGAACCGCGTCAGCTCCATGAGCTGCTGCGGGAAGTCGTCGGCACCCTCGTTGAGCCGTTCCGTGCGGCGCAGGGCCGCGGCGGTGGCGCCGTCGGTGCCGGGGGCGCGGCCCAGACCGAGGTCGACGCGGCCGGGGGCCATGGCCTCCAGGGTGCCGAACTGTTCGGCGATGACGAGCGGGGCGTGATTGGGCAGCATCACGCCGCCGGAGCCGAGCCGGATGCGTTCGGTGTGGGCGGCGGTGTGGGCCAGGATCACGGCCGGCGAGGAGGAGGCGACGCCGGGCATGGAGTGGTGCTCGGCGACCCAGTAGCGGTGGAAGCCGCGGCGCTCGGCGAGCTGTGCGATCTCGACACCGGTACGCAGAGCCTGGGTCGCGGTGCGGCCCTGGCCCACGGTCACGAGGTCAAGGACCGAGAGGGGCACGGGTGCCGTCCCCTGCGCCTTGCCACGGATCTCGTCGCCTCGAATCTCGTCCACGTCCTGACCTCTCCGGTGGTGCTCGTCTGTCTTTCGTCGGTCCGGAGCGGTGCAACAGGAGGATGACTCCGTTTATTCCGGGCGGCCGCTCTCCGCTACCCCGGCCTGCCGTGTGCGTACGCCCGTCCGCTCCCCCACTCCACCGGGGCCGGCGGCGATTCGCGGGCCGCGAAGAGTGCGCCGAGCCGGGGCGCCCAGGCAGGGCGGTCGGCCAGTCGCAGGGCCTCCCGGACGGCCACCTGGTTCGCGGTGAGGACGGGTTTGCCGAGGAACTCCTCCAGCTCGGCGAGGTGGCCGACGGTGTGCAGGGCCGTGTCCGGCAGCAGGACGGCGTCCGCCTCCGGCCGGTCCGCCGCCCGGGCCAGCTCCTTCACCTGGTCGAACCCCCAGGCCGCGGCCTCGGCGGCACCGGCCACGCCCGCCGCATGGGTGGCGACCACCTCCATGCCGGTGGCCCGGAGGAAGGAGGTGAAGTGCGCGGCGATGTCCTCGGGGTAGGTCGCGGCGACCGCGACCCGGTTGGCGCCCAGCTTCCGTACGGCGTGGACGAAGCCGATGGAGGTGCTGGACGCCGGCACGCCCGCCGCCCGCGCCACGGCCATGACCTGGTCATGGGCGCCCTGCGGGCCGTACAGGAAGCTGCCGCCGTCGCACGCCCAGACGACGGACTGGACCCCGGAGCGCTGGAGCTCCTCGACACCGGCGGCGAGCCGGCCCGGGGCGCCCAGCTCACGCAGGGCGTCCTCGCGGTAGGCGGCATCGGGGTTCTCGGTATGCCGGACGACGAGTCTGATGGTGCTGTCGAGCAGGATCTCCATGCGCGGGTAGTCGTCCTCCGCGAAGTGGCCCGGGTAGAGGAATCCGACGGTCGTCATGTCCACCCTTCCTGTACTGCCTGTCCAGTGCGGTGCACCGGTCGCGGCAGGCGACCCGCGACACTGACCCGTTTCCCCGCTTCTCATCCAGTATTCCCCCATCCGCCCCGGTCACCGCTCCGGCCTGTTGACGAGGTGGGGCAGGGCTGCGAGCGTGGTGCGTCCGCGGCCTCGGCCGACCCCAGCCGACCGGCCTCAGCCGACCCCAGCCGACGCAGAGGAACCGCCCCCATGCCGGAACCCGTCCTGCTCGTCCTGGACGCCGATCCGCCGCCCCGCCTCGGCGCGCTGACCGGGCGGGTGCGGGTGCGGCACACCGACGGCGCCGGTCTGGCGCAAGCGCTCCCCCACGCCGACGCCCTGCTGGTCTGGGACTTCACATCGGACGCGGTACGGGCCGCCTGGCCGGGCGGCGGGCCGCGCCCCTCCTGGGTGCACACGGCGAGTGCGGGCGTGGACCGGCTGCTCTGTCCGGAGCTGGTGGCCGGCGACACCGTGGTGACCAATGCGCGGGGCATCTTCGAGCAGCCGATGTCCGAGTACGTGGCGGGCCTGGTGCTGGCGTTCGCCAAGGACCTTCCCGGCACCCTGGAGCTGCAGGGGCGCCGGCGGTGGCGCCATCGCGAGACCGCCCGGGTCGCCGGGTCCCGTGCGGTGGTCGTCGGCGCCGGTCCGGTCGGGCGCGAGATCACCCGGCTGCTGATGGCGCTCGGCGTCGAGGTGGCCCTGGTGGGACGCACGGCCCGACGCACGATCCATGGCGTCGGGGACCTGGACCGGCTGGCCGCCCGCGCCGACTGGGTGATCTGCGCGGCGCCGCTGACCCCGCAGACGCAAGGAATGTTCGACAGCCGGTTCTTCGGGCTGATGCAGCCGTCGGCCGTGTTCATCAACGTGGGGCGCGGCCCGATGGTGGTCGAGGACGACCTCGCCGGCGCGTTGCGCAAGCGGTGGATCGCGGGCGCGGCGCTCGACGTGTTCGAGCGGGAGCCGCTCGGCCCGGACAGCCCGCTGTGGGACGTGCCCGGTCTGATCGTGTCGCCGCACATGAGCGGGGACGCGGCCGGCTGGCGGGACCGGCTGGGCGAGCAGTTCGTCGCGCTGTACGAACGGTGGGCGGTCGGGGAGCCGTTGCCGAACGTGGTCGACAAGCGCCTCGGCTACATCCCGGGCGCGGACAAGGACGCGTGACCCCAACCCGGCTCGACCGCGCCCCACTTCACCGCCCCATGACGGACATCTACGGATGACACCCCGTCATTCACCGCACCCCGTAACGAAATACGCCCCGCACACGAGCCGTTGCACTCCGCCCGCATTCGGACACGGGAAGGTCACCCTCCGGCCACCGTTCGGTTACATGCGGCCGCATCCTGCATAGACGTACGGGATCGGGCAGGCGTCAACCCTGTCCGGACTGTTCGACCCCTTCAGGAGATTGCGAACCATGGCTGACTTCCCGAACCTGTCCCGCCGGGGCTTTCTCAACCGATCGGCGGCCGTGGGCGGTCTGCTCGTCGTCCCCGGCCTGCTCACCGCGTGCAGCAAGACCGGCGCCGACTCGGCGGACGGCGAGGGGGCGCTCGACAAGCTCCGCAAGCAGGGATTCGTCCGGGTCGCGTACGCGGACGAGGCCCCGTACGGCTACATGGAGGGCAAGGCACTGAAGGGCGAAGCGCCCACCCTGCACCGGGAGATCTTCAAGGCGCTGGGTGTCGACGAGCTGCGCCCCACCCTCTCCGAGTGGGACGGGCTGATCCCCGGCCTGCAGGCCAGTAAGTACGACGTGGTGAGCGCCGGTATGGCGATCACACCCGAGCGTTGCGCCAACGCCCTCTTCTCGGAGCCGGAGTTCATCTCGCCGACCGCGCTGATGGTGAAGAAGGGCAACCCGAAGAAGGTCACCGACCTCGCCTCCGCGAAGGCCGCCGGGATCACCGTCGGTGTGATGGCGGGTGCGGTCGAGGGTTCGTACGCCGAGGGTGCCGGGATAGCCAAGGACAAGATCAAGTCGCTGCAGAAGCCGCAGGACGGCGCGGACGCGGTCAAGGGCGGCCGGGTCGACGCGTTCCTGCTGACCGGCATCTCGCTGCGCTGGCTGGCGAAGACCAACCCGGAGACCGAGGTCACCGAGGCCTTCCTGCCGGAGCTCGACGGCGTGAAGCAGTACAGCCCGGGCGGCGCCGTCTTCCGCAAGGGCAACGAGGAGCTGCGGGACGCCTTCAACCGCGAGCTGAAGAAGATCATCTCGGACAAGTCGCGCTATGTGGAGCTGCTCCGGGACTACGGCTTCGGGGCCACCGAGCTCCCGCCGGCCACCCTGAAGACGGCAGATCTGTGCAAGGGCTGACAGGGACGGAGCCCGCCGCATGAGTGATTTCTTCTCGGCCTTCGCCGGCGACCTGCCACGACTGAGCTCGGGCCTGTGGGTGACCCTGCAGGCCACCGTCCTGGGCGCGCTGCTGGCCCTGCTCCTGTCGTTCGTCCTCGGCCTGATGTCGATCAGCCGGCTGCTGGTGTCGCGCGGTGTCTCTCGCGTGGTCGTGGAGTTCTTCCGCGGCACCTCGCTGTACGTCCAGCTGTTCTGGCTCTACTACGCGATGCCGCCGCTCACGGGCTACGAACTGACGCCACTGCTCTGCGGAGTCATCGCCTTCGGTCTCAACTACGGTGCGTACGGCGCCGAAGTGGTGCGCGGCGCGATCAACTCCGTACCGCGGGCCCAGTACGAGGCCGCGGTCGCGCTGAACATGACGCCCCTGCACCGGATGCGCAAGGTGATCCTCCCGCAGGCGTGGGTGCAGATGATCCCGTCCCTCACCAACCTCCTGATCCAGCTGCTGAAGTGCACGCCGCTGCTGTGGTTGATCTCGGCGGCCGACCTCATGACCGCGATCGAGAAGCTGCGCAGCCGTACGGGTGAGACGCTCACCGCGTATGTGACCCTGCTGGCCTGCTACTTCGTACTGGCCTACGCGCTGACCCTGCTGATGAACATGCTGGAACGGTCCGCCAAACGGCGGCTCGGCCTGGCGAGCGGCGGGAAGAGCCTGCTGCGGTCCCGCAGCGCCGTGACCGCTCCGGCTGCCGGAGGTGCCCGGTGAACGAGGGATTCGACTGGAACGCGGCGGGGGACGCGCTGCCCCTGCTCCTTCAGGGCTTCAAGGTCACCCTGCTCGCCACGGTGCTCGGGACGCTCGTCGCCGCGGTGCTCGGGCTGGCGATCGCGGTCGCCGGAAGGGCTCCCACCCGGTTCGTGACCGTGCCGGTGAAGATGGTGATGGAGTTCATCCGCTCCACCCCGCTGCTGGTCCAGCTGGTGGGAGCGGCCGCGCTGTTCACTTCGGTGGAGCCGCTGACCATCGGCATCGTGGTGCTGGGCATCCACTACGCCACGTACACCTCGGAGGTGTACCGCGCCGGGATCGACGGTGTGCCGAAGGGCCAGTGGGAGGCCTGCCGGGCCCTGTCGATGACACCCCGGCGGACCTGGCAGGCCGTGATCCTGCCGCAGGCGGTGCGCAATGTGCTGCCCGCACTCGGGAACTACGCGATCTCGATGTTCAAGGAGACCCCGTTCCTCGCCGTGATCACGGTGCAGGAGATGGTCTTCGAAGCCCGTAAGTACGGGGGTGACCACTTCGCGTACACGGAGGTGTTCACACTCGCCGGACTGGTCTTCCTGGTCGCGAGCTACCCCACATCACTCCTGATGAGGAAACTGGAGAAGCGCCTTGGCCACTGAACCTCTCCCCCTGCAGAAGACCGCGGCCACGGCCCCCGAGGACGTCGTCGCGATCCCCGCCCCCCGGGGCACCGGACACCCGCTGGTCCGCTTCGACAAGGTCGTCAAGCGGTACGGCGACCATGTCGTCCTCGACCAGCTGGACTTCTCGGTCGAGCGCGGCGAGCACGTCACCCTGATCGGGCCCAGCGGCTCGGGCAAGACCACGATCCTGCGGCTGCTGATGACGCTGGAGAAGGTCAGCGACGGCGTGATCCGGATCAACGGCGATCCGCTGTCGCACATGCAGGCGGCGGACGGCTCGCTGAAGCCGGCCTCCGAGAAGCACCTGCGCGAGGCGCGGAAGAAGATCGGGATGGTCTTCCAGCAGTTCAACCTCTTCCCGAACATGAAGGTGCTGCAGAACATCACCGAGGCTCCGGTCAACGTCCTCGGCATGGACCGCGACAAGGCGGAGACCCGGGCCCGGGAGCTGCTCGACCTCGTCGGTCTCTCCGGCAAGGTCGACGCGCACCCCTCCCAGCTCTCCGGCGGCCAGCAGCAGCGGGTCGCGATCGCCCGGGCGCTCGCGATGGAGCCGGAGATCCTTCTCCTGGACGAGGTGACGTCCGCGCTCGACCCGGAGCTGGTGGCGGGGGTGCTGGAGCTGCTGGGCGACATCGCCAGGAACACCGACATCACCATGCTGTGTGTGACCCACGAGATGAATTTCGCCCGGGACGTCTCGGAGAAGGTACTGATGTTCGACGCCGGGAGGGTCGTGGAGTCGGGTTCGCCGGAAAAAATCTTCTCCGATCCCGAACACGAACGTACTCGCGAATTCCTCAACGCGGTGCTGTGACCTCGGCATCCGTCGAAAGCTATTGACTTTGGCATATGCCAGACGGGTGCGCCCCAGCTGACAAGGCCGGGGCGCACCGGCGAGTAGTCAACACCCGCCCCTGAACGGCCTCTTGGCGGCTATCGTGGTGGCAAAGCTTGCGGTCACAACCTGGTAGGGGGAAACCGTGGCGTTGAAGCCCGAACCGACCGCACCGTTCCATTCGGTGCAGTACGCCCTTCGTGTTCTCGAAACGGTCTCCAAGCACGGCAACGGCGTGACGGACACCCAGATCGCCCGGGAGACGGGACTGCCCGTCGGGCATCTCACCTCCCTGCTGCTGACGCTGCGCCGCGAGGGGTACGTCGAGCAGATCACCGACGGCGCCTATGTCACCGGCGCCTCTCTGCTGCTCCTCGGCTCCGGCGCGGCCCGCAGACAGGCCCTGGAGGCCAAGCTCCAGCAGACACTGGTCCAGCTGCGGGACTCGGTGGGCGCAGCGGTCTACATCAGCCGGTACGTGGACGGCGAGATCCGCGTCACGCAGTACGCCGACGGTCCGCGGACACCCGCGGTCAACGAGTGGGTGGACTTCCGCTCGGCGGCGCACGCCTCGGCGATCGGCAAGTGCCTGCTGACCCAGCTCGACCAGAACGGGCGGCGCGACCACCTCTCGCGGCACAAGATAGCCCGGCTGACCTCGCGGACGATCACGAGCGAGAAGATCCTCTTCTCCAAGCTGGACAGCCAGCCGGCGACGGTCCCGGTGCTCGACCTCCAGGAGTACGCGGTCGGCACGGTGTGCGCCGCGGTGCCGCTGACGGCGGGGTCGTCGGCCGGATGCCTGGCCCTGTCCCTGCCGGTCGAGCACGCCCACCGGCTGCGCGCGGCGGCGGACACGCTGAACCGGCGGGCCGCGCCGGTGCTGCTGTCACTGGCCCTCTAGCCCGTCCCGGCCCGCCCGGGGGGGGTGTCGGGAGGGGTGCTGGAGGCACGTGTCATCAGCACCCCGGAGGACCAGGTATTATTTTCGAGTCAGCAGGCGCCGCTAGCTCAGTTGGTTAGAGCAGCTGACTCTTAATCAGCGGGTCCGGGGTTCGAGTCCCTGGCGGCGCACAGACAACACACGAGGCGGTCTCCGTTCAACGGAGACCGCCTCGTGTGTTTTGTGCTGCCCGCGATGATGTACGGATGTTTTACACAGACGTACTAGACAACTGTTTTACACGCTCGTATATTTCCTGGCATGCCAACCTCTTCGCACACCACCACCGCCCCGGGCGAGCTCGCCGGCCGTCGGGAGTGGACCGCCTTCGTGGTCCTGCTCCTCCCTCTCCTCCTGGTCTCGATGGACGTGTCCGTCCTCTTCTTCGCGATCCCGTCCATCGACCGGGACCTCGCACCCAGCGCCACCCAGCAGCTCTGGATCTTCGATGTGTACGCCTTCGCGCTGGCCGGTCTCCTCATCACGATGGGCTCGCTCGGCGACCGGATCGGGCGCCGCAAGCTCCTGCTGTTCGGCGCGGTCGCCTTCAGCACCGCGTCGGTCGGCGCCGCCTACGCCACCAGCCCGGAGATGCTCATCGCGGCCCGCGCACTGCTCGGGATCGGCGGCGCGACCCTGATGCCCTCGACCATGGGCCTGGTGCGGAACATGTTCCGTGACGAGAAGCAGCGCGGCCGGGCCATCGGCATCTGGTCCGGTGCCATGGCGGGCGGGATCGCGCTCGGCTCGGTGCTCAGCGGCATCATGCTGGAGCACTTCTGGTGGGGGTCCGTCTTCCTGATCAACGTGCCGGCGATGGTGCTGCTGCTGATCCTGGTGCCCGTCCTGGTGCCGGAGTTCAAAGACCCCAATCCGGGACGCTTCGACTTCCTGAGCGTGCCCCTGTCCATGGGCGCCGTGCTCCCGGTCGTCTACGGGATCAAGGAGACGGCCGCCGAGGGGATGGACCTGCGCAACGGCCTGATCATCGTCGCCGGGCTCGTCGTCGGCCTGTTCTTCGTCCGGCGTCAGCGCACCCGCACCGACGCCCTGATCAGCCGGGACCTCTTCCGCGACCGGAACTTCGCCGCCGGGATCGGGCTGAACGCACTGGCCGCCTTCGCCATGATGGGCTCGTCCTTCTTCACCACGCAGTATCTGCAGTCGGTGCTCGGGATGAGCACGATGGAGGCCGCGCTGTGGAGCCTGGCCCCGTCCCTGGCGGTCGGCGCGGCCGCACCGGCGGCCGCCGCGATCGCCCAGCGGACCGAGCGCGCCCGGGTGATCTGTGCCGGCTTCGTCATCGCCGCCGCCGGATTCGGTGTTCTCGCCCTGTCGGGTACGGACTCCCTCGCCGTCCTGCTCATCGGCTCGGCCGTGATGAGCAGCGGGATCGTCACCGTGATGGCGCTCGTCTCGGACCTGGCCATGTCCACCAGCCCGCCGGAGAAGGCCGGATCGGCGGCCTCGCTGCTGGAGACGGGACAGGAGTTCGGCGGCGCGATGGGGATGGCGCTGCTGGGTGCGGTGGCGACCGCGGTCTACTCCGCGGACATGCCGGCCTCGGCCCCGGAGGTGGCCCGCAAGACACTGCCGGGGGCGCTGTCCACCGGTGACGGCTCACTGATCGCGGTCGGGCGGGACGCCTTCGTGCACAGCATGCAGTACGCCTCGGTGGCCGGCGGGCTGCTCCTGCTGGTGGGGGCGGTGCTGGCGGTGACGCATCTGCGACGGGCCTCGGCCTCAGAACCCTCCGCCGTGTGAGGACAGCAGGCCATGGCGCCCGTGCTCCTCGTACTCCCGTACCAGCGGCGTGAGTTGTACGTCACCGAAAGGCGCGTACGCTCCGTCGCCCCCGTTCCACCACAGCGGCCCCCCGGACCAGAAGCCCTCGCGTCGCAGTCCGACCCGGTGCACCTTGTTCGTCGCGGTCACCGGCATCGACTCGACGATGCGCAGGAACCGGGGGGCCATCTTCGTCCCCAGGTCGGGCTGGTCCCGGAGGAAGGCGGCGAACGCCTCCGGATCGAACCGCACCCCGTCGCGCAGGGCCAGCGCCGCCATGACCTGGTCCCCCGCGACCGGGTCGGGCACCGCGTAGACCGCCACGCCCGCCGCGTCGGCCCAGCGGGCCAGGATGTTCTCGATCATCGCGGCGGCCAGGTTCTCGCTGTCGACGCGCAGCCGGTCCTCCGTACGGCCCGCGAAGTACAGGAAGCCGTCGGCGTCGCGGAAGAAGAGGTCCCCGGTCCAGTACCAGCCGTCGCGCAACCGGGCGGCGTCCGCCGCCTCGTTGCGCCAGTACCCCTCGAAGGGGGTCCGGCCGCGGTTGACCAACTCGCCTATCGCGGAGCCCCCGTTCAGGAGGGTGCCGGCCGAGTCGAAGACCGCGGCCACCCGCTCCCGGCCGCTGGACGGGTCGACGACCGCAAGGTCGTCGCGGTCCGACGCCCGGCCGATCGCACCCGGCGGGGTGTCGGGGGTCCGCTGGATCGCGGCGCCGCCCTCCGAGGAGCCGTACCCCTCGACCAGCCGCACCCCGAACCGCTCCCGGAAGCGGGCCGCGTCCACCGCTCCGGCCTCGGTGCCGAATCCGAGGCGCAGCGGGTGCTCGTGGTCGTCGGGGCGTTCGGGGGTGGCCAGCAGATACTGCACGGCCCGGCCGACATAGGTGAAGTACGTGGCGCCGTGCGCGCGTACGTCGTCCAGGAAGCCCGAGGCCGAGAAGCGGCGGCGCAGGGCGACGGCGGCACCGGCGGAGAGGGCGGGGGCCCAGTCGGCGATCACCGCGTTGCCGTGGAACATCGGCATGCAGATGTAGTGGACGTCCTCGCCGCGGATCCCGAAGTGGTCGACGAGCGAGCCCCCGGCCGCCGCCAGCCGCCCCTGGGTGCAGATCGCGGCCTTGGGCGCACCGGTGGACCCCGAGGTGAAGTACAGCAGCATCCGGGTCGCGGGAGCGGGCCGGTTCAGGACCGTGTCACCCGGCCGGGCCCCGGCGTAGGGGGCGAGGAGTGCGGCGTACGCGTCGGTGTCGGTGACCAGTACCCGTACGCCCGGCAGCGCGAGGCCGTCGAGCAGCGGCAGATGGGCGCGCTCGGTGATCAGCACCCGGCATTCGGTGTGCAGGATGTCGCGGGCCAGTTCGGCGCCGCGACGCGTGGGGTTGATGCCCGCGACGGCGGCCCCGGCCAGGGCCGCCGCGCTCAACCACAGCGGGAATTCAGGGGTGTTGTCCAGCAGCACCCCGAGGTGCGGTTCGCTGCCCGCCGGCAGCAGATCCACCAGGAGCGCGGCCCGTGCGGCAGCGCCCGAGGCGACCTGGTGATGACTGAGGACGGT
Organism: Streptomyces sp. NBC_00464; assembly: GCF_036013915.1. Taxonomy (NCBI): domain Bacteria; kingdom Bacillati; phylum Actinomycetota; class Actinomycetes; order Kitasatosporales; family Streptomycetaceae; genus Streptomyces; species Streptomyces sp. NBC_00464. The sequence continues at coordinate 5,061,979 of NZ_CP107899.1, read as the reverse complement.
GTCCTCATGTCTCAACCCTGGCCGGTGGTCGCCCCATTGGCGCTGTACGAGCTCCGCGACGGTGCCTGCGCTCCCCATGGCGCCGCACGGTAACCGACCAGGCGTCAGAACTGAACATCCGAGCACGAGTAGAACGCGTTGGCCGTGTCGGCGACGTTCCACACACTGAGGATGATGTGCTTGCCGGTCTTCTGGGTGGGGATGGTGCCCTGCTGGGTCAGGGTCGCCGGGGGCTGCTGGTTGTTGTACGGCACCGTCATGAACGGCTGCGCTTCCAGGTCGGAGCGCTTGAGCGGCTTGGTGGGGTCCCAGCCGTTCTTGGTGATGTAGTAACGGAAGTCCGACGTGGCGTGCCGGGCGGTGAACTGCCAGCGGAAGCTGAAGCCCTGGCCCGCGGTGACCTTCGTGGCGGGCCAGTTGCCGCCGCGCGGGTCGTCGAGCTGGGCGAACTCGCCGTGCCCGGCGGAACAGATCGCACCGTCGGCGGGACCGGCCGCCGGGAAGCCCTTGGGGCCCTCGACGCTCTGCGGTTCCCACTGAATGTTGCCGCAGCCCGTCACCGTGCCGTTGGCGCACAGCTTCTGACGGCTGATGGGGTTGTCCGTGTAGCCGTGGCTGCTGGCACTGCTGGTCGCGAACATCGAAACGCTCGCTACCGCAAGGCCGACCAGGGCCGCGCCTGTCTTCTTACGCATGCTGCCGCTCCTCGGAGACGTGGGGGAGGTTCCATGAGCACTGCTACGCGCGTGTCGTGCGGTCTAGACCAAGACCTAGATTATTGACGCAGCATGAACATGTCCAGACCAATGAGAGCTGGATTCCGGTTGCCTCCGAGGCGCCGGGCAGAAGGGTTCAGGCGCTGTCCCCACCACTGCGGCCGGTGTAGAACGCCACCGTCAAGTCCTTGACCAGGGACTTACGTTCGTAGTCGTCGAGCTCCACGAGGCCCCGGGCGGTCAGCCGGTTGACGGTGTCGTCCACTGCGTCCACCACCGAAGTCAGCACGCTGTCGCGGTGTTTGGCGTCGATGGCGGCGATCCGACGTCGCTGCATGGCCGCCGCCACCTCCGGCGCGTACTCGATTCCGGTCGGCTGTGCCGAGTACACCTCGATGCCGACCGGTTCGCAGTCCGCCTTCAGCATCCGGGTCAGCGCGTCGCCGACCGCCTCGGCGTTGCGCAGGGTGTGCGCGTCCTCGTGGAAGGCGTCGGCGGGCAGCTGGGACAGGACCCGCGCCATGGCAGCCTCGACCTGCTCACGCAGATACTCCTCGTGGTCCTCCACCCCCAGCGTCGCCCGCACCGTGTCCTCGACCCGCCACACGACGAGGACGACGACCCGCAGCGCGGTGCCGTTGGCGTCCATCGCGGGCAGCGGCTCACTGCGCCAGTGCCGCAGCCGTACGTCGACCCGGCGCCGCAGCAGCAGCGGGCTGACCCACATCAGCCCGGTCCGCCGCACGGTGCCCCGGTACCGGCCGAAGAGCGTGAGCACCCACGTGTACCCGACCCGGCCCCGGCTCAGACCACCGAGCGCGAAGAGCACCACGGTCACCAGCACCGCGAGCGCCGCCCAGGCGCTGATGGCGAGTCCTTCGTACGGTCGCGGGCCGACCCCGATCCGCGACAGCACCCGGGCCGGCAACGCCCCGGCCCACCACAGGACTCCACCGATGGCGGCGATCCCGCCGGCTGCGGTGAGCACCGCGACCCAGCCGGGCAGCGCCGGTCCGGGCCGCTCGTGGAGCCGGGGGTCGGCGACCGGCGCGGGCCTGGTCGAGGGCCGCACCTGCGGGGTCCTCGGCACCGGCGGCCGCCGGACACCGGCCGTCTGCTCGCCCCCGGGCGCCTTTCGTACGACGGTGGCGGGCACCGCCGTGGCATCGGCCCCTGCCTCGGCCTCCTCGCGGAAGAGCAGGTGCACGGGGATGGAGGCGGTGCGCTCGTTGGCGATGACCGCCTGGTGCCGGCCGGTGTCCACCCGGGCGTCGGTGCGGAATTCGCCGGTGTCCTCGCCGGTGAGCATCAGGGAGAGGGAGGCGGGGGCGAGCTCAGGCGCGGCCGCGGCGTGCGGTGCGTCGCCCCGGCCGGGAGCGGGCGCGGCGGCGTCGGGGGCAACGGCTCCCGGCCCGTACGTCGCGGATCCGGCCCCCGCCATGACGAGTACACCGGTCTCGGCGGCTGAGGCCGTTTCGCCGTCCGCCGGATCGCCGCCGGCCGACACGCCGGCCTCCGGCGCGGGAGCGGGCAGCAGGTCCGCGGCCTTCGGCACCGGGGCGCTCTCCGCCGCGTCCACAGCCGGGACGGCCTTCGGCACAGGGGCCGGGTCCGCCGCCGGAACCGACACCGAGGCCGAGGTCGCACCGAAGGAGGAGCCCGCGCGTTCGTCCTCCCCCGGCACCAGGTCGAGCACCAGGTCGACGACGGAGTCCGGCCCGGATGCGGGCACGGCGGACGGGCCGGCCGCGTACAGGACGTCCGCACCGTCCGAAGCGCCCGAACCGTCCGGCGCGACCGCGCCGACCGACGAGGCGGACGAGGCGGACGAGGCAGACGAGGCAGACGAGGCAGACAAACCAGACCCGTCCGTCACCCGCGACCTGGCCGACCAGCCGAAGCCGTCGGACCCGTCGGACCCGGCAGCCCCGCCGAACCCCGCCGACAGCTCCGACAGCTCCGAAACCTCCGAAGGCGTCGACACCCCCGGGGCCTCCCGGGCGGCAGCCCGCTCCCCCGCCGCGGCCCAGGCGTCCGTGACCCGGCCCGCTCCGTCCGGCCCCACCCATTCCCGTACCGGGACCGCCCCGTACCTCTCCTCCCCGTACTCCGGGTCCTCCCGGTTCTCCGGGTTCCCGGAGCTGTCCGACACCGTGGATCGCATTCCCGCCTCCGTCATGTGCGTCGTGTCACGCGAAGAGTCGCCGCCAGGTCTCCGGACCCGGATAGCCGTCGGCCTCCGTGCCTCGCCAGCCCTGGGCCTTCTGGAAGGCCTCGACGTTGCGTCGGTCCGCCTCGGTCCACCGAGAGCTGGGGCCCGACAGGTAGTACTTGCCGTATCCCTTCTTCACCAACTGTTTGCCGAGCTTGTCGACATGGCTGTTGGACTGACCCGGCCGGAAATAGCCCCGCCCGGGGAAGGCCGGGACCGATGTGGCGCCGTCCCGCCCGGTGGTGCCGCCCGCGGCAGGGATGTCGTGGCCGGTTCCGTTCGCCAGCAGGCGCCAGGTGTCGGGGCCGGGGAGGCCGTCGGCCTCCCTGCCCGTCCAGCCCTGGGCCTTCTGGAACGCCTGGGTCGCCTTCCGGTCGGCGCTGCCCCAGGCGGGGCCGGGCCCGACCTTGTAGAAGCGCTTGCCGCCCCGGTCGGCGAGCATCTTGCCGAGCCGGGTGACGGAGTCGTTCTTCTTGCCCGCGCCGAACTTCGCGGTACCCGGGAACGGCGTCGTCGTCGAGCCGCTGCCACCGCTACCGCTCGTCAGCCCCTTGTACCGGTAGGCGACGTAGCTGCCCGAGTTGGTCCAGTACGCCATGGGCGTCGTCTGCTTGCGGGTGTGCGGCTTGGTCTGCTCGTACGCCGTGTAATGGGTGTGCGTGTAGTCGGTCCAGCCGCCGAAGATCGTGACGTGCGAGCCCTTCCCGGGGTCGGCCGGGTTGTGGAAGAGCAGGATGTCGCCGGGCTGGAGATCCTCCCGGGCGATGCGCGTTCCGTACGTGGCGAGGCTGCCGGTCCACTCGTTGCCGGGCAGGTTCCAGGCCATCGACACATAGCCCGAGCAGTCCTGGCGGTATCCGTCCGACCAGTACTTCTCCATGCTGTACGGGACCTGCGCGGCGACCCACGTCTTCGCGCGGTTGATGATGTCGGCCCGGGTGGTCTTGCGCAGCGCGGGCGCACCCGCCTGGGACGCCGGTGGTCCCGAGGCCCCCGCCCCCTGCAACGGGCCCGGTCCGCCCTGCGGACTGTCCGGCCCCGGCTCGACCGGACCGGCCTCCACGTCGTCGGCCGCCACGCCGGTCACCGCGGCCGGGTCGGGCGCCGCCGCGGCGTCGACCGCCTGCCCCGGGTCCGTCACCGGGGCCGGGTCGGCCGCCGCGCCCGACGCCTCGGCGAGACCGGCGCTGAGCACCACTCCGGCCGCGGTGACCAGCACCATCGCGCGCCGTGCGCCGTGCGCGGCCGGATGTCCTCCGTATCGCGTCGGCAGTCCCGCGGCTGCGGTGCGCCGTTGCGCGGCGCATCCCGCACAGGTGCAGTCGATAGCAGGTACGTACTCCTTGAAGGCCGGCACAGTCATGCGATTCCCCTCCGCACTCGTCAAGATCTTTAGGCGCATCTGTACGGGCGTCAGTGTCTCAACTCTGCTGACATATCGCATTTTGACGGACAGAAGAGAAAAAACGACCATCCGACAGGCCGGGATGGAGAGGAAATGGTCAGGAGCACGGCCGGAGATCGGGTAGAGTTTTCCAGGTCAGCAGGCGCCGCTAGCTCAGTTGGTTAGAGCAGCTGACTCTTAATCAGCGGGTCCGGGGTTCGAGTCCCTGGCGGCGCACGCAGAGTCAAGGCCCCCTCACCACGCGTGAGGGGGCCTTGTTCGTTCCCGTGCGCCCCACCGCCCCGCACGGGTGTCACCGGGTGAGCGATTTGCTCACGCACAGTTCACTCACGCCTGACGGACAGCCACCGGTCGGCCGGCCGACGGCGCGACGGCCCCCCACACACCCCCGCATACGCCTCCACACCACCTCTCCACAACAGCCCCACAAATCGTGCATTTGAGCGGGTACTAACCCCTTTCACCCTTGCGATCGCGCCCGGGGTCGGCCAGTCTGTCTGGGGGTCTTCGGCGCCAACCACGCCGGTGGGACCCCTAGTTGAGAGAAACGGATGGGAATATTCCGGTTGTGTCCGATGCGAGGGGAAGGCGTAGTGCACCAGCAAACGCCGAGCAGGCATCATGCAACCGGAAGGACGCCGTTCCCTGTCCCGGGAAAGGCGACCCGTCACTGAACCGTCGGTCGCGTTCCAGGGGGACACGCGACGGACGAAACGACCGACCGACCACGCAGCCCCGCCTGCGTGCAGGGGGATGACCCATGACGTCGACGCCGCCAGGCGCCCGGCAGGACGACGACCCTTCCCGGACCACACAGCTTCGGATACCCCCGCAGCTGCGGACCGGGGGCCAGCGGCGACGGCAGAGGAAAGAGCTGCCGCGGTACGACTACGAGCACTACAGCCGGCTCGCCGGGCCTCTGACCCAGCCCGACCCCACCAAGCCGTACACCGTGAAGTACCGCTCGCTCCTCTCCCAGGAGCCCCACCGGATCCGGGCGGCCCTTCTGCTGGGCGCCGCCCCGCTCGTCTCGCTCGGCCTCTTCGCCTGGCTGATGCAGCCCGAGCACTGGACCCAGCGCGACCCGAACCTCAAGAACGACACGCTGTTGGTCCTCGACATCGTGATGCTGGTCTCGATCGGCCTGATCGAGCTCTTCCGCACCCTGAACGTCCTCTCCAACGCGCACGCCACACTGGTGGCGCGCGACCCCGTCCCCGTCGTGCCGGAGACCGGCACCCGGGTCGCCTTCCTCACCTCCTTCGTCCCGGGCAAGGAGCCCCTGGAGATGGTGACGAAGACCCTGGAGGCCGCCGTCCGCATCCGCCATCGCGGGCTGATGCACGTCTGGCTCCTCGACGAGGGCGACGACCCGGCGGTGAAGGAGGTCTGCCGGCGGCTCAATGTGCACCACTTCTCCCGCAAGGGCGTGGCGCACTGGAACCAGGCCAAGGGCCCGCACCGGGCGAAGACCAAGCACGGCAACTACAACGCCTGGCTCGACGCCCACGGTGACACGTACGACTTCTTCGCCTCGGTCGACACCGACCACGTCCCGATGCCCAACTATCTGGAGCGGATGCTCGGCTACTTCCGCGACCCGGACGTCGGCTTCGTCATCGGACCGCAGGTCTACGGCAACTACGACTCCTTCGTCACCAAGGCCGCCGAGTCCCAGCAGTTCCTCTTCCACGCGCTGATCCAGCGCGCGGGCAACCGCTACGGCGCCCCGATGTTCGTCGGCACCAGCAACGCGGTGCGGATCAGCGCCCTCAAGCAGATCGGCGGTCTGTACGACTCGATCACCGAGGACATGGCGACCGGCTTCGAGATGCACCGCGCCCGCAATCCGCGCACCGGCCGCAAGTGGCGCTCGGTCTACACCCCGGACGTGCTGGCCGTGGGCGAGGGCCCGACCGCGTGGACGGACTTCTTCACCCAGCAGCTGCGCTGGTCGCGCGGGACGTACGAGACGATCCTCAAGCAGTACTGGAAGGGCTTCTCCTCCCTGCCCGTGGGCAAGCTCTTCAACTACACGATGATGATCATCTTCTACCCGATGTCCGCCATGAACTGGATCCTCGCGGCGCTGAGTTGCGCGCTGTTCCTGGGGATGGGCGCCTCGGGTGTGCAGATCGACCCGACCGTCTGGATGATGCTGTACGGCAACGCCTCGGCGCTCCAGATCGGCCTGTACATCTGGAACCGCCGGCACAACGTCTCGCCGCACGAGCCCGAGGGCTCCGGCGGTCTCGCCGGCATGATGATGTCCGCGCTCTCGGCGCCGATCTACGCACGCTCGCTGATGGACGCCGTACTGCGCCGCAAGAGCTCGTTCGTCGTGACGCCCAAGGGTGACTCCTCCAGTCCGGACACCCTCTTCGGGACCTTCCGCATCCACCTCTTCTTCATCCTGGTCTTCGCCGGCTCCATCGTGGCGTCCTTCGTCCTCGGCCACAGCCACCCGGCGATGCTCACCTGGGCCGCCCTGGCGCTGCTGATCACCGCGGCGCCGATCTTCGGCTGGCGGTACACCGTGCGGGCCGAGAAGAAGAAGCGCCGCGCGGGCCCGCCGCCCGCGAGCGGACCACCCGCCCACGCCCAGCGGGCCGAGCCCCGCTGGGACGGCAACGAACAGACCATGCAGATCGCCCTTGGGGGACGTAAACCATGAAGTACCGTCCGAGCCGCCGTACCCGCCGCATGGCGATCAGTACGGCGGTGGTTCTCGCGCTCGCGGGGGCGAACGGGCCGTGGCTGTACCGCTTCAGCACCGAGCGCTACCACGCGTACAAGATCAACCAGCCGGAGTACAAGACGGCCAACGGCCACTGGGACTTTCTGGATGTCCCCTCCGATTTCCGGATCAACACGATCCACGCGGCGCTGCTGCACACCGGCAAGGTGCTGCTCGTCGCGGGCTCGGGCAACAACCAGAAGAACTTCGACGCGAAGAGCTTCCGGTCGGTGCTGTGGGATCCGGAGACCAACGCCTTCAAGAACATCCCCACACCCGAGGACATGTTCTGCGCCGGTCACACCCAACTGCCCGACGGCAGACTGCTCATAGCCGGCGGCACCAAGCGGTACGAGAAGCTCGAAGGTGACGTCACCAAGGCCGGCGGCCTGATGATCGTGCACAACGAGGACCCGGACAAGCCGATCACGCTGCCTGCGGGCACCCGGTTCACCGGCAAGGCCAACGGCAGGACCTTCGTCACCAAGGACCCCGTGCTGGTGGAGAAGGCCACCAAGGTCTTCGACAAGAAGACCGGCGCCTTCCTGCGCAACGACCCCGGGCTCGGCCGGATCTACGTCGAGGCGCGGCAGTCCGGCACGAAGTACGAGACGGGCACCGAGGACAACTACCGAATAGCGGGTCTGTCCGGCTCCGACACCCGCAACGTCTACGGGATCGCCCAGAAGCTGGCCCTCGACAAGAAGGACTTCCAGGGCATCCGTGAGGCCTTCGAGTTCGACCCGGTGGCGGAGAAGTACATCACCGTCGACCCGATGAACGAGGCCCGCTGGTACCCGACGCTCACCACGCTGAAGGACGGCAAGGTCCTCGCCCTGTCCGGCCTGGACGAGATCGGGCAGATCGTCCCCGGCAAGGACGAGATCTACGACCCGGAGACCGGGAAGTGGGAGTACACCGGCATCGTCCGGAAGTTCCCCACCTACCCGGCGGTCTTCCTGCTGAACGACGGCAAGCTCTTCTACTCCGGCTCGAACGCGGGCTACGGCCCCGCCACCGTCGGCCGCACCCCCGGCGTCTGGGACCTGGCGACGAACAGGTTCACCAAGATCCCCGGCCTGAGCGACCCGGACAAGATGGAGACCTCGGCGACCGTACGGCTGCCCCCGGCCCAGGACGAGAAGTTCATGGTGATCGGCGGGGGCGGCGTCGGCGAGTCCGACCGGTCCAGCGAGAAGTCCCGGCTGGTGGACCTGAAGGACGCCGACCCGAAGTTCAAGGACGGCGCCTCCCTGGACGAGGGCACCCGCTATCCGAGCGCGTCCCTGCTGCCCGACGACTCCCTGCTGGTCACCGGCGGATCCAACGACTACCGCGGCCGCGGCGGCTCCGATGTGCTCCAGGCCCGGCTGTACGACGCGAAGTCGGACACGTACAAGCGGGTCGCCGACCCCGCCGTGGGCCGCAACTACCACTCGGGGTCCGTGCTCCTGCCCGACGGCCGGGTCATGATCTTCGGATCCGACTCGCTCTACTCCGACAAGGCCAACACCCGGCCCGGGGTCTTCGAGCAGCGCATCGAGATCTACACCCCGCCGTACCTGTACCGCGGCTCACGGCCCGAGCTGACCGCAGGACCGGAGAGGATCGAGCGCGGCGACACGGCGGTGTTCACCACCAACCAGGCCTCGTCCATCAAGTCGGCGAAGCTGATGCGGCCGAGCGCGGTCACCCATGTCACGGACACCGACCAGCGCTCGGTGGCGCTGGACCTGAAGCAGACCGACGGCGGGATCTCGGTGACGGTGCCGAAGAACCGGGCGCTGGTGCCGTCGGGCTGGTACATGCTGTTCGTCACCGACGGCAGGGGCACACCGTCCGAGGGGACGTGGGTGGAGGTGCCGTAGGCGCAGGTCCCGTGGCACCGGACAGGACCTCTCCTATGCGGTGCCGCGGGCCAGGCCCAGCGCGTACGCGGGCCACCACGCGCCCGCCTTCGGGCCGCCCCGGCAGTCGCCGTCGGACTCGCCCGGCCGCTTGATCCAGAGGTACGCGTCGACCAGCTCGTCGCCCGTGGACGTCGTCGGCGTCTCGCCGAGGGCCCGCCCCGGCGGGTTGCACCAGGTCTGCGCGGGGTCGCCGCCGGTGTACGGGCCGTTGCCGTTGCGGCTGGTGTCGATCACGAACGGCTTGTTGCCGACCTTCGCCGACAGCTGCTTGCCGAAGTCCTTGCTGACCGCGGTGGTCCGGAAGTTGGAGACGTTGACCGCGAACCCGTCGGCCGCGCCGATGCCCGCCTGCTGCAAGGGCTGGAACAGCGCGTCCGGGGTGTGCCAGCCCGCGTTGCCCGCGTCCAGGTAGACACGGGTGTCCGGCAGCTGCTTGAGCCGCTCCACCGCACCCCTGAGCAGGTCGTAGCGCTCCTCGTGGAACTCCTGCGGGGTGCACCCGTCGACCAGGTGCAGCACCGCGTCCGGCTCCAGGATCACGGTCGCGCCGCGGTCGCCGATGCCCTTGGCGACACTCTCCAGCCAGGCCCGGTACGCGTCGCCGTCGGCGGCGCCGCCCTTGGAGAACTGCCCGCAGTCGCGGTGCGGGATGTTGTAGAGGACCAGCAGCGCCTCCCGGTCGGCCTTCTCGGCCGCCTCCGTGAAGCCCTTCGCCTCGGCCTCCGGATTGTCCGTGCCGATCCACTCGCCGACCGGCTGCCGGGCGATCCTTCGGATCAGGGCGGCGTCCTTCTCGTTGCCGTCCTCGGTGTAGCGGGCGACCTGCCGGGCGGCGTTCCCGTCGGGGTTGACCCAGTACGGATCGGAGCCCTTGGGCTGCTGCCCGATGGCCGCCGGGTTCTTCCCGCCGCCGGAGCCACCGTCACTGCCGCCGCCACCGCCGCCGCCACCGTCGCCGTCGCCGGAAGAGGTGCATCCCGCGAGCAGGAGGGCGGCGCCGGCCACGGCCGCGCACATCCCCCGCATGCCGAACCGGCCGTTGTGGCTGCCGTACATCCACTCCCCCTCGGGTGCGACGGCGGGCCCTGTCGCATCGCCGCCCATCCTGGCACAGGGGCCGGGACCGGCCCGGCCCCTCACGACATCGTCGAAGAGCTGTTACGGCGGGTTCACCACCCTCTGCCCGGCCTGTCCGCGTGCGGAGGGTGACCGGTTATCGACGTACCGTCAGAAATGCTCTGTGCGCCGGGAGTTCGCGCCCCCTACAGTGGGACGTGCGGCGGACCCGGACGCCACCGACCTCCCGTGTCCGCGCCGGGCCACTCCCGCGGCCCGCGCCCCGCGGTCGAGGACCGGCCCGGCCGGCGCCCGGAGAACCGGGCAGCCGGCCGGGCCGGGTACCGAAGAGGTCAGCCGCCGGCCGGCGCGCCCGCCTCCTTCTGCGCCGCCTCCTGAACCTTCTCCCGCGACTTCTCGCCCGTCAGATAGGCCGAGACGACGACGTTCGCCGTGTACGACTTCGACGCACGGTCGTACGTGCCGCCGCAGGTGATCAGCCGGAGCTCGGCCCGGCCGTCCTGGCGGGGGCCGTACGCCTTCTGGGCGTTGAAGCGTTCGCGGGTGAAGACCTGGACGTCGTCGATGGTGAACTCGGCGACGGTGCCGTCGGTCCGGGTCACCTCGACCTTGGCGCCGGGGCGGGCCGCGCTGAGCCCGTAGAAGACGGCCGGCTTGGTCTCGGTGTCGACGTGGCCGACGAAGAGGGCCGGGCCCTTGGCGCCGGGCTCGGTGCCGCTGCCGTACCAGCCCACCGTCTGGGGTGTGTCGAAGGACGGCGGTGTGATCGCCCCCTCCGCGTCCAGGCCCCGCGGGACCACGGGGGCCGAGATCCCGATCGACGGGATCTCGACGCTCCGCGGCGCGACGCCCTCGATCGGGTCATGGGCCGGGGGCAGCGGCACGCCGAGGGGTCGCCCGACCGCGGCGACATCGCCGGTGGTCGGGGCGGAACTGGCGCCGGAGCCGCCGGTGATGCCGCGGCCCCAGAGCCACAGGCCCAGCAGCAGCACGGCCCAGGCCACTCCGGTGAGCAGCCTGCCGTGCCCCGCCGGGCGGTCCGAGGCGGACACGTCAGTCGGCGGCCGGGCGGCGGCGTCGCACGCTGCGGAAGGCGACGGCGACGGCCGCGACGGCGGCCAGGGCGAGGCCGATCACCGCGTGAACGGTGCCGGGTCCGTCCTGCTGGGCGGCCTGGTCGGCGAGTACGGCGGTGCCTCCGCCACCCGCGCGGACCGGGGCGACGGGCATGGGCCGGTTGCGGTGGACGACGGTCAGGACGGCGGACACCTTGGTGTGCTTGTCGTCCTTGCAGACGGCCTGGACGTCGTAGTCGCCGGGCTCGGCGTCCGAGCGGACCCGGGCCTCGGCGAAGAGCGTCCGGTCGTCACCGGGCGAGAAGCGCGCCTCGGAGACGAAGGCGTCGGAGCTCCCCTTGGCCTCCTTGCCCTTGCAGCCGGCGACCTCCAGGTCGACCTCACCGCCCGGGGAGACGGAGGACGGGGAGACGGTGAGGGTGGCCCGGGACCGTGAGTCCTCGTGGTCGGAGTCGGAATTGGCCAGGGCGACGGAAGCGGGCATCAGGGTCGCCGCGACCACCGCGGCGGCACAGAACGTGAGGGGTATTGAACGCATCGTGAACCTCCTTATGGAAGGTTCACGCGGCCACCGGCTTTCCGCATCCGCAGGGGCCGGGCACTGGGCCGGTGGAGTGTGGGGGCAGCGGCCGTACGGGCCGCTGCCCCGCCCCCCGGGTCCGGGTCCGGCGTCAGCTCACGTCGATGAGCTCGACCAGGTCGGCGATGGATTCGACGACCGTGGACGGCCGGAACGGGTACTTGTCGATGTCCGCCACCGTGGTGAGCCCGGTCAGCACCAGGAAGGTCTGCATGCCCGCCTCAAGACCGGCGAGCACATCGGTGTCCATCCGGTCGCCGATCATGGCGCTGGACTCGGAGTGGGCGCCGATCGCGTTGAGCCCGGTGCGCATCATCAGCGGGTTGGGCTTGCCCGCGAAGTACGGGGCCTTACCGGTCGCCTTGGTGATGAGGGCGGCGACGGAGCCGGTCGCGGGCAGCGGGCCCTCGGCGGAGGGGCCGGTCTCGTCCGGATTGGTGCAGATGAAGCGGGCGCCGCCGTTGATCAGCCGGATCGCCTTGGTGAGCGCCTCGAAGGAGTACGTACGCGTCTCGCCGAGCACCACGTAGTCGGGCTCGTGGTCGGTGAGGACGTAGCCGATGTCGTGCAGCGCGGTGGTGAGCCCGGCCTCGCCGATGACATACGCCGTGCCGCCGGGCCGCTGGTCGTCCAGGAACTGGGCGGTGGCGAGCGCGGAGGTCCAGATGTTCTCGACGGGCACGTCGAGGCCCATGCGCTTCAGCCGGGCGTGCAGGTCGCGCGCGGTGTAGATCGAGTTGTTGGTGAGGACCAGGAAGGGCAGCCCGGATTCCCGCAGCCGCTTGATGAAGGCATCCGCGCCCGGGATCGGCGTCCCCTCGTGGATGAGGACTCCGTCCATGTCGGTGAGCCAGGACGAGATCGGCTTGCGCTCTGCCATGTGGGACTCCAGTTGCCGTACGCCAAATGCGGGGACGCCGGCGGCACCGCGTTGTGCAGCGCCGACGCCCCCGATTTTAGAGGGTCAGCCCCGGCCCCTGATCAGCCGGAGGTGATCCGCACACCGTCGACGACCCAGAACCAGTTGTTGCCCCCGGTGTACCGGAACCGGACCTGGGCGGTGGTGACTCCGGCCGGGACCTGAAGGCTGATCGATTCGGCCTTCGAGACGGTGTCCGCGGTGTACGTCCTCACCGTGACGGGCGTGCCTCCGTCGTAGGAGACCAGGACCTCGCCCTTCTGCGGGTCCTCCTGACGGTAGTGGCTGGTGTAGGCGAGGGTGGCGGTGCGACCGCCCCGGACCTGCCAGGCGGGGCTGATCAGGGTGGAGTCGAAGGTGCCCGTGTAGTCCTTGTCGACCCACTCGTCGCCGTCGGCGACCGCGAAGACGTTCCGGGCCCGGACATTGGTCTCGCGCCACTGGCCGCGTTCGGCGGAGGTCCAGAACTCATCGGTGGTGAAGGTCCAGCCGCGCCATTCGGTGACGCCGCCGGTGCCCATCGCGCTGTTGTCGACGGCCCATCCGGCGGGCGGGGTGTGGGTGAAGCCGACGACCGCGCTGCCGATGCCCGTCTCGTCGGCCCTGGTCTGCAACTGCGGGCGCAGGGCGTCGAAGGCGTCGGGGGTGGGCTGCTGGAGCGGCCGGCCGTCGAGTCCCCAGGCCGGGTTCACGGCTATGCCCAGGTGGGCGAGGGCGGAGGCCGCGACGTCCGGCATCTTGATGTCGTACCGGGTGGAGCCCGGGGTGATGGAGCCGCCGCTCGCCAGCAGGAAGGTCTGCCGCTCGGCCGCGCTGGAGCCGCCGTGGCCGCCCGCGTCGGTGTGCCCGTGGTCGGCGGTGACCATGATGAGCCAGTCCTCGGAGCCGTACGTGGACCGGCCCCGTACCGCCGCGACCAGTTGGCCGACCTGGGTGTCGACGCCGTGGATGGCGTCCAGGTACTGGCTGCTCGCGGCGCCGTAACTGTGCCCCGCGTGGTCGACGTTGTCGAGGTGGACGAAGACCGCGTCGCGGTTGCCGCCGGCCAGCTCGGCGGCGGCCCTGCTCGTGGTGCCGGTGTCGTACTCGGCGTCCGGGGTGGAGACCCGGGTGTCGACCTTCGCGGAGAAGATCGTGTCGGTGACCGGGTTCCAGGAGGCGACGGCGTACGTCGAGAGCGAGGGCTTCGCCGTCTCGATCCGGGTGAGGAAGTCGGGGTACTGCGCGAAGGCGTTGCCGGTGAAGGCGTTGTCCTTGACGTGATGCTTGTCGGGCCAGACGCCGGTGATGATCGTGGACCAGCCCGGACCGGACAGGGTGGGTGCCATCGGATCGGCGTAGAGCGGGCTGACCGAGGTGAGTCCGGCCGACATCAGTGCGTCGAGGTGGGGTGCGTCCGCGTCCTTGATCCTGTTCAGCAGGGCGCCGTCCAGACCGATGACCAGGACCTTGGGCGTACGGGCGGCGGCGCGGGCGGCCGTGGCGGTGGCGAGGGGTCCTGCGGCGGCGAGGGCGGCCGCGCTCATGAGAAGAGCGCGGCGGGACATGCCTGAGGTCACGAGATTCTCCGTCGGAGTGGTGGGGGCGCACGGGGAACGTGCTCACATCCCTGTTGGCCACAGGGGAGTTGAGCTTGGGCCTAGACCCGTTATCCTTTCGCGATGATCCGTCGGAGGTCCAGACCCCTGCGGTGAATCGTCCGGCAACGGTCAGCTTCCGGTGGCCGACTTCCAGGCGTCCACGTACGTGTCCAGGTTGGTCCCGATGTCGGACCAGTCCGGCTCGAAGACCTCGACCCCGTCCATCAGCTTGGTGAGCGCTGCCGCGTTGGCGTCGGTCGCCTCGATGTCCTTGCGGGCGGCGAACCCGCCGCCGATCTCGCTGACGTCCTTCTGGGCCTGCTCGGCGAGCATGAAGTCGAGCAGCTTCTTGCCGTTGGCGCTGTGCGGGGCCTTGGTGACCAGCCCGGCGGCGTACGGCAGCGCGAAGGTGGTGGGCTTGCCGCCGGCCTTCGCGGGGAACCAGATGCCGAGGTTCGGCATGTCCTTGGACTGGGCGTAGTTCATCTGGACATCGCCGTTGGCGGCGAGGAGTTCACCCTTGTCGACCTTGGGGGCGAGCTTGCCGGTGGAGGCGGACGGGCCGACGTTGTTGGACTGGAGCTTCTTCAGGTAGGCCATCGCCGGCTCCTTGCCGCCGAAGTCGTGCATGGCCTTGATGAGCACGGCCGTACCGTCACCGGCGATGCCCGGGGTGGAGTACTGGACCTTCTCGTCGTACTTCCCGTCGAGGAGCTCCTCCCAGGTGGCGGGCGGGGTGGTCAGCTCCTTCTTGTTGTAGACGAAGCCGAAGTAGTTGTTGACGACGGAGGTCCACTTCCCGTCGGACGCCTTGCCGGCGCTCTCCACCTGGTCGGAGCCGGCCGGCTCGTACGCCTGGAGGAGTCCTTTGGTGTCGGCCTGCTGGATGAACGGCGGGAGGGTGACGAGCACATCGGCCTGGGTGTTGGACGTCTCGCGGACGGCGCGCTGCACCATCTCGCCGGAGCCGCCCTCCACGTACTCGACCTTGATGCCGGTCTCCTTCTCGAAGTCCTTGAAGACCTTGTCGTACCAGCCGTCGCCGTTCTCGCCCTTGAGGCCGTCGGCGCTGTAGACGGTGACGACCTTCTCGTCGGACGCGGCCGAGGAGCCGCCGCAGGCGGAGAGGGTGGCGGCGAGGGCGAGCGCGCCGGTGACGGCGGCTAGGGGCCTGAGGTGGTTCTTGCGCATGGCAGTCGTATCTCCTGGAAGGGCGTGGCGTTGCGGGAGGTCAGCGGTAGGAGGCTCGGGTGCGGATGCGGGAGACCGCGAACAGCACGAGCAGCGTCGCCGCCATCAGGACCACCGCGACGGCCGCTCCGGTGAAGAGCGAGCCGCGGTCGGTGGCCGCGAAGATCTGCACGGGGAGGGGTGTCCAGTCCGGCGGGTAGAGCATCATCGTGGCGCTCAACTCACCCATCGACAGGGCGAAGCAGAGCCCTGCGGCCGCCGTGAGAGACGGCAGCAGGAGCGGCAGCCTGACGCGCAGCAGCACGTACGAGGGCCGGGCGCCGAGACTGGCGGCCGCCTGTGCGTACATCGGGTCGAGACGAACTGCCGCGGCCGAGACCGACGTGTAGGCGAACGCCGTGACAAGGACGGTGTGCGCGAGGATCACGATCCAGCGCGTCCCGTTGAGCAGCACCGGCGGCCGGCTGAACGCGACGAGTACGGCGAGTCCGACGACGACGGACGGCACGGCGACCGGCAGCATGAACAGTGCGTCGAGGAGCCGTTTGCCGCGGCGCCCCAGCGAGGCCGCGGCGAGCGCGGCCCAGGTGCCGAGGGTGAGGGCGGCCAGGCTCGCGGTGACGGCGGTGACCAGGCTCGTGGTGAGGGCCTGGAGGGAATCGCCCGCGGTGGCCGCGTCGTAGTGGTCGAGGGTGGGTCCGGAGGGGAAGGCGCCGGACCAGTTCGTGGCGAACGAGGCCGCGAGGACGACCATCAGCGGCACCGCGAACAGCGGGACGAAGAGCAGGAGGAAGACGGCCCAGGTGGCCCACTTCCCGGTACGGCTATGCACCAGCACGGCGGCTCACCGCCCGGTACAGGCTGTAGAGACCGACGGAGATCGCGATGTTGACGACGGCGACGACGCAGGCGGCCGGGTAGTCGGACTCCAGGATCGCCTTGCTGTAGACGAGCATCGGCAGGGTGGTAACCCCTTTCGCACCGGTGAAGAGCACGATGCCGAACTCGTTGAGGCACATCACGAGGACGAGGCTGCCGCCCGCGAGAAGCGCCGGGAGCGCCTCGGGGAGGATCACCTGCCGCACGATCCGGGCGGGTCCGGCGCCGAGCGAGGACGCCACCTCCAGCTGTGCGGTGTCGAGCTGGGAGAAGGCGGCGAGCAGGGGGCGCATCACGAACGGGGTGAAGTAGGTGATCTCGGCGAGGAGTACGCCCCACGGGGTGGTGAGGAAGTGGAAGGGCCCGTCGGCCGCTCCCGTGACGCCGGTCCAGACGCCGTTGGCCATGCCCGCGTTGCCGTAGATGAACAGCAGCGCGAGCGTGATCAGGAAGGAGGGGAAGGAGAGGAAGACGTCGACGAACCGGGCGACGGCCTTGGCGCCGGGGAACGGCACGAAGGCAATGACCAGGGCGAGGACGAATCCGAGGACGAGACATCCCACGGTCGAACCGGCGGCGAGCCACACGGTGGTGGTGAGGGCCGACCGGAAGGACGCGGAGGCGAAGACGTCGGCGTACGGCGCGAGCGAGGTACCGCCCTCGTCGGGGCTGAAGGACTGTTGGACGACGAGGAGGAGGGGGTAGAGGAACACGACGGCGAGCACGGCCACGGGGGGCAGCGCCCAGGCCGGACCTTTCCAGCCCGTCCGGCGTTTGAGGACGGGCCTGCCGGCGGACGCGGCCGGGCGTACGTCCCCGGTCACCACGCTAGCCATGGGACACCCCCGCCCCCGCGGGCAGCAGCACCCCGTCGTCCGCCGCGAAGTGCAGCGTCGCCTTGTCCCCCAGCGCGGGCGTCTCCCGCAGTTCGCGCAGGTCCGCCTTGATGCGGTGCCCGTCGACGTCGACGTACAGCCGGTGCGTGGACCCCCGCCACTGGACCTCCGAGATCGTCCCGGTCAGCGCGTTGGGCCCGTCCCCGAGCCCGACCAGATGCGGCCGGACGCAGAGCGTCGCGGTGACACCGCCGGCCACCGAACCCGTCGGCACGGCAAGCGCGTGCCCGGCGAAGTCGACGGTGTCGGCGGCCTCGGCGACGGTGACCGGGAGCAGGTTCGCGTTGCCGACGAACGAGGCGGTGAACTCCGTACGGGGACGCCGGTACAGCTCCTGCGGGGTGCCGCAGTCCTGGAGCCGGGCCTTGTCCATGACGGCGATCCGGTCGGCGAGGGTCAGCGCCTCGACCTGGTCGTGGGTGACGTACAGGATGGAGACGTCCGGGAGTTCACGGTGCAACCGGGCCAGTTCGGTCAGCATCCCGGAGCGCAGCTGGGCGTCGAGCGCGGAGAGCGGCTCGTCGAGCAGCAGGACGCCGGGGCGGATGGCGAGGGCGCGGGCGATGGCGACGCGCTGCTGCTGGCCGCCGGAGAGCTCGCGCGGGTAGCGCCTGGCGTAGTCCCCCATGCCGACGAGTTCGAGTGCCTCGGCGACCCGTCCCGGGATCCCGGCCTTGTCTGCCTTCTGCGCCTTCAGGCCGAAGGCGACGTTGTCCTGGACCCGCAGGTGCGGGAAGAGGGCGTACTGCTGGACGACCATGCCGATGCCGCGCTTGTGCGGCGGCAGGGCGGTGACATCGCGGTCGCCGATGAACACCCGCCCGGCCGCGGGCCGGACGAATCCGGCGACGGCGCGCAGGGCGGTCGTCTTGCCGGATCCGGAGGGGCCGAGGAGGGCCATGACCTCGCCGGGTTCGACGGTCAGGTCGAGCCGGTCGAGGACGACGTTGCCGCCGTAGGCGACGCTGACCCCGTCGAACCTGATGCCGCTGCGGACGGCTTCGGCCCCGCCCGTCATGCCTCGGCCCGCGCGATCAGGCCGGGCAGTTCGGCGACGGAGCCGAGGACGTGGGTGGCTCCGCTGCGGGTCAGCTGGTCCTTGTCGTGGGCGCCGGTGAGGACGCCCGCGACGATGCCGGCGCCGGCGCGTACGCCGCTGAGCATGTCGTACGAGGTGTCCCCCGCGACGACGGTCCGGCGGACGTCATCCACCGCCCCGGTGCGCAGGAACGCGGCGAGGACCATGTCCGGGTAGGGGCGGCCGCGGCCGCCCGCGTCGGCGGGGCAGAGGGTCAGGGCGACCAGGTCCTGCCAGCCGAGTGCGGCGAGGATCGCGTCCTGGGTGGCGCGGGCGAAGCCGGTGGACAGGGCCACGGTCCGGCCCTCGGACGTGAGCTCCTCGATGGCCTCGCGGGCACCGGGGACGGGGGCGATGCGGCCGCCGTCGACCAGTTCTCCGTACGCCTCCTCGAAGGCGGCGTTGGCCCGCTGGGCCAGGGCCTCCTCGCCGAACAGGTGGCGGAAGACGGTGATCTTGGACTCGCCCATGGTGGCGCGTACGTAGTCGAGCTTCCCGGCGTGGTCGGCGGAGCCGGGCTCCACGCCGAGGCGTGCGGCAGCGGCGGAGAAGGCCTGCTCGACGAGGCCGCCGTCGGCGACGGTGGTGCCCGCCATGTCGAGGACGATCAGATTCAGCTTGGAGTCGTGGTTCAACGTCTTCACCAGCCCAGTTCGTTGGCGGTTGTTTCGGCGATGGCGGGCGAGCAGGTCATGCCGCGTCCGCCGGGCCCGGTGACGAGCCAGACGCCGTCCCGCACCTGCTGGCGGTGGACGACGCGGGTGGTGTCGGTGCACTGGGCGTAGACCCCGGCCCAGCGGCGGCGGATCCTCGGCAGCGGGCGGCCGAGGAAGGACTCGACGACCGCGGTGAGGTGCTCGTAGGGCTCCTCGACGGTGTCGAAGGAGAAGGGGTGTTCGTACTCGTGGGTGTCGCCGATGGTCAGTCCGCCGTCGCGGCGCTGCACCATCAGGAGCTGCATCCGGTGCTCGGCGGCGGTGGGGGTCTGGGCCTGGCCGGTGTTGAGCGCGTCGAGCGCCTCGCCGCGGTAGGCCGGGTAGTAGCGGAAGCTGTCGGCGTCGGCGACGGAGGTGGTGAGCGGTTCGCCGAGCGGGTCGGTCTGCATCATCTGGAGGCGGACCCGGCGCACGGGCAGATCCGGTCCGGCCAGTTCGCGGACGAGGCCGCCGAGCCAGGCGCCGGTGGCGAGGACGACGGCGTCGCCGGTGTGGACGTCGCCGTGGTCGTCACGGACGGATGCGGTGCCGACGACCTCGCGCACCTCGCGGCCGCCGAGGTAGGTGTAGCGGCCGGAGGCCAGCAGCTCCTGCTTCAGGGCACGTTGGGCGGTGCGCGGTTCGACGGCCGCGTCCCGCTCGCACCACAGCGCGGCGGTGAAGTCGCCGCGCAGGGCGGGGTTGACCGCCCTGGCCTCACCGGCGGTGAGCAGCTTGTAGCCGCGGGCCGCCGCGTCGGGACGGGCGACGGCCGCTTCGGCGACGGCGGTCTCCCGTGCGGTGCGCACCGGGGTGAGCGAGCCGCAGGCCCGGAAGCCGAGTCCCGGCACCCGCTCACCGAGGGACTCCCACAGCTCGCGGGCGCGGAGCGCGGTCTCCAGCTCCTCGCCGCCGGCCCGGCCGCTGACCCAAATCTGTCCGAAATTGCGGAGCGATGCCCCGCGAGCCTCGCTTTCGCGCTCGATCTGTACGACCTCGTGGCCGCGTTCCACTGCGTGCCAGGCGTGCATGGTTCCCACCACGCCGGCTCCTACGACGATGACTCTCACGACGGCAACGCTCCTCGGCACGGGTGGCCTGAACGGATCGGTACGGCAACGGGAGGGTGAACTGGGCCCCAAGCTTGGACTAGACCCGTTACGTTCTCGTTATCGTCGTGAGTCGATCCGTGCAGTCCATCCGTACGGTCGGTCCGCGCCCGTGCGGGTTCAGCCCCGTCCGCCGAGGTGGGCCGTGAAGGAGAACCGGTCACCGCGGAACAGGGTCCGCACGCGCTCCAGCGGCTGTCCGCCCGTGTCCCGCGAGATCCGGTGGATCAGCAGCATCGGCAGAGCGGGCGGCGTACCGATGAGCAGCGCCTCGCGCGGGGTGGCGAGCACGGTCTCGATCCGCTCGTCCGCGTCACCGAAGGAGATCCCGAGCCGGTCGTGCAGATAGGCGTAGAACGAGGAGTCGGGGTCGAACTTCTCCTCCAGGTCCGGCACCCGGGCGACGCTGATGTACGTGCTCTCCAGTCCGACCCGGTCGTCATCGGCGAGCAGCACCCGCTCCATGTGCCAGACCGGCTCGCCGCGCTCCGTCCCGATCTCGGGGGCGAGCGCCTCGGGGCAGGGGAACCGCTCCAGACCGATGAGACGGCGGCCCGGGGTGCGGCCCTGACGGCGGACGCCCTCCGTGTAGCTCGCGAGGGAAAGCGGCTGTTCCAGCTTGGGTCCCGCGACCACCGTGCCGCGCCCCTGCCGGGCCAGCCGTCCCTCCAGGAGCAGTTCGCGCAGCGCCTGGCGCACGGTCTCGCGCGACACCTCGTAGCGCAGGGCGAGATCGCGTTCCGGCGGCAGCGTGCCGCCCTCGCCCAGCTCGTCGATGAGGGCGGAGACATGAGCCTTGACCGCGTAGTACTTGGGGATACGGCCGTGCTCCGGGATGCCGGAGCGGATCGGTGCGCCAGGTGCCTGGTCGTGCGGGTAGTCCACGGACCGATGGTGGCAGACGGATGTGAACACCGGTGGTCGCGGCGGTGATCGACGGCCGGAAGCCGCCACCGGGGTGGCTCAGCGTGGGGCGCGGCGCGTCCGGCGGGCCCTGATGACGACGGCTCCGCCACCGATCAGGAGGCCGGAGACGGTGAGGGCGGAGAGCGGGACCGGTACGGAGATCCCGGTCCTGGCGAGTTCCGGGACTCCGGCCGGGTCACGGCCGGGGGCGAAGGGGCGGGGGGTGCCGGTGGTGCCGGTGGTGGGGTTGGCATCGGGCCGGCCGGTGAGGCCGCCGCTGTCGTCCTCGCCGGTCTCCTCCGGCACGTCGTCCGCCCCGGTCCCGCTGCCGTCGTCCTCGACCACGGTGAACGGGTAGTCCTCGGACTCGCCGACCCACTCCCCGTCGAGGCTCTGGCCGGTGGAGTCGTTGTCGGTGCGCTGCCGCTGGACGATCGCGGCGTTCGCGGTGATCCGGCCGGGGCTGGTGTCGGAGGTGAACGCCAGCCTGACCTGGACGGTGACGGTCCGGCCGGCCGGCACGGTGAAGCCGGGGAAGGAGTCGTCGCCCTCGCCGCCGAAGACGCCGATGTGCTCGTCGCGGTCGGTCGTCTCCCAGCTGACGCGGTGTTCGACGCCGGGGTGGGCGCGTTCGGAGAACTCCAGCTGGATCTGGTCGGAGGTCAGGGTGCGGTCCTCGTCGGTAAGGACCAGGACCGGATGGATGGCGCGGCAGGGCTCGGCGGTGGTGTTGGTCAGGTCCAGGAACCAGGTGCCGTAGCCGCCGCCCGAGGCATAGGTGTCCGGACCGCCGTGGATACGGGTGTCGATCGGGAAGTCGGCGGCTCCCGGGTCACCACAGGCGGGCCGCTGATCGGCGGTGACGGAGGCCGGTACGAGGGCGGGTGCGGGGCCCTGTGCGGAGCCCTGCGCGGAAGCGGGCGCGGAGCCCTGCGCGGAGGCGGGCGCGGAGCCCTGCGCGGAGCCCTGCGCGGAGGCGGGCGCCAGGCCGGAGGCCGGGGTGGCGGCCGTGTTGCGTTGCGGGGCGGCGGACGCGGTCGCGGGGCCGCCGAGCACGACGGCGGGCATGACGCTCGCCGCGGCCAGCCCGAGCACGAGCCCGTGCCGGGGCCGGCTGCCCGCAGGGGGCGGCGACGGCGGGCGCGGCGGGACGGAGGGTTCGGGGGAAGGGTTCGCCGGGGGCGGTGTGGGGGGCATCGTGGGGCAGCCTTCACTTCTCGACTTCTCGCGGAAACGGTCGGCTCGCCCCGGGCCCCGGAGTTCACCGGTTTGGAGCGCGACGCTGCCACGGGGGCGGGGGCCGCTCGCCGCAGACACGCCGTCGGGCCGCCCGACCGGTGGCCCGGAACCCCTCGATCAGCCCAGTTCCGTGCGCCCGGCAAGCGATCCGGCAGGGACATCTGCCCGCGACCCGCCCCCTGCCCCGTCCCCTGCCTCTGCCCCTTCCCTTTCTCCTCCCTCTTCCCCTTCTCCTTCCGCGCCGCGGGCGCGGCCGAACAGCGGGGCGAGGATCAGCTGCGCCGCCCCTTCGGCGACCGGCCGGTCGCCTCCGCCTGCGGCGACGACCGGTACCGGGACCCCGTCCGCCCCGTCGCGCCGGGCCCGTTCGTCGAGCACCGCGCGTACCCCCCGGACGTACGCGTCGGGGTCGGCGGCGACGGTACGGCCGCCCAGCACCACCCGGTCGATGTCGAGCAGCCCGACCAGGTTGGCGGCGCCGGTCCCGAGCACCCGCGCGGCCTCGGCGATGTCGCCCCGGCCGACGGCGGCCAGGCAGAGCGCCTCGATGCAGCCGCGTCCGCCGCAGCTGCACAGGACCCCGTCCAGCTGAACGGTCTGGTGGCCGAACTCCCCCGCTCCGGTACGGGCCCCGCGGTGCAGCGCCCCGCCGAGCACCAGCCCGGAGCCGAGGCCGGTGCCCAGATGGAGGTAGGCGAAGTCGGCGGGGCCGGGCGCCTGGAGAGCGAGGCCGAGCGCGGCGGCGTTGGTGTCCTTGTCGATGACGACGGGCAGCCCGGTCCGCGCGGCGAGCGCGTCCCGGAGCGGGTAGCCGTCCCACTGCGGGAACCCGGTGACGCGGTGCAGCACCCCGCCCCGGTGGTCGAGCGGCCCCGGCACGGCGACCCCCACCCCGAGCACCGGCAGCGCCCCGTCGCCCCGCACCGCGGCGACCGCCCCGGCCGCCGCCCCGAGCACCTCGTCCGCCGGGGCGCCGAAGTCCAGCGGGGCCGTACGGCTCGCGGCCACCGTGCCCGCGAGGTCGACGAGCACCACGCTCAGCTCGTCGCGGTCCAGGTGCAGGCCCACCGCGTGACCGGCGTCCGGCACCAGCCGCAGCACGGTCCTCGGTTTGCCGCCCGTCGAGGCGCGGTGGCCCGCCTCGGCGGCCAGTCCCTCGCCCCGCAGCCGGGCGGTGATCTTGCTGACGGCCTGCGGGGTGAGCCCGGTCCGCCCGGCGAGTTCGATTCTGCTGATGCCGCGCTCGCCCGCCGCCCGCAGCAGGTCCAGCACGAGCGCCGCGTTGTGGCTGCGCAGTGTCGGCAGGTTCGCGCCGCTGTTACTCCTGTTCACCGACCCATTGTCTCCCGCGCTTGCACTTTGGCAACAGCGTTGCCAAAGTGGAACGCATGACTGAACACGCGACTCACGAGACCTCCGGCACGTCCGGGACCCCCCTGCGCGTCGGGCTCGTCGGCTACGGCCTGGCGGGTTCCGTCTTCCACGCCCCGCTGATCTCCGCGACCGAGGGCCTCGTCCTGGACACGGTCGTCACATCGAACGAGGAGCGCCGGGAGCAGGCCCGTGCCGAGTTCCCCGCCGTACGGTTCGCCGCCTCGCCGGACGAGCTGTGGCCGCGCGCGGACGAGCTCGACCTGATCGTGATCGCGTCGCCGAACAAGACCCATGTCCCGATCGCGACGGCGGCGCTGAAGGCCGGCCTGCCGGTGGTCGTGGACAAGCCGGTCGCCGGTACGGCCGCCGAGGCCCGGGAGCTGGCGGCCCTGGCCGAGGAGCGCGGGCTGCTGCTCTCGGTCTTCCAGAACCGCCGCTGGGACAACGACTTCCTCACCCTGCGCTCGCTGATCGCGGACGGCGAGCTGGGCGAGGTGCAGCGCTTCGAGTCCCGCTTCGAGCGGTGGCGCCCGCAGCCGAAGGGCGGCTGGCGCGAGTCGGGCGATCCGCAGGAGATCGGCGGGCTGCTGTACGACCTGGGCAGCCATGTCGTCGACCAGGCCCTGGCCCTGTTCGGCCCGGCGGTGCGGGTGTACGCGGAGTCGGACGTACGCCGGCCGGGCGCGGCGGCCGACGACGACACGTTCGTGGCCATCACCCATGCGAACGGGGTCCGCTCGCATCTCTACGTCAGCGCGACGACGGCCCAGCTCGGCCCGCGTTTCCGGGTGCTCGGCTCGACCGCCGGCTATGTGAAGTACGGCCTCGACCCCCAGGAGGCCGCCCTGCGCGAGGGTGCGCGCCCGACGGCGGACGAGCCGTGGGGTGTGGAGGACGAGGCGCTGTGGGGCCGGCTCGGTGCGGGCGAGTCCCCGCTCACGGGCGGCGGCACCCCGGTCCGTACGCTGCCGGGCGACTACCCCGCGTACTACGCGGCGGTCGCCGACGCGTTGCGTGGGAAGGGCGAGAATCCGGTGACCGCGCTCCAGGCCGCCGCGGCGCTGGACGTCCTGGAGGCCGCCCGCCGCTCGGCCCGCGACGGCGTCACGGTCAGTCTGCCCACGGCATCCGCCTCCGCATCCCCCGCCTCTCACGCCACCGAGGAGCAGTCCGCATGAACCCCACCGCTCCGACCATCTCCGAGCTGATCGCCCAGGAGCGCCGGCTGACGCTGCCGCACTTCGGCTACGACGACGCGTACGCGCTCGGCGGCCTGCTCGTCGCCCTGGCCCGGGAGCGGCACGCCCCCGTCGCGATCGACATCCGGCGCGGCGCCCAGCAGCTGTTCCATGCCGCACTGCCGGGTTCGAGCGCGGACAACGACGCGTGGATCGACCGCAAGCGCAAGGTCGTCGAGCGGTACGGCGAGAGCTCGTACCTGGTCGGGACACGGTTCAGGGCCAAGGGGACGACGTTCGACGAGGCCTCGCGCCTGGATCCGGACACCTACGCCGCGCACGGCGGTTCGTTCCCGATCGCGGTCGAGGGCGCGGGCGTCATCGGCTCGGTCACGGTGTCGGGGCTGCCGCAGGCGGAGGACCACGCGCTGGTGGTCGAGGCGCTGGAGCAGTTCGCGACGAAGATCAGCGACTGAGGTGCGCGTGGGGTGGGCGCCGCCGCCGGACAGCACCCACCCCTCCGATCTTTAAGCGTCCTTGAGTTCCTGGCGCTGCCGCCCCAGGCCCGCGATCTCCAGCTCCACGACATCCCCGGCCCGCAGATACGGCTTCGGATCGGGCTGCCCCATCGCCACTCCGGCGGGCGTGCCGGTGTTGATGACGTCGCCCGGGTAGAGCGTCATGAAGTGACTCAGGTAGCGCACGACCTCGCCGACCGGGAAGATCTGGTCGGCCGTCGTGCCGTTCTGCTTCAGCTCACCGTTGACCCAGAGCTTCAGCGGCAGGGCCTGCGGGTCGGCGACCTCGTCGGCGGTCACCAGCCAGGGCCCCAGCGGGTTGAACGTCTCGCAGTTCTTGCCCTTGTCCCACGTGCCGCCGCGCTCGATCTGGAACGCGCGCTCGGAGACGTCGTGCGCGACCGCGTACCCGGCGACGTGCGCGAGCCCGTCCTCCGCGGAGTCCAGGTACCGGGCGGTGCGCCCGATGACGACGGCGAGCTCGACCTCCCAGTCGGTCTTCTCGCTGCCGCGCGGCACGAGCACGGTGTCCTCAGGACCGACGACCGTGTCCGGCGCCTTGAAGAACAGGATCGGCTCACCCGGTATCTGGGCACCGGTCTCCGTGGCGTGGTCGTGGTAGTTCAGCCCGATGCACACGATCTTGCCGATCCGGCCGAGCGGCGGACCCACCCGCAGCCCCTCGGCGTCGAGCGCGGGCAGCTCCCCGGGCGCGGCCGCGGCGGCCCGCACCCGGGCGAGCGCGTCCTCGTCGGCGAGCAGCGCGCTGTCGATGTCGGTGACGATCCCCGACAGGTCACGCACGGTTCCGTCCTCGTCCAGCAGCGCCGGACGTTCCGCACCCGCCGTACCCACACGAAGCAACTTCAACGGTCTGTCTCCCTCGGTCGAGATCGGGCCCGTCGGATGGGTTGCGGCCATCGCAGGCTTGTCCGATCCTCCAAGACATCCGATCACTCCGCAAGACCCTGTTCACACACTGGACCGGCGCACTCGCGATATCGATTACGCCGCGGTGGCCATGGCGGCCCCGGCGGCCGGCATGTCGCGGTACAGGTAGGCCCGCTCGATCGCGGTCCAGGTGGTGCTCGTGACGACGTACAGCGCGGCGGCCAGCGGCACGAAGGCCACGGTGAAGAGGGTGAAGAAGGACATCAGCGGCATCACCTTCGCCATGGCACCCATGCCCGGGACCGGCTGTCCGTCGGGACCGGTGGCCGGGGTGACGGGGTTGGCGGCCATCTGGCGCTTGGTCCGCCCGTAGTTGAACGTGGCGACGGCGGCGACGATCACGAACAGCCCCACGTACACGAGGCCCTGCGCCCCGAACATCCCGCCGTCCGCGAGCGCGTCACGCCAGCGCTCGCCGAGCGGGGCGCCGAGGAGCTGGTGGCCGAGGAGTTCGTTGGCGTCGTCGCCGATCTTCGTACTGGAGAAGAGGTGGTAGAGCAGGAAGAAGGCCGGCATCTGCAGGAGGCTCGGCAGGCAGCCGGAGAGCGGGGAGACCTTCTCCTCCTTGTGCAGCTCCATGAGCGCCTTCTGCATCCGCTCGGGGTTCTTCTTGTGCTTCTTGCGCAGTTCGGCGATCTGCGGCTGGAGCCGGCGCTGCGCCTTCTGCCCACGCGCCGCGGCCCGGGACAGAGGGTGCACGGCGAGCCGCACGAGCGCGGTGAAAAGGACGATCGCGGCGGCGGTGGACGCGCCCTGGAAGAGGGGGTGGAGCGCGTCGGCGAGGGCGCCGACCAGGCTGGCGAATGCGGACATGAAGGCGGACATGGATGACCCTCCGTGGGTCTCGTCGTGCCGGGAAGTGGATCAGCTTCGGCATGACGATCCGCGCGGGGCGCCGGTACACACGCACACCTGGCGTACGTACCGGACAGAAAGAGGAAGGAGAGAGCCCTACGCGGCCGTCAGGAGGGCGCGGCCGGGGGCTCGGGGGCGTCGGCGCCCCTTGGCGTCGGGGTCGCGTTGCGGCAGGAACGCGGTGCGTTTCTCCCGGTCGCGCATGGCGGTACGGACCCGGGTGCGGGGCACCGGGGCGGCGCAGCGCGCGCTGATGACCGAGCAGGCGACGAGCGCCGTGCCGGCGGCCGCGGTGGCGGCGAGCGCGACGGCGGCGGAGAGGCTGCCGCCCTCGGCGAGCAGGACCTCGGTGAGGAAGAAGAGCAGGAGCCCGGCGGGCCTCAGGACCCGGGCGAGGGCGCCGCGCATGCGGTTCATGGCGCGTGCGTCCATGATCCCTCCCCCTTCCGCGTCTCCGGCGGCCGCGTGGTCGCGCGGCACTTCAACCGTTAACCGTTATACACGATCGACTTCCAGGGGCGTCAGGAGTCGACGGGGCGTGAGCAGTGCGCGGCTGACCGGATTGTCGGTGTCCGTGTCGAGCCCGTCGCCGGGCCTCATCTCGACGTCCTCGGGCGGTACGGGGACGGAGCAGGCCGGACATTCCCCGTACACGCCCAGTTCCGTACCGCAGTCGGCGTGGACGAAGACACGCATGGGAAGGGTGCCGGGGAGGTGGTCGCGCCCCCACGCCCCGAGGGTGCGGATGACCTGCCAGAGCGCCTTGCCGCTGTCGGTCAGGACGTACTCCTCGCGAGGCGGCGACTCCTGGTACCGGCGCTTGTCCAGCACCCCCGCCTCGATGAGGGAGTGGAGCCGGGTGGCCAGGACGGCGCGGGGGATCCCGAGGTGGACGAGGAAGTCGTTGTACCGGCGTACGCCGTAGAAGGCGTCGCGCACCACCAGGAGGGTCCAGCGCTCGCCGATCACTTCGAGTGCGCGGGCCATGGAGCACTGCTGGTTCGCGTAGTCCTTGCCGAGAGCCATGGGCTCACTTTACTCCTTATGGGTTCGATGAATGAACCGACCGTGCTAGCGTCGGCGCCGTCGACACGAGTTCATTCACCGAACTCACTGCGAGAGTGCCGCGATCCCTCGCGGACCGGTCGCGCGACGACCGTGCGAACCCCTGCGAGCCCCGGAGCGATGCCATGGCCCAGTCCGTACGCCCCCACGCCGCACCAGCGACCGTCCCCCCGCCACCACCGCCCGCTCGTCCGCGCCCCGGGCCGACTCTCGCGGTCACCGCTGCCGCCACCGCCGTGGCGCTGATGAACTACACCTCGCCGATGACGACGGTCCCCGGCATCTCCGCCGCCCTGGGCACCCCGCCGTCCGGCCAGGCCTGGCTGCTCAACGGCACCCCGCTCGGACTCGCCGCCGTCCTGCTGGTCGCGGGCAGCCTCGCCGACGACTACGGCCGCCGCAGACTCTTCCTGATCGGCACGCTCGCCCTCGGCCTCACCACCGGACTCGGCGCGCTCGCGACCGACACCCTCACGTTCACACTGGCCCGGGTCGCCCAGGGGGCGGCGAGCGCCGCGATCCTGGCCACCGGCCTGGGGCTGCTGGTCGGGGCGTTCCCGGCCGGTGCGGCAAGGAACAGGGCAACGGGGATCTGGGGCGCGTTCGTGAGCGCGGGGATCGCGCTCGGCCCGCTGCTGGCGGGTTCGCTCGGGTCCGTCGACTGGCGGCTGCCCTACGCCGTGCTGGGCCTCGCCGCACTCGTCACGACCGCCTTCGCGTTCCGTACGCTCGACGAGTCCCGGGCCCCGCGCGGCGGCCGCCCGGACTGGGCCGGCGCCGCGGTGCTGGGGCCGGCCATGGCGGCGCTGCTGACCGCGCTGACGCTCGGCCGGGACGGATGGCTGCGCGCCCCCGTCGTCCTGCTGCTGCTCGCCGCGCTCGCCCTGACCCTCGTGTTCCTGGCGGTGGAGCGCGGGGCGGCGGCCCCGCTGATCGACCTGTCCCTGCTGCGCAGCCGCTCGTTCCTGGCCTCGGCGGCCGGCGGGCTGTTCACGGGCCTCGCGGTGATCGGCCTGTTCAGCTATCTGCCGACGCTCCTCCAGCAGGCGCTGGGCCTGTCGGCGCTCGGCTCGGCGTGGCTGTTCCTGCTCTGGTCCGGTACGGCGTTCCTGGTGGCGCTGCAGGCGCGCCGGCTGACGGGCCGGGTCACGGCCCGCCACCAGCTGGCCGCGGGCTTCGCGCTGCACGCGGTGGCCGTGCTGTCCCTGCTCGGCACCCTGGAAGTCACCGCGCACCCGGGCCCGGCGGTGTGGCTGCGGCTGGTCCCGGCACTGATCGTCTCGGGCATCGGCAGCGGTCTGCTGAACGCGGCGCTGCCCCGGCTGGCGGTCGAGTCGGTGCCGCCGGAGCGGGCGGCGATGGGTTCGGGCGCGAACAACACGGCCCGCTACATCGGCTCGTCGGCAGGTGTGGCCGTGACGATCGCGATCGCCACGACGGGCGCGGGTGCGAACGGCGCACTGCTGCTGTCGGTGGGGCTGGCCCTGCTGGCGGCGGTCAGCGTCGCGCTCCTGCGGGAACGCCACTGATCATCCGCACCGGCCCTCACCCCGCCGCCACCGCACACCCCTCGGCCTCGATCTCGTCCTCGATCTCGTCCCGCGCGAGCACCTCCTCGTCCGGCCGCTCGTCGCGCTCGCGCGGACCGACGTACGTCACCACCAGCGCGACGGCCAGATTGGCGCCCAGTGCGACGATGCCGGCGTTCACCCCCCACACCGGATCGTTCTCCGTGAACACGAACCCGCACACCACACCCACCCCGACGACCAGCCCGCTCATCGCCCCGAGCAGGGTCAGCCGCCGCCACATCAGCCCCAGCAGCACCATGGGGAGCAGCTGCGCCATGCCCTCGTACGAGATCAGCGAGAGCCGTACGAGGGTGTTCGGCGCGGTGTACGTGAGCAGCAGCGCCAGGCTCCCCGCGACCACGACGACGACCTGGGCCGCGCCCTTCTGCCGCTGTTCCCAGCGCGGCACGAGCGAGAGCACGCTGCGCCCCCACATCGTGCCGATGACCAGCATGAAGACGGCCATCGGCACGATCGAGGAGAGCGCGGCGGCGACGCCGATGATCCCGACCGACCAGGCCGGCAGCGAGTCCACGACCAGCTTGAAGAGCGCCAGATTGGACTCGGCCCCGACGAGCCCCGGCACGACGAAGAGCGCCGCCATGCCGAGCAGCATGGGCACGAACAACAGCACGTTGTAGGCGGGCAGCCACATCGCGTTGCGCCGGAGTACATCGGCGTTCTTCGCGCCGAGGTAGCCCGCGACGGTCGTCGGGAAGATCACGACGGTGAGGGAGTTGAGGAAGGAGGTGGTGATGAACCAGGCCTGTCCGAGGCCGCTGTCCCCGTGCCCGGGGAAGGTCAGCCACTCGCTCTTCTCGGTGACGAGCCGGTCGAGGAAGGGCCCGTAACCGTCGAAGTAGTGCAGCGGTACGTAGATGGCGAGGAAGCCGAGCGTGGCGATCACCATCACGTCCTTCAGCACGGACACCCACGCGCTGCCGCGCAGCCCGCTCACCACGACGAAGCCGGTGGTGACGGCGAAGGCGATGAAGTAGGCCCAGTTCAGGCTGATGGCGCCGTAGGAGATCGTCGAGACGACGACGCCCATGCCGGTGATCTGGAGCTGGATGTACGGGAGCAGGAAGACGGTCGCGAGGACGGCGACGAGCGCGCCGAGCCAGGGCCGGCCGAAGCGGTGCGCCACCATGTCGGTGATCCCGACGAGTCCGTGTTTGCGGGCGTACGCCCAGAGCATGGGCCCGACGACGTAGCCGATGGCGTAACCGCAGGACATGTACGCCACCACGTACAGGACGGGCGCCCCGTAGTTGTAGCCCCAGCCGGCGGCGCCGAGGTAGCTGAAGCTGGTGTAGCCCTCACCTGCCATGAGTACCCAGATGAAGACGGTCCCGAGGCTGCGCCCGCCCACCGACCACTCGGCGAGACCACCGCCCTTCGCCCCGCGCCGGCCGCGCACGGCGAACAGTCCGAGCGCGACGGTGGCAACCATGAAGACCCCGAAGACGGAGGTCGCGACGGCGGCGTTCACCGGCGGTCACCCCGCCGGGTCAGCCATACGGCGACGGGGGTGAGCAGGGTCGCCCCGAGCAGCCAGACGAAGAGGAACGGCAGCCCGAACACGACGGGACGGACCCGGTTCACGAACGGCAGCGCCCCCAGATAGAGCACGTAGGGAACCAGCAACCACAACAACTGCGGACGTCGTCTCAACACGTCGGAGAACCTTACGACCTCACGGCCGTGTGCTCAGCGTTCCCGTACGCCGGTCAGCTTCCCCCACACCACGAGCCGGTACCGGGAGGTGAATTCGGGCGTGCACGTCGTCAGGGTCAGATAGGACCCGGCCGCCCGGTAGCCCACGTACGGCTTGATGTTGCTGCGCGGCACGGCCGCGACGACCCCGCCGTCGCCCGGCTGGGTCCGGGCGAGGGTCTTGTCGACGGTGTACGTGTAGACGGCGTCCCGGGTCTCGACGGTGATCCGGTCCCCGGACCGCAGGCGGTTGATGTAGCGGAAGGGCTCACCGTGGGTGTTGCGGTGCCCGGCGAGCGCGAAGTTCCCGGAGCCGCCGGGCTGCGCGGTGCGCGGGTAGTGGCCTACGTACCCCTTGTCCAGAACGCCCCGCTTGCTGATGCCCTGGGCGACGGGCGCGGTCAGCCCGATGCGCGGGATGCGGATGACGGCGTACGCCTGGGACCGCCGGGGCGCGGACGAGGCACCGGCCCCCTCTCCCCCTCCTCCGCCCCCGTCCTTCTCCCCGACGACGGGACTGTCACCGTCCGCCGGCTCCTGCGACTCCTCCGCCACCGGCGGATCGGCGGCCCCCTCGGGCTCCCCCCAGCCCCGCTGAAGGGCGTGCACGGTGTCGGCGGCCTCGGCGCGGGCCTGCCGGTTGGTCCACCACAGCTGATGGGCGACGAGCAGCAGCAGGACGACACCGAGCGTCACCACCAGCTCCGCGCCCGTCCACAGCCCGCGCGCGGCCAGCCGCCTCCCGCGCACATCGCGCTGCACCACCACAGGTATCCGCTCACGCATCCGCTCACGCACGGCCCGCACGATAGGGCCAAGACCCGCAACTCTCCAGAGCCGTAACAAGGCTCACCCACCGGCACCGCCTTCCGGAGCCGGAACATCCCTCCGGCCCGCGCCCGTACGGCAGTACCGTGTGGTTCATGCGCCCCGACACGCCTGCCGACCACACCACCGAAGCCGAGCGCCTGCTGCGCACCGCGGCGCAGTACCCCGAGGACCACGAACCGCTACTCCTCCAGGCGGCGGCCCACCTGGAACTCGCCGGCGACCGCGCCCGCGCCACCACGCTCTACGACACCCTGCTCAGCGACCCCGACACCGAACACCCCCACCTGGTCAAGGCGCTCAACGCCGCCAACCTGTGGGAGTACGGCCACGAGGCCGAGGCCCGCGCGATCATCGACGGGATCCGCGCGGCCGGCCCGCTGGAGGCGGCCCCCTGGGAGATCGCGGCCGAGACCCTGGAGGCCCACGACGAGCTGGAGTCGGCCCACGACTACTTCTCCACGGCCCTGACCCTGCTCATCGCCCCGGGCGAGGAGGTCCCGTACGCCACCCAGTCACTGCTGACCGGCCGCCACCGGGTCCGCCGGCTGATGGGCGTCACGCACGACGCCTGGGACGAGCTGGCCGACGCCCTCCACACCGCGGCCGTCCCGCTGGACGAGCTCCACGACCCGAAACGGCTGTGGGCGCTCGGCTCCTCGGACCCGCGCGAGCTCCGGGCCGAGATCACCCGCCTCCGCGCCGAACTGGGCACGTACCGCACGGCCCTGTCCCGCCCGTTCCCGGTGGCGGTGCTCCACTGGCCGGAGCCCGAACTGCGCGAGCTCCTCACCGCGTACCCCGGCCTCGGCAGCGAGTACGCCTCGCACCCGGACCACTTGGCCCTCCTGGAGGCGGCCCTGCGCGACCTCCATGCGGCGGGGACCCCGAACCTCGGCATCGTGACGGGCACGGTCCCGTCGTACGAGGCGTTCGCCGCCTCGGAGGCCGCCTCCCCGTCCGACCCGGACCTGCTGCCCCAGTACGCGACGACCCTGGCGGCCCGCGGCCGGGCGGTCCCGTGGCCACCGGCGAGGAGCGCGGCGTGCTGGTGCGGCTCGGGGCGGTCGTATCGGGACTGCCACGGGGGGGCTTAGCCGCGTCGTGCGGAACGGGCGGGGGTACGGGGCGGGGCGGGTGCCACGACGGTTCAGGTCCCGTTGGTGAGGCCGCTGTGGACGATTTCCTGCTGCCACGCGTGCCGCGGCTGGGTGTGCAGCCGCCAGTAGTGTTCGGCGATGTGGTCCGGGTCGAAAGCCGTACCCGGAGCCACAGGACCGTCCACGGTGACACTGGCCACGTGGACGCCCGACGGCCCGTACTCCTGGTCGAGCAGGGCCACCAGGGTCCGCACCCCGGCCTTGCCGAGCGAAAGGCTCACGTAGTGCGGCTTCGGTTCGGGCATTCCGCCGGTGATGACGAACGAACCGCTCCCGCGCCGCGCCATCCCGGGCGCGACGTGGGCGGCGGCGGTGAGCGCTCCGACCACGTTGACCGCCCAGGCGTCCAGTTGTGCGCGGGCGGGCAGCTGTCCGGGCGTGTCGGACTGGACGATCGCCGCGTTGTAGACCACGACGTCCGGAAGGCCGAACTCATCGGCCGCAGCGTCGAGGGCGGCACGCAGCGCCGCCTCGTCGACGGTGTCGGCGGTCAGGGAAATGACGGGCACACCAAAGGGGGAAACCGCTTCGGCTGCGGCGGTGAGTGTTCCGGCGGTCCGTGCGACGAGCGCGACAGGCATACCTTCCCGCGCGAATCGCCGGGCGACCGAACGGCCGATCCCCGGGCCCGCTCCGATGATTACGACTCCCGGCATGACCGGCTCCTTCGCTGAAACAGTGGCTGGCAACCGGAACGCTAAGGTGTGACATCGATGTGAAGGTCAACCTCGAAGCGGGGGGATCCGCATGCGAATCGGTGCCCTGGCTGACACCACAGGGGTCAGCCCACGGTTACTGCGCTACTACGAGGAGCAGGGGCTGCTCCAGCCGGTGCGACTGAGCAACGGCTATCGCGAGTACTCCGATTCGGACGTCGCCGCTGTGCGCCACATCCGCACCTTGCTGGCCGCCGGGCTGCCCACCACGGTCATCGCCCAGCTACTGCACTGCGTCCACGACGAGGGCGAGCGACTCATACCGTCGGCCTGCCCCGGCATGATCACGCAGCTGCAACGAGAGAGCCGTCGAACCACCGAGGCGATCGCACAGCTCCAGTCGTCCCAACAGGCGCTCGACACCTTGCTGAACGCCGCCCTACGACGGCGCGGCGACGGACCGATCGGCGCAGACAGGACCGACCGCCGGGCGGATCCCACGTGATGCGTGATGTCAGAAGCCCTCCGCCTCCACCGAATATCCCCGATGCCCTCGGACGCCCCGCCCGCATACCCTGCCGCCATGCCCGAACTCCAACGCCTGCGCCCCGACCACGCCCCCGCCATCCTCGCGTTCGAGCGGGAGAACCGCGCCTTCTTCGCGGCCTCGGTGCCGGACCGCGGCGACGACTACTTCACCCACTTCGCCGCGCGCCACGCGGCACTCCTCGCCGAACAGGCAACCGGCGCCTGCCACTTCCACGTGCTGGTGGCGGACGACGGCGACGAGATCATGGGCCGGTTCAACGTGGTGGACGTGGCGGACGGCTCGGCCGAACTGGGCTTCCGCCTGGCCGAGAAGGCCACGGGCCGCGGCCTGGCGACGGAGGCGGTCCGCGACCTCTTCACGCTGTGCACAACGACGTACACCCTGACGACGCTGCGCGCGGCGGCCACGCTCACCAACGCCGCCTCACGGTCGGTCCTCACGAGGACGGGATTCGTCCTCACGGGCGAGGAAGTGATGCTGAGCGGAAAGCGCGGGGTCTGGTACGTACGGGAGTTGGCGGCGGACCGGTCCGGCCGATGAGGGCCCACGTCGGGTCCGACGTCCGCCGAAGCCGGCCGGTCCCCTGACTCAGGAAGCGGGGGCGCAGAGCCTGACCCGGTGCCGCTGAAGGTCCACTTCCGCAACCCGCACCGCGATCCGATCACCCACAGCGAGCAGACGGTCCGGGCTTCCGGGCACCGAGTCGGACATCTCGGAGAGGTGGAGGAGCCCCTCGATGCCGGGGGCAACGCGCACGAACGCACCGAACGGGAGGATCTTCGTGACAGTCCCGGAGAGGACGTGCCCTTCTTGCTCGGCGAACGGCACGAAGGGGTCGTCCAGCAGAGCCTTCAAGGAGATCGACACCTGGCCGTAGCGCGTCTCGGACATGAGCACCTCACCGGTGACCCGTTGGCCGGCCTCGGCCGCTTCCGAGGGGTGATCGATGTGGAGCCATGTCAATTCCGGACCACGGACGAACCCGGTGCAGAGACCGACGGGTTCACCGTCGAGATGGACGAAGACCCCGAAATCATGGACCGATGAAACGGTTCCCGAGACGATCTGTCCAGGCTGAACGGCCACCAGGAAGGCACGTAGCGCCGGGTTCTCGCAGGCCCGGGCCGAGAGCCTCAACTGCCCCTGCCATCGCCCGATCTCCTCGGCTTCGATCTCCTGGCCGACCGTGAAGATCCGGGACGGGTCGTCAACCGGCCTGATCGACACTTCGCCCCGGGGGATGCGGCCGACTTCACCGCCCTCCCCGTCCGGCTCCCCGACGAGAACCAGCACGTCCTCTCCATCGAACTCCACGACTCTCACCCTCCTGACGGGTCCGGGCCGAAGACTGTTGATCAGGGACTGGAGGCGAGGATCGGGGGCGGACTCAGACATGGGCGGAGCCTAGCTGCCTGTCGCGGAGGCGCCACTCAGGGCGCCATACAGCGGGCCATCTCCCGCGCTCGCGCGTCCAGCGCGGTGACGACGGCGGCTGACCCGGTCTCGGGATTGCCGGGCCCCCGCGGGTCGTACTGGACGCCAGCAGGTACACGTCCGGCTCCGGGTTCGGGCATCTCCAGCTCAATTCCCGCGCGCCACGCGAGCGCGAGCGCCGTCGCCACGAAGCCTTCGGAGAGGGCGACGATCACGGAGTGGACCGTGCGGCAGTGCCAGGCGACCAGGCTCCGTATGAACTCCTCGTACGCGACCGGATCGACCTCAAGTGTGTCGGGATCGCCCCCGTACTTGCCCTGGCCGATTCCCGAGGGCAACTTGAGTTCCGCCTCGAAGACCTCGACCTGCCGCAGGAAGAGGCGGCCGGCACCGTTCGACGGGTTCCACAGCGTCTCGTCACCGATATCGAAGTACATGCTCACAGCGGTTCCTCCAGCTCAAGCGCGTCGGCACAGGGTAGAAGACCGGTAGGGCACGCGCACTTGGGCAATGCGGTGCCGTGTTGGGGCGGAGTTCGTTGCTCCGGCATGGGCATGACCGAGCAGCTGATGCCGGACGAACTGTGCGAGTCCTCCCAGGACATGGGGCGCAAGGCGCCCGACACCCGGAGGGCCGGGGTCGAGGACCTACGTCGAAGCGCTCTCCGGCCCGTATCCGGTAACGGTCCACACCCCGCCCTTCCATGCCGGATGTGGCCGACTTACCTCTGTCCACACGCACGCCCTCCCCCGACCATGGCCTCCTGGAGCGTGGACCACGTCGGGGGAAGGCCACCGCATGAGCACGGACGACCCGGGTACGCCGGACGGCGACCGGTCACCCCCACGCCCCTGGAACCGCGGGAACCCGGGCCCGGGCAACCCGCCCCGGCCACCCCATCCGCCCACCCCGCCCGGCACCGGCGGACCCACCGGCCACCCGCCTCCCGCCGGTGGTCGGATGCCCGCCCCGGTCAGCAGCCTGCGCGTCATGATGATGATCCTCGGCGGTCTCCAGGCCGTCCTCGGACTGGCCCTCGTCACCAACAGCGTCGCCGTCGCCACCGAGATCTGGGGCGAGGCCGACGCGTCGACGCCCTGCTGTCGGACGCCCGGTGAGGCGCACTCGGGCACGGTGGTCTTCGTCGGCGTGCTCATCATGGCGGTGGCCGCCTGGGGCATCCTCACAGCGCTCAAGTTCCCGACGCGCCAGCCCGGCCTGCGCAATTCG
This sequence comes from Streptomyces sp. NBC_00464, assembly GCF_036013915.1. Classification (NCBI taxonomy): domain Bacteria; kingdom Bacillati; phylum Actinomycetota; class Actinomycetes; order Kitasatosporales; family Streptomycetaceae; genus Streptomyces; species Streptomyces sp. NBC_00464. The sequence goes on along the minus strand of NZ_CP107899.1, from coordinate 5,024,688 downwards.
GCCATGGTCTACAGCTGGACGGGCCTGCCCTTCGCCCTGGCCGCGTTCCAGGTGGCGCCGATCCTCGGCGTGATCGTGCTCATCCTGGCGATCCTGCTCACGGTCCGGCCGAACCAGCCGGAGTGCCGGGCCTGGTTCGGGGGATAGTGCCTCTGGCCCTCCCCGTGTGACCAGGTTGTGTCAGTCTCCCTTGATACAACTGCGTACATAGGTGTCGCAATGAGGGGGACTCGGCCATGACCAGCCATGCTTCAAAGGCAGCGGCGCCTGTTGCCGGGCTACACGAGACGCTGATCACCCGGCGGCTCGAAGAACAGATGAAGCAGCTGAGCGCCGCGGGTTGGCACGCGATCGATGACGTCGTGGGAATTGAGTCCACGCCTCATGTTCTGTCCCGCCACATCGCCAGCACCGTGCGGCAGGTGCTTCAAGGCCTCAAACCGGCGGAACAAGTCGTGGCCGCAAACCACATCCTTGAATCCCTCAACACTATTGAAGGCGCCGCCGAGTGGGCCGATGCGGTCATCGACGGGCCGCGACAGCTTCTCGCCGTTGCAGAGCAGGAAGCGCCCGGCGTCTACGCCATCCGACCTGCCACTCCCCTCTCCGAAACTGCGCTCATCACCAACTCGCCCGAGGACCCAAGCCTGGGCTTTGAAATCCGGAAGGAACTGGCAACAGCTGACCGTGTGGACCTGCTCTGCGCGTTCGTAAAATGGCACGGCCTACGAGTACTTGAGCAGTCGCTGACGTCTGCCCGGGATCGTGGCGTGCCCATCAGGGTCCTCACGACCACGTACATCGGTGCCACAGAGCGTCGCGCCCTCGACCGACTTGTTCGCGAGTTCGGCGCCGAGGTGAAGGTGAATTACGAGCTCCGCTCGACGCGCCTGCACGCCAAGGCTTGGCTCTTCCGCCGGGACAGCGGCTTCGACACCGCGTACGTCGGCAGCTCCAACCTCTCGAAGGCTGCACTCCTCGATGGTCTCGAATGGAATGTACGGCTTTCGTCGATTGCCACGCCTTCAGTCCTGCGCAAGTTCGAGGCGACCTTCGACGCCTATTGGAGCGAGCGCTCCTTCGAGTCGTACGACCCCGACAACGACGCACAACGATTGGACGAGGCGCTCTCCCACGCTGGCGGCCCAGCTGGCCAACAGGGCCGCAACGTCATCACGCTCTCCGGACTGGAGGTCCACCCCTACCCACACCAGCGCGACATGCTGGAACGCCTTGAAGTCGAGCGCACCGTTCACGAGCGGAACCGCAATCTACTCGTCGCCGCCACGGGCACAGGGAAGACGGTGATGGCAGCCCTGGACTACAAGCACCTGCGGCACAAGCTCGGCAGGGATCTCCGACTGCTCTTCGTGGCACACCGGAAGGAGATCCTGGAGCAGTCCCTGCGGGTGTACCAGAACGTCCTGGTCGACGCGAACTTCGGTGAGCTCTTCCTCGGTGGCGAGGTGCCCGAGAACTGGAACCACGTATTCGCAAGTGTTCAGTCACTCAACGCGCGCACCCTGGAACGCCTCGCTCCAGATCACTTCGACGTCATCGTGATCGACGAGTTCCACCACGGCACTTCGCCGACCTACCGAAGGATCGTGGACCATTTCACCCCCCAGGAGTTGCTCGGCCTCACCGCCACCCCAGAGCGCATGGACGGGCTGAACGTCCAGGATGAGTACTTTGACGGCCGAATCGCGGCCGAGATGCGGCTCTGGGAAGCACTTGAGAACGATCTGCTGAGCCCGTTCCACTACTTCGGTGTTACCGACAACACTGACCTCAGCACCCTCGCGTGGAAGCGGGGAGCGTACGACTCAAGTGCGCTGAGCAACCTCTTCACAGGTAACGACGCCCGGGCCAGGCTCGTCGTCAAGGCGGTGAAGGGCAAGGTCACCGACCCCGGGACCATGCGCGCTCTGGGCTTCTGTGTCTCGGTGGCACACGCGCAGTTCATGGCCGAATTCTTCCGGCGTGCTGGCCTCAACGCCGTCGCACTCTCCGGCGATACCCCCAAGCATGAACGCAAGGCGGCGCTGGAAGAGCTCCGTGCAGGAACACTGCAAGTCATCTTCTCGGTGGACCTGTTCAACGAAGGACTCGATATCCCCGATGTCGACACTCTGCTTCTTCTCCGTCCGACCTCAAGCGCCACCGTATTCCTTCAGCAGTTGGGACGTGGGCTGCGCCGTACCGAGAGCAAGGCCGTTCTCACCGTTCTCGACTTCATTGGTCAGCACCGCAAGGAGTTCAGGTTCGAAGAGCAGTTCCGCGCCCTGACCAACCTGACGCGAAACCGTCTCCTCACCAACGTTGAGGACGACTTCCCTCAGTTGCCGTCTGGCTGCCAGATCATCCTTGAGACGAAGGCCAAGACCCTTATCCTCGATAACATCCGCAATCAGATAGGCGTCAACGTCACTCAGCTCGCTCGCGAGGTTGCCGCCTACGCCGAGCCTCGGCTCGCGGGCTACCTCAAGGAGAGCGGCCGAGAGCTCAAAGAGCTCTACCGCGGCAACGGAAACTCCTGGACCGGCCTTCTCCGCCGTGCCAAGCTCCTCAATCCCACTGCCCCCGACGGCGAGGCAGCGCTCCTGAAGCGCGCTTCCGCCTTCCTCCATGTCGACGATCCGGCACGCGTCTCGGCGTATACGAAGCTCCTCATCGACGACGCCCCCACGTATGACCAGCTCACCGCTCAGGAACAGGCTTACGCCCGCATGTTCTTCTTCTCTCTCTGGCCCTTGGGCGGCGATTTCACGAGCTACCAAGCGGGCTTCGACACCTTGCGCGCCCAGCACGCATTCCGCGACGAGCTCCGCCAGGTCCTGGCCCAGGTCCTCGACCTAGCCGACCACCTGCCGCTTCCCCTGCTCGACACGCACGCGGATCTCCCCTTGGCAGTTCACGCCTCGTACAGCCGCGAGGAGATCCTCCCTGCTCTCGGCCAGTCCACCGTGGACGGCTTCATGCCTGGGCACTTCCGGGAGGGTGTGAAGTGGTGCGAGGGAATCCAGACTGACGCCCTTCTCATCACCCTAGAAAAGGATGAGAAAGACTTCTCGCCCGAAACTCGATACAAGGACTATGCGCTGAACGAGTCCGAGTTTCATTGGGAGTCTCAGAACCAAACATCAGAGACGTCACCGACAGGCCTGCGCTACCGGACACACAAAGAGAAGGGCACTCAGGTACTCCTCTTCGTCCGACGCTATAAGAAGACAGATATCGGTGGCCCACAGCCTTGGATGCTGCTTGGACCGGCTGATTACGTCACGCACAAGGGCAGCAAGCCCATGGCAATCACTTGGAAGCTGCGTCACGAAATGACAGCAGACGTTTGGACGTACTCAGCAATTGCTGCTGGGTAACCTCCGAGCCAAATCCCCCTTGCATCACTGGGAAGATTCCCCCGGCCCGGACTTCGACTTTGGTGTCGGACATCGCGTAGGGCGGCACTGATGTAGCGGCTGCGACTGCCCGGCCACCCGCCGTACGGGGCTCTACATCAGTGCAACTCGCCTTCGCGCACCGATCCGACGAAGTGCGCCCACGCCCCTCGGCCGACGTGGAAGTGCCCGCTACTCGGACGCTCGCTGTCGCGCACGAAGGTGCCGACGGTAGTGAAGGCAGCCTCGACGCACTCCGTGCCGCTACCACCGCTGTAGGACGACTTGAACCACCGGGCACCTTCGTGATCCATCACAGCTCCTCGCAAACCTGGGTCAGGAGCGCGGCAGAAGACTGGGGGTCCAGCGCCTGCGCGCGCAAGTACTCGAACGCCAACTTATAGCGTTCGAGTTCCTGCGGCTTTTCCATGAACAGCCCACCGCCGATGATGTCCACGTAGACCACGTCAAGTTCCGGAGTTGCTCCCCCCAGGATGACGAAGCTGCCAACTGCCGCGGCGTGCGCACCTGCCGCGAACGGCATGATTTGAAGCGTGACGTTGGGGTCGGCCGAGGCGGCGAGTAGGTGCTGCAACTGATCGCGCATGACGGAGAGCCCTCCGACCATCCGCCGGATGACGGCCTCATCGATCACTGCCCACAGGTGCGGAGGTTCGTCGCGCGTAAGTAGCTCCTGCCGCTTCATCCGGATGTCGACCATGTGATTGATCTCTTGGTCAGTGCATCTCATCTCTGAAGCGCGGTGAACTGCCTCTGCGTACGCGCGCGTCTGAAGCAGCCCAGGAACATACATGCAGGCGTAGTGCCCCTCACTCACCACCTCGTCTTCGAGGGTGAGCATGAGATTCATGGACTCAGGGATGGGGTCAGCGAGGGAGCGCCACCATCCTTGAATGCGAGCACCCTTAGCCAGGACGACCAGTGACTCTCGCTCAGGGTCGGAGGCGCCGTACTCGCGGCACAGGGCGTCCACGGCTGGCCACTTAACTGTTCCCTCCTTCGTCTCATACCGACTCAGAGTGGCCTTCGAGATGCCCACGCGGGCGCCTGCCTCCTCCAATGTGAGGCCGTTCGCCTCGCGGAGTCGGCGCAGATCGGCTCCCAATTGACGCCTGCGCGTGGTCGGTCCAACTGGCATGTCATCGGCCCTTCAAGTCGGTATCGAAGAGGGTGCATGGGGCGAGTCTTGCAGGCAAGGTGGCGCACGCCGGGGGCGTGCGCCACTGGAGCGCGCTTCCGGCAGGTGACTCTGAGAGTTCCATTTTGAGAGTTCCACTGTCACCTTATGGAGAGAGGCGGGAGCGTTGGGTGACCGCCGAGCCAGTGCGAAGGGTGACCGGCATGAGTGGGTGCCGCTTTGGCGTCGAGCGTAAGAGGTGGGAACTCCCATTCCTGGCTGAGGCGGAGGAGCTTGCCGGGCTGCGGCGAGTGATGCGCCTCCACCTTGAGCTTTGGGGTCTCTCATCGATGGTCGATGCGGCTCAGGTCTGCGTAACTGAGCTCACGAGCAACGTCATCAAGCACGTGGGCGCGGGAACCTCGGCCTGCCTGGCGGTGAGCATGCATGGGGGTTGCCTGCGTATTGAGGTGAGCGACGACGGGCAGCGACTTCCGACGCTTATCCGAGCAGCCGGCCTGGATGAGCGGGGGCGGGGCATGCAGCTGGTGGAAGGAGCGTCTGCCCGGTGGGGAGTGATCGTGCGTGGTGCCTCCAAGACGACATGGTGTGAACTCGCCACGGGTTTGCAGTCGGCCGACGGTCACGTCGCCGATGAACAGGTAGCCAAGGCAGAAGCACTCCTGGGCCTCTGCGGGTTGGGGGAGCGCCGAGAGTCCTCGCAGCTCAGACCGATGAGCATTAAGGAAGCTGCGGAAGTGGCCACCGGCTTGATCGCAGACCTTCTGCTCTGGCTGAAGGCGCATGGCTGCGACGCTGACGAGGCCCTTGACCGTGCGCAATTCCTCTTCGAGGTTGAGTCCGATGCGGAAGGGGCGGCGTGAGTCCTCGATCTCTCGGATCACAGCCTCCGAGCGAGCATGCGTTCGGGACGTTCAGCCTGACCAGCGAACCGGTCAAGCAGTAGTCCGCCGCGCATCGCCTACACGCCCGGAGTAGCGCGCCCCCGCCCGGGCCGAACGGCGAGCCAAGCCCTGATGGTGCTCTCCCGCCAGGCGGGCGAGCGGCCGAACTGATCGTCGGGGAGAGGGAAGTCTGCCGGCCTGACGCGGAGTTCGTCGCTCACGCGCCTGCGGGTGCGCTTGAGATACAGGCGGACGGTGGCTGCCGTGATCCCTGCGACCTCCGCGACTCCCCCGGTGTCGAGCAGTCGCTCGGGTGGGCTTTCCATGCCTCTCCTTTGCCTCCGCGTCGTGGAGGAAAAGATACCGAGGGGTCGACGGCCGGCAGAAGCGCCACCTCTGTCGCATCTCCCTGTTTGACCCCACCATGGGATCATTTTTATCCGGAAGCTGCCCGCGCCCCGAGTCTCTGCCGCACCTCCCGTGATGCGCCTGGCGCTTCCGCCCCGCCCTGCCCTACCTCTCTTCCCTGGACCGTGATGCGTCTTGTTCTCGGCGCGGCCCCGTGCCGCGTCTCTCAGCCATGCCCGGACCCCGACTGGCAACCCGTCCCTGGCCCGTTCCAGGAGATGTCCACGACCGCCGCCCGGCATGCCCAGCCCCGGGCGTGGTTGCGTGCTGTGATGTGGCTGGTCGAGGAGGCCGGGCTCCATCCGAGGGCCGGGGAGGCGACGTTACGCATCGCGCGGGACCTGGCCGGGCGGATGGACTACACCGCGGGCACCGTGCTGTACGACCTCGACGGGACGGCAGCCCGCTGCGCTCTGTCGAGAGCGACGGTCAAGCGTCACGTGGGATATCTGCGGGAGTTGGGCGCACTGGCCTGGGTGCGGCACGGGTCGCGACGCAACCTGCGGCTTCCCGGGCGTCCGTACGCGGGTACGGCAACGATCTACGCGTCCACCATTCCGTACGTCTACGACCGGGCGCACGGCAACCGCATCGCCGGTCAGGGGTTCGGGGCCCGGGTGGTCGGGGTGTCGGTGCAGCCCGTGCGCACCTCAGTGGCGGACAGTTCTGGCTGTCGGGTGCGTGAGCCCCAATCTCTCGCTGCCCGCCCCCGCAAACCTGTAGTCGAGGTAGACGGGACGATTAAAGACACCCCGCGCAGGCGCGCAAGGCCCCAAATTCCTCCCCGGCCCGGAAACTCGACGCCGAGAGGCCCGCTCCAGGTCGCCGCCGACATCCGGATCGCCGCTCAGGTCCGACCGCACGTCCCTTGGACCCAGAGCGAGGGGTTACGTCGGCTCGCCTACGCCCTGCGACCGTTGATCGACCAGGGCCTCGACGCCCACGACATCGCCGCCGAGCTGACCTCCTGGTGGATCAACTGGCGCCCTGTGCGGCCCGCCGCGTACATCACCGCACAGCTCCGGGACCGGACTGCCGACACTCCGCGCGAAGACCTGTCGGCCGATGCCCACTCGCACATCGCCGGGCCCACCGGTAATCCTGCATGGCAGGAATGGCTACGGCAACGTGCCACGGCAATGGAGTTCCCCGAACCGCAGCGCACCGACGACGACCGTCGCCACGCCCGCCTCTACGGCTGGGACCGATGGGCGGAGATCGCCGAGCACTACGCCACGGATCCCGACGACGCCCTGGACCTCTACGGCACCCGTCTGTGCGGCTACGCGGTCAAGCGCGCTTCAGGCGGTTGGGCAAGGCGGTGAAACAGATGCGTCGTGACACCGCACCGACTCCCGGTCGGTCTCGCAGGCTCGGCCTCAGCCGATCCGGGGCGATCGCCCCGGATCGGGACGACGTGCACAACAGACTCCGCGCGGCGGGAATTCGCGACTGGCGCACCGGCTGCCCTGACCACGTCATCGAACCGCGACAGGGCTGAGGGCTGTCCGACGTGCTGAACAGCCGCTGTTCCATCTCGGGCTCTGACTCAACACTTCTGTGATGCGGTCACTTGGAGTGATGCCCTGAGCCTTCGATCGGTCCCGCCTCTGGGCCGCCCCTAGTTTTCCTCGTCTGCCGTCTCGCGCAGGGTCGCCTGGATGCGTGCCAGGGCTTCCATGGCCGGCAGATGCGTCAGGCCCTCCGAGAGGGGCAGATGGGAGGGGCAGAACCACACGCAGTGAGCCGGGTGACCAGCCCAGTCATCCGGATACGTCCTTGTAGGCCGGAAGCTCACCAGGGTGAAGTCCCCATACTCGAATACTGAATGCCCGGGCGGAACACGGCATATATCGCAGGACGGCGGCATCATCGGGCTTCCTCACTCTCTGACGGGTCGACCCCTGATTGCCGCTCACGGTAGCGGGCCACAAGAGCTGTGCCAGAGCCCCATCTCGGGTTCTGGCACAACTTCTATGGTTGCCCCGTGGTGGCTACGGATCGTTGCGGCTTCGGGCCCGCCTTCGCCGCCTGCCACGTTTTGTGGGCACCGAAAACTGTTGTTGCGACCGCACCACGGCGAAGGGGACGACCAAGAACGGGCTCTTGCAGCTGACAGCAGTCACGGCCATGAGGACGCAGACGGCCCAGTCGACCCACGCCCGCTTCAACAACGTCAGCAAAGCCTTCATCACACACGGATCGCCCTCCCGGAGGCGCCTCCTAACCTTTGAGGTGTCATCCCGGCCGGCGAGAGGATTCATCTGTGTATGACGAGCGGTTGAAGGAGTTCTCCCGGCAGCGGCTCGGCGGACGTCCCGTGCCGGAGGACGTACGACTCCTGGCGACAGCGCAGTGGGAGGGACGCGGGCACCCCTTCGAGCAGTTCGGCATCGCCATCCTGGAGCCGAGCGCCCCGCACCCGCTGACCGACTTCAGCTATCTCGGCGAGAAGCAGCGCGCCGATCCCGACATCATGGCCAACTGCGCGGCCTCCGCGCAGATGGCCACGTACCTGCAGGCCGTGGCCCAGGACGAGGACGGCAGCTTCTACGGGTACTGGCTGCACCCGCTGCAACGCGTGGACCCGAACCCGCCTCCGGTCGTCAAGGTCGACACGGAGTTGACGTACTGGGAACTGGGCGGGCGCACCTTCGCCGAAGCCTGTCTGTACGACATCGCGTTCGACGATGACGAGCTGTTCGCGGAGGTGGCCGCAGCGCTCGCGAAGCTGCATGTCTCCGTTTCCGCCGGGTCCCGTGAGGGCCTCGGCGAACTGCCCGCCGATCCCGCCCCGGAAGACGAGCACAGGCGGCTCTACTACACCGAGCGGGAGCGGCTCGGGCTGCCTGCGGAGAGCTAGGTGTATTGCCCCGTGAGGCCGTCAGCAAGGAAGCCGGGCGCGCAATGAGGGGGCGCCCCCGCCGCATGGTGGCGAGGCGGGCGGGGGCGCCGTGTTTCGAGGGGGCGTACCGAGCGGGCGTCAGGCGGCCGCCAGCGCCTCGGTCGGGGGGAGGCGGGCGGCGCGGACCGCCGGGTAGAAGCCGGCCAGGCCGCCGATGGCGAGTGTGGCGCCGACGCCGCCGGCCATCGCCCAGAGCGGGACGACGGTCGGCCAGCCCTGGTAGCCGGCGTATCCGGCGGTCACCGCGATGCCGAGCGCGACGCCACCGAGGCCGCCGAGGGCCGACAGCAGCAGTGACTCGCACAGGAACTGGGTACGGATCTGGCCCCGGGTGGCGCCCAGCGAGCGGCGCAGGCCGATCTCGGCGCGGCGCTCCAGCACGGAGATGACCATGGTGTTGGCCACCCCGACTCCGCCGACCAGCAGCGCCACCGCGCCCAGGCCGAGTAGCAGCCCGGACAGCGCGTCGTCGGTGGCCTGCTTGGCCGCCAGGGCATCCGAGGGCCGGGAGACGTTCACCTCGTTGGGGTATTGCGGGCTGATGGTGGCGCCGAGCAGCTCCTGAACGTCGGCGACGGAGGCCTCCGCGGCGCGGGTGTAGATGATCGTGGCATAGCCGTCGAAGCCCAGCTCCTTCTCCGCGGCCGGCCAGCCGATCAGCGCGGCCGAGTCCAGTTCGGGGGCGAGCTCGTTGGCGGCCAGCAGGCCGAGCACGGTGAACCAACGGCCGCCGAGCCACACCTGCACGTCGGGACCCGCCTCGTACACCCCCAGCTGCCGGGCCGCCTTCGCGCCGAGAACGACGGCCGGGTAGCGGTCGGTGGCGGGGTTGAGCCAGCTGCCGTCGACCACCTCGATGCCGACCGTTCCGGGCAGGTCGGTGCGGGCCGCGCAGACCGAGATGCCGCCGGTCTCCGCCACGGGTATGTGGTCGTTGCGGTAGACCTTCGCCTCGGTCTTGCCGATGGCCGAGACCGACTCGACGGCATCGATGCCGCGCACCATGTCCACTGCCTCGCGCGGCAGATGGGCGTTGCCGCCGTCGAGGGTCTGCCCGGGGGTCGCGGTGAGCAGGTTGGTGCCGAGCGTGGCCAGTTCGCGGTTCAGCTCCTCCGTGCTGGAGGTGGAGATCCCGACCACGCCGATCATCGCGGCGATACCGATCGCGATTCCGAGGGCGGAGAGAAACACGCGCATCGGGCGTGAACGCAGCCCGGAGCCTCCGGTGCGGATCACGTCCGCCGGGCTGAGCCGGGCCGGCTTGGGCCGGGGCGGGGTCAGCGTCGTCATGCGTCCACCTGTTCCAGGGTGCCCGAGTCGTTCTCGATGCGGCCGTCCTTGATGTGGACTTCGCGCGGCAGTGAGCCGGCGATGTCCCGGTCGTGCGTGATCACGACCACCGTGGTGCCGGCCCGGTGCAGCTCGTGCAGCAGTGCCATCACCACTGCTCCGGAGCGCGAGTCCAGAGCGCCGGTCGGCTCGTCGGCGAGCAGCAGCGGCGGGTCGCCCAGCACCGCGCGCGCGATCGCCACGCGCTGCTTCTCCCCGCCGGAGAGCTGGTGCGGCTCGTGGTACAGGCGGTGCCCCAGTCCCACCCGGTGCAGCGCCTGGAGCGCCAGTCGGCGGCGCTCGCGCAGCGGCCGGCCGCCGTAGAGCATTCCGTCCGCCACTGCGTCCAGAGCCGGGACGCCGCCCGCCAGGTGGAAGGACTGGAAGACGAAGCCGATGCTTCGGGCGCGTAGCGCGGACAGCTCGCGGTCGGACAGGTCGTCGACGGCGTGCCCGTCGAGGCGGATCGTGCCGGCGGTGGGTCGGGCCAGGGTGCCCATGATGTTGAGCATGGTGGACTTGCCTGACCCGGACGGGCCCACGAGCGCCAGCATCTCCCCGCGCCGGACCACCAGGTCCGCGTCGGTGAGGGCGGTCACGTCGCCGTAGGTTTTCGACACCCCGGACAGCTCGAGGACGGGCGATCTGAGGGAATTCACTGCGGGATCCCCACCTTCATGCCCTTGGTGATGCCGTCGCCGGATATCTCGACGAGGCCGTTCGCGAACAGGCCGAGTTTCACCGGGTGGTTCTCCACCCCGCCGGCGGTGACGGCCTGCACCGCGTAGCCGCCGCCCTTGCGGGCGACCAGGGCGTTGACGGGAACGGCCAGGATGTCCTTGCGGCTCTCCGCGGCCAGGGTCACGTCGACCGGGGCGGCCTGGTAGCGGCCGAGCTTCTTCTGCTCCTTCACCTTCAGCGTGACCGGCAACGTGGCGGTGCCGCTGCCGCCGTCACCTGCGGGCTTGGCGGTGGCGGCGTTGCCGATGTCGGTGACGGTGGCGTCGGCCTCGGTGCCGTCGGGGAGCTTCACGGCCGCGTTGGTGCCCTCCTTGACCAGGTCCTCGTACTGCGTTTCCAGGTCGACGGTGATCAGCCGCTGGGTGCCGGTCCAGGTGAGGATCTCGCCGGAGGCGTCGGCGCCCCGGGCGGCCTTGACCTCGGCAACGCGTTTGGCGCCGGAGGCCACGACCGCATCGCCGCGCGCGACCTTGCCGGTCTCCGCACGGCCGAGATACTCCTGCCATCGCTTCACGGCTGCGGCCGTGCCGGAGGTGTACTCCTGATCCACGGTGAAGCCGGTGTAGCCCAGGCCGGCGAGGTTCTTCTCCAGCAGTTGTACGTCCGCGCCCTCGGCGTCGATGTCCAGGGTGCGGTAGAGCGGCTCGGAGCCGTACAGCAGCGGCACCTTGCCTGCGTCCGCGCTGTAAACGGCTTCGCCACGTGTGATCACGTCGCCCTCGGCCGGCAGCCAGGTGAGTGTCCCACCGCCACCGCTACCGCTGTCGGCGCCGTCCTTGCCGCTGTCGCCGGCGGCATTGCCGTCGTCCTGAGCGGACTGCTCGCTTTCGCCGCTCCTCGCCTGTACGGAGCTCGCGGCGCCGTAGCCGAGGGTGCCGGCCACGGTTTCGCTGCGGGTCAGGGTGGTCTGCTCCACCTGCGCGGTTCGAGCGGGACCTGAGGGCGCGGCCGCCGGGGTGTTCCCACCACCACCGCCCAGCGCGCCGGTCGCGGCGATCCCGCCCGCGGCTGCCACCGCGAGAGCGACCAGGACAATGAGCGAGCTGCGTACCGGATGCCGACGGCGGCGCGGCGGCGCGGCCGGGACGCCCTCGCCCTCGCTGCCATCGAACAGGGCACCGTCCGGCGCCTGCGGGGCGTCCGGGGGATCCGGGCGAGTCACCGGCCGCCACCGTTCCCCGTCATCGAGGTGCCGGCCGGCTTCTTGTCCGCACAGGTCTCCAGGGCCTTGTCCAGCGTCGGATCCTCACCGCCGGTGCCCACACCCGTCATGTCCACGCGCCCCGTATCGCTGTCGGGGTCGGGGAAATCCTTCACGCCGTTGTCGCGGACACACTCCGCCCACGCGCGGCCCTTTGCCGCGTCGATCGGCTTGCCGCCGGCCGGCCCCGCGCCCTGCGGGGTGAGGTCCTTGCAGGCCTCCATGGCCTTCTTGAACGTCGGCGACTCCGGGTCGATGCCGGAGTCCTTCCCGATCACGCCGCTGCCGTCGCCCTTCGGGTCGGGGAACTTCGTCACGCCGTTCTCCCGCATGCACTTGGCGTATGCCAGGGCACGGTCCGCCGAACCGGTGGGCTTGGCTCCGCCCGAGTCCGCCGCCCCCGATGAACCGCCCGAGCAGGCCGTCATCAGCACGCCCAGGAGCAGCAGCGGGACGCAATGCAGCGCCCTGACCCACCCACGCCTGTGCGTCCCCGCTGCGCCCGGGGCGCCGTCTCGTGAACCGACCGTCCGATCCAGTGTTTGTCGCATTCCTGCCGCTCCTCTGCTCGCTACGCCGCCGGCGGCGGTTGCGCCGTGCAGTCGTACGAGTAGCGATCGTGCTGGACCGGAATCAGCAGGCCTTCAGCCGAATCTCAGAGCTTCCTGAGCGGCTGGGCCCGATCACCGCGCTCAGCAACTCCTGAGCAAACTCTCAGCCGGCGCTCAGACTGGCGGGTCACCATGTGGACGCGGCATCGAATCGGCGGCGCGAACGCGGGGGCGGATATGAGCGAGGCGAGAGACGGACGCGGGTGCGGGCCCACGGCACGGCTGTTGGTGGTCGAGGACGAGCCGAACCTCCTGGAGGTGCTGGCCGGGAGCCTGCGCTATGCAGGGTTCGACGTGATCACCGCGGCGACCGGGCAGGAGGCACTGGCCGAGGCCCGGCGCAGCCGCCCCGACGCTGTCGTACTGGATGTGATGCTGCCCGACATGGATGGCTTCGAGGTCCTGCGCCGGCTGCGCGCCGGAGCGCCGGTGCCCGTCCTGTTCCTCACCGCCAGGGACGCCACCGAGGACAAGATCCGCGGTCTGACCATCGGCGGTGACGACTACATCACCAAGCCGTTCAGCCTCGATGAGGTGATCGCCCGGATCCACGTCGTACTCCGCCGGCAGCATGGCTCCGGCGCTGCCCCGGCCGCCCGGCTGTCCTTCGCCGATCTCGAGCTGGATCAGGAGACGTACGAAGTGCGGCGGGCCGGCGAGCGAGTCGCCCTGTCGCCCACCGAGTTCAAGCTGCTGCGCTACTTCATGGCCAACCCCGGCCGGGTGCTGTCGAAGGCGCAGATCCTCGATCACGTATGGGATTACGACTTCCGTGGTGACAGCGGGATCGTGGAGACCTACATCCATGCGTTGCGCCGCAAGATCGGCGAGCCTCAGGCGCGGCTGATCCACAACCTGCGCGGGATCGGCTACATACTGCGGCTGCCCTCGTGACCCGGCAGCCGCTCGCCCGGATGCCGCTGCGCATCCGGCTGGTCGCCGCCGTCGTCCTGCTTGTCACCGCGGCGCTCACGGCCCTCAGCGCGGCTGGTGTGGTGATCCTGCACGGACAGCTGCTCGACCGCATGGACTCCCAACTCAGGATGGTGGCCGACAGCAATCCGGCGCTGCCGGCCGGCGGGTCGCGGGAGCGGCCGGCGAGTGGAGACACCGGCGGCGCTTCGAGCTTCTTCCGGATCCAGCAGCGCAACGCCGACGGGAAACCGGTGAATGACGGCCGGCCGACCCCAGATGCACGACCGGGTCCGGGGGGCCCCGTCGTGCCCGAGGGCGCAGCCTGGCTCGACGAGCACGCGGGGCACCCGTTGACCGTGTCGGCGAGCTCGGGGGGCGACAACTGGCGTGTCCTGGTGCGGCCGCAGGCGGACGCGTCGGGATGGGTCGTGGTCGCGATGCCTCTGGGCGAGCTGGACAACACGATCTCCAAGCTGGTGACGGCCGACCTGACCGTGGGCGTAATCGGCCTGTTCATCGTGGCCGTCGTCAGCGTCGTACTCGTACGGGCAACCCTGCGACCGCTTGTCAAGGTGGAGAAGACAGCAGCCGCCATCGCCGCGGGTGACCTGTCCCAGCGCGTCCCGGAACATCCACCGCAGACCGAGCTGGGCCGGCTCGGCCGCGCGCTCAACGGCATGCTCACTCAGATCGAGGAGGCGTTCGAAGCGAGGGCCCAGTCGGAGTCGACGGCCCGGAGATCGGAGGAGCGGATGCGCAGATTCGTCTCCGACGCCGGCCACGACCTGCGCACGCCGCTGGCAGTCATCCGCGCCTGGGCCGATTACGCCCACCACGGGCCCCGCCGGGATCGCGCCGACCTCGAACGGACCCTGACCATCGTGGGTACGGAAGCCGCCCGGATGAGCACGCTGGTGGAAGACCTGCTGCTGCTCGCCCGGCTGGACCAGCAGCGTCCCTTGGAGCGGCACCCCGTCGATATGCTCGCGCTGGCCGTCGACGCCGTACGCGATGCCCGGCTGCTCGCCCCCGAGCGTGACATCCGGCTCACGACAGACGCCCGTGCGGCCCCCGTCGTCACTGGGGACGAACTCCGACTGCGCCAGATGCTGTCGAATCTGACCAGCAACGCCCTCACCCACACCCCACCCGGCACATCCGTGGCGCTCACGCTCGGACCCGGTCACCTCGACGGGGCACCCGCCCTGGTGCTGGACGTCGCCGACCACGGCCCCGGTCTCACACTTGAACAGGCAGAGCACGTCTTCGAACGCTTCTACCGCACCGACACCTCACGCACCCGCCGCACCGGTGGCTCCGGACTCGGCCTCGCCATCGTGGCCTCGCTGGCCGCCGCCCACCAAGGGACCGTAAGCGTGCACAGCTCGCCCGGGGCAGGGGCGACGTTCCGCATCACCCTGCCGCTCGCAGACGCGGGCGCACCTTCGAACGAGCCTGGCATGCCCGACGATCCGAGCAATCCGTATGCCGGCAGTGATGATCGAGCCCCAACACCTGATGTGCCTCCCGGACAGCGCCCGGGCACCGGGCTGTGAGCCGCAGCAACACGAGTGGCCCCGGTCTCCCCTGTCTTGTCGGGTCTCCTGGCGTTCGTCGGCCGGCAGGTCAGACGCGACGTGCGGGGGCGTGGTAGCACTCGATCTCCCACTCCGCGCGATCCAGTGACCTCCCCCGCGGCAGGATGCGGGTGGCCGAGGCCGCCGTATCCCGGCTCGCCTCAGGGCGATCAGGACGGGACGGAGCCGCCCTCCGGCGCCGTGCGCCGGCGGCTGTAGTGACGGGCCGCCCGGGCGCGGTTCCCGCAGGACGGCTTGCACCACTCCTGGCGCCCATGGCTCTTCACGAAGTAGCGCACGCAGCGGGGCGCGGTGCAGGAGCGCAGCTGCTCGCGCTGCGGGCCGCTGAGGAAGTCGATGGCGGAGCGGGCCAGGGCCGCGAGGAGCCGTACGTACGGATCGCTCTCCGCGGACAGCAGTCGGGTGCCGGGAACTCCACCGGTCGGCCAGTCCAGTTGCGGGGCGACCGGTTCGCGCGCGGCGACCGTGTTGAGGTGGGTCATGGCCCGGTCGGCGGGCATCAGACGATGGGCGTCCGCGGGGCTGGGCGGGGCCGGGCTGACCGCCTGGGCGAACAGGGCGCGGACCGCCTGTCGAAGCTCGATGAGGCGGAGCCTGAGTTCTTCGTCCACGGTGAGCTCTGCGGCCGGGACGTGGGTGGTCGGCAGATCCGCCTGCTGCTGGATCCAGTGCGTCGTTCCCTGAACCGTCGCGAGGTCATCGGCGACGCCGCCGTCGCCGTCGTGGCGAACCGTGCTCGCCAGTTCCAATGGCAGCCAGCGCTCCACAGGACATCCCCTTCCGTCTCGGCGCCGGTCGTCGGCCACTTGATCACGTCCCTGCACACACCCTAGCGTCTCTAACGGAAAACTTGATAACTTCCGTTAGAGGTGGGGTGGGTGGAGGTACCTGCCCCGGCACAGGACGGGGCACCTGCCCCGACACGGGACGTCGACTGAACCGCCACTGAAGGAGACTGCAGAATGACGCTGCTTGCACAGATCAGCGACCTGCACCTGGACGGGAGCGAGAGGGCGACCCGGCGCGCCACCCTCGTCATGGACTACCTGCGGGCCATGCCGCACCCGGTGGACGCGCTCCTGGTCACCGGGGACATCGCCGATCACGGCGAGGAGGCCGAGTACGAGGAAGCGGCCCGGATCCTGGCCGCCCCCTTCCCCGTACTCACCTGCCCCGGGAACCACGACGCCCGACCGGCGTATCGCAAGGCCCTGCTCGGAGTGGCGCCCGAGGGCGGCCCGATCAACCGGCTCCACCACGTCTCCGGCACCGCGGTCCTCATGTGCGACTCCACCATCCCGGGCCGCGACGAGGGGCGCCTCGACGCCGAAACGCTCGCCTGGATCGACTCCACCCTCACCGCGCTGCCGCAGGACACCCCGGCCCTGATCGCCTTCCACCAGCCGCCGGTCGCACTCCATCACCCCCTGCCCGACGCCGGCATGCTCCAGGAGCCCGGGCACCTGGCCGACCTGCTCGACGCGCACCCGCGGGTCACCGCCGTCCTCACGGGCCACGCCCACACCGCGGCCGCCTCGACCTTCGGCGGGCGTCCGGTGATCGTCGGACCGGCCATCACCTGGACGCTGCGCATGCCCTGGGAGGGCGACCGGGCCGCGGACCGGGACCAGCCGCCCGGCCTCGCGTTCCACGTCCTGGACGACGAACGGCGGCTGACCACCCACTACCGCGTCGTGCTCCCGTAAGCAGCCGCGGACATCCCCGGGTTCCGGGAGCGGGCTGCTCAGCCGACTGCGCGGATCCCGGCCAGGCTCGAACCGTGCGCGTACACCAGGCGGTTGGACGTGAGGAAGAACGGTGGGCCGCTGGTGTTCCGCCGCCAGGTGATCTTCCCGTAGACGTCGACGGCGATGATCTCGCCCTTCCGGCCCCTCCCCGGGAGGTACCAGGCGCCCTGCCCCAGTTCCTGTGCGGTGGGCTTCAGCTCTGCGGGGCGGGTACGGGCCACGTCGGACGGGGCGGGATACGGATCGCGGTAACCGCCGTCCGCGCGATAGGCGAGTATGTCGCTCCCGTGGGCGACGGGATACTCGCCGGGCTTCAGGCGCAGCGGGAACTTGCCGTCGAAGTCGTTCCCGATCAAGGCGCCCGCCGCGTCCGGCAGGGTCACTCGGTAGGCCATGAGGAGCGGGATCGACGGATCCCTGCGGCAGCCCTCGTGGACGGCCGCCTGGGGCTGGTCCCATGTGAAGGTGCGCTGCCAGAGCGGGGTGGGCGGCTCGGCCGTGCGGTCGTACGCCGCCGCCTGTGCGCGGCAGCCGGGTCCGTGCGGGGCCGTCATCACGAGGACGCGGTAGAGAGTGGGGATCACCTGCGCGATGTCACCCCGGGGCAGCTCGACGGGCCTTGAGTGGAGCCGGTCCTCACCGGGCCGGAGGGTCACGAGGTGGCCGTCCGCGACGAAGGCCAGCGGATCGCACTCCTGGTGGAAGGCCACACCGTCCCGCTCCCCGTCCTGGTTGCAGGGGGCGGCGAAGACGGCCGGGCCGCGGGTTCGGTGCGTCCACCGGACCTTGCCGGTGGCGGTGTCCCAGGCTGTCAGCGTGCAGGAGGACCCGGGCAGGCACGTCGCGGCCACCGCCTGACGGGGAATTCCTGTCGTCGACGAGACCGTGACGATCCGCAACTCCCCGGGGGTACGGGCCGGGGACGCGGCAAGCATCGTGAAGCGGCCTGTGACGGAATCGAGTGTCGCCATGCGCGGCAACCGGCCGGACGCGGCTTCGCCGACGAGTGTCACCATGCTGTCGGACGGCGTCACGGCGGCATGCGTCTGACCCGGCCGTCCGGTCAGCGCGAACTCGGCCGGCAGTGTCGTACGCCAGAGAACCTTCCCGTCCTCATCGATCCTCGCCACCACTCCGCCCTGCCCGATGATCCCCGAGCGACGGCTCACCAGCGCCCAGCCGCCCGATGCATCCGTCGGCACGGGCAACGGCACACGGAACGCGTCCTCGGGATCCTCGTACGCCACCACGCTCGGCGGCGACGGTTCGGAGTAGCAGCCGGCGAGCAGCGGAAGAAGAAGTGCCAGAAGAGCAAGCAGTCTGCGTCGCATGAACCCCCCTGCACCACCTTGTACGAGCGCGCCCCTCGCGGGGAGCACGAACGACGACCGATTCGGTCACGGAACGGCGAGTGGCCCCCGCCCGCAGCCCCTACACCGTCGCGCACCCCCACCCCGTCGGGTGAAGGGGAGTTGGGAGAGATATGGGCGCCCGCACGCGTGCCCGGGGCCGTCCCAGGCGCGTGCTCCGCGCCCATTCCTCTCCCAACCTCCGTTCACACGACAGGGGCGAGGGGGTCAGTGCACCGGCGGTCGCTGGTGGCTCGCCCAGTATTCGTCTGCGGTGACGCCGAGGAGCACCACGTCGTGGTAGCCGCCGGCGAAGAACTCGTGCTGGCGAAGCCGCCCCTCCTCGACGAAGCCCAGCCTTCGGTGGAGGGCGAGCGAGGCGTCGTTGAAGGCGTAGATCTCCACCTCGCACTTGTTGTAGCGCTGCTCGGCGAACATGTACCTGAGGACGAGTTCGATCGCCTCGGCCGCGTATCCCCTGCGACGGTGATCGCGGGCGATGTCGATGCCCGTACGGAATCGTCCCGCGCGGGTGTCGGTTTCTCCGACCGTCACCGACCCTGCGAACGCCCGGTCGGCCAGCCCCTCGACCACCAGGCGGAATGCCTCGCCCCCCGGCGGCCGCCCTGCCCGCTCCGCGGTCCACGAACGGAAGCTCTCGGCGGATCTCGGAGGGGTGACCAGGTCGGCGTTGCGGGTGTCCACGGTGTCCTGGGCCAGGTCGCGAAAGCCCTCCCAGTCTTCGGGCTCGACGCCTCGCAGGCGTACCTTCTCGCCCGTCCACATGTCAATGCCTCCCATGACACCTTCCCGTTCCTTGTCGGTCGTCGGCACTGTCGATCACCGGCGCAGGCGGCCGCAGGCACTGTCGGCCGTGCGCGGCGTACGCGGCGCGGGCGCCGTCGGCTGTGGGGGGGGCGGGCGCGCCCTAGTAGTCCGCCGCCATCACGACGTACAGGCATGCGGCGAACGTACCCACGCAGACCACGGCCAGGGCGATCAGCGCACAGCCGAGCGCTCCCGCCGTCCCCGCGATCGCCGCCCAGCCGGACCGCGTGGCGCGCTCGGCCCGGCGGACTGCCTCGTCGTATTCGCTGCTGTCGTCGTACCAGCCGTGGTCAGTCATGCCGCGCCCCCTCGGCAGGAGCATCCATCACGAACATCAGGGACGTACAGCTCGATCATCCCGCCCCGCGCGGGGCGTCAGCGCGGCCCCGCCCCCACATGCGCCGCGATGCGCGCGATCGTCCGGGCATTGTCCTCGAACAGGTGCGCCCGCATGCCCGCCGCCTCGGCGGCCTCCACGTTGACCGCGAAGTCGTCGATGAAGAGGCAGGTCTCCGGCTCCACCCCCAAGGCGGTGCAGGCGGCCTCGAAGGCGCGTGGGTCCGGCTTCTCGATGCCGAGTTCGTGGGAGTAGACGATCTGCTCGACCAGTTCGTCGAAGTGGTACAGCTCCGTCTCCCGCTCCCGGGCGCCGACGAAGCTGTTGCTCAGGATGCCCAGCCTGCACTTCCCGCGGAGGCCGCGCAGATACGCGATGAGCTCCTCGTTCGGCGTGCCCAGGTACTCCGTCCAGAGGCCGGCCATGAAGGCGTCGACCTGGGGTGCGTCGAGGCTCAGGCGGGCTGCCAGTTGCTCGTGAACGTCTCGTTCGCCGATGGTCCCGAGGCTCCCCGCCTGCCATACGTCGCGCATGCGCTCGTGCACCGTGCCCGGCGGCAACTCCATGCGCGCTTCCCACTGTTGCACCCACCCCGTCTCCGGTGTGAGCTCCAGTACGCCGCCGATATCGAAGATGACGCAGGCTGCTGCGGTCACTGACATTTCTCGGACTCCCGTCGCTTGTGCGGATCCCGGCTCAGCGGGTCTTCGGCCGGTCGAAACACATCGTCGCCACCGCCGGCACCAGCCCCGCCCAGAAGAGCACCAGCGGGACCGTGCGTTCCGTCCAGGGGATCTGGGTGATCAGCAGCGCACAGAACATGGCCCACGCCGCTTGCCCCAGGACGACGCGGGACCAGGTGAAACGCCGGATGAGCGAGTGCAGGTTGACCCGGATCCCGGCGCGCAGGCGGCGGTATCGCAGCAGGGCGCCCAGGACCCAGACGACCGCCATGGGGACGAGGTCCCACAGCCGCTGGCCGAGGACCAGCGGCAGCTCCCGCTGGGTCTCCCCGTCCGTCGCGAACAGGTCGATGCCGGCGGCGGCGAGGGCCAGACAGAGCAGGGCCAGCCAGCGGACGCCGCGCAGCAGGCGGTACGAGGCCACGTCCAGGCCCTGCCGCATCGGCGCGGAGCCGGGGGCGGAGGCCAGCGCGTCGGCGTAGAGGGTGGCGGCCTCCTTCGCCTTGACGCCGGGGGCGGTCGCCGCCTTCTTCGTCCGCCGGGCCAGGGCAAGCTCGTGCTGCGGGTCGAGCCGGAGGATGGCCTCGTCCATCCGGTCGGCGGCGCTCCGGTCGGCCGACATGTCGGCGATGAGCCACGCCACCTCGTACGCGTACACCTGCTCGGGGCCCAGCCGGATGGCCTCCTGGGCGATGAGGTCGGCCTCCCGCAGGGCGGCCTGAAGGTCCTCGCGCCGGATCTCGCCGCCGTTGTCCTGCCCGGACCGGATCATCCTGATGCGCCACAGCCAGTCGGCGAGCCGGGCGTAGCCGAACCAGTAGTCGGGGACCAGCCGGATCACCTCGCGCAGCACGCCCTCGGTCTCCGGGAAGCGGCCCCCCACGCGCAGGGCGCGCGCATGCATGAGGAGCGCCCCGATGTCCTGAGAGTTCAGGGCCAGCGCCTGCTCGGTCGCCTCCAGCGCCTTGGCGCCGTCCTCCTTGTCCTCGACATGGCTGCGGGCGAGTTCGACCCAGGCCCTGATGTCCTCCGGGTCCTCCGCGAGGCGCTGGGCCAGCAGCTCCCTGGCCTCCTCGTACCGCTTGATGTCGATGAGCAGGTCGGCCCGTTCCACGGCGGGGTGCAGGGTCGTGGTCACAGCTTGCGCCTCTTCTTCAGGTACGTCACCAGGTCGTCGTACATCCCGCCCTCGTTGGCGAACATCGCCACGTTGCGCGCGGAAGCGAACCACGGTTCGGCGGACGGCACGACATCCTTCGCGGCGGCCAGCAGGTCCTTCATGTTGATCATCCGTACGTTTCCGGAGCGGGCCGAGTCCAGCAGTGCCCGCTCGGCGCCCGACTCGCAGACATGGGCCAGGTCCGCGCCGGAAAGCCCCTCGGTGATCTTGACCAGCTTGGCCACGTCGACGTTCTCGATGGGCCGGTCGCGAAGGTGGTAGCGGAGAATGGCCTCCCGGGCGGGGCCGTCGGGCGGGAGGACGAGGATCGTCCTGTCGAGGCGGCCGGGGCGGCGCAGGGCGTTGTCCACGTCCCAGGGCACGTTGGTGGCGGCCAGGACGAACACGCCCTCGTTCGCCGCCGAGTCGATACCGTCCAACTCGCTGAGCAGCTGGTTGACCACGTTGCGCATGCCGCTGTGTCCGGTACGGCTCCGCTTGGCGCCGAGGGCGTCCAGCTCGTCCAGGAAGACGACGCAGGGCGCCTGGCGGCGGGCGGTCTCGAAGACCTCGTGCATGTTGCGCTCGGAGTTGCCGATCCACATGTCGAGCACGTCGTTCACGGACACGGACAGGAACGCGGCGCCGAGTTCACCGGCCACCGCCCGCGCGATGAACGTCTTGCCGCAGCCGGGCGGCCCGTACAGCAACAGCCCGCCGCGAAGACTCTTTCCGTACAGCTTGCGCAGCTCGGGGTTGCGCAGAGGCGCGAGAAATGCGGCCTCCATGCGGTCCTTCACGTCCTGCATGCCGCCGACGTCGGCCAGGCGTACGGTGCCCGGCTCCTCCACGTCCCACGCGTCGGCATCGGCGGCCGCGGAGTCGTCCTGTCCGTCCGCGCGGACCGGCGGCTCGACGAACCGCGGCGGCACGGCGTCCCCGACCTGCTCCTCGGCGGCCTTCCAGTCGAACCTGCCGCGCGGGCGCGGGGGTTGGGCCGGCGAGGGGAGTGGGAGCTGGGTGGGGGCCGGGGCCGGGGCGCCCATCGCCCGCACCATCAGGTCTCGGGCCTGGGCGTCGCCGGGCGCGTGCTGGAGGGCCACCGCCGCCTCGGCTACGGCGTCGTCGGACCGGTCCGCATCCAGCAGGAGCTGGGCCAGGTGCAGCCTCAGGGGTACGTCGGCGGGCGCGGCGGCGACCGCGGTCCGCAGGCTCTGTATGAGAGGGGAGTCGTCCGGCATGATCCACACCCTAACGTCGGGATACGACACCTCAGAAGGCGCTCGGCGCCCGGCTGCCGGGCCACGTCCCGGGCGTGTCCGGGGACTCATCCGGGGGCACATCCGCTGTGTGGCGGCCGTGTTGTCGGTCGGTCCGGGCACGGTCGGGCGTGTGCCTGGTTACGTCTCCGGGTTGTCCCGGAGCCATGCGCCTACCTGTTGGGCGTGCGTGTTCGGCGGGAAGACCGGATAGAAGACGTGCTCGATCACGCCGTCACGGATGACGAGGGTGATCCGCTTGTAGAGGGAAACCCCGTCGGCCTCGAACGTGGGCAGACCGAGCATGGCGGACAGGCGGAAGCCCGTGTCCGAAAGCATCAGGAACGGCAGTCGCAGCCGCTCCACGACCTCCTGCTGGTATGCCGTGTCCTGGCAGGACAGGCCGAACACGTGGGTCGCGCCGGCGGCCTCGAGGTCGTCGTGGTGGTCGCGGAAGTCACAGGCCTCGCTGGTGCACCCCCGGGCTCCGGGGATGCTGTTCCAGCCTTCGGGAAGGTCGGTGTCGGGGCGTCCGGTGAGCGGGTAGCAGTAGAGGACCGACCGGCCCTCCCCCAGCGCGTGCAGCGAGACGGTGCCGCCTGCGGTGTCGGGCAGTTCGAGCTCCGGCACCGCCCGGCCGGGGAGGTGTGCGGCTGCTCCGTCGTCCTCGGGGACGGGCAGGTCCGCGGGAAGTTCGGTGAGGTGCCTCGCAGCGCCGGCGGCGTTCCCTTCGATGCCGGATGTGTCGACGCGGCTGTTGCGATGGGCGGCCTCATGCAGATGACGGGCCAGTACGGACCGGCGGGCGGTGAGTTCCTCGATGCGCAGGGTCAGATCGTCGATGGCGTCGCGGTAGCCGGCCAGGGAGGACGGGCAGTCGTCCACGTGGTCCCGACCGTTGGTCAGGCATTCGAGGAAGGGACGGGTTCGCTCGACCGGAATGCCCAGGCGGTTCAGCTCCCGGGCTTCGCACACCAGGCGGGCATCGTGCTCGGAGTAGTCCCGGTAGCCGTTGGCGAGCCGGGCAGGCGCGATCAGCCCCAACGACTCGTAGTAGCGAACCGTCTTCGTCGTCACACCCGCGCGCCGCGCGACCTCACTGATCCTCATGATGCGACGAACGTAAACCCGTCCCCCGGGGGCAACGTCAAGCCCCTGCCGGACGAGGGCATACCGGCACGCTCATGGCGGCTGCCCCTGCGCAATGCCCTGGTCCGCGGCAGGAACCACTCGGACGCCCGGCAGCGTCCGTTCAGGCACTCGTAAGATCACCGAAGCTGCCGAAGGATCGCGCCCCCATGACTGGAACAGCCACCCGCTACCTCTATCTCACCCGGCACGGTGAGGCGTCACCGGACGAGAGCGAACTGTCGGAGAACGGCCGCCGGCAGGCCGTACTTCTGGGTGAGCGGCTCCGGCGCAGTCCCCTCACGGCCATCCACCACGGTCCGCTCCGCCGCGCTGCTCAGACAGCGCAGCTGATCCGCGACCAGCTCGACGACGTACCCCTGCATGTGTCCGAGCCGGCCGGCGACTACCTCCCCTATCTGCCGCAACGGCACGAACTGCCCCCGGAATCGGCCGACCGCATGCTCGCTCGCCTGGCCGAGTTCCCGGCGGAGGAGCGCGAGCAGGGGCCGGGTCTGGCCCGCGAGGCCCTCGCCCGCTTCACGGGCCCCGTGGACGGTGACCAGCCGCGCCACGAACTCGTCGTCACGCACAACTTCCTCACCGGCTGGCTCCTCCGGGCCGCCCTCGACGCTCCGAAGTGGCGATGGATGGGTCTGTACCACGCCAACGCCGCCCTGACCGTCATCGAGTACACGCCCGGCCGGCCCGCTGCCGTACTCCTCTACAACGACACCGGGCATCTGCCCACAGAGCTTCGCTCGGCCTGCTTTCCGCCCGACCTCCGTATCTGAGGGGGCGGGACAGGGCGGTCGCGGCAGGACGGCGGGGCGGTTCGGAGGAGGCCGCCGCCGCGGTTTCACCCACAGCGGCGGCCCCGCTCCCGCGCACCTCCAGTCCGGCGACACCTCGGTCGGCCGCCTGGGCGGCCCCGCCGAGATCAACACCCTCAAGGACGATCTCCGCATCACCGAGGCCGTGCACGGCACGGTCACACTGCGCACCACGCAGGGCGAGATCTCGGTCGGCGCCGCCCGCGGAGTCTCCGCCTCACTGGACGCCGGCACCACCTACGGCCGGATCCACAACGCGCTCAGGAACACCGACGGCGTGGCCGGCCTGAACATCCACGCCACCACCGCCCACGTCGACATCACCGCCCGCAGCCTGTAGGAATGGGCGCCCCACGCGAGAGGGGCTCCCGATCGCGCCCGTGCCCCCACCGCCGGGGCCGTTCTCGTCACGCCAGGCCCGGGGCGAGATTCCGTACGCCTGCTTGAACACCTTGCTGAAGTGGGTCGCGTTCACGAAGCCCCACCTCCGCCCTGTCGCCGCGATGGTCCGCAGCCGCCCGTTCGGGTCGGCGAGCTCGCGCCTGCATTCGGCCAGACGGCGCGTACGGATCCAGTCTCCGAGGCTGATGCCAGACCGGGAGAGCACGGCGTAGAGGTGGCGGACGGAGATGTCGTGTGCGGCAGCGATCCGTGTCGCCGACAGATCGGGGTCAGCCAGGTGCTGCCGGATGTACTGAGTGACGCGCAGGCCGAGTGTCGCCTCCAACGGCGCTTTCGCGAGGCCGGAGTTGTCGTACTGGGATGTCAGGACGGCACGGAGGAGCTCGATACTGGGCCCGACGACGGCGTCGCCGTGCACGCCCTGGTGCAGCTCGTCGTCGTCGGCCAGTTGGGAGAAGTAGGAGAAGGCGAGGCGGGCGACCGGGTTGTCGGACCCCATGGTGACCGTGCCGGTGTCCCGTAGCAGCCGGTCAGGGAGCGCGAGTGCCTCGCGGGGGAAGCGCAGGAAGTGGTGGTCGACTCCCTCGTCGAAGAGGAGCGTGTAGGGAGCGATCGATTCGTAGAGGGCGAACTCCCCCGCCCTCAGCACGCATTCGCGCCCGTTCTGCGCCACCAGGCTGGTGCCCGTCACCTGCAGGCCGAGGAAGACGGCCGGCTCCTCGTCCTTCCTGGCCAGTCGCTCCGTCCGGTGGATCGTGACCGCGGTCGCCCGTGCCGAACAGATCCTGAGAGGCCCTACGGCACCGAGCCCGATACGAACGGAGATGTCCTCGGCCGGAGGACCGTGGTCGATGTCGACCGCGACGACGGAATCCCACACCGCGCCCCGGACCACCTCCTCCCGGTCCTGCGGGGCGATGTACGTGGTGTCCAGGACCGGACTCATGAGACATGCCTTCGCCCGTGTCCGTCATCGCGCCGGCCGGGCCGCGCGTCGATCCGTCCCCTCACAAGTCCCCCTTGCCCGATACGGCACCGGCTTGAAGTTGTGGAGCTGTGGAGCCATGAAGCTGTGCACTACTGACAATGCCTTCTGCACGGATGACGCATTCCGTAGCCCTCGATGACCCTAAGTTCTATGAGCGCAGCAGTCCCTGAGAGGACATCACCGACCAGAAGGATCGCATCGTGCAACGAGTATCCACGACACTCCGCAAGCGGATCGGGGTGCTGGGGGCCCTGTCCCTCATCTTCGCCGCAGGCCTGACAGCCGCCCCGATGACGACTGCGCCGGCCCACGCCGCGTACGGCTCGTGCAACACGACGCTGAAGCGCACCGACGGGTTGGCCATCAACAACTACTACACGGTTCCCGCACGCACCGGGAACGGCCTGAGCTGCAACATGAAATGGCAGACAGGCAGCACGAACGCCGTGAAGGCACTGCAGACGGCCGTCATCCGCTGCTACAGCGGCACGTACGCCGCAAACCGCATCCGCGCCACCGGCGGGGCGGACGGGGTCTACGGCACCGGCACGGTGGATGCGATCCGCTGGCTCCAGGCCAACCGGCTCGGTGTGAGCGCCGACGGCGTCTACGGGCCGGAAACCCGTAAGGCCATGCTGTGGCCGGACTACTATCGCGACCCCGACAACGGGGACA
This sequence comes from Streptomyces sp. NBC_00464, assembly GCF_036013915.1. Taxonomy (NCBI): domain Bacteria; kingdom Bacillati; phylum Actinomycetota; class Actinomycetes; order Kitasatosporales; family Streptomycetaceae; genus Streptomyces; species Streptomyces sp. NBC_00464. Next base: position 4,998,150 of record NZ_CP107899.1, on the reverse strand, counting down.
TCGACTTCGTCATGTGCTACAACCCTCCGTTCTAGTCACCACAGCGTCTCCGCCGACGCCGGCCTCCGACGCGGAGACCGGCGTCGGTGCCGGTGTTGGGGCCGGTGCCGGTGTTGAGACCGGTGTTGGGGCCGGTGCCGGTTCGAACGAGCTGTCAGGGCGTCGCGTCGTAACCCGCCCGGGCTGCCAGGACCTCGTCCATGTTCTGCTCCGCCCACGCCTTGATCGTCCGCATCACCGGGACCAGGCTCTCGCCGAGCGGGGTCAGGGCGTAGTCCACACGGACCGGCACCGACGGGATGACGGTGCGGGTGACCAGGCCGTCTCGTTCGAGAGCGCGCAGGGTCTGGGTGAGCATCTTCTGGCTGACGCTCACGAGGGTCCGCGCCAGGTCCGAGTAGCGCTGCGGCCCTTCCCCCAGCGCGTTGATGACCAGGCTGACCCACTTGTTACTGATCCGGTCGAGCAGGTTCCGGGCGGGGCACTGAGCGAGGTAGGCGTCGTACGCCGCAGCGGCCTCGGAGCGGGTGGTCGTCGTCGTCATGGCGCACCTTCCCGTGCGTTGGGCACCTTGAAGTGCCTTCTTCCTTATGGAGAGTAGCTCTCCATAAGGTCGTGGACATCAAGGGAGCCGAACGGAAGGAGACGCGCATGCGCGCGGTCGTGGTGCGAGCAGTGGGCGGACCGGAAGCCCTGGAGGTGGTGGAGGTGCCGGTACCGGTGCCCGGTGCCGGTCAGGTGCGTGTACGTGTCGAGGCCGCGGCCGTGAACCCGGTTGATGCCGCGACACGCTCCGGGGCCCTCGTCTCCGCCGGGCTGATGGCGCCGCGTGAGGTCATCGGCGTGGGGTGGGACACCGCCGGGCTGATCGATGAAGTGGGCGCGGGGGTGGTGGCGTTCGCACCCGGGGACCGCGTGATCGGGGTGCGGGACAGGCTGGACGTCGCGCTGGGCACCTATGCCGAGTTCGTCGTGCTGGACGCGGCCGCCGTCGCACCTGCCCCCGACCGGCTGTCCGCCGCCGAGGCGGCGACCCTGCCCCTGAACGGCCTCACCGCCCTCCAGGCCCTGGACCAACTCGATCCGGAGCCGGGCGCGACCCTCCTCGTGACGGGCGCGGCGGGGGCAGTGGGCGGGTACGCGGTGGAGCTGGCCGCCCTGCGCGGGGTGCGGGTGGTGGCGAGTGCCGCGGCGGAGGACGAGGCGTTCGTCCGAAGTGTGGGCGCCCGGTGGTTCGTTCCACGGTCGGCCGACCTCGCCGACGCCGTACGCGACCTGGTTCCCGGTGGCGTGGACGCCGCCCTGGATGCCGCCGTCGTCGGACTGCCCGCGCTCGGAGCCGTACGCAACCGCGGCGCCTTCGTCTCCGTCGTCGCCGGTGCCGCGCCCCTCCCGCTCCGGGGGATCCGCGTGTACGAGCAGTGGGTCGCGGCCGACAGTGCCGCCCTCGGCCGGCTCTCCTCGCTGGCCGGCACCGGGCAGCTCACCCTGCGTGTGGCCGGGACGATGCCCCTCCAGGAGGCGGGCCGGGCCCATCGTCGGCTGGCCGAGGGCGGACTGCGGGGGCGGTTGGTCCTCGTTCCCTGAACCCGGGCCGGCGTGCGGACCGGCCGCGCCGCACGCCACTCCCTCAGCCCCTCCGCGCTCAGCAGCGCAGGCCGGCGGGCGTGAGGCCGGCGGGCGTGAGGCCGGCGGGCAGACAAGCGGGCAAGCGGGCAAGCATCGTGCGCCAGGTGTCGGCCCAGGCGGAGGCCCCGTACGTGTTGGTCATCTGGTTCCCGTCGCGCTGCACGGCTGGCACCACGGATCCGGCTCCCCCGCATCCGAACCTGTCCGATCTCTTGACGTGCTCCTGACTGAATGGCTTCATGGGAGCGCACAAATGTGGGAGCGCTCCCACGACGCCAAGGAACCTCTGTCGATGCCCAGTTCCTGATCCGTCCACCCCCTGGAGCCGCAGTGAGAACAGCACGGAGCACAGCGAGAAGCGCAAGGCACAAGAGTCCCGTCACCGTCCTCCTGACCGTCCTGGCCACCGTCCTCGGGCTCCTCGCCCTCGGCGGCCTCGCCCCGGCGCAGGCCGCCACCGCCGCCGCGACCGGGCTGCACATCAGCGACGGCCGACTGGTCGAGGGCAACGGCAACGACTTCGTCATGCGCGGGGTCAACCACGCCCACACCTGGTACCCCGGCGAGACCCAGTCGCTGGCCGACATCAAGGCGACGGGCGCCAACACCGTCCGCGTCGTTCTCTCCGACGGCTTCCGCTGGAGCAAGAACAGCCCCGAAGACGTGGCCGCCGTCATCGCCCAGTGCAAGGCCAACCGGCTCATCTGCGTACTCGAGGTGCACGACACCACGGGTTACGGGGAGGACGCCGCCGCCGGCACGCTCGATCACGCCGCCGACTACTGGATCAGCCTGAAGGACGTCCTCGCCGGCCAGGAGGACTACGTCATCATCAACATCGGCAACGAGCCCTGGGGCAACACCGATCCCGCCGGCTGGACCGCGCCCACGACCGCCGCGATCCAGAAGCTGCGCGCCGCCGGGTTCGCGCACACGATCATGGTGGACGCACCCAACTGGGGCCAGGACTGGCAGGGCGTCATGCGGGACAACGCCCAGGCCGTCTACGACGCCGACACCACCGGCAACCTGATCTTCTCGATCCACATGTACAGCGTCTACAACACCGCGCAGAAGGTCACCGACTACCTGAACGCCTTCGTGGATGCCGGACTGCCCTTGGTCATCGGTGAGTTCGGAGGACCGGCCGACCAGTACGGGGACCCGGACGAGGACACCATGATGGCCACCGCCGAGCAGCTGAAGCTCGGTTACATCGCCTGGTCCTGGAGCGGCAACACCGACCCGATCCTCGACCTGACCATCGGCTTCGACCCCACGCAGCTCAGCTCCTGGGGTGAGCGCATCTTCCACGGCGCCAACGGCATCGCCCAGACCTCCCGCGAGGCCACCGTCTACGGCGGCGGCACCTCCGAGGACACCGAGGCCCCGACCGCACCGGGCGCCCCGGCCGCCTCCGCGGTGACGGACACCTCCGCCACCCTGACCTGGACCGCGTCGTCCGACAACGTTGCCGTAGCCGGTTACGACGTCGTCCGCGTCAGCGGCACCACGGAGACGGCCGTCGCCTCCTCCGCCACCAACACCGTCGCCGTCACCGGTCTGACCGCCGACACCGCGTACTCGTTCGCCGTGTACGCGCGCGACGCGGCAGGAAACCGTTCGGCGCGGTCGGCCACGGCGAGCGTCACCACCGACGAGGGCGGCACCACGCCGGGCGTCGGCTGCTCCGTCGGCTACCGCGTCGTCGGCCAGTGGTCGGGCGGCTTCCAGGGTGAGATCACCATCCGCAACACCGGCACCACCACCATCGACGGCTGGACGCTGGGCTTCGCCTTCGCCAACGGCCAGACCGTCACCAACATGTGGGGCGGAACCCCCACGCAGACCGGCGGTTCGGTGAGCGTCGCCCCCGCGTCGTACACCTCCACGATCGCCGCGAACGGCTCGGTCACCGTCGGCTTCACCGGCAGCCAGAGCGGTACGAACGCGGCCCCGGCCGCGTTCACCCTCAGCGGCGCCACCTGCGCCGCCGCGTGAATCGGAGCTCGGCTGCGTAATGCCGTGACGTCGTGACGTCGTGGCGATGCGATGCCGGCCGGTGGGGCCATCGCCTCCGCCGGCCGGTCAGTCGTCGGTGACCGTGAGCCCCACGCTGGTCGTGGCGCGCTCGTACGTGAGGAACGCCGCCCCGCTGCCGAGGACGGTGTGATCCGTCAGCGTCCAGGCGGTCGGGTCGAACGTGGCCTTGTGGGAGAAGAGCGGAATGCCCGCACCGATGGTCATCGGGCTGAGCTTGACGATGAGTGTGTCGATCTCGGAGTACAGGGAACCGGCCAGCTCGCCGCCGCCGACCAGCCAGATGTCCTTGCCGTCCTCCTCCTTCAACGCCCGCACCCGCGCGACCGGATCGGTGGCGACGACCTCCACGGCGGAGTCGGGGCTCTCGCCCAGCGTGCGGGAGAACACGAGGTGCCGCAGGTGCGGGTAGGCGTCGGTGACGCCGGCCTTGAGGCCGATCTCGTACGAGCGGCGCCCCTCGACGACCGTGTCGAAGTGCGTGCCCTCCGCCGTGATCGAAAGCGCGGCGCGCGCCGGGCCGGGGAGGGTTTCCGGGTACTCGGCGATCAGGTGCCCGACGTAGTCCTCCGGGATCGGCCAGAATCCGTCCGGTCCGGTGGGGTCGGCGCCGTCCGGCCCGGCAATGAAGCCGTCGAGGCTGGAAGCGATGTAGTACACGAGCTTGCGCACGAAGGGCCTTCCGTCCGTTGACCGGCCGCCGCTGCGTCTGTGTCTGCGGCCGTCGGGTCATGATCATTGAGGCGTTCACTCCGCGCAACGGGAACGGCACCTTCCGCGCGATACCTGATACGCGGGGCCCGGAACTCGAACCCCGAGATCCAAGATCCGAGAACCGAGAACCGGGATTCGACGCTGCCCAATGGTGGAGTGCACCGAATGCCGCTCACCCGGGCCCACCGGAGCACTCGTCGACGGCCTCTGCCGTCCGTGCCGGGCCCCCCTCCGGCTCCGCCCCCCGCCGAACCGCCGCCCCTCACCCGCGACATTCAGGCGCACGTCGAACATCTCCGAGAGCTCCTCAAGTCCCCTGAGGCTGACCTGAGGTTGTCCGAGGCTGCCTGAGATCAGGAAAGCTCGCGCAACGCGAACGGCGGCTGCACGCCCGGATTTGGATAGGGTGCCCTGTCGACAACAGCGTTCTTCGGGGGAGTTACGAGTTCATGAGCGGTCAGCAGCCACACCGGGGCAGCGCCTCCCAGGTCTTCCAGCCACTGTCGGGCGACGACCCGGTCACCATCGCCGGATACCGTCTCGCCGCCAAGCTCGGTGCGGGCGGTATGGGCAAGGTGTATCTGTCGTACACGCCCGGCGGCCGGCCCGTCGCCATCAAGGTGATCCGGCCCGAGTTCGGCGAGGATCCGGAATTCCGGCGGCGGTTCACGCAGGAGGTGCAGTCCGCACAGCGCGTGCAGGGGCTGTTCACCGCGCCTGTCATCGACGCCGACACCAACGGTGCGCAGCCGTGGCTCGCCACCGCGTACGTGCCGGGGCCCTCCCTCGCCGACGCGGTCATCGCACACGGGGCGCTGCCGGTCGAGGCCGTGCTGCTGCTGATCGCCGGCATGGCGGAGGCGCTGCACGTCATCCACGGGGCGGGCATCGTGCACCGCGACCTCAAGCCGTCGAACGTGCTGCTCGCGGCCGACGGGCCGCGCGTCATCGACTTCGGTATCGCGTACGCGGCCGACGCGACCTCGCTCACCGGCAGCGGCGTCACCATCGGCACGCCGTCGTTCATGGCCCCCGAGCAGGCCGCGGGGCGCCGGGTCACTCCGGCCACCGACATCTTCGCGCTCGGCCAGGTCGCGGCGTACGCGGCCACGGGGTCGCCGGCCTTCGGTGAGGGGACCTCGCACGGAGTGCTCTACCGGATCGTCCACGAGGAGCCGGACCTGACCGGCGTACCGGAACGGCTGATGGAGCTCGTCAGCCGCTGTCTGGCCAAGGACGCGGAGGCCAGGCCCTCGGTCGCCGAGGTCATCGCGCTGTGCCAGACCGCGAACGCGGAGACGGTGCTGCGTCGCCCCGAGGACTGGCTGCCGAGCCCGGTGGCCGCCGACATCACCGTACGGGCGGCCGCGCCGGCCCCGGTCCAGACCCCGCCGCCTCCGGCCGCCGCCCCGGCCGTCGCTCCGTCGGTCGGCTATTCGCCCACGTCTCCGGCGGCCCCGAGCACCCCGCCACCGGGGTTCGGACCGCCGGTCACTCCGCCGCCCGGCCAGTCGCCGCAGGCTCCGCAGAGCCCGGCCCCGCAGACGCCCGTTCCCCAGACCCCGTACCCGCAGGCCGCGTATCCGGTCCAGGGGCAGGCCACGGAGCCGTATCCGCCGTCGCAGGCGCACACCCCGGCCCCGTTCCCGAACGCGTACCCGGCGCAGTCCCAGACGCAACCCGGACACCTGCCGCCCCAGGGGCCTGCTGCGCCCCAGCCCCCGAAGCGCCGCGGCGGCCGGGTCGCCGCCATCGCCATCGCGGTGGCGCTCATCGTCGGCATCGCCGGCGGCGGGACGGCGTACGTCATGCTCAAGGACGACGGCAAGTCGTCGCAGAGCAGCGATTCCCCCAAGGGCGGCAGCACCCCGCAGCAGGCCGATTCGTCACCGAGCGCCGATGCCGAGGGGGAAGGGGAGGACCCGGGCGCGGGCACCACGGCGGATCCAGCGCCTTCCACCAGGCCGGACCCCGAGCCCAAGGTGTTCACGGGCATCAACCTGACCTCCGGCTACAACCTGACGCTCGAGGACGACGAGCTCAAGCCGAGGGACGGTGAGGACGCGGAATCCGAGCTGATCTACTACAGCACCGGCGGACACCTCGACGCCGGGACCGACGGGACCCTGGTGCGGCTCGATCCGGGCCAGGAAGGGTCGCTCGCCGTCTGCCGCGCCGAGACCCGGTTCACCGGCAGCATCTACGTGAACCAGCTCGGCAAGGACCGTCAGGTCTGCATCACCACGGGGTCCGGGCACATGGCACTGCTGACCTACCAGGGCCACTCTCCCGACGACTCACCCAGCACGTACATCACGGTGGACGTGACCGTCTGGCCCAACGCCAAGGGCTGACGCGGCGCCTGCGGGGCGGGGGCGGATTCCGGGCAGCCGGGCCCGCCGCCGTTCATGACGGACACAATGACCGCTCCGCGTACGTTCCGCTCCCGGTCCGTGAACTCTCAGGGGCCGGGAGCCGGCCGGGCCACACGGTGAACCGGGGTGGTGGCCCCGGTCCCCCCGAACGGACTGAACGAAAGGCCGCAGCACGTGCGCAACGGAAAGCGCAAAAAGAAATGACCACGATCGAACGGCTGTGGGAGGGGGATACGTCGCTACGTTCCGCTCGACCGCCGAGTTCGATCTCGCCGTCGACATCGACGATCCCCGAACCCCCGGGGGCACCGCCCCCGGAAGCCTCACCCCGTGATCAGCCGCTGCAACGCGGGCGCGTAGAGATCCGCGATGCGCTCCGGCGTCGCGGCCGCCCCCGCGCCCTCGCGGTGGAGGCCGAGCGTCGCGCCCAGGCCAAGGAGGAGGCCGGCCAGGAGTTCGGCGCGCAGGGCGCGGTCGCGGCCGGGGAGCCGGGCGGTCAGGGCGTCGGTGACCTGTTCGTGGAAGCGGTCGCGGAGAAGGGAGCGTTCGTCCTGGTTGCCGAGGGAGAACACGACGCGCAGGAGCGGGTCGGACTTGAGCTCGCGGCGGTGCGTCACCACCGTGATGACCATGTGGCGGCCCAGGGCGTCGAGCGGGGCGTCGAAGAGTTCCGCGGCCGCCGGGCCGAAGTCGGCGACGGTGTTGAAGAGTTCTTCCTTGCGGCCGAAGTGCTTGACCACGAGGGACGGGCTCACGCCGGCGTCCGCGGCGATCTTGCGGATCGTCACCTCGGCGTACGGGCGCTGGGTGAACGCCCGTCGTGCGGCGCGCAGGATCGCGTCCCGGCCACTGCCCGCCTCCGCGGGGACGGGGGCCGTCGCGATGGCCTGGCCGCCGGTCATGCGCCCTCCTGGAGTTCTGCCGTCCGCACACCCTCCTTGCGGGTGTCCGGTGCCTTGCGGCTCTCCTCGACCGTACCCGCCCCGGCCGGCTTCCGGCCCGGCAGGAACAGCGTGACGGCCAGGGCCGCGAGTGCCGCGCCCGCCGCGATGACGAAGACCAGCTGGTACGCGTGGAGCGTCGGGGCGGTCCTGCCGCCCGCCCGGAAGGTGATTCCGGCCAGGACGGCGGCGACCGTCGCGCTGCAGAAGGCCTGTCCGATCGACCGCATGAGGGTGTTCAGACCGTTGGCCGCGCCGGTCTCACTGACCGGGACTCCGCGCATCACGAGGGCGGGCAGGGCCGAGTACGCGATGGCCGTGCCCGAGGCGACGACCGTGGCGCCCGCGATGATCAGCCACAGGCTGTGGCTGGTGAAGTACCGCACCCCGTAGCCGACTGCGATGATCCCGGCGGCGAGCGCGAGGCTGACCTTCGGGCCGTGCTTGGCGGATATCCGGGCCGAGACGGGCGACAGCGCCACCATCGCCACCCCGCCCGGCAGCAGGCACAGTCCGCTGACGACGAGCGAGGCGCCGAGCCCGTAACCCGTGGCCTTCGGCTCCTGCACCATCTGGGCGGTGACCAGCGAGTTCGCGTAGAACGCGAAGCCGATCAGCAGCGCGGCGATGTTCGTGAGCAGGACGGCCGGACGCGCCGAGACCCTCAGGTCGACCATGGGCGTCTGCACGCGCAGCTCGTACGCACCCCAGAACAGGGCCACGACCACGGCCGTCGCGAGCAGGCCGACCGTGCGGACCGAGCCCCAGCCCCAGTCGGCGCCCTGGGTGACGGCGAGCAGCAGGCAGACGAGCGCGGCGGTCAGGCCCAGCGCACCGACCGCGTCGAAACGGCCGCGGCTGCGCAGCGGGGATTCCGGTACGCAGCGCAGCACCAGCGCGATGTCGATGAGGCCGATCACGCCGGAGACCCAGAACATGGTGTGCCAGTCGAAGTTCTCCACGACGAGGGCTGCGACGGGCAGGCCGATGGCCGCGCCGATCCCGAGCGTCGAGCTCATCAGCGCGACGGCGGACAGGACCCGCTCGGGCGGCAGTTCGTCGCGCAGGATGCTGATGCCCAGCGGTACGACGGCGATCGCGGCGCCCTGCAGGGCGCGGCCGGTGATCAGTACCCCGATGTGGGAGCTGACCGCGCACAGCACCGAGCCCACGACCAGCACCCCGAGCGAGGCCACCAGCACCCGGCGTTTGCCGTACATGTCGCCGACCCGGCCGAGGACCGGGGTGAAGACCGCGCCGGTGAGCAAGGTGACGGTCACCAGCCAGCTCGCGGCGGTCGGCGTGGCGCCGGTCAGTTCGGGGATGTGCGGGAGCAGCGGTACGACGATCGTCTGCATGACGGCGACGACGACCCCGCAGAAGGCCAGCACGCCGACGGCGAAGCGGGGGTGCGGGGCCCGGACGTCGGGGGTCACGGGGGCGGCTGGGACCGGTATGTCCGCGGGCATGTGTCTCCGTACGGTGCTCGGCTGCCGGAAGGCATAGGGGTGCACATCTGTTCACCCCCAGGGTAAACGCTTGTGCACCCCCTCGCCGACGCAATGCCGGAACGCCGCGTTAGCCTCGGAGCCGAGAGCCGGTACGGGCGGGTGCGCCGCGCGTACGGCGACGATCTACGAGAAGGCTGAGGTGGCTGCGATGGCGAAGGTTCCGGCAGCGGCGGTGGCGGCGGGCGGACTGGTCGGCGGCTACGCCGTCGCACGGTGGACCAGGAAGCGTCCGCTGGGCGGGGTCGCCCTCGCGGCGGCGGGCGGCGTCGCGGCGTACGAGTGGAACCGGCAGGCCGGGCCGCGCGCCGCCGTCGCCCTGACCACCGCCTATGTGGCCGCCTTCGCGGGATCGCACCCGCTGGCGAAGAAGGTCGGCGCCTGGCCCGCGGTGTTCACCGTGGCGGGCACGGTGGCCGCCACGTCGTGGGCCGTCACGCGTCGCGCCGCCTGAGCGGGGCCCTCCAAGGAGGGCGCGGCGGGGCCCGGGCGGGGCGGGGCGGTACAGGCGAGCCCGGGTCCATGCCGGGGGGCCGTTGTCCTCAATCTCCCCCATGGCCTGAAGGGCATGGGGGGGCGACCCCCTCGACGGGCTTGATCCGGCCGTCGTCAGGCCCCGAACGCCCGCGACACCGAATAGATCACCAGCCCCGCCAGCGCACCCACCACCGTGCCGTTGATCCGGATGAACTGCAGGTCACGGCCGATGTGGGCCTCGATCTTCTTCGACGTCTGGTCCGCGTCCCAGCCGGCCACCGTGTCGCTGATCAGCGAGGTGATCTCCGCCCGGTACGTCGTCACGACATACACCGCCGCGTCCTCCACCCAGCCCTCCAGCTTCGCCTGGAGCCGCCCGTCCGTCGCCAGCCTGGCGCCCAGCGCCATCAGTGAGGCACGGGCCCGCAGCCGCAGCTCGCTCCGCTCGTCCTCCGCCGCCGCGATCACCATCGTGCGCACGGACGACCAGGCCGAGGCGATGACGTCCTGGACCTCGCCGCGGCCCAGGATCTCCGACTTCAGCCGCTCCACCCGGGCCCTGGTCTCCGAATCCGTCTGGAGATCCGCCGCGAAGTCCGTGAGGAACGTGTCAATCGAGCCGCGCGCCGGATGCCCCGGCATGTCGCGCATCTCCGTGATGAACCGCAGCAGTTCCTTGTAGACACGCTCGCCCACCCGCTTGTCGACGAACCGCGGGGTCCAGCCCGGCGCACCGCCCTGCACCGCGTCCATCACCGAGTCGTTGTGCTCCACCAGCCAGTCGTGCGCCCGCACACAGATCAGGTCCACCACCTTGCGGTGGCCGCCGTCCGCGACGACCTTCTCCAGCATCTTCCCGAGGCCGGGACCGACCTCCGCCGCGTTCGCCCGCCGGGTGATCGCCTCACCGACCACTGCCTGCACATCCGCATCCCGAAGCACGGTCAGCGCACCCCGCAACGCGGTCGACAGCTCGGCCGTGACCCGGTCCGCGTGCTCCGGCTCCGCGAGCCAGGCACCCAGCCGGCCACCGATGGAGAGCGAGTGGATCCGGTCGCGGACGACGCCGCCCGACAGAAAGTTCTCGCCGACGAAGGAACCGAGTGAGGCCCCCAGCTGGTCCTTCTTCGTGGGAATGATGGCGGTGTGCGGAATCAGCAGTCCGAGCGGACGCTTGAAGAGGGCCGTGACGGCGAACCAGTCTGCCAGCGCACCCACCATGCCCGCCTCGGCGGCCGCTGCGACGAAGCCCGGCCAGCCGCCCACACCCTCGTTCTTCGCCCAGGTGGCGAGGACGTACACCAGCGCGACCAGCAGAAGGAGGCCGGTGGCCGTGGTCTTCATACGGCGTACGCCACGACGCTTCTCCTCGTCCGCCGCGGTGTACGCGAACGAGGCGAGGGACGCCGACGGACGGGGACCCGCCCGCCGCCCCGGCCCCTCCCCCGGACCGCCCGCGCCCGTGCCGGTGTCCGCCGCTCCGGCCACCGCGTCCTCGGCCGTGCCTTCGATCCGTTCCATCCGCTCCACCCGTCCGCGTACCCGTCGTCCCCGGCGCCCCGTACGCATTGTCCTCAACGCGTCCTGCCTGACCTACTCCCGGGCCGCATGTCGAGTTCCCCGAGCCCTGCCGCATCATGGTTCAGACCCACAAACGAACAAGGAGACACACCGTCCATGCCCAGGCGCCGCGAGTACGCCCTCTTCATAGCCCTCATGGCGGGCACCGCCGCGCTCGCCGCCGTCGTGGCGTTCGCGGGCTCCCTGCTGTTCTCCGGGCCGCCGAAGACGGTCGCCGCCTCCGGCCCGCAGGGCGTGGCCAGGACCCCCGCCGCACGGGCCCACTCCACCGGCCACTGGCTCGCCACCTGGGCGGCGGCCCCCGTGAACGGGGCGATCGACCAGGACCGGGGCACAGACCCGGCCCTGCGCACCATCCGTAACGTCGTGCACACCAGCATCGGCGGCGACGCGGCCCGCGTCACCCTGTCCAACCTCTTCGGTACGCATCCGCTGCTCATCGACCGCGTCACCGTGAACGCCCTCCCGGTCACGTTCCGCGGGGCAGCCTCCGCGACGGTCGCCGCCGGCGGGCAGATCATCAGCGACCCCGTCGTCGTCCCGGTCGCCGCCGACTCCGATCTCGTCGTCACCCTGCGCACCCCCAAGGCCCGGGGCCCGGTCACCGTCCACCCCAACAGCCACCAGACGTCCTTCACCGATGAACCGCAGGGCGTGCGGCGCACCACGGACTGGCGCTACCTCACCGCCGTCGACGTGCGGGCCGAGAACGCCACCGGGACCCTCGTGGCATTCGGCGACTCGCTCACCGCGGGCAGCGGCTCCACCACCGACACGAACCACCGCTGGCCCGACGTCCTCGCCGACCGGCTGCACGGCCGGTACGCGGTGGTCAACCAGGGCATCGGCGGCAACCGCCTCCTGCTCAACGGGATCGGGCAGCGCGCCCTCGACCGCTTCGATCGCGACGTCCTGAGCATCACCGGGGCGAAGACCGTCGTCATCGCCCTCGGCATCAACGACATCCAGGCCCTTCCCCGGGAGACGAGCCCCGCACGGATCACGGACGCCCTGCGCACCCTGACCGAGCGTGCGCACGCCCGCGGACTGCGGGTCATCGGCACGACCCTGATGCCGTACAAGGGCTACCGCGACTGGACCCCCGCCCAGAACGTCGTACACGGCCAGGTCAACGCGACGATCCGGGCCGGCGGGATCTTCGACGAGGTCCTCGACTTCGAGAGCGCGGTACGCGACCCCTCGCACCCGGACCGGCTGCTGCCCGCCTACGACTCCGGCGACCACGTCCACCTGAACAACGCCGGCTACCAGCGCCTGGGCTCCCTGCCCGACGTGGCCGAACTGCTGCGGACCCGGCCCTCGTCGGACGCGCTGTAACGGGGAGGGGCGGCGGGGTTCACCGGCAGGGCTGCCGAAATCGCCCCGCCCTACCGGCCGTCGTCGCCCTTCTCCAGCCGCGGACGCCGCGTCTGCGCATCCCGCAGGCGCTGCGTCTCCGCATCCCGCAGGCGCTGCTTCTCCGCCCTGCTCCGCTTGTGCTCCACACCGACCCCGCCCATCAGCGCGAAGCCGGTGATCCGCACCCGGGGAGCATCCGGCGCGGGGATCCCGGCGTCCTTCGAGCGTTCCCGGAAGCCGCCCATGATGCCGATGCCACGGACGTCCACGTTCAGGTCCGGGGGAACCGTCACATGAATGCCACCCATGATCGTGAAGCAGCGGATGACCACCTCGGGGGTCTCGAAATTCGCCTCACGCAGATCGATGCGGCCACCGCCCCACATCGCGAACGCTGTGAACACCCGGCCGATGGTCCAGTTCCCCTGACGCCGGAACCCGCCCCAGAGCGCGAAGCCGCCGCCGGACGTCGCCGGCTTCCCGACGCGCTCCGACCAACGGGCCATCGAACCCGTCCGCGGCTGCCCCCCGGCCACCGGCGCCACCGCGGCCCCGGGGCCCGGCAGATCGCGGACGAGCGGTTCCAGCTCACCATGCGTGCGGGCCTTGTAGGCGGCGTCGAGACGGGTCTCGAACTCCTCCATCTCCAGCCGCCCCTCGGCCATCGCCTCACGCAGAATCTCGGCGATCCGTTCACGTTCGGTATCGGAGGCGCGCATATCCGGAAGTTCGCTTGTCATACCGTGCAGCCTATTGAACGCGCCCGCTCCCGTCACCGATCTACAGACAGGTAGCCGACGCGTACATCTTCGCGATCACGGCCTCGATGTCCGGCTCCCGCACCGACAGGTCCATCAACGGGTACTCGGCGGCGATCCGCGCCACCAGCGGCGCCGCCGAAGCGGACGCCGGGAACGCCAGCCACTGCCGCACCCCCTCCACCTTCACCGTACGCACCGACGGCTCCGACTCCAGCCTGATCGGCGGGAGTTCACGCTCCAGATCCACCACGAGCATCCGCTCGCTCTCGCCCACCTCATGCAGCCCCGCGAGCGCACCGTCGTACATCAGACGGCCGTGATCGATCACCATCACCCGCTTGCACAACTGCTCGATATCGGTCAGATCGTGCGTGGTGAGCAGCACCGTCGTACCCCGCTCCACGTTCAAGTCCCGCAGAAATCCACGGACCTTGGCCTTCGACACCACATCGAGGCCGATCGTCGGCTCGTCCAGATACAACACCTCCGGATCGTGCAACAGCGCCGCCGCGATGTCGCCACGCATCCGCTGCCCCAGCGACAACTGCCGCACCGGCACGTCCAACAGCTCGGCCAGGTCGAGGAGTTCGATGCAGCGGTCCATGTTGACGCGGAAGCGGTCATCGGGAATCCGGTACATCCGGTGCATCAGCCGGTACGAGTCACGCAACGGCAGGTCCCACCACAGCGTGGTGCGCTGCCCGAAGACCACACCGATCCGCTGCGCCAGCCTCGTACGCTCCCGGGACGGATCGATGCCCGCCACCCGCAGCGAACCCCCACTCGGGGTGAGGATCCCGGTCAGCATCTTGATCGTCGTCGACTTCCCCGCCCCGTTCGGGCCGATGTAACCGACCATCTCACCGCGCGCCACGCGAAAACTGATCCCGTCCACGGCCCGCACCTCACGACGTTCGCTGCGCAGGAAACCCGTCCTGCGGCGGACGTCGAAGACCTTCTCGACACCGTCGAGCTCGATGAAGTCCGTATCCATACCCTTCACACCCCTTCACGCCCCTTCTCGCCCGTCACTCCGTCAACTTCCCGTGCTCCGGTACGCCCTCAGCCCCGCCCGCCACGCCAGACCCGCACCCACCCAGCACACGCCCGCCACCAGCGGTGGCAGGAACGCCACCCAGTCCGGCAGCCCCAGCGGATAGTCCCGGCCCAGCACATACAGACAAGGCAGCCAGTTCACGAAAGCCAGCGGCACGACGAACGTCACCCCGCGCACCAGATCCGTCGCGAACACCGACGGCGGGTACTGGAGCAGCGTCGCCCCTCCGTACGTAAAGGAGTTCTGCACCTGCGAGGCATCCTGCGCGACGAACTGGAACGCCCCGCCGGCCACGAACACCGCCGAGAAGATCGCCGCCCCGCTCAGCACCATCAGCGGCACCAGCACCACCTTCGCCACGGTCCACCCGATGTCCAGCGTCACCAGCGCATAGCCGAACACCAGCAGCCCCTGGGACACCCGCCCCAGCCTGCGCAGCGCGAACCGGTCCGCCGCCACCTGCGCGATCACCGGGACCGGCCGCACCAGCAACGTGTCCAGCGTGCCGTCCCGCACCCGCTGGCCCAGCCGGTCCATCGACCCCATCAGCAGATCCGCCAGCCCGAACGCCATACCCGCCGACCCATACAACAGGGCGATCTCCGGCAGCGTGAACCCGCCCAGCACATCCACGTGCGAGAACATCAGCACGATCGTGACAAAGTCGAACGCCGTCGCCGCGAAGTTCCCGAGCGCCATCATCACGAACGACGCCCGGTACGCCATCGTCGAGCGCAGCCACATCGCGACGATCAGCCCGTACGCCCGGACCCCCTCGACCACCCGCGACCGGGGAACGAACACCGCATCGGGCGCGTCCCCCACGACCGCGTCCACCACCTCAGCCACCCTGGACCACCACCCTCCGCGTCGCCACCGACTGAACCAACCGCCCCGCCAGCAGCAGCACCAGCGCCCAGCCCGCCTGGAACGCGTACACCCGCACCAGACCCCAGCCCGTGTGCTTGCCGAGGAACACATCGGCCGGCACCTGGAGCAGCGCCGACCACGGCAGCGCCCGCGCCACCTCACCCAGCAGCCCCGGGAACAGATTCAGCGGCAGCAGCATCCCCGAGAAGAACATCCCCGCCAGGAACGACATCTGCGCCACCCCCGCCCCGTCCATCAGCCAGAACGCCGACAGCGCGACCAGATAGCGGAGCGCGAAACTCACCACGACACCCAGCGCCACCGCGACCAGGAACGCCACCCAGGTCCCCGGCGACGCGGGCATCACCAGATCGAACGCGAGCGAACCGAGGACCATCGGCACGATGCCGCGCCCCAGCAGATGAAACGCCGCCCGACCCAAGTCACCCGCCAGCCACCACAGTTGAAGGTCAACAGGCCGGTAGAGATCGACCGCGATATCACCCGTACGGATCCGCTCGATCAGCTCGTTCTCGAAACCGCCGCCCATCATCACGCACGTCATCAGAAGCGCCTGGCCCAGCCACACATACGTGAGCGCCTGCGACATGTCGTATCCGCCGAGCTGCGGACGCTCGTCCCACAGCGCCGCATACGTGTACGCCAGGATGAAGCCGAAGACGGTGTTGGTGAACACCCCCGCGGCCGTCTCGATCCGGTACGTGGCATAGCGCCGGAACCCGCCCGCCGCCACCACCGCGTAGAGCCGCACAGCAACCACCCCCCGCAATCGGGGTGCCCCACCACGCGTGGACACCAAAGCGCAGGAGCCTAGCCCAGCCGGGGCAACCGCCGCGACCGCTTTACGAAGGTCGATCCGGTAGTTATTCCGCAGAAAAGTGCACTATGGGGGAACTGACCGCGGCCGAGGAGTCTGCACCGACATGAGCGACGAGCCACAGCAGCAGAACGGGGACCCGGGCGACCCGGGCTGGACCCCCAGAGACCTGCCTGCCGACGCTGCCGCCCCCACAGGACAGGGCACCCCGGCCGACGCCGACACCACCGGCGCCAAGAACCGGACGAAGCAGAGGAAGCCCAAACGCCCCAAACGCACCGGCTGGCGCCGCGCCATCCCCACCTGGCGCATGGTCCTCGGCGGACTCCTCCTCATCGCACTGGTCCTGATCGGCGGCTTCATCGCCGGCTACCAACTCGTCGACATCCCGCCCGCCAACGCCAGCGCCACCGCCCAGTCCAACGTCTACCTCTACAAGGACGGCAGCGTCATCGCCCGCGACGGCGAGGTGAACCGGGAGAACGTCAAACTCGCCCAGGTCCCGCTCAACGTCCAGCACGCCGTCCTCGCCGCCGAGGACCGCGACTTCTACTCCGAACGCGCCGTCGACATCAAGGCGATGATCCGGGCCGGCTGGAACACCCTCACCGGCAAGGGCAAACAGGGCGGCTCCACCATCACCCAGCAGTACGTCAAGAACTACTACCTCGGCCAGGAACAGACCGTCGTCCGCAAGGTCAAGGAATTCTTCATCGCGATCAAACTCAACCGCGAAGAATCCAAGGACCAGATCTTCGAGGGCTACCTCAACACCAGCTACTTCGGCCGCAACGCCTACGGCATCCAGGCCGCCGCCCAGGCCTACTACAGCAAGGACATCGGCGACATCACCACCGCCGAAGGCGCCTACCTCGCCTCCCTGCTCAACGCCCCCAGCGCCTACGACGTCGTCACCCACCCCGAGAACAAACCCGCCGCCCTCGCCCGCTGGAACTACGTACTCGACGGCATGGTCAAGGAGGAATGGCTCGGCGCCGACGAACGCGCCGCCCTCACCTTCCCCAAACCCGGCGCCGTCAAGCCCACCAACAGCCTCTCCGGACAACGCGGCTACATCGTCCAGGCCGTCGAGGACTACCTCATCCAGAACGACATCCTCGACGAGAAGACCCTCGCCACCCGCGGCTACCGCATCACCACCACGCTGGAGAAGAAGAAACAGGACGCCCTCGTCAAAGCCGTCGACGACAACGTCATGTCCAAGACCAGCAAGAAGAACAAGGCCGACCGCAACGTCCGCGTCGGCGGCGCCTCCATCGACCCCGCCACCGGCCGCGTCCTCGCCATGTACGGCGGCATCGACTACACCAAGCAGTACGTCAACAACGCCACCCGCCGCGACTACCAGGTCGGCTCCACCTTCAAGCCCTTCGTCTTCACCTCCGCCGTCGCCAACCGCTCCACCACCCAGGACGGCCGCCGCATCACCCCCAGCACCATCTACGACGGCACCAACAAACGCATGGTCCAGGGACCCGACGGACCCACCGGATACGACCCGGCCAACGAGGACGACCGCAGCTACGGCCCCATCACCGTCCGCACCGCCACCGACAAATCCGTCAACGCCGTCTACGCCCAGATGGCCGAGGACGTCGGCCCCTCCAAGGTCCTCCAGACCGCCACCGACCTCGGCATCCCCAAGGACACCCCCGACCTCACCGCCTCCCCCTCGATCGCGCTGGGCCCCGCCACCGCCAGCGTCCTCGACATGACCGAGGCCTACGCCACCCTCGCCAACCACGGCAAACACGGCGCCCACGTCCTCGTCGACAACGTCACCAAGGACGGCGAGAGCGTCAAACTCCCCGACCGCACCACCCAGCAGGCCGTCACCCGCGAAGCCGCCGACACCACGACGTCCATCCTCCAGAGCGTCGTCGACGGCGGCACCGGCACCGCGGCCCAGGGCTCCGGCCGCCCCTCCGCCGGAAAGACCGGCACCGCCGAGGAGGACAAGGCCGCCTGGTTCGCCGGCTACACCCCCGACCTCGCCACCGTCATCGCCGTCATGGGCCAGAACCCCGACACCGGCGCCCAGAAGCCCCTCTACGGAGCACTCGGCCTGGCCCGCATCAACGGCGGCGGCGCCCCCGCCCTGACCTGGGCCCAGTACACCCGGACCGCCCTGCGCGGCACCCCCGTCGAGAACTTCCACCTCGACCTGGAGAGCGGCACCGACGAAACCGCACTCCCCACCCAGGAGAACACCGCACCCGGCACCACCGGACAGCCCTCCCGGACCCCCTCCAGCACACCCCCGACCACCCCGTCCAGCACCCCGCCCACCACCACCCCGTCCGCACCGCAGACCACCCCCGGCACCTCCGACACCCCCATCGGCGGCATCACGAACGGCGGCGCGGACACGGGCGGCGGCACGGGCGGAGGCGACAACGGCGGTGGGAACAACGGCGGAGGCGACAACGGAGGCGGAGACAACGGCGGCGGAGGCTTCTTCGAAGGCGCCCGCGGCACCCGAGCTCCCGCCGCCGCCCCCGCCCGTCAGTGACCCGAAGTCGCCTTCAGCCCCACCACGGCCACCAGCAACAGACACACAAAGAAGATCCGCGCCGCGGTCACCGGCTCATGCAGCACCACCATGCCCAGCACCGCCGCACCCGCCGCACCGATACCGACCCACACCCCGTACGCCGTACCGATCGGCAGAGTCCGCGCCGCATGCGACAGCAACAGCATGCTCGCGACAATCCCCAGCCCCGTGAACACACTCGGCCACAGACGGGTGAACCCCTCGGTGTACTTCATCCCGATCGACCAGGCCACTTCCAGCAGACCCGCGACCACCAACAGAACCCACGCCATGACGGCACCTCCGACGACACAGAACACACGAACAAAACGGGTGCGTCGTCTTTACGGAAACCCGGTACGGCGCGTCTCGTCGGGGTCCCACCACCCTAGCAAAGAACAGGCAAAAGGCCTGGTGACAACGGTCACCAGGCCTCGCACACCACCATCACGACTACAGATCGGGGACTACAGATACAGGCCGGTCGAATCCACCGAACCCTCGAACCGGTCCGCAGCCACCGCATGCAGATCCCGCTCCCGCATCAGCACATACGCCACGCCCCGCACCTCGACCTCGGCACGGTCCTCGGGGTCGTACAGCACCCGGTCCCCCGGCTCCACCGTCCGCACGTTCTGCCCCACCGCGACCACCACAGCCCAGCCCAGCCGGCGCCCGACCGCAGCCGTCGCCGGAATCAGAATCCCGCCGCCGGAACGCCGCTCGCCCTCAGGCGAATCGGACCGGACCAGCACACGATCGTGCAGCATCCGGATGGGCAGCTTGTCGTCGCTGTTCTCGCTCACGCCCCGCAACCTACCTGGCCGCGAGGCGAGCGCGCGCCCTCGGGGTCAGTGCTACTTCCGCCGCCTGGACACAGCCAGCAGACCCACCACACCCACCACGAGCAACGCCGCCGGAATCACCCGCTCCAGACGCGGCGCACCCTCCTCCGACACGAACTGCGCCTTCACATCCGACACCGTCCGGTTCACCGCGACGAACGCCCGCCCCGCCGTCCGGTCCACAGCCTCGGCCGCCTTGGCCTTCGCGTCACCGATGATCGTCTTCGGGTGCACCCGCACCCCGATCTCATCGAGCACCACCGCGAGCTGCTCGCGCCTGCTGATGATGTCCGCCTCGATCTGCGCAGGGCTCCTGGCATCCGACACTGCGCCGCCTCCGTGGTCCTCGTCCGGTAAACCTTCATCGACAGTCTGTCAGCTCGACCGCCCCCGCACCCGACGGCACCCCTATTACTCTCGGTCCCGTACACCCCACGCACCAAAGAGGAGAACCATGAGCGAGCGACTCACGCCCGGCGACACCGCCCCCGCCTTCACCCTCCCCGACGCCGACGGGAACGACGTCTCGCTCGCGGACCACAAGGGCCGCAAGGTCATCGTCTACTTCTACCCGCGCGCCCTCACCCCCGGCTGCACCAAGCAGGCCTGCGACTTCACCGACAACCTCGACCTCCTGACCGCCGCCGGCTACGACGTCATCGGCATCTCCCCCGACAAGCCGGAGAAGCTCGCAAAGTTCCGCGACGAGGAAAACCTCAAGGTCACCCTGGTCGGCGACCCCGCCAAGGAGACCCTGGAGGCCTACGGCGCCTTCGGAGAGAAGAAGAACTACGGCAAAACGGTGATGGGCGTCATCCGCTCCACGATCGTCGTCGACGAGAACGGCAAGGTCGAACACGCCTTCTACAACGTGCGCGCCACCGGCCACGTCGCCAAGATCATCAAGGACCTCGGCATCTGACCAGCCGACCAAACCACTCAAAAACCCCCCACGGATTAGGCCGAACGGCCGAAACATGTGATGGACATCCCAATCCACGGGCGAATCGGTTTGCAACCGCCATGACCGCGCAGAAGCCTTTCCTGGAACACCCACCGAGGAAAGGACCCGGCCATGGCGGCCTCCGACCCCCATCAGGCGGCCGACCCCGAAGCGGTCAAACGCCACCCCGCCCTCTTCCGCGCCATCCGAAAACGCCAGAACCCCAAGCTGCGCCGGACGGACATCACCGTCACGGACGACCAGGCGGTCAAGCGCGCGGTCAAGGCGGCGTCGCTAGGTAACGCCATGGAGTGGTTCGACTTCGGCATCTACTCCTACCTGGCCGCCACCCTGGGCCATGTCTTCTTCCCGTCCGGGAACGACACCACCCAGCTCCTCTCCTCCTTCGCCACCTTCGCCGTCGCCTTCCTCGTACGACCGCTCGGCGGCATGTTCTTCGGCCCCATGGGCGACAAGATCGGCCGCAAGAAGGTCCTCGCCCTCACCATGATCCTGATGGCGGTCGGCACCTTCGCCATCGGCGTCATCCCCTCCCACGACACCATCGGCGTCGGCGCCCCCATCCTCCTCATCCTCTTCCGGATGCTCCAGGGCTTCTCCACCGGCGGCGAATACGGCGGCGCCTCCACATTCATCGCCGAGTACGCCCCCGACAAACGACGCGGCTACTTCGGCAGCTTCCTCGAATTCGGCACCCTCGCGGGATACGTCGGAGCCGCGGGCCTGGTCACCGCGCTCTACGCCCTGCTCAACGACACCCAGATGGAAGCCTGGGGCTGGCGCATCCCCTTCCTCGTCGCCGGCCCCCTCGGCCTCGTCGGCCTCTACCTGCGACTGCGCCTGGACGAGACCCCGGCCTTCCAGAAGCTGGAGGGCGGCACCGCACACGCCACCGAGGCCGCGGACGGCGTCGAGACCACCGCCAAGGGCGACCTCGCCAAGATCTTCCGCAACTACTGGCCGACGCTGATCCTCTGCATCTGCCTGGTCGGCGCGTACAACATCACCGACTACATGCTGCTGTCGTACATGCCGACGTACCTCTCCGACGAACTCGGCTACAGCGAGACCCACGGCCTGCTGATCCTGCTCGCGGTCATGGTGTTCCTGATGGTGATCATCAGCCAGGTCGGCAAACTCTCCGACCGCTTCGGCCGCAAGCCGCTGCTCATGACGGGCATGGTCGGCTTCCTGGTCCTCTCCCTCCCGGCCTTCCTCCTGATCCGCGAGGGCAGCATCCCGGCGATCACGATCGGCATGCTGATGCTGGGCCTCTCCCTCGTCTGCATGCTCGGCACGATGTCCGCGGCCCTCCCTGCCCTGTTCCCGACGAACGTCCGCTACGGGTCCCTGTCGGTGGGCTACAACCTGAGCGCGTCGATCTTCGGCGGTACGACTCCGCTGGTCATCACGGCCCTGATCAGCTGGTCGGGCAGCAACCTGATGCCGGCGTACTACGCGATGGCGGCGGCGCTGGTGGGCGTGATCGCGGTGGCCTGCATGAAGGAGACCGCCAACAAGCCGCTGGCCGGCTCGCCCCCGTCGGTGGAGACGACCGCGGAGGCGGAGGAACTGGTGGCGGCGCAGACGCCGGACCCGAAGTTCTGACCCGTCCCGTCCTGCATGCGGAATGGCCCGCCACGCTTCGGTTGTCGCCGAAGCGGGGCGGGCCATTCCGCATCTTGTCGGATATCGGACGTGACTCTCCGATAAACGGTTCGTTACTCCGTACGAGGCCGCGAACGGGCGGCCGGATGCGGAGGGGAACGTGCCTGCTCGGTATACGCGCGAGTTGCTTGAAGAAGCGGCGCGCGAGACGACGAACGCCAATGATGCTGTGCGGTGGTGTGGGGGGACGCCTACGCCGGGGAGCCGGAGCTACCTGCGGAAGAAGATGACGGAGTGGGGTGTGGACATCTCACACTTCGTCGACACGAGGGTGCGCCACACCGAAGAGAAGCTGCGCGATCTGGTCGCCCACTCCACGAGCGTGACCGAGGTCGTCCGCCGTCTGGGTATCAATCCTGTGGGCGGAAATCACGCCCATATCAGCCGCCGCATCAGCAGTCTCCGGATCGACACATCGCACTTCGTGCGCACACCACCACACCGCCCCAAAGGAGCGCTGGGGAACCGACTGGTTCTCGGCAGCCCGACGGACGGCAGGGTCCCCGGCGAACGGCTGCGCCGAGAGCTCACTCGCAACGGCGTCGAGAATGCATGTGTCGAATGCGGCAACAGGGGCGAGTGGCAGGATCAGCCGCTTCGACTCGAAGTCGATCACGTCAATGGCAACTGGTGGGACAACCGCCCGGAGAACCTCCGCATCCTGTGCCCCAACTGCCATGCAGCGACCGACACTTATCGCGGGCGTAAGCGCGGCAGGGCGCTATGAGCGGCAAGTATCCTCGCGACCTGCTCGAACGAACCGCAGCGACTGCGACCAGCCTGGTCGACGTCCTGCGCCGACTCGGCGCACCGCTGGGCAGCAGAACTTGCCGATATGTGGGCGAACGACTCAAGCACTACGACATCGACACGTCCCACTTCGCCGACGAGGCCCTGCCGGTTCGAGCGCACTACGCCTACCCGCAGGAGCTACTTGGCGAGGCGGCAGCCCATTCATGCAGCATCCGAGAGATGTTCGAGTACATGGGCCTCCATCCAGGCGACAGCCCGTACGGATACGTTCGCAGCAAGCTCGATCGACTCGGGATAGATACGTCCCACTTCACCAGTGGGCGCAGGTACGGGTCTCCTTCCACACCGCGCCACGAACTGGCCGCCGCAGTGGCCGAGTCACGAAGTCTCGCCGGCGTGCTGAATGCGCTGGGGCAGGTCGACAATGGCGGCGCTCGCGCCCGCCTGAAACGGGACATTGAGGCGTATCGCCTGTCGACCAGCCATTTCACCGGCCAAGGTCATTCGGCTGGCAGTCGCTCCTCGCACCGCAAACCCGCCGCCGATATCCTCGTGCGCCTTGAAGGCGGGACACGCCGAACGCGCACAGCCCTCCTGAGACGAGCGCTCGACGATGTCGGAGTCTCTCGGGAGTGCGCGGGATGCGGAACTGACGAGACATGGCGGGGAAACCGGCTCGTCCTAGAGATCGATCACATCAGTGGCGACAGATTGGACAACCGCCTCCAGAACCTTCGGTACCTCTGCCCTTCATGTCACAGCCAAACAGCTACATTCTCCAATCGCACCCGCCCAGCTACGCCGAGGCGGTAAGCTTGCTGGCGGCATGCGCCCGCACGCCAACTGGTTTGAGCGGCAGTCTTTAGGTGGCTGTGTATGTCGGTTCGAATCCGACCGGGCGCACCCGACAGTAAGATGCCCGGCCCCTTCACAGGGCCGGGCATCTCTGCGTCACCCCACCAACTCCCGCACCACCGGCACCAGCCCCCGGAACGCCTTCCCCCGATGGCTGATCGCGTTCTTCTCCGCCGCGGTCAGCTCCGCGCACGTCCGGGTCTCGCCCTCCGGCTGGAGGATCGGGTCGTAGCCGAAGCCGCCCGTGCCGGACGGGGTGTGGCGCAGGGTGCCGAGCAGGCGGCCTTCGACCACGCGTTCCGTGCCGTCGGGGAGGGCGAGCGCGGCGGCGCAGGCGAAGTGGGCCGCGCGGTGGGTGTCGTCGATGTCGGAGAGCTGGGCCAGGAGCAGGTCCAGGTTGGCCTTGTCGTTGCCGTGGGTGCCGGACCAGCGGGCCGAGAAGATGCCGGGGGCGCCGCCGAGTACGTCGACGCAGAGGCCGGAGTCGTCGGCGATGGCGGGGTGGCCGGTGGCCCGGGCGAGGGCGTGGGCCTTGAGGAGGGCGTTCTCGGCGAAGGTGACGCCGGTTTCCTTGACGTCGGGGATCTCCGGGTACGCGTCCGCGCCGACGAGTTCGTGGGTGAGGCCTGCGTCGGCGAGGATCGCGTGGAGTTCGGTGATCTTCCCGGCGTTGCGGGTGGCGAGGATGAGGCGGGTCATGGGTCGATTATCGCCGCGCCGGGGTCAGGGCGTTACGGGGTGCAGACCTTGCCGATCTCCGTTGCCGCGTCGGTGACGGGGGTGATGTCGGGGGTGGCGTCACCCTTGTCGATGGAGTCGCGGACGTTGCCGATGCCGGCCTGGAGGTCGTCGACGGCCTTGCCGAGGTCGGCGTTGTCGGTCTTGTCGCCGAGGTTGCCGAGTTCCTTCTGGATCTCGTCGAGTGATTCGGAGGCCTGGGTGGGGTCGCTGGAGGCGTTGGCGACGGCCTGCTGGAGGTTGTCGACGCTGGTGGCGATGGCGTCGGCGGTGCGGACGCAGTCGAGGGTCTTGTCGAGGGCTCCGCAGCCGGCTGCCGCGGTGACGGTGAGCAGTGCGGCGGTGATGGCCAGTGCGGTGCGGCGGTGACGTCGGTGGCGCGTGGCCATGGTGTGGTCCTCCCCGGGTGCGGATACGTGGACGGGCGCACGGTTCGACCCGTGCGCCCGTATTCGTATCGACGCTGTGCGGGGGGACTTGGTTGCTTCTTTACTCGCCGAGGGTGCGGGTGAGGGCGTCGTTCTGGAAGGCGGTGAGGTCGACGCAGCCTGCGGTGGCGAGGTCGAGGAGGGCGTTGAGTTCCTCGCGGTTGAAGGGTTCGGCCTCGGCGGTGCCCTGGACCTCGACGAAGCGGCCGTCGCCGGTGCAGACGACGTTCATGTCGGTTTCGGCGCGGACGTCTTCCTCGTAGCAGAGGTCGAGGAGGGGGGTGCCGTCGACGATGCCGACGCTGATGGCGGAGACGGTGCCGGTGAGCGGCTTGCGGCCGTGCTTGATGATCTTCTTGCCCTGGGCCCAGGTGATGGCGTCGGCGAGGGCGACGTAGGCGCCGGTGATGGCGGCGGTGCGGGTGCCGCCGTCGGCCTGGAGGACGTCGCAGTCGAGGACGATGGTGTTTTCGCCGAGGGCCTTGTAGTCGATGACTGCGCGCAGGGAGCGGCCGATGAGGCGGCTGATCTCGTGGGTGCGGCCGCCGATCTTGCCGCGTACGGATTCGCGGTCGCCGCGGGTGTTGGTGGAGCGGGGCAGCATGGAGTATTCGGCGGTGACCCAGCCTTCGCCGCTGCCCTTGCGCCAGCGGGGGACGCCTTCGGTGACGGAGGCGGTGCAGAAGACTTTGGTGTCGCCGAAGGAGATGAGTACGGATCCTTCGGCGTGCTTGCTCCATCCGCGTTCGATGGTGACGGGGCGGAGCTGGTCGGGGGTGCGGCCGTCGATACGAGACATGGGCGGAAGCCTATCCGGCGGGTGGTGGGACCTTTGTCCTGCTGTCCGGGGACGTTCAGCCTTTCCCTCTTTACTGTGATGTTGCTTAAGCTTTTAGTGTCTAAGTCTCCTCACAGGAAGTTCCTGATGTCCCTCCCTTCGAGTCAGACAATCCGGCCGCAGCTTGCCGCACCGCGTCTGCCCCTGGCGGACCACCTCGCGTCCGTCCAGGTTCTGGAGGGTGCGCCGCATGGGATCGTCATCGCTTCCGCCGAGCGGGGGGCGACGACGGTGTTCGCGAACGGTCGGCTGGCGGAGTTGTTCGGGGCGCAGGTGCCGTCGGAGCCGGGCGGGCTGGCTCGGGCGGCCACGTCGTTCAGTGACCGCAACGGGGAGCCGTTGCGGTTCGCGGAGTCGCCGCTGGGGGTGGCGCTGGGGCTGCGTCGTCCGGCGCGGGCGGAGGTGCGGTACATGCCGGAGGGTGCGCGGGCGCTGTGGCTGGACATCAGTGCTGTTCCGCTGGACTCCGGTCCCGGTGAGCTGCCGCTGGCCGTCGCGTTCATCCATGACGTTTCTCAGCAGCGGCGGGCGGCCGATGATCTGGACGAGGTGAACCGCAGGCTGGCCGAGCAGCTGGAGGACGCGACCTGGGTGCATGGTCTGGCGGAGCGGCTGACGGATCACGACAGCGTGGACGGCACGCTGCATCAGGTCCTGGGTGAGGGCGCGCGGCTGTTGCGGGCGGACATGGGGGTGGCGCGGCTGCGGGACGAGGACGGTTCCTCGATGCGGACGCGTGCGCTGTACGGGATGCCGGCTGATGTGCGGTCGGTGCGTGAGGCGGTGGAGGCCTTGCCGCCGGGGCGGTTCCTGGTCGATGAGGCGGAGGCGGCGGGCGGGGCGCTGATCGTGGAGGACGTGGAGACCGATCCGTCGTGTTCGGCGAGCATGCGTGAGCTGGGGCGTGCGGCGGGGTTCCGTCGGGTGTACGCGCTGGCGCTGAGCACCACGTCGGGCCGTCGGCTGGGCGTGGTGGCCTGGGCGTGGCGGGAGCCGGGGCGGCCGACGCTGCGGCAGCGGCAGTTGGTGGGGACGTACTGCCGGTTCGCGGGGCAGATGGTCGAGAACAATCTGTTGTACGAGCGTGAGCGGCGGATCGCGGGGACGCTTCAGCAGTCGATGTTGGCGCAGGAGCTGCCGGAGATCGCGGGGGTGCAGGTCGCGGCGTGCAGTCTGCCGGGGGCGCGGGGGATGCAGGCCGGGGGTGACTGGTACGACGTGATGGCGTTGCCGGGCGGGAAGGCGGGGCTGGCGCTGGGTGACGTGATGGGCAAGGGGTTGCGTGCGGCGACGGCGATGGGGCAGTTGCGGACGGCGTTGCGCAGTTATGCGCTGGTGGAGGGTGAGGATCCGGTGGCGGTGCTGTCGGATCTGAACGCGCTGAGTCAGGACATGGCGCTGACGGATCTGGCGACGGTGTTGTACATGACGGTGGATCCGCAGGAGCGGCGGGCGGTGGTGGCGTCGGCCGGTCATTGTCCGCCGTTGCTGGTGGACCATTCGGGGGCGCGGTTCCTGCGTGCGGGTCAGGGGGTGCCGCTGGGTGTGGTGGATGAGTGGGATGCGGAGGCGGACGAGTTCGAGCTGCCGGCGGGGGCGTTGTTGGTGCTGTACACGGACGGCTTGGTGGAGCGGCGCGGGGAGGAGTTGGGGGTGGGGTTGGAGCGTCTGCGTGCGGCGGCGTTGGCGGCGCCTTCGGATGTGGGTGATCTGTGCGCGTATCTGGTGGAGGCGTGTCTGGGGGACGGCGAGGCGTCGGACGATGTGGCGATCCTGGCGGTGCGGGTGCGTTGAGGGTGGGTCCCGGGCGGGTTTGCCGGGGGAACGGCCGCAGGCCCCGTCCGGGTGGGCGGGGCCTGCGGTGTGGCCGGGTGGTTGGCCCGGTCGGGTTCAGCGGTGGGTCACATCATGTCTTCGATGTCGGCGGCGATGGGGTCCGCGTCGGTGCCGATGACGACCTGGATCGCGGTGCCCATCTTGACGACGCCGTGGGCGCCGGCGGCCTTGAGCGCGGCTTCGTCGACCTTGCTCGGGTCGATGACCTCGGTGCGGAGGCGGGTGATGCAGCCTTCGACCTCTTCGATGTTCTCGATTCCGCCGAGCCCGGCGACGATCTTCTCAGCCTTGCTGGCCATGGCCTTCTCCCTGGTTCTTCACGTACATGCGACGGCCCACCCTGGGTCCGTTTCGTCACGGTAACGCACGGTTGGCCCAACTTCGCGAGCGAGTAGCCGATCCATCACCAAAGATGACGATCACCGGCGCCCTGTCTTCCGGGCGGGCTCCGCACCGTACCGCAACTGGTCTACACCAGTCTGCAACACCCGCCAAACGTGGCCTGTTCCGGGAGGACGCCGATGAGCTCAAGCAGCGCAGCGATCCCACAGAAAAAGTGGTGGAACGGCCTCTTCCAGGGCCTGCAGAAGATGGGGCGCAGCCTTCAGCTCCCGATCGCCGTTCTTCCGGCGGCGGGAATTCTCAACCGGCTCGGCCAGCCGGACGTGTTCGGTGACGAGGGTCTCGGCTGGGACAATCTCGCCAAGGTGTTCGCGGCTGCCGGTGGTGCGCTGCTGGACTCGGGTCTGGGTCTGCCGCTGCTGTTCTGCGTGGGTGTCGCGATCGGCATGGCGAAGAAGTCGGACGGGTCGACGGCGCTGGCCGCGGTGACGGGCTTCCTCGTGTATTACGCGGTGCTGCACGCGTTCCCGGTGGACTGTGACGAGGGTTCGACGTTCGTGACGGGCGGTACCTGGTTCGGTACGTGTGTCACGGATGACGCGCAGGTGACGGCGGCCGAGTACCAGAACCCGGGGGTGTTCGGCGGGATCGTGATGGGTCTGATGTCGGCCTGGTTCTGGCAGCGGTACCACCGGGTGAAGCTGGTGGACTGGCTGGGCTTCTTCAACGGTCGCCGGCTGGTCCCGATCATCATGGCGTTCGTGGGTCTGCTCTTCGCGGCGCTGTGTGCGTGGCTGTGGCAGCCGATCGGTGACGGGCTGACGAGCTTCTCGAAGTGGCTGGTGGACCTGGACTGGGCGGGTTCGGGCGTCTTCGGTGTGGCCAACCGTGCGTTGCTGGTGATCGGTCTGCACCAGTTCCTGAACACGTTCGTCTGGTTCCAGTTCGGTGACTACACCAAACCGGACGGGACGGTCGTGCACGGTGACATCAACCGGTTCCTGGCGGGTGACCCGACGGCCGGTCAGTTCACGACGGGCTTCTTCCCGATCATGATGTTCGCGCTGCCCGCGGCGGCGCTGGCGATCTACCACTGCGCGAAGCCGCATCGCCGCAAGGCGGTGGGCGGCATGATGGCCTCGGTCGGTCTGACCTCGTTCGTGACGGGAATCACGGAGCCGATCGAGTACTCGTTCCTCTTCGTCGCACCTCTGCTGTACGCGATCCACGCGGTGCTCACGGGCGTGTCGATGGCGGTGACGTGGGCACTCGGGGTGAAGGACGGTTTCAGCTTCTCGGCGGGTCTGATCGACTACGCCATCAACTGGAGTCTCGCGACGAAACCGTGGCTGATCATCCCGATCGGCCTGGCGTTCGCCGCGCTGTATTACGCGATCTTCCGGTTCGCGATCACCAAGTTCAACCTCCAGACGCCGGGCCGTGAGCCCGACGAGGTGGAGGAGGAGATCGAGGAGAACCTCACGAAGTAGCAGTTCTTACCCCTGACCAGGGTTTATGCACTGGTCATCCAAGGCCCTCGGACCTCCGGTCCGGGGGCCTTCGGCATGTCACTGTGCGTACGTGGTGGCTACTGCGAAGTAGTCGGAAATTGCAGGTTCCTTATCTAACCCTCACCGTGCTACAACTGGTCTACACCACTCAGTGGTCCAGACCACGTGCCGCGCAGCGGCACGTTTCTCGAGTCGCCGCCCACCCCAGAACACCCTGTCCCTGGCGGCGCCTTGTCCAATGGAGGAAGTTGATGTCCACGGCTGGCACCGCTCCCGCGGTCACCAAGAAGAAGGGCGCCGGCGCGATGGCTGTCATGCAGCGCATCGGCCGCAGCCTCATGCTGCCGGTCGCGGTGCTGCCCGCAGCCGCCCTGCTCGTCCGCTTCGGACAGGGCGACATGCTCGGCAAGGAGTCCTTCCCGGACTTCATCAACAAGATCGCCGGTTACATGGCGGCGGGCGGCGGCGCGCTGCTCGACAACATGCCGCTGCTGTTCTGCGTCGGTATCGCGATCGGCTTCGCCAAGAAGTCGGACGGTTCGACCGCCCTCGCGGCCGTCACCGGTTACCTGGTCTTCCAGAAGGTGCTCGCCACCTTCACCGACAGCAACCTGCCCAAGGTCGCGGCGGTGGTCGACGGCAAGATCGTCATGAACGAGGCGCCGGTCAACGCCGGTGTGCTCGGCGGCGTCGTCATGGGCATAATCGTCGCCCTGCTGTACCAGAAGTTCTACCGGACCAAGCTGCCTGACTGGGCGGGCTTCTTCGGTGGCCGCCGTCTGGTCCCGATCCTCTCCGCCTTCGCGGGCCTGGTCGTCGGCATCATCTTCGGTCTGATCTGGCCGGTCCTCGGTGCCGGTCTGCACAACCTCAGTGAGTGGCTCGTCGGATCCGGTGCCGTCGGCGCGGGCATCTTCGGTGTCGCCAACCGTGCGCTGATCCCGATCGGCATGCACCACCTCCTGAACTCGTTCCCGTGGTTCCAGGCCGGTACGTACAACGACGGCGGCGTGGACTACCACGGCGACATCGCCCGCTTCCTGCACGGAGACCCGACCGCGGGCCAGTTCATGACCGGCTTCTTCCCGATCATGATGTTCGCCCTCCCGGCGGCCTGCCTCGCGATCACCCACTGCGCCCGCCCCGAGCGCCGCAAGGTCGTCGGCGGCATGATGTTCTCGCTCGCCGCCACCGCGTTCGTCACCGGTGTGACCGAGCCGATCGAGTTCACGTTCATGTTCATCGCCCCGGTGCTCTACGCGATCCACGCGGTGCTGACCGGTGTCTCGATGGCGCTCACCTGGGCCCTCGGCATGAAGGACGGCTTCGGCTTCTCCGCCGGTGCGGTCGACTACTTCCTGAACCTCGGTATCGCGGAGAAGCCCTGGCTGCTCGCGCTGGTCGGTCTCTGCTTCGCGGCGATCTACTACGTGGTCTTCCGCTTCGCGATCACCAAGTTCAACCTGCCGACGCCGGGCCGTGAGTCCGACGAGGAGCTCGCGGAGCTCCTCAAGGCCGAAGCCAAGTAGTCCGTACCACCACAGCTCGAAGCCCTCACCTTCCCGGCGGAAGGTGAGGGCTTCGTCGTGCGTGGGGCGCCTGCGCGCTAGATCTCGTAGACCGCGCCCGGGACCGCCAGTTCCGTCGGGCCGTCGAAGACCTCGCGGGCGTCGGCGAGGTTGCGGTCGGCGTCGGTCCACGGCGGGATGTGCGTGAGGACCAGGCGGCCCACCTCCGCGCGGGCGGCGAGCTCGCCCGCCTCGCGGCCGTTGAGGTGGAGGTCCGGGATGTCCTCCTTGCCGTGGACGAACGACGCCTCGCAGAGGAAGAGGTCGGCGCCCTCGGCCAGCTCGTCCAGGGCCTCGCAGGTGCCGGTGTCGCCGGAGTACGTGAGTGAGCTGCCACCGTGCTCGATGCGGATGCCGAAGGTGTCGACGGGGTGGCAGAGCTTCTCCGTACGGACCGAGAAGGGGCCGATCTCGAACGAGCCGGGCTTCAGGGTGTGGAAGTCGAAGACCTCGCTCATCGCGTGGTCGGACGGGGTGTCGGCGTGCGCGGTGGTGAGCCGCTGCTCCGTGCCGTCCGGGCCGTACACCGGGATGCGGGCCGGGCGTCCGCCGTCGTGCGGGTAGTACCGGACGACGAAGTACGCGCACATGTCGATGCAGTGATCGGCGTGGAGGTGGCTGAGGAAGATGGCGTCGAGGTCGTAGAGACCGATGTAGCGCTGCAGCTCGCCGAGGGCGCCGTTGCCCATGTCGAGGAGCAGCCTGAAGCCGTCGGCCTCTACGAGGTAGCTCGAGCATGCCGATCCCGCGGACGGGAACGAGCCGGAGCAGCCGACGACGGTGAGCTTCATGGAGCGTGAACCTCCGAGACGTGGGAACGGGGAGGGTCCGTGCGGTTCTTTGAGCGTTTGTTGAGCGTAAGGCGCGAAAGAGGTGGTCGCTCCTTCGGAGTGTGCCGTTGTGGGGGAACTCACCTGTGCTGTCACCGGTTCGATGGAAGCGGGGCGCCTCTGGGGTGCGCTTGGGGTGGGTGCGCCTGGGGTGCGCCCGCGGCGGGCCTGTTCCCCTGCCCGCCCCTTCCCGTAACCGGGGCTCCGCCCCGGACCCCGCTCCTCGAACGCCGGAGGGGCTGAGTTCATGCCGGAGGGGCTGGGTTCACGCCGGTGGGGGTGGGTTTCCCGCCGGCGGAAGCAAAATCAAGCCCCTCCGGCGATTGAGGAGCGGGGGTGCGGGGGCGGAGCCCCCGAAACGGCGGACGCCGGGGGCCCGGACCGTTGTGGTCCTGGCCCCCGGCGTCCGGGGCGGGCGGCAAAGCGTGGGCGGCTACGCCCAGAGCTGGCCCTGCAGCGTTTCGATCGCCGCTTCCGTCGTCGGCGCGGTGTAGACGCCCGTCGACAGGTACTTCCAGCCGCCGTCGGCGACGACGAAGACGATGTCGGCGCTCTCGCCGGCCTTGACCGCCTTGTTGCCGACGCCGATCGCCGCGTGGAGTGCGGCGCCGGTGGAGACGCCCGCGAAGATGCCCTCCTGCTGGAGGAGTTCGCGGGTGCGGGTGACGGCGTCGGCGGAGCCGACGGAGAAGCGGGTGGTGAGGACGGAGGCGTCGTAGAGCTCGGGGACGAAGCCCTCGTCGAGGTTGCGCAGGCCGTAGACGAGGTCGTCGTAGCGCGGTTCGGCGGCGACGATCTTGATGCCTTCGACGTGTTCGCGCAGGTAGCGGCCGACGCCCATGAGGGTGCCGGTGGTGCCGAGGCCCGCGACGAAGTGGGTGATCGAGGGGAGGTCGGCGAGGATCTCGGGGCCGGTGGTGGCGTAGTGGGCGCCCGCGTTGTCGGGGTTGCCGTACTGGTAGAGCATCACCCAGTCGGGGTGCTCGGCCGACAGCTCCTTGGCGACGCGTACGGCGGTGTTGGAGCCGCCCGCCGCCGGGGAGGAGATGATCTCGGCGCCCCACATGGCGAGCAGGTCGCGCCGCTCCTGGGAGGTGTTCTCCGGCATCACGCAGACGATGCGGTAGCCCTTGAGCTTGGCCGCCATGGCGAGGGAGATGCCGGTGTTGCCGCTGGTGGGTTCGAGAATGGTGCAGCCGGGGGTGAGCCGGCCGTCCTTCTCGGCCTGCTCGACCATGTGGAGCGCGGGGCGGTCCTTGATCGAGCCGGTGGGGTTGCGGTCCTCCAGTTTGGCCCAGATGCGAACGTCGTCCGCCGGTGACAGCCGCGGCAGGCGGACGAGCGGGGTGTTGCCCACTGCGGCGAGCGGGCTGTCATAGCGCATCAGTTCATGCCGCCGGCGACGGCCGGGAGGATGGTGATGTTGTCGCCGTCGCTGAGCTTGGTGGAGATGCCGTCGAGGAAGCGGACGTCCTCGTCGTTGAGGTAGACGTTCACGAAGCGGCGGAGCTGCTCGCCGTCGACGATGCGCTCACGGATGCCGGTGTGGCGGCTTTCCAGGTCCGTGAAGAGGTCGGCGAGGGTGTCCCCGTTGCCTTCGACGGCCTTGGCGCCGTCGGTGTAGGTGCGGAGGATGGTCGGGATGCGGACCTCGATGGCCATGGCGTGGGCTCCTGTCGAAGCGGAGTGGTGGCGGTGGGCGTGGGGCGCGCGGCTCTGCCCCCGCGCAGGGGGTGGTGCGTGAAGGGTGGCGTCCGGTGGGGCGGCGCCGGGCCTCGGCCCGGGTCAGGCCTCGCGGCCGGCGGTCCGGTGGTTCGTACAGATCGCGCTGGCGAGCCGGCACAGGTCGACGTGCAGGCGCGCCACGAGCAGCGTGCCCGGCGTCTTGTCGCTCACGTCATGGGGAACCATGGGCTCATCGTATCGATTCCCGGTCCGGGATCCGGAATGTGATCTCACCTGATGGATGGTTGGTGTTCGACAGGTGGACAGGGCCGGGTGGGCGGCCCTGTCCGGGCGCTGCGGGGCGGGGTCGGGGGCGTGGTCAGGGGGCGGTGTACGCCTCGACGACCTCGACGTCCTCCTCGGTGATCTCGCCGTCCACGATGCGGTACGAGCGGAACTGGAAGGGCCCTGCCTCGTCGGTGTCGGCGGTGGAGACGAGGACGTAGTGGGCGCCGGGTTCGTTGGCGTACGTGACGTCGGTGCGGGAGGGGTAGGCCTCGGTCGCGGTGTGCGAGTGGTAGACGATCACGGGTTCCTCGTCGCGGTCGTCCATGTCGCGGTAGAGCTTGAGGAGGTCGGCCGAGTCGAATTCGTAGAACGTGGGTGAGCGGGCCGCGTTGAGCATGGGGATGAAGCGTTCGGGGCGGCCGGTTCCGGCGGGCCCGGCGACCACGCCGCACGCCTCGTCGGGGTGGTCGGCGCGGGAGTGCGCGACGATCTGGTCGTACAGCGCCTGGGTGATGGTCAGCATGGCGCCCAGGATAGGACGACGGGCCCCCGCGTACCGAGGAGTGGTACGCGGGGGCCCGCATCGTGGACTCGACCTCTGCGAGGCCCGGGGTTCAGCGGCCGGCGAAGGCCTTGTTCCCGGGGTTGCGGGCCTTGAGGACCAGGTAGGAGACGCCGAGGATCAGGGCCCACAGCGGGGCGCAGTAGAGCGAGATCCTGGTGTCCTTGTCGATGCCCATCATGACGATGACGACGCCGATGAAGGCGAGGGCGAAGACGCTGGTGTACGGGGCTCCGGGGGCCCGGAAGGTGGACTGCGGGAGCTCTCCGCGGTCGGCGAGGCGGCGGTAGCGGAGCTGGCTGATCAGGATCATGATCCAGGCCCACATGCCGGAGATGGTGGCGAAGGAGACGACGTAGGTGAAGGCGTCACCGGGCCACTGGTAGTTGATCCAGACGCCGACGAGCATGAGGGCGGCGGAGAACGTGGTGCCGACCAGCGGGGTGCCGCTCCTGGTCAGCTTGGTGAAGAACTTCGGGCCCTGGCCGTTGAGCGCGAGGTCGCGCAGCATGCGGCCGGTGGAGTACATGCCGGAGTTGCAGGAGGAGAGTGCGGCGGTCAGGACGACGAAGTTGACGATGCCCGCGCCGACGCCGAGGCCCATCTTCTTGAAGGCTTCGACGAACGGGGAGACGTCCGGCGAGAACTCGGTCCAGGGCACGACCGAGAGGATCATGATGAGGGCGCCGACGTAGAAGACGGCGATGCGCCACGGCACGGTGTTGATGGCCTTGGGCAGGACGGTCTTGGGGTCCTTGGACTCGCCTGCGGTGACGCCGACGAGCTCGACGGCGAGGAAGGCGAACATCACGATCTGCAGGGTCATCAGGGTGCCCTTGATGCCGTGCGGGAAGAAGCCGCCGTCGGCCCACAGGTGGGTGACGGACGCGGTGTCGCCGGCGTCGGAGAAGCCGAGGGTGAGAATTCCGGCGCAGATGAGGATCATGCCGACGATGGCGGTGACCTTGACCATCGAGAACCAGAATTCGAGTTCACCGAACAGTTTCACGGAGATCAGGTTCACGCCGTACAGGATGATCGTGAAGATCAGCGCTGAGACCCATTGCGGAATGTCGAACCAGAACGTCATGTACTGGGCGGCCGCGGTGACTTCGGTGATTCCGGTGACGACCCAGAACAGCCAGTAGGTCCAGCCGGTGACAAAGCCTGCGAAGGGGCCGATGAATTCGCGGG
The DNA here is from genome assembly GCF_036013915.1 of Streptomyces sp. NBC_00464. Classification (NCBI taxonomy): domain Bacteria; kingdom Bacillati; phylum Actinomycetota; class Actinomycetes; order Kitasatosporales; family Streptomycetaceae; genus Streptomyces; species Streptomyces sp. NBC_00464. The sequence continues at coordinate 4,962,561 of NZ_CP107899.1, read as the reverse complement.
CGTACTCCGAGAAGGAGCCGGAGACCGGGCGGTACATGAGGAGTTCGCCCAGGGCCCGCATGATGAAGAAGATCACCAGGCCTGCGATGGCATACGCCAGGATGAGGCTGGGGCCGGCCTTGGCGATGGCTTTGCCCGCGCCGAGGAAGAGGCCGGTGCCGATGGCTCCGCCGATCGCGATCATCTGGATCTGGCGGGCGCCGAGTGCTCTCTGGTAGCCCTCGGCGGATGTGGTGGCATCCACGCCTGTGGCGTGCGGGCCCTGTCCCTTGTCGTCGACCTGCGCCGATGTCATGTGCTGCGCCTTTCTCCACGCCGATCCGAGCCTTGCGGCTGCGGATCAGGTCCTGATCCCCCCGGATATGGATGGAGTGCCACCGGCGGTTGCCGGTTCATAGCGCCCTCGGGAAACAGGGGTGGCGTCCCCCGAGTGGTCGTGAAGATTTATCACGGGCCCCTCGGTGATCCACCGGACATTATGTGGCGCACGCCACAGGAAAAAGCGGACAACGGTGTCCTGCGGCTGCAAAAAAGACCGTTCAGGTGACGGGATCGTTATTCGGATTTGAGCGTCCGTTGAGCGAACACCCGGCAGTCGGCCTCTTACGGCATCAGCGTTTCGATGAGTGTTTCCTGGAGCCCGCCCAGCCAGAGGTAGGCCATGACCATGGGCTTGCGCGGGTCGCTGTCGGGCAGCCGGTAGAGGGAGCCGTCCTCGCCCCCGTCCTCGTCGGAGACCTCCAGGCGGGTGCCGATGGTGAGCCGGAGGTCGTTGAGGGAGCCCAGCCAGCTGCGGCATTCGTCGGCGGTGAGGGTGAGTACGGCGGCCCCGCCCGCCCGTCGCCCACCACCGCCCTTGCCGGAGTCGCTGCGCGACGCCCCTTCCGTCTGCGGCGTGAGCGCGTCGAGGGTGCGGACGACGACGAGGGCGTCGTCGCGCTTCCGGGTGCGCAGGTCGTTCTCGGTGAAGCGGCGGAACTCGGCGGACGCGGCGCGCAGTTCGGTGTCGTCGTCGCCGTAGGCCTCGGGGAAGAGGCGGGCGAGGGCGGGGTCGGACGGCGGTTCGCTGGGGCCCTCGGCGAAGAGGGCGGCGAGCGGGTCCTCCCCCTCGGCGGGTTCGTCGCCGGGGCCGATGAGTTCGAGCAGCTGGACGGCGAGGGAGCGCAGGATCGCGATCTCCACCTCGTCGAGCGCGACGGCCGCGCCGCCGCCGGGGGTGGCCTCGAAGTGGCCGGCCATGGGTTCTCTCCGATGGTGGTCGGGCGGGGCGGGGGCGGGACGTACTAGTTGCGGTCCTGGGTGAGGGTGGCCCACAGTCCGTAGCCGTGCATGGCCTGGACGTCGCGTTCCATCTCTTCGCGGCTGCCGCTGGAGACGACTGCGCGGCCCTTCTGGTGGACGTCGAGCATCAGCTTGTGTGCCTTGTCCTTGGAGTAGCCGAAGTAGGCCTGGAAGACATAGGTCACGTAGCTCATGAGGTTGACCGGGTCGTTGTGGACCAGCGTCACCCAGGGGACGTCGGGCTCGGGGACAACGAGGTTCTCCTCGGCCGATTCGGGACGTTCGATCTCTACGGGGGCGACGCTCACCTACCCCATGCTGCCACTCGGGAGGGCCCATCGCACAAACGGGGCCGGTGGTGCGGCGGGCCCGGGGCCTGCCGCGGGGTTGCCGCGACACCCCCATCTCGTCACTTTGACGAAATAGGGGTAGCATCCCCGGCATGAACTCAGCGGACCTTGGGCGACGGGTCGGTGTGCCGTCGACCGCACTCTTCACCGACCAGTACGAGCTCACGATGGTGCAGGCCGCACTGAAGGCCGGCACCGCCGACCGGCGCTCGGTCTTCGAGGCGTTCACCCGCCGGCTGCCCGAGGGGCGGCGCTACGGCGTCGTCGCGGGCATCGGGCGGGTCCTGGACGCGGTGGAGAACTTCCACTTCGACGACGAGATGCTCACCTTCCTGCGCGACCAGAACGTCGTCGACGGGCCGACGCTCGCCTATCTGGCCGACTACCGCTTCAGCGGCGACATCTGGGGCTACCCGGAGGGCGAGGTGTACTTCCCGGGGTCGCCGATCCTGCGGGTCGAGGGCTCCTTCGCCGAGTGCGTGCTGCTGGAGACGGTGATCCTGTCGATCCTCAACCACGACTCGGCGATCGCCGCGGCGGCCTCGCGGATGTCGGCGGCGGCGGGCGGGCGCAGGCTGATCGAGATGGGTGCCCGGCGCACGCACGAGCTGTCGGCGGTGGCCTCGGCCCGTGCCGCGTACATCGGCGGCTTCGACACCACGTCCGACCTGGCCGCGGGCTTCCGGTACAACATCCCGACGGTCGGCACGAGCGCCCACGCGTTCACTCTGCTGCACGACTCCGAGCGCGACGCGTTCCAGGCGCAGGTCGACTCGCTGGGGCGTGACACGACGCTGCTGGTCGACACGTACGACGTCACCGCGGCGGTCCGTACGGCGGTCGAGGTGGCCGGGACGGAGCTCGGTGCGGTACGCATCGACTCGGGCGACCTGCTGCTGGTCGCGCACCGGGTGCGCCAGCAGCTGGACGAGCTGGGCGCGACGGGAACGAAGATCGTGGTGACGTCGGACCTGGACGAGTACGCCATCGCGTCGCTGGCCGCGGCGCCGGTGGACGCGTACGGGGTGGGCACGCAGCTGGTGACCGGCAGCGGGCACCCCACCTGCTCGATGGTCTACAAGCTGGTCGCCCGCGCCGCCTCGGCGGATCCGGCGGACGAGCTGCGGCCGGTGGCGAAGAAGTCGCTGGGCGCGAAGTCCTCGAAGGGCGGTCGCAAGTGGGCGGCCCGCCGGCTGGACGAGGACGGGGTGGCCGAGGCCGAGGTGATCGGCACCGGTCCGGTGCCGCCGGAGCTGGCGGGCCGGCAGCTGCTGGTGGAGCTGGTCAGGGGCGGCGAGGTCGTCGCGCGCGAGCCGCTGGAGGCGGCTCGGGAGCGGCATGTCGCGGCGCGGGCGGGGTTGCCGATGTCCGCGATGCAGTTGTCCCGGGGCGAGCCGGTGCTGCCTACGGAGTACGTGTGAGGGGGCGGCGGGGTTCGGTGCGGGGCGCCCGGTGATCGCTTTGTCCTCAATCGCCGGACGGGCTTGATTTTGCCCGGACGGGCTTGATTTGCACGGGCGCCCCCCTCCCTAACCCAAGTCCGATTCCCTAGGCTCGATGCCACCCCCGTAACCGCCGCTCCCCCTCTCCCCCACCGAAGGACACCCGCCATGCACCGCGCCTTGATCGTCGTGGACGTCCAGAACGACTTCTGTGAGGGCGGGAGCCTCGCGGTGGCCGGGGGCGCCGATGTCGCCGCCGCCATCACCGACCTGATCGGTGCGGGCCAGCCGGGCTACCGGCATGTGGTGGCCACCCGTGACCACCACATCGACCCGGGTGACCACTTCTCGCAGTCGCCGGACTTCGAGCACTCCTGGCCCAGGCACTGTGTCGCCGGCACGGAAGGGGTGGGCTTCCACCCCAATTTCGCCCCCGCGGTCGCCTCCGGGGCGATCGACACCGTCTTCGACAAGGGTGCGTACGCCGCCGCGTACAGCGGCTTCGAGGGGCAGGACGAGAACGGGGCGGGTCTTGCCGAGTGGCTGCGTGACCGCGGGGTCACCGAGGTCGATGTGGTCGGTATCGCGACCGACCACTGCGTGCGGGCCACCGCGCTGGACGCCGTCCGTGAGGGCTTCGCCACGCACGTACTGCTGGATCTGACCGCGGGCGTCGCCGAGGCGACGACGGACCGGGCGCTGGCCGAGCTGCGGGACGCCGGCGTGGTGCTGTCCGGCAAGCCGGTGGTCTGAGCGGCGGCCCGTCCCGGGAGTCAGCTCTGCCGGGCGGGCAGGGCGGGCCTCAGCAGGGCTCGTATCGGGTGCCAGAGCTCCTGGGCCCGCTCGGGTCTCGCGCGCCACAGAAGGCCGTCCGGGTGGTGCAGGACGGCGGTGATCTCGTCCGGGGTGGGCGGCTCCGCGTTGCCGCGGAGGTAGACGGCGCGCAGGCCCAGATTGCGCAGCCGGGTCAGTGCGCGGGCCCGGTTGGCCGCGTGCACCAGGACGCGTACCGGGGTGTCCGGCCCCACGCCTCCTGCCGGGCTCGGCAGGGTGATCGCGACGACCACACTGCCGTTCGGCAATTTGCTGAATCCTCCGCCTGCCATGCTCCGCGCTCCCCCGTGAGACGTTGTGTCAATAAGAAACCGAACAAGAGGCACCTAAACACGATCGGCCGCCGCCCGCTAGAGGGCGACGGCCGATCATGCTCTGACCTGCGGTGTTACCGAATTACTTGTGCGAGGGACCGACGTGGACGGTCACCGTGGAGCCGCTGAAGGGCTCGTTGATGATCGAGATCCGGGTGTTGGTGTCAGTTACCTGCACGCTGCCGGTCTTGTTCTCCTCGTACCAGTAGGTGCCCTTGTGGTCGTCGAAGACCGGAACGCCGAACTGCGGCTTGATCTTCGTGGCCACGTCACCGTTGTGGAGCGTGAAGCCGTCGGTGGGGTACCAGCTGAACGGGGCGTCGAACGGCTGGATCTTGTTGCGGATGACCGTGCCGTCAGCCCACTTCAGCGGCTTGGCGTGCGCGTCGATCGGCAGGATCAGGCCGTGACCCGGGTGGGTCGAGACGTTGTTGTCCTTCTGCGAGCTGTCCCACAGCCAGATGAGCAGGCCGTTCTGGTACGGGTAGTGCTCGACCCAGTCCGGACGGGACTTGGAGAAGCCGAAGTTGTACGGGCCGACCTTGAGGGTCTGGTCGTACGAGACGTACTGGCGGTTCTCCGCGATGTAGCGCTGCGGGTAGTCCTTGGTGAAGGACGAGCCCACCCGCGAGAAGCCCTTGGCGGTCCAGCCGTTGTCGTCGCCCTCGGCGTTGTCCGAGAAGAGCGCGGCACCGTCCGCGTTGACCGCGATGGTGTCGGCCGCGAAGCCGACGCCGCCGGCGCCGCCGTCGGTGGCGTAGCGGAAGCGGATGTCGATCTTCTTGCCGGCGTAGGCGTCCAGCGAGTACGAGAGCTTCTGGTACTTGCCGGAGACGTCGGTGAGGGCCGGCTTGTCGCTGGCGTCGCGCGGGATGGCCTTGCCGTCGGCGGTGCCGTCGATCGCGGTCCAGCTCGTGCCGCCGTTGTCCGACACCTCGGTGTAGAGGTAGTCGTAGTCCGCCTCGATGTCCCACCAGCCGGCGAGGTCCAGGGATGCCTTGGACTTGCCGGTCAGGTCGACCGGACGCGACAGCGTGTTGCTGAGGTTGTCGCCCATGTCGCTCCACCACTGCTTGGCGCCCTCGGCGGGCGTCGTGACATCGGTGGTGACGGCCTTGTCGGGCAGCTCGACGACGAGTGCCTGCTTGTTCTTGGTGTTGTACTCGGACACACCCAGCTTGTGGGTGGACCTCGTCGCGGCCTTGGCCACGTCGTAGTCCAGCCAGCCCAGCTGGAACTTGTCCCAGGCGGTCATGTCGCCGGGCAGGTCACCGATGCTGTTCTTACCGGTGCCGAGCCAGGAACCGGCCGACATCAGCGACCAGAAGCCGACCGAGTTCTCGGCGGTGTTGGTCGTGTCGTACAGGTCCGGCAGACCGAGGTCGTGGCCGTACTCGTGGGCGAAGACGCCCAGGCCGCCGTTCTCGGGCTGTGCGGTGTAGTCGCCGACCCAGATGCCGGTGTCACCGATCTGGGTGCCGCCGGCCTTGTTGTCGGCCGGGCCGGTCGCACCGGCGTTGGTGCCGTAGGCGTACCAGCGGTGCGCCCAGATGGCGTTGGTGCCCTCGACGCCGCCGCCCGCGGACTCGTCCTCGCCGGCGTGCACGATCTGGAAGTGATCGATGTAGCCGTCGGGCTCGTTGAAGTTGCCGTCGTTGTCGAAGTCGTAGCGGTCCCACTGGTCGTACTGGGCGAGATCGGTCTTGATCTGCTCCTGCGTACGGCCCTTGGCCTTCTGGTCGGCGGCCCAGGCGTTCACGCCGTCCTTGATCATGTCCCAGGCGTTGGCGCAGTTGGTCGAACCGCAGTAGTTCGAGCCGTAGCGGGCCTCGTTGTACGGGACCTTGACCCAGTCGGAGACCTCGCCGTCGACCGAGTAGCGCCCGGAGGACGTCTTCTCGTAGTACGTCTTGAGCGAGTTCTTCCCGGCACCCTCACCGAAGTACAGGTCCTGGAAGTGGGCCTGGTTGTAGTCGGCCTGCCAGGCGGTGCTGTTGTCCTTCTTGGGGTCCGGCTGGGCTATCTCGTTGTGCGCCGGTCCCGCGGTGCCGCCGTACTTCGGAACGGCGGGCTTGGGGCCGTCGCCGTCCGGGTCGAACATGGTCGTGTTGTCGACCTGGTCGCCGAACTCCACCAGAACGGTGAAGATCTTGTCGGTCTTCTCCCGGCCGAGCTCGACGTACTTCTTGTCGTCGAGCTTGACGACCTTGGAGCCGCCGCGCGTCGACACCTTCTTGTCGCCGGATATGACCTGTTCCAGAGCGGCCTGACGCTGGGCGTCCTGCTGCTCGCTGAACGGGCCCTCCAGGTCGTGCGCGTTGCCCTTGGCCGACCCCGGGTCCCGGCGGTCTATGGCGGTGGCGGCGGTGCCTGACGCCTTGTCATCTGCCTGAGCGGTGGCGAAGGCGGATGCGGTGGCGGCGGTCGCGGCCATGGCCACGACAACCGCCCCGGTGCGAAGCGCCCGTCTTTTAATGATCACGTGATGCAGTCCTCCCCGGCGCCCGCGGCTGCGGCCTGGAGGTGTGAAAGGGCCGCGCGCGGAAACGCGCCACAAGTGACGACATTTGACCGGAGTTACAGAAGAAAAGACAGACCTTGACTTGAACATACCAAGTGCACTATGCAGGAGCGCGTTTCCGCTATCCGGACGATCGGCCCACGCCCGACCGGCGCGCCAACTGGCTCCACGGGCGCGCGACATGACTCCGTGCGCCCCCCGTGCAACGGTACCGTGGGTTAGGTGACGCTTACTACCCGTTCCTCTCGGGCATTCACCGTCGTAGAGTCACTTGACAGCGAGACCGTGTCGAGAGACCGCCCATCCGACGTCCCGAGGACGGATACCGCCATGCCGCGTCCCACTGCTGCACAGCTCTCCTACGGTTCGGTGACCGTCGTCTTCTCGACCCTCGCCATGCTGCTGCTGTCCCGGACCGAATCGGGCATCGGCATCGCCGTCATCGGCACGGCCGCGCTCGCGCTCGGTCTGCTGGTGGCCGTCACCGTTCCCCTGCCGGCGCGCAGGACCGCGAAAGCGGCGAGGACAAGGGCCGCGGTGTCCGTACACCGTGACACCGTCCCCGCCGCTGCCGAATCCGAGGGCCGCACCCTCGACCCCGTACAGAGCAGGATCCCGGCCGCACGTGCCGCATCGGAGCGGGTGGGCGAGCACTCGCTGCGGCACTGACGTCCGGCGCGGCCGGGGGGTGCCGACGCCCTCCCGGCGGTCCGTCAGTTGGTGACCACCACCACCGTCTTGGCCGCCTTGTCCTGCAGCCCCTGCTTGTACGGCTTGTCCGTGAACATCAGTACGATGTTGATCAGCCACCACAGGCAAGGGCAGCACAGCAGCGCCGGCACCCACAGCACCACGGCCCGCAGGAACGCACTGCCGGTGTCCGGCACCCTGCCGTCGTTCAGCATCGCGACACGCAGCTTCAGCAGCCGCTTGCCCAGGGTGCGGCCGTCCTTGTGCGTGAAGTACGTGTCGTACGCGACGTAGACCACCAGAGCGATCAGCGACCAGAGCAACTGATGCCCGCTGTAGGTCTGGGCGAAGACGTCGCTGACGTTGTCGTCGTTGTTGTTGTCCGACATCTCGACCGCGCCGCCCCAGGGCAGCGAGATCAGGTACAGCGGGATCGAGATGATCAGGAAGTCGATCAGCCGGGCCAGGATCCGCTTGCCGGGTTCGGCGAGCGGGGGCATGCCCGACAGCGGATCCGTTCCGCCGTACTGGCCGCCGCCGTACGGACCGGGGTCGTACGGCGGCGGTGGCGGCGCGCTGTCGTAGGGCGAGCCCGATGACGGCGGCGGCTGGGACCCGTGCGGCTTCTTGGAGAACGGGTCGTCCTCGGGCGGCTGACCGGACGTCGGCTGATCGTTGCTCATGCGGGCAGTGCACCCCGCCCCACGGGCGCCCGCAACGGCTCAGGTGCGTTCGGGGGAACGGATTCCGTCCGACGGCCCCTCACCCGAAGGGCCGTCAGCCGTACGGGTCGCTCCCCGCACCGCTTCCGTAGGCGCCGCCTCAGCCCGCGACGAAGGTGCGGGCCGCCTTGTCGTGCCAGCACTGGCGCCACGGCCGGTCGATCAGGCACCAGAGCACACTGACCACGCCGATGACGAGCAGGCCCAGCACCCCGTAGACCAGCCAGCGGCGCAGGGCGGCACCGAAGCCGGGCGCGTCGTGGGACTCGATATCCCGTACGTCGAGTCCGCAGAGCTTCTTGCCGAGCGTACGGCCCCACTTCGCGGTCGGCAGCGCCTCCAGGAGGACACCCAGCACCAGGAAGGCGCCGAGAACCACGCCGGCCAGCGAGGCCGTGGTGGAGTCCAGCAGCCAGACGGTGACCGTCTCGCCGGACAGCTTGGCCGCGTCGATCTTGTCGTTGATGTGGTCCGTCGCCCGGGCCGCGAGCGGCACGGAGACGGCGCCGACGAGCGCGCCGAGCACGACCGTGTCGATGAGCCGGGCGGCCAGCCGCTTGCCGAGCGGCGCCGGGCGGGCCGCCGTCCGGGCCGCGGCGAGCTGCTGGAAGTGGTCCTGGACCGGGGGCTTCCAGGGCACGACGGGCTGGTCGGGCTGCGGCGCGTGCGGGGACTGCTGGGACTGCTGCGGGAACGCGGGCTGTTGCTGCCGTACGGGTGCCTGCGGCCGCGGCCGCGCGCCCTGTTCGGGCCGGGCCGACTGATGGGCCTGCTGCGCCCAGGAGGCGGAGCCGCCGCCGGGGCCGGGCGTGAGGGGGCTGTTGAGCGCCGCGGGGGCCGGGGAGGGCGCGGGCTGCCGGGCAGGGGCCGGGGCGGGCGCAGAGGCGTGCGGGGCGGCCGTGGAGGGCGGTGTGGCGGATTGCGGGGCGGCGGGGCCGGCCGGTGCGGTGCCCGGGGTGATCGCACGGATCGTCAGCGTGCCGTCCTCGGGCGGCTGCTGGGCGTCGCGCGGGGCCGGTGTCCTGCCGCCCGGTCCCACGGCGCGCATCGTGACGGTGCCGTCGGCGGGCGGGCGCGGTGTTTCTCCGGTTCCGCCGCCGGGGCGGGCGGGGCGGCCGACCCGGATGGCGACGGTGTTCTCGGGGGCCTGGCCGCCGGCGTCGCGCATGCCCGGCAGTGCGCCGCGGGTGGGGTCCGCGGGTGCGGGGCGGCGCGGGTCGGCGGGGGCCCGGTCCGCGGGTGCGGTGGCTCCGGGGGGCGTTGTACCGCTCGCGGGCGTACGCGGATCGGCTTCCGCGGGCCCGTCCAGGGGTGCGGGCGTGCCGCCCCAGGAGACCCGCCGGTCGCGCTCGCCGCCGAAGCCGGCCTGCCGGGAGGCGTCGGCCTGCCAGGCGGTGGCGGGTTCGGGGCGGTTCCCCTCGTACGGCTCCTCGTCGAGGAAGAGCGGGCCGGTCTCGTCCACCGCGGCGGGTCCGGACGCGGGGGCGTGCGGTGCGTCCTCCTCTTCGGCGGGTGCGGTGGGCAGGGGTTCGCCCTGCTGCGGGGCGGGCCGGCTGGTGCCGGGCACCCACGAGGCGCCGTTCCAGTACCGGACGTATCCGGGAATGGACGGGTCGGGGTAGTACCCCTCGCGGGGGCTGTCGTCACCGGGTGCCGGGGTTGGGGCGCTCATCACCGTGGTCCCGTATCTCTTCGAGGCCTGGGACCGGACGGCGATGGGGGAACGACCGGTCCTCATACAAGGGTCCACATCTATCAGACAGCCGCCTGTCACCGGGCCGGTCCCGGTGTTTGGGCCACTTTCCGGTCCCTCCGAAATATTTTTCCCGAAGTCGCGTAATGGATGGCGGGGAGGGTGCTCTCTCCCTGTGCGGGCGGTCGTGCGACCGGCCCACAGGCATCGAAAGGACGCACCTCATGAACACCGTCGTGGAACGCGAGCTGGAGCTCAAGCTGGTCCTGTCGCCCGAGCGCAGCATCCCCGTGCCCGCCCGGCTGACGTATCGCACCGAGGACCCCTACGCCGTGCACATCACCTTCCACATCGGCTCGGACGCCCCCGTGCACTGGACGTTCGCCCGCGATCTGCTGGTCGAGGGGGTGTTCCGGCCGTGCGGGCACGGTGACGTACGGATCTGGCCCACCAAGGTCGAGGGGCGCAGCGTCATCTGCGTGGCGCTGACCTCGCCCGACGGCAACGCCCTGCTGGAGGTGCCGTCCGCCGCGGTGGCCACCTGGGTGGAGCGGACCCTGCACGCCGTCGCGCCGGGTACGGAGTCCGAGCGGCTCGGCATCGACGAGGCGCTGGCCGAGCTGCTCGCTCCGCTGCCGGCCGACGACCTGTGGATGAGCGACCCGTGGCCGTCGGACGAGTCGCAGGACGGTGAGGGTTGAGAGGGGCGGCCGGGGCGTCGGACGGCCGCTCAGAAGACCTTGCCCGGGTTGAGGAGACCCAGTGGGTCGAAGGCCTGCTTGATGCCCCGGTGCAGTTCCACGCTCACCTCGCCGAGTTCCCGGGCGAGCCACTCCTTCTTGAGTACGCCGACGCCGTGTTCGCCGGTGATGGTGCCGCCGAGTTCGAGGCCGAGCGCCATGATCTCGTCGAAGGACTCGCGGGCCCGCCGGGACTCGTCGGCGTCGGTGTGGTCGAAGCAGACGACGGGGTGGGTGTTGCCGTCGCCCGCGTGTGCGCAGACGCCGATGGTGAGGTCGTACTTCTCGGCGACGGCGGCCGTGCCTTCGAGCATGGCGCCGAGCTGCGAGCGCGGTACGCATACGTCGTCGATCATGGTCGCCGACTTGACGGTCTCCAGTGCGGTGAGCGACATGCGCCGGGCCTGGAGCAGCATTTCGGACTCGGCCGCGTCGTCGGCGGGGACGACTTCGGTGGCTCCGGCGGCGGTGCAGAGCTCGGCGACGGCGGCGAGGTCGGCGGAGGGGTCCGGCGTGTCGAAGGCGGCGAGCAGGAGTGCCTCGGTGGTGTCGGGGAGGCCCATGTTCGCCATCGCGTTGACGGCACGGACTGTTGTACGGTCCATCAGTTCGAGGAGTGACGGTGTGTGACCGCGTTCCATGATGCGGCAGACGGCGTCGCAGGCACTCGCCGCGCTGGGGAACTCGGCGGCCAGGACGAGTTGCTGCGGTGGCTGCGGCTTGAGCGCGAGCACGGCCTTGACGACGATGCCGAGGCTGCCCTCGGAGCCGACGAAGAGCCGGGTGAGGTCGTATCCGGCGACGCCTTTGGCGGTGCGGCGGCCGGTGGTGAGCAGGCGTCCGTCGGCGAGGACGACGTCGAGGCCCAGGACGTATTCGGCGGTGACCCCGTATTTCACGCAGCACAGGCCGCCGGACGCGGTGCCGATGTTGCCGCCGATGGTGCACATCTCCCAGCTGGAGGGGTCCGGCGGGTAGTACAGCCCGTGTTCGTTGACCGCCCGGGAGAGGACGGCGTTGATGACGCCCGGTTCCACGACGGCGATGCGGTCGACGGGGCTGATCTCCAGGATCCGGTCCATCTTCACCAGGGAGAGCACGATGCAGCCGTCCGAGGCGTTGGCCGCGCCGGACAGGCCCGTGCGGGCGCCCTGGGGGACGACCGGGACGCGCAACTGCGTGGCGGTGCGCATGATGTGCTGGACCTGCTCGACGGTGCGGGGAAGCGTGACGACGGCGGGGGTGCCCGCGTCGCAGAAGCTGGCCATGTCGTTGGCGTAGGTGGTGGTGATGTCCGGGTCGGTGATCAGGGCCTCGGCCGGCAGACCCGCACGCAGAAGTTCGAGAAGATCGTCCATGATCCAAGACTGGCACCCGGGCCCATTGGTGTGAACCCGTCTGCGGCAGCGTTCGCAAGGCGCGGTGTGATCTTCGTACTGACGCAGAGTGATCAGCATGGACGTCACGCCGCAGCAGACCCCGACGGCCCACGGGCCGGACCACGACCTGGACCTCGACCTCGAGACTCCCCCCACCGCGCCCTACGCGTCCCCGCCCGACCTCGCGTCCCTGGCCGAGCCGCCGCCCGCCTCGCTGCGCACGACCCTGCGCAGGGCCGCGTTCGGCGTGGTGGCGGGGGCGGTGCTGGTGACGGGTGCGGTGGTCGCGGTGCCCGACGACGACCAGGACGCACCGCCGCCGCTGCCGGGTCCGGTCTCGCGGGCGATGAGCGCGACGGCCGCGGGCTCCCCCGCCTCGCTCTCCGATCTGACGGCGCTCATCGGGGACCGGCAGAAGTGGGTGGGGACGCATCCGTCGGACGCCCGGTCGTGGGCGGTGCTCGGGTCGGCGTACGTGCAGTGGGGGCAGCGGGCCTCGGACGCGGCGTACTACGGCCGGGCCGAGCAGGCGCTGAAGCGGTCCCTGGACGTGCAGCCGGGCGAGCGGGGGAACGAGGCGGCCTGGGTGGGGCTCGCCTCGCTCGCCAACGCCCGGCACGATTTCGTGACGGCGAAGAAGTGGGGCGAGACGGTACGGTCCCGGCAGCCGAAGCAGTGGACGGTGTACCCGGAACTGATCGACGCGTACAACGGCCTGGGTGACTACAAGTCGGCGACGACGGCGGTGGAGAAGTACGCCGCGCTGCGGTCCGGTGTCCCGGCGCTGGGCCTGACGGCCCAGATGTACCGGGACCGGGGCTGGCGGGAGGACGCGCTGGCCACCGCGCAGGATGCCGCGAACCGGGCGAAGACGCCCGCGGAGAAGGCCGCCTGCCTGTCCCGGCTGGGCGAGCTGGCCTGGGAGCGCGGTGAGCCGCGGGAGGCGGTGGCCCAGTACGGGGCCGCTCTGCGCACCGATCCCGCCCATCACCCCTCCCTTGCCGGCCGGGCGCGCGCACTGGCGGCCCTCGGACGCACCGACGAGGCCCAGCGCGACTACCAGGCCGCTTTGACGAAGTCGCCGCGCCCGGCCTACATGCTGGAGCTGGGTGAGCTGTACGAGTCGCTCGGCCTGGACGGCGACTCGGTCAACCAGTACACGCAGTTGCGCAGGGCGCTGGCCCGTACGAAGGCGCAGGGCGTGGACGACTCCCTGCTCCTGGGCCGCTTCGAGGCCGCCCACGGCGATGCGGCCGCCGCCGTGGAGCTGCTGCGGGCGGAGTGGGGCCGCGGCCACCACAGCGCGGCGGTGGCCGACGCGCTGGGCTGGGCGCTGCACCGCTCGGGCGATCCGGACGCGGCGCTGGAGTACGCGGAGCAGGCGGTCGACTCGGGCGGTCAGAACGCGTCGTACGCGTATCACCTGGGCATGGTCCAGCGGGCGCTGAAGGACTTCGGTCCGGCCCGCCGCCATCTGGAGGAGGCCCTGCGCACCAACCCGCAGTTCTCGCCGCTGGACGCGCCCCGGGCGCAGGAGGCGCTGGACACGCTGGGGCTGCCTCCGGCGGGCGGTCCGCAGGACATGCAGCCGGCTGCGCCGCCGGTCCCGGAGCCGTCGCAGGAGGCGCAGCAGGCGCCGGCGCCCGCTGCCGAGCCGGAGCCCGGTCCGGTGGAGCCCGAGGCCCCGGCCGGGGAGGCGCCGGCTCCCGGTGAGGCGCCGGCCCCGGCGGCGGGTCCGCCGGGCCGGAAGGCGAAGCCGGCCGGCCCGAAGGCCGCAGCCGAAAAGGCCGGCGGCGCCGCGCACACCCCGGCGAAGCCGTCGGCGACGAAGTCACCGGCGGGCCGCTGAGGTCCCGCGTCGGTACATGCCGCGACGGGCGGGCCGGATGTCCGGCCCGCCCGTCGTGGTTTTCCCCGTCACGGTGGATCAGAGGTTGCCGCGCTTCTCCTGCTCGCGCTCGATCGCCTCGAACAGGGCCTTGAAGTTGCCCTTTCCGAAGCCCATCGAGCCGTGGCGCTCGATCATCTCGAAGAAGACCGTCGGCCGGTCCTGGACCGGCTTGGTGAAGATCTGCAGCAGGTAGCCGTCCTCGTCGCGGTCGACGAGGATCTTCTGCTCGCGCAGGGTCTCGACGGGCACCCGGGTCTCGCCCGCCCACTCGCCCAGGGTGTCGTAGTAGGAGTCCGGGGTGTCGAGGAACTGGACGCCGGCCGCGCGCATCGCCTTCACGGAGGCGACGATGTCGTTGGTGGCGAGCGCGATGTGCTGGACGCCGGCGCTGCCGTAGAACTCCAGGTACTCGTCGATCTGGGACTTCTTCTTCGCGACGGCGGGCTCGTTGATCGGGAACTTGACCTTGAGCGTGCCGTCGGCGACGACCTTGGACATGAGCGCGGAGTACTCGGTGGCGATGTCGTCGCCCACGAACTCCTTCATGTTGGTGAAGCCCATGACCTTGTTGTAGAAGGCGACCCACTCGTTCATCCGGCCGAGCTCGACGTTGCCGACGCAGTGGTCGACGGCCTGGAAGAACCGCTTGGCCGGGGGCTCGACGATCGGGTCGGCGGCGGCGAAGCCGGGGAGGTAGGGGCCTTCGTAGCCGGTGCGCTCGACGAGGGTGTGGCGGGTCTTGCCGTATGTGGCGATGGCGGCCAGGACGACGGTGCCGTGCTCGTCCTTCACCTCGTGCGGCTCGGTGAGGCCGAGGGCGCCGTGCTCGACGGCGTAGGCGTACGCGGCGCGGGCGTCGGGGACCTCGATGGCCAGGTCGACGACGCCGTCGCCGTGCTCGGCCACGTGGTCGGCGAGGAAGCGGCCGTGGTCCGTGGACGCCTTGATGACCGAGGTGAACACGAAGCGGGCGGAGCCGTTGGTGAGGACGTAACTCGCGGTCTCGCGGCTGCCGTTCTCCGGTCCGGAGTAGGCGACCAGCTTCATGCCGAAGGCCGTCGAGTAGTAGTGCGCCGCCTGCTTGGCGTTGCCGACGGCGAAGACGACCGCGTCCATTCCCTTGACCGGGAAGGGATCGGCCTGCCGGGCGGTGTCGGGGGTGCTGTGCATCGTCTCAGTCATGTCCGAAGCGTCCCGCCACTTCGCAAGGTGCGCAACAGTTCGCGAATTCACTGGGCAATATGCCCAGCACATCGCGATGATGGGCGGGCTATCTGTACATGATGACCATCACACCACGCCCGGAGGCCGGCCATGGCAATCGATCATCTCGACGGGCGGCTCATCGTCCTGCTGGCCCGCGAGCCCCGGATCGGGGTCCTGGAGGCCTCGCGCCGGCTCGGCGTGGCGCGCGGCACGGTGCAGGCGCGCCTGGACCGCCTTCAGTCGAATGGCGCCATTCGGGGCTTCGGTCCGGACGTGGACCCGGCGGCCCTCGGCTATCCCGTCACCGCCTTCGCGACGCTGGAGATCAAGCAGGGCCAAGGAGCCGACGTACGCGCCCACTTGGGCGGCGTACCGGAGGTGCTGGAGCTGCACACCACCACCGGGCACGGCGACATGCTGTGCCGGCTCGTGGCCCGTTCCAACGCCGATCTTCAGCGGGTGATCGACCGGGTTGTCGGATTTGATGGCATTGTCCGGGCCTCCACGGCCATCGTCATGGAGAACCCCGTACCCCTGCGCATCATCCCGCTCGTCGAGCAGGCCGCACAGGACACCGACTGAGCCGAGGAGTGACGTGTGAGCTTCTGGGAGTACCTGGCAAATCGGCACCAGCAGTTGCTCACCGACGCGTTCCAGCACGTCAGCGCCGTCTTCCAGTGCATGGTCATCGCCACCGTGCTCGGCGTACTGATCGGGGTGGTCAGCTATCGCAGCGGCTGGGGCTCCTCGGTGGCGATCACCTCGACGGCGACCGTCCTGACCATTCCGTCGCTCGCCGCGATCGGTCTGCTGATCCCGCTGGTCGGGCTCGGGGTGGCGCCGACGGTGATCACCCTGACGCTGTACGGGCTGCTGCCCATCGTCCGTAACTCCATCGTCGGACTGCGCGGCGTCGACCCGGCGCTGGTGGACGCGGCGAAGGGCATCGGGATGTCGCGGATCACCCGGCTCCGCAAGGTGGAACTGCCGCTCGCCTGGCCGCCGATCCTCACCGGCATCCGGGTCTCCACCCAGATGCTGATGGGCATCGCCGCCATCGCCGCGTACGCCTCCGGGCCCGGTCTCGGCAATGAGATCTTCCGCGGTATCGCCTCGCTGGGCAGTGCCAACGCGATCAATTCGGTGCTCGCGGGCACGCTCGGCATCGTCATCCTCGCCCTGCTCTTCGACGCCGCGTACGTGCTGCTGGGGCGGCTCACCATCCCGAGGGGGATCCGTGTCTGAGACCGCCGCAGAGACCGAACCGAAGCCGGCCGTCAACGCCACCTCCGGCGCGACCATCCAGCTGGAGGACCTGAGCAAGATCTATCCGGGCAACCCCAGCCCGGCCGTGGACAACGTCTCGATGGACATCAAGGCCGGCGAGACCGTCATCTTCGTGGGCCCGTCCGGCTGCGGGAAGTCCACCACCCTGAAGATGATCAACCGGCTGATCGAGCCGACCTCCGGCCGGATCAGGATCGGCGACGAGGACGTCACCGACATCGACCCGGTGAAGTTGCGCCGCAAGATCGGTTACGCGATCCAGTCGTCCGGGCTCTTCCCGCACATGACGGTCGCCGAGAACATCGCCCTCGTACCGAAGATGGTGGGCTGGTCGAAGTCGAAGGTGAAGGACCGGGTCGAGGAGATGCTCGATCTGGTCGGCCTGGACCCGCGCGAGTTCCACGGCCGCTATCCGCGCGCGCTCTCCGGAGGTCAGCAGCAACGCGTGGGCGTGGCACGGGCGCTGGCCGCGGATCCGCCGGTGCTGCTGATGGACGAGCCGTTCGGCGCCGTCGACCCGATCACCCGTGACCACCTCCAGGACGAGCTGATCCGGCTCCAGCACGAACTCCACAAGACGATCGTCTTCGTCACCCATGACTTCGACGAGGCGATCAAGCTGGGCGACCGGATCGCCGTGCTGCGCGAGCACTCGCACATCGCGCAGTTCGACACCCCGGAGGCCATTCTCACCAATCCGACGGACGACTTCGTCTCCGGTTTCGTCGGGGCGGGCGCGGCGCTGAAGCGGCTCAACCTCACGCGTGTGCGGGACGTGGAGATCGCCGAGTTCCCGACGGTGACGGTCGACGACCCGCTCCAGTCCATCTTCAACAAGCTGCGCAGCGGCCCGCACAACGAGCTGCTGATGCTGGACCGCAGGAACCGTCCGTACAAGTGGCTGCGGCGCGGCGACCTGATGCGGGCCCGCGGTTCGCTGGCGCGGGCCGGGCAGCTGGTGCACGACACGGTGACCAGGGACGCGACGCTGCACGACGCGCTGGAGGCGGTGCTGACCGACAGCGGCGGGCGGGTCGCGGTGACCGGGCGGCGCGGGGAGTTCATCGGGGTCGTCGACATGGCCACGCTGATGAACTCCGTGCACGAACTCCTGGAGGCCGACCGGCTCACCGCCATCGAGCACCAGCACGACCTGGAGGAGCTGCGCACCCACCAGACCGTCCAGGAGCTGGAGGGCGGTGCGGGCGCATGACTCCCCAGTCTCCGACCGGCCCCCGCTCCTCCGGGCCGGTCCCCGCGTCCGACCGGGACCGGCCGCCGGGCGAACACGACGTCAAGGGCCTCGCCTTCCACGACGAGGAGCAGGAACCGGCCCCGCCACCGGCCGGGCCGCCGCGCCGCCTCACCTGGCGCAAGCTCGTGGTGGTGCCGGCCGCGCTCGCGGTGGTGCTGGTCATCACGTACGTATGGATCACCAACGTCGAACTCGACTCGATCGCGGAGAACTCCCTGGCCGGCGACACGGTCCAGCTGCGGTGGTGGCAGCACGTCAGGCTGACGGCCATCTCGACGTTCTGGGTGCTGATCATCGCCATTCCGCTGGGCATCGCCCTGACCCGGCGCGGTCTGAGCAAGGCCGCTCCGGTGGTCACCGCGATCGCCAACATCGGGCAGGCGACCCCGGCGATCGGCCTGCTGGCGCTCCTGGTGATCTGGCTGGGCATCGGCCCGTCGACGGCGATCACCGGCATGGTGATCTACGCGGTGCTGCCGGTGCTCTCCAACACGGTCGCCGGACTGAAGGCGATCGAACCGACGCTGGTGGAGGCCTCGCGCGGCATCGGCATGTCGGCGATGGGCACGCTGCGGAAGGTCGAACTCCCCCTCGCCGTACCGCTGATCCTGGCGGGTGTGCGTACCGCGCTGGTGCTCAACGTGGGCACGGCGACGCTGGCGACGTTCGGCGGTGGCGGCGGGCTCGGCGACCTGATCACCTCCGGCATCCAGACGCAGCGCATGCCGGTGCTGGTGCTCGGTTCCGTGCTGACGGTGGTGCTGGCGCTGCTGGTGGACTGGCTGGCCTCGCTCGTCGAAGTGGCGCTGACACCGCGAGGACTGGAGGTGGAGCGATGAGGACGCGACGCGTGCGTACGGCCCTGGCGGGCGCGGCCGCCCTGGCCCTCGTCCTGGCGGGGTGCGGGCTGAAGAGCGGCTCCCCGATGGTGGACGACGTGGTGCCGGGGCCGTCCGTACAGGGGCAGCCGCTGCAGGGCGCCTCGCTGACCGTCACCTCGAAGAACTTCAGCGAGAACATCATCCTGGGCCAGATGATCGGCCTGATCTTCAAGGCCGCGGGGGCCGAGGTCCTGGACCGCACGAACCTGCCCGGCTCGATCAGTGCGCGCGAGGCGATCATCCAGGGCGACGCGGACGCGATGTACGAGTACACGGGCACCGGCTGGATCACTTACCTGGGCCACGCGAAACCGATCACCGACCCGCTGGAGCAGTGGGAGGCGGTGCGCGACGCGGACCGGAAGAACGGGGTGACGTGGCTGCCGCAGTCCACCCTGAACAACACCTACGCGCTCGCCATCAGCAAGAAGAACAACGCGAAGTACCACCTGAAGACGCTCTCCGACGTCGCCGCGCTGTCGAAGAAGAACCCCTCGGCGGTGACGATCTGCGTGGAGAACGAGTTCGCCTCGCGCAACGACGGACTGCCCGGGATGGAGAAGGCGTACGGGATGTCGATCCCGGCCGCCAACATCAAGAAGATGGACGCGGGAATCATCTACACCCAGGTGTCGAAGTCCGACTCCTGTCTGCTGGGCGAGGTGTTCACCACGGACGGCCGCATCAAGGCGATGGACCTCGATGTGCTGACGGACAACAAGCACTTCTTCCCCAACTACAACGCGGCGCCCGTCATCCACTCCGCGACCTTCGACAAGTACCCGGTGATCGCCGACCTGCTGGACCCGCTCAGCGCACGGCTGACCACGGAGGTCGCGCAGGTGCTGAACGCCAAGGTGGACGTCGACGGGGAGGACCCGCACGAGGTGGCGAAGGAGTGGCTGATCCAGGAGGGGTTCATCGAGGAGGGGTGACCCCGCCGAAGTTACAAAGAAAATGTTGCAAAGACTCGTTGCAAAGCTCTCTTTGTAACTCTATGGTTGGGGCATGCCAAAGAAAGAGCCCGACGACAGGTCCGCGACCGCACCGGATCCGCAGGTCCTCAGCATCAACGCCCGGACCCTGCGCGGACTCGCCCATCCCTTGCGTATCCGGCTGCTCAACACCCTGCGGGAGTTCGGACCCGCCACCGCATCCGGTCTCGCCGAGCGGCTCGGGGAGTCCAGCGGCGCCACCAGCTACCACCTGCGGCAGCTCGCCGCATACGGCTTCGTCGAGGACGATCCGACGCTCGGCAAGGGCCGCGAGCGCTGGTGGCGGGCCGTGCACGCCGGCGCCTCCTTCGATCCCGAGCTGCTGTACGACGCCGACCCCGAGGTGCGCGGCGCCATGGACGTCGTACTCCACGAGGTCGCGACGGTGCACGCGCAGCAACTGAGCACCTGGCTCGGCACGATGCACGAATGGCCCAGGGAGTGGCTCGAGAGCTCGGACCTCAGCGACTTCAAGGTGCGGCTCACCCCCGAGCTCTCCAGGGAACTCGCCGACAAGATCCACGAGTTGGTCAACAGCTACCGCGGCCGCGTCCCCGAGGACACCGAGGGCTCCGCCGTCGTCCGCACCCACCTGCACGTCTTCCCGCGCCCCACCGACTGAAGGGACCACCACGCCATGCATCCCGAGACGCACCTCGAACTGCACCGCATCCGTTCCACCGAACTGCGCGACCAGGCGCGCGACTTCCGCCTCACCCGCCGCCGCGCCCCGCGCAAGGTCCTCCGTACCCGACTGGGCTGGACCATGGTCGAGATGGGTCTGCGCCTGATACCCGCCGGGGCCACCCTGCAGTCCGGCGCCCCTCGAACGGCGTAACCGTGGGCGGGGGGAAGAACAAACCGGGCCGGCTGCCACTCATCGCGGTACTGTCCGCCAACTCAATATCCACAGCAGGGACTTCACTCACCCTGATCGGCGTACCGTGGTTCGTCCTCGAAACCACGGGAAGCGCCGGACGGGCCGGACTCGTCGCCTTCTGCGCGACCCTGCCGATCGTCGTCTCCGCACTGATCGGCGGGCCCGTCATCGACCGGATCGGCCGGCGCCGGGTGGCCATCGGCTCGGACACGGTGTGCGGACTCGCCGTCGCCGCAGTGCCGTTGCTGTACTACGCCGACGCGCTCGCCTTCTGGATGCTCTGCGCCCTGATGGCACTCAACGGGCTCGCCCACACCCCGGGCAACACCGCGCGCTACGTCCTCGTACCCGACCTGGCCGAACACGCGGGCACCACGCTCGCCCGCGCCGCCAGCCTCTTCGACGCGGTGTCGCGCGGGGCCCGGATGGTCGGGGCGGCCCTGGCCGGCGTACTGATCGCACTGGTCGGCGCGGAGACCGTGCTGCTGCTGGACGCGGCGACCTTCCTGGTCTCGGCCGCGCTGATCGCGGCGGGAGTGCGGGGCGTGCGCGCGGCGGAACCGGTCAAGGACGCGGCGCCCGTCTCACTGCCCACCTACCGGCGCGAACTGCGCGAGGGCTACGCCTACTTGTTCGGCAACCGGCTGCTGCTCGGCGTCGTGGTGATGGTCCTGTTCATGAACGGCACCGACCAGGGGTGGAACGCCGTCCTGCTCCCGGTGCACGCCTCCGCCGAGCTGGGCGGGGCACGCGATCTCGGACTGCTCACCGCGCTGTTCGGGGCGGGCGGACTGACCGGGGCGCTGCTGTACGGGGCCGTGGGGCACCGATACGCGCGGCGGACCGTGTTCACCGTGTGCGTGGTGCTGTGCGGGGCGCCGAGGTTCCTCGTCGCCGCGCTGACCGGTACGACACTCCCCCTCGCCGTGACCATGGTGCTGAGCGGGATCGCGGGCGGGGTCCTGAACCCGATCCTGACGACGGTGATCTACGGGAGCGTCCCCGACGTGCTGCGCAGCCGGGTCTCCGGTGCGATCACCGCGGGGTGCGAGCTGGCCATGCCGGTGGGCGGGCTCGCGGCCGGCCTGCTGGTGGAGAGCGCGGGCGCCACGGGTGCGCTGCTGGCGATGGGGGCGGTGTACCTGATCGCGACGCTGAGCCCGCTGGTCTTCCCGGCCTGGCGGACGATGGACGACACGCCGTCCGGGGAGCCCGGCGAGCGTGCGGCGGACCCGGTCAGCAGCTCGGGATCTTCCCTCCGTGATCCAGCGCCCGCAGCGAGGACACCGCGCCCTTCAGAGTCGTGACCGGGATCAGCCGGAGCCCCTTCGGCAGTTCGGACTTCGCTTCCTTGCACTCGTCCTCCGGTACGAGGAAGACGGTCGCCCCGTCCCGCCGGGCCGCCTGCGTCTTGAGCGAGACGCCGCCGACCGCGCCGACCTCGCCGTCCGCCTGGATGGTGCCCGTACCGGCGATGGTCCGGCCGCCGGTGAGGTCGCCGCCGGAGCCGTCGCCGTCGAGCTTGTCGACGATGCCGAGCGCGAAGAACAGGCCGGCGCTGGGACCGCCCACGTCGGCGAGGTGCAGGGTCACGTCGACCGAGCCGGGCTTCTTGCCGAGGTAGTTCAGGGCGGCGTCGACCGCGGAGTCCTGCGACTCCACCATGTCGTCGAGGTTGTGCTTCTCGATCTCCTTCTCGGAGCCGCCGGACGGGTAGACGGAGTCGCGCGGCATGACCGCCCGGTCCGTACGGAACCAGCTGTCGATCACGTCACCGACCCCGACATCGGCTTCGGGCCCGGTGGCCACGATCGTCGTCATCCGCAGCTGGCCCTTGGTGGGCCGGGTGGGGGTGCCCTCGATGCTGATCACCGGGGTGCCGTGGTCGTCGCCGAGCACATTCGCGGTCGTACCCGGCTGCGCCAGCGTGAACGGCAGCGGCGCGAAGGCGGCGACACCGAAGAGGGCGAGGACCGGGAGGGCGCACAGGGCGAGGGTGCGGGGGCGCGAGCGACGTGTGAACACCCACCCAATCTAACGGTCCGGGTGCGCTGTGGGTCTCGGCCCCACCAGTGGCGGGGTTCCGTCCTCAATCGCCGGACGGGCTTGGGTGCGGGTCCCCCGCGGGGCGCTTCACCCGGTGGGTGGGGGTGGGGGCCCTCCGGGGAGACTCCTCAAAAATGGCGTGTGCACCCGACGACGAACAGACACCCGGGTCGTACGCCATTTTCTGCGGGGACTCCCCTGCACGCCCCCACCCGGTCTCGGTCGCGTCTGCACGCCGGCGAAACGACTGTCGCAGACGCGCGACGGCCGGGGCCGGGGCCGTGCAGGGGAGTCCCCGCAGGACGACGAACAGATACCCGGGTCCATCACGTACCCGCGGAACGTTCGTCGTTTGAGGAGACGCCCCGGAGGGGCCCCGGACCCCCACCCACGGTGGTGGCGCACCCCGCAACGCGGAGCACCCGCACCACCAAGCCCGTCCGGCGATTGAGGACGGAACCCCGCACCAAGGACCGGGGCAAGGGACACGCTGCCGCCCGCCCAAGGGCCCCGCCCCGCTAGCGAAGCGCGTCCGCGACCTCGCGCGCGGCGTCCACCACCCGGGGCCCCACCCGTTCCGGCACCGCGTCCGCGAGCATCACCACACCGACGCTGCCCTCGACCCCCGTCACCCCCATCAGCGCGGCCGCGGCTCCGCTGGCCCCCGCTTCGAGCTCGCCGTGGGTGAGGGTGAAGGCCGTCTCGCCCACCGGCTTCTGCCGTGCGGCGAGGATCGCCCGGCCCGCGGCACCCCGGTCCAGGGGGTGGCGGAAGCCGGCCCGGTAGGCCACGTGGTAGTCCGTCCAGGTCGGTTCGACGACCGCGACCGCCAGCGCGTCCGAGCCGTCGACCAGGGTGAGGTGGGCCGTGGCCCCGATGTCCTCGGCCAGGGACCGCAGTGCGGGCAGCGCGGCCTCCCGTACGAGCGGATGCACCTGGCGGCCCAGGCGCAGCACGCCCAGGCCGACTCTCGCCCGGCCGCCCAAGTCTCGGCGGATCAGGGTGTGTTGTTCCAGGGTGGCGAGCAGACGGTAGACCACGGTGCGGTTGACGCCGAGTTTGTTGGACAACTCGGTGACCGTCAGGCCGTGGTCGGTGTCGGCAAGCAGTTTGAGGACACGCAGTCCTCGGTCGAGCGTCTGGGAGGTCTCCGCGGTCACGACGCCCTCTCCCTCTTTGGTGAGCGGCGGCGGCTGTTCCCACGGATTGTGCGTCACCGGTCCCAGCGGCGACGCACGGAGAGGCCGCCGGCCTGGCCAGGCACCGGCTGCGCTCCGCGGCGGCGTTGCCACGGGGCGTTCACATTTTTGGGACAGTAGCGAGCCAGTCCGCTCAGCGGAAGACCTCGTCCAGAATCCGGGCGCTTGCGGAAACGCGGTTGTGCCGAGCGAGCATAAGTGCCGGTCAGCGGGGCGTCGGCCGAACGGCGCGCATCTACGCGCGTCCATGTCGGCCGACTCCCCCGCGACGCTCCGTACACCGGATGTGAACCGGCGTTAACTCACCGTGAACAATTGCTGGACAGTTTTTCCGTTCACGAGTACCTCGCAGGCCCTGATCGCCTTCGTCGCCGGGTCCCGGACGGTGAAGTTGAGGGCGAACGTGCCGTCGAGTCCGATGACGCGGGTGACGTAGGAGTCGGCGGTCTGCTTACCGTCCGCGGTGCGTCCGGTGACGGACACCGTGGCGACGGGTGCGAAGCCCCGCCCGGTCACCTGGACGACCGTGCCGGGCGGCCCTTCGGGCGGTGAGAGCGCGAAGGAGGCCCCGGTGGGGGCGGTGCCGTCCTGGACGGTGAAGGCGGCCGTCTCGGTGCGCGGGTTGACGAGGACCTCGCGGACCCTGAGGGCGACGGTGTCGGCCGCGTTGACGGTGAAGGTCTGCGAGAACGCCCCGTCGAGGCCGACCACCTTGGTGCGCACCGAGTCGGAGGTCTGCGAGCCGTCCGCCCGCAGCCCGATGATCGACACGGTCGCCACCTTCGCGAAGCCCTGGCCGAGAACGGTGACCGCGGTGCCCCTGGGTCCGGCGGCCGGGGTGAGGACGACGAAGGTCGGGGCGACGGTCAGCTGGGTGAGGGCCTGTTGTCCGCCTGCGGTGACCTGGAGGGCGTAGACGCCGCGGGCGGTGGATCCGGCGGCGGTGACCGTACCGGAGAGGGTGCCGTCGGCGGCGATCCGCAGGGTGGAGCCGCTGATCCCGGCCGGGGCGCAGCCGCTGCCGTCGGTCGCGCACAGGGCGGCGGTGGGGGTGACGCCGGAGGGCCAGCCGGAGCCGGAGACGCTGATCGTGCCGCCCGGTTTGACCTTGGCCGCGCCTGCGGAGAGCGTCGCGGTGGCCTCGGTCACGGTGAACGGTGTGGTCAGTACGGTCGCCGGGTCGTTGGCCTCGTCGACCTGGATCGAGGCGATCGCCGGGTCGGAGACGGTGAAGTCGACGGAGAACGTGCCGTCGGGGCGGCTCTTCACATAGACGGCCGTGTCGTCGAGCGTCGCTCCGGTCGCGTCGAGGCCGACGGTGTTGATCCACCGGTCCTGGTAGTAGTCACTGCCGGTGACGGCGATGACGCTGCCGACGGGTCCGCTGCCGCGGGACAGGGCGATCGCGCGGGGCCCCTTGGGGACGAAGGCCGTGACGGTCAGGGGTGCGGTCGCCTCCTTCGTACCGTCGCCGACCTTCACGAGGTACGAGCCGTTCGGCACCGTGCCGGCCGCGGCGAGTACGGCGCTGCCGGTCAGCTGTCCGGAGCCGTTGATCGCGAGGGAGCTGCTCGCGAACTTCCCGGTGTCGCAGCCTCCGCCGTCCGTCGCGCAGAGCGACGGCACGGGGGTGGCGCCCACGGTCCAGCGGCTGCCCGACAGGGCGACCGAGGTGGACGGCTTGACCGCTGTGGTGGGGGCGATGAGCGTGGCCGGCTGGCCGGCGCTGCCCTCCGCGGTCACGGTGCCGATGGGGCCGCCGCCCGCGATGACCTCGCAGGTCGTCGTGTAGTTGGAGCCGAGCACCTTCGTGCGGGTGATGTTGCGCAGCGGGGTGAAGGTGATCGGGCCGCTCGCGTTGGCGGGGATGAGGAAGTCCCCTTCGTACGGCGGGATCTCGATCGGCTTCCCGGACGGGACGTCGAGGGAGACCTCGGGTCCGGTGACGGTGACCGTGCCGGTGGCGCCGCCGGACATGGCGAGGTCGACGCTCGGGGTGGTGGGCACGTCGTTGAGGCCGATTCCGCTGGTGGCGGGGGACGGGCCGAGCGCCACCTTCGCGTGGACCTTGCCGCCGGGGTCGACGACGTCGGGCGTGAGCTCGATGCTGAACTGCTGGGGCCCGGTCGCCTCTCCCTGGCCGGCGGGCAGGGTGCAGTGGACGGTCGGGGTGATGGTGCCGGCGTGGGCGAGGGGGGCGAACGCGACGGTTCCCCCGGTCCACGCGAGTAAGGCTCCGGCGCCGAGCGCGACGGCGCGGCGCCAGGCCGGGCGGCCCGGCCTTCCGGTGGGTCTGCGATGCGCGAACATGCGGCTCCTCCAAAGGAAACGGAATGCGACTGGTCCGAATGCGGAATGGGCGACGCCCGCCTGCTCCATTGCTGTACGGAACAGACGGGCGTCGTCGGTGCTTTCCCTGCCGACCCTTTACAACAGGGTCAGGGTCAGGGTGGCGCTGTAATCTCCGGGCCGGGTGAATTCGGGAACCGTGAGGGCGAGACCCGCCTCGGCGTCGAACTTTCCGCCGGTGAACGGACGTGATCCGTCCGGATTCATCCGGCAGAGGCTCGCCGCCTCGCTCCCGAGCACGGTGGGTGATCCGGCGACCGGCGCCCCCACGCTCCCGTCCTGTGCCGTGCAGGCCGGCGCCCACCGCACCGCACCGGCCGGGATGGTGCTCCCGTCGGGGCTCGTGAAGCCGGTGAGGGTGGCGGTCAGGGACCAGCCGCTGTTGACGCCGCGGGCGTCCTGCACCTCCACCCGGTTGAGGTGGGCCCGCTGCACACCGCTGCCCTCGCCCAGGACCGTCGTACCGAAGTCGACGGTGTCGCCGTCCTGGGTCATGGACAGTGTTCCCGCCCTGACCTGGGTGCTCACCTGCTGCTCGGCCGTGCTGCCGCCCCCGCCGCCACCGGTGGTGACGGTGAACGGGGCGGTGCGTACGGTCGCCGGGTCATTGCCCTCGTCCGCCTGGACGGCGGCGACGGCGTCGGAGATGACGGTGAACTCGACGGCGAAGGTGCCGTCCGCTCCGCTCTTCGCGTAGACCGCGCTGTCGTCGAGCGTGGTGCCCGAGGCGTCGAGGCCGATGACGTTGATCCAGCGGTCCGGGTTGTAGTTCCGGCCACTGACGGTGATGACGCTGCCGACCGGACCGCTGTCGGACGACAGCGTGATCTCCCGGTTGCCGGCCGCGACGGCTTCGACAGTGAGGGGGGCGGTGGCCTCCTTGGTGCCGTCGTTGACCTTCACTTCGTAACTGCCGTCGGGCACGGCTCCGGCCTCGCCGAGGGTCGCGGTGCCGGTGAGTGTGCCGTAGGAGTCGATCCTCAGGGTGTGGGCCGTGAACTTCAGCGGGTCACAGCCGCCACCGCCCACCGCGCACAGCGAGGGCACGGGTGCGGCATCCGGGGTCCATCCCGAACCGCCCAGCTTCACCGCGGTGTTCGGACGCACGGGGTCGGCGGGAGCGGTCAGCGTGGCGGGCTCGGAAGCGGAGCCCTCCGCGGTGACGGTGCCGATGGAACCGCCGCCGCCGACGACGTCGCAGGGTGTCTCGAAGACCGATCCGAACACCTTGGTCTGCGTCAGCGTACGGATCGGAGCGAACGAGATCTCACCCGAGGCGTCCGCCGGAACCAGGAAGTCTCCTTCGTACGTCGGGATCTCGATGTGCGTCTCGGCCGGGACGTCCATCGAGAACTCGGCGCCCCGCACGGTGACGGTTCCGGTCGCCCCGCCGGACATCGCGAGGTCGAGACTGGGGATCGTCGGCACGTCCTTCAGCTCGATGGCGCTGGTGGCCGGGGACGGTCCTAGCGTCACCGTCGCGTGCACCTTTCCACCGGGTTCGACGACGGCCGGCGACAGTTCGACGGTCATCTCCTGCGGCCCGGTCGCCTCCCCCTGCCCCGCGGGCAGGACGCAGTGCACGTCCGGGGTCACCGTCCCGGCGGCGGCGGCCGGATCGGGCGGGGACGGTGCGGCCGTCGCCCCGACGCAGCCCAGTGACAGTACGAAGCAGGCCGCGAGCAGACCGGTCACACCGGGTCTTCGTCGTCGGATCACCTGACACCCCTTCATGGACCATTGATTGCGCACATTGAGGAGGTCACGTGCAGAGAAGTCAAGAGAGACCGAATTGATCCTTTCGGAAATGCCCGAAAAGCATTTCCACAGGCGTTTCCCGCACATCTGTTGACATCTTCGAAGATCACCGTTTCACTGCGACCGACATGCCGGGCCCGGCACGCAGATCCGCACATACGGCACAGAGATTGAGTACAGCGCGTGCAGCGAATCCGCGTAATGCAACCGGAAGGAGTTCCAACCGTCATGTCGATCTCTTCGAACCACGCGTCGGCCCGAAGACGCCTCCCGCTGATCCTGGCGACGGCGTGTTCGACCGGCGCCCTGCTCGCCCTGTCGTCCCCGACGGCCTTCGCAGTGGCCCCGGCCACCGCGACCGCCACCTTCGACTGCGGCTCCTGGGGCAGTGGCAGCGCCACCCTGACCGCCGCCGACAACGGCACCACCAAGTCCATCAAGCTCAATTCGTCGGCGATCACGATGCCGGTCGGTACGAGTGCCGACCCGAACAGCATCACGACGACGCTCAAGGCCACCAAGACCTCGGGCGGCGTCACCAGTCAGGTCCAGTTCTCCGCCAAGGCCAACCCGGGTATGACCTACCCCAATCCGATCACCCTGGGGCCGCTGAAGCTCAGCTCCGGCACTCTGGCGGCCGGCGACAGCACCAACTCCGTGGTGCTGTCCCCGCCCGCGACCGCCACCAACTGGTCACTGCTGATCGTGACCTCGTCCCCGACGTCCGCCACCGTGCAGTGTGTGACGACGTCCGTCCAGTCCGCTCCGTTCGTCTGGTAGCGGCCCGCGCATGACGCCGGCCCGGGGCGGGAACCGCTGTCCCCGCCCCGGGCCGGTGCGCCGCATGCCCCCGCCGGCTCACGTCATACGGGTGGCCCACTCCTGGACCTTCTTGATGCGCTGCTCGATCTGCCCGGCCGTGGCCTCCGCGCTCGGCGGCCCGCCGCACACCCGGCGCAGCTCGGTGTGGATGACTCCGTGCGGCTTGCCGCTCTGGTGCGTGTAGGCCGACACCATCGTGTTCAGCTGCTTGCGCAGTCCCAGCAGCTGCTTGTGCGTGACCACCGGCCGGTCCTCGGCCGGCTTCTCCAGCAGGTCCGCCTCCGAGGCCGGCTTCTGCCGGCTGTGCGCGATCTGCCGGGTCTGCCGCTTCTGGAGCAGCAGCTGCACCTGGTCGGGTTCGAGCAGCCCGGGGATGCCGAGGTAGTCCTGCTCCTCCTCGCTGCCCGGGTGTGCCTGCATGCCGAACTCGGCACCGTCGTACAGCACCCGGTCGAAGACCGCGTCGGACTCCAGCGCCTCGAAGGGCAGCTGTTCCTCGGTCTCCTCGTCCTCCAGCTTCTCGGCGTCGGCGAGGAGCTTGTCCTCCTCGGAGAACGGGTTCTCCTCGTCGCTGCCCTTCTTGGGCTTGTCGAGGACGTGGTCCCGCTCGACCTCCATCTCGTTCGCGAAGTCGAGGAGCATCGGGATCGTCGGTACGAAGACGGACGCGGTCTCACCGCGCCTGCGGGAGCGCACGAAGCGGCCGACGGCCTGGGCGAAGAAGAGGGGCGTCGAGATGGTGGTCGCGTACACGCCGACGGCCAGACGTGGCACGTCGACGCCCTCCGACACCATCCGGACCGCGACCATCCAGCGCGATCCGTCCTCGGTGAACGAGTCGATCTTCTTCGACGCGGCCTTCTCGTCGGAGAGGACGACGGTGGGCTTCTCTCCGGTCACCTTCTTGAGGATCTTGGCGTACTCGCGCGCCGACTCCTGGTCGGTGGCGATGACGAGCCCGCCCGCGTCCGGGATGCCCTTGCGGACCTCGGTCAGCCGCTTGTCGGCGGCGCTGAGGACGTTGGGGATCCAGTCCCCGGTGGGCGACAGCGCGGTGCGCCAGGCCTGCCCGATGGCGTCCTTGGTCATCGGCTCGCCGAGCCGGGCGGCGATCTCGTCACCGGCCTTGGTGCGCCAGCGCATGTTGCCGCTGTAGCTGAGGAAGATCACGGGGCGGACGACGCCGTCGGCGAGCGCGTTGCCGTAGCCGTAGGTGTAGTCGGCGGAGGACCGCCGGATCCCGTCGTTGCCCTCCTCGTACGCGACGAAGGGGATCGGGTTGGTGTCGGAGCGGAACGGCGTGCCGGTGAGGGCGAGCCGGCGGGTCGCCGGGTCGAACGCCTCCTGGCAGGCCTCGCCCCAGGACTTCGAGTCACCGGCGTGGTGGATCTCGTCGAGGATCACCAGGGTCTTGCGCTGCTCGCACCGGTTGCGGTGCAGCATCGGGCGGACGCCGACGCCCGCGTACGTGACCGCTACCCCGTGGTACTCCTTGCTCACGGGGCCGGCGCTGTACTCGGGGTCGAGCTTGATCCCTATCCGGGCGGCCGCCTCCGCCCACTGCTTCTTCAGGTGTTCGGTGGGGGCGACGACGGTGATCTGCTGCACGACGTGGTGGTGGAGCAGCCATGAGGCGAGGGTCAGCGCGAAGGTGGTCTTCCCGGCGCCGGGGGTCGCGACCGCGAGGAAGTCGCGCGGCTGCTCCTGGATGTACCTCTCGAGGGCGCCCTGCTGCCAGGCTCGCAGCTTGCCGGCCGTGCCCCAGGGGGCGCGGCCGGGAAAGGCGGGTGAGAGGTGGTGGGAGGCGGTAGTAGTCACGGTCTCCGGTTCGGGTCTCTCGGGTACGTGTGGGGCTGTCCGCACGGACCGGGACGGGCCCGTACGCGATACGACAACCGGGCCACCTTACCGGGGGGCGGGGCGGAACCCCGTACGAACCAGCCGTGGTTCCGCGCCGCTGAGACCCGCTTCACAGGGGAACCTCTACTTGGCGAACCCGGGCAGCTGCTCCGCGATCTTGGGCATGTCCAGTGCCCCTTGGCAGACATCGAGGACGAACCGCTCGGCCTCGTCCACATCGAAAACGGCGTTCAGCGGATGCCCGTTCATGTGGAGCCGAGTCGAGCAACCCGTAGTCACGCAACCGTGCGGTGCTACGCGTTCGTCCGCACCCGCGTAGCCACCCAGGCCCCCACCAGCGCCACCCCCGCCATCGGCAGGAACACCACCGCGAACGCCCCCGGGTGCGAGCCGGACGCACCCGCTTCCACCGCCTCGTGCACGGCCCC
The DNA here is from genome assembly GCF_036013915.1 of Streptomyces sp. NBC_00464. Taxonomy (NCBI): domain Bacteria; kingdom Bacillati; phylum Actinomycetota; class Actinomycetes; order Kitasatosporales; family Streptomycetaceae; genus Streptomyces; species Streptomyces sp. NBC_00464. Next base: position 4,931,738 of record NZ_CP107899.1, on the reverse strand, counting down.
CACCGCTCCCCCGCCGAGCGCCGCGAACGCCGCGCCACCCGCCGCCAGCAGCAGGACGTTCGAGAGGCCGTCGGAGATCTGCAGGGCCGCGGAGTTCGCCCCCGCCTCCTCCGGCGCGGACAGCTTCAGCAACAGCACGCTCGTCGAGGCGATCACCACGCCCATGCCGAAGCAGCCGACGGCCCAGGCCACGGCGACCGTCCAGACCGGCACCCCGTCGATCAGCACGGCCGGCGCCGCCGCGATCGCCGCGGCGACCAGCACCATGCCGCCCACCATCAGCCGCTCGCGATGCGCTTCCGCGCGCGGCCGGGACTGTACGTACGAGCCCAGCGCCCACGTCCCGCCGCCGGCGGCGAGCGAGAGTCCGGCCATCGTCGGGGACATCCCGCGCTGGGTGACCAGCATCAGCGGGACGAACGACTCGGCGGCGATGAACGATCCGGCCGCCACCCCGCGCAGCAGCACCACCGCGGGCAGCCCGCGCGCCGCGCGCCCGGTGCCCGGGGGCAGCAGACCGCGCACCGCGGGGACCAGCAGGGCCACACCGGCGGCAGCGGGCAGCAGGGAGAACCAGTCCCGCTCCTGCCCGGCGTACTGGAGCAGACCGGCACCCAGCGAGATGCCCAGCGCGAGCGCGATGCGCCGGCGGTCGTACGGCACGGCGGGCGCCGACGGGTCGGCGGGGCCGGACGCCGTCCGCCGGATCGCGGGCAGCGCGAGCGCCAGCGGGAAGACCACCAGGACCGGAATGCCGACGAAGACCCAGCGCCAGCCCAGGTGCTCGGTCACGCTTCCGGAAGCCAGCGGCCCGACGACCGAGGGGATCACCCAGCTCGCGGCGAACGCGGCCAGGATCGACGGCCGCAGATGCTCCGGGTAGGCCCGGCTGATCACCACGTACAGCGCGACGATCACCAGCCCGCCGCCCAGCCCCTGCACGGCCCGGCCAGCGATGAACATCCACATGGTGCCCGCGGTCCCGGACAGCAGCAGCCCCGCCCCGAAGGCGCTGATCCCGGCGGCGAGCGGCGCGAGCGGCCCGCGCCGGTCGGCCCACTGGCCGGAGAGCACCATGGCGAAGAGGCTGGTGGTGAAATACGCGGAGAACGCGAACGCGTACAGCGGAATGCCGTGCAGCTCACGGGCGGCGACCGGCATCGCGGTCCCGACCGCGGTCGCCTCGAAGGCGATCAGGAACACGACGGAGACGATGCCGATGCTGAGCGCCCGGTAGGTCCGCCCGAGAACCCCGTCGGGCGCTGCGGCCACCGCTGTCCCGAGGGCTTCGACGGTGTCTTCGGTGCGGGGCGAGACATCGGCGTCGCGCGGTTCCAGGGCGGTCATAGGCCCAAGAGTAAGGGGCGAAATCCGTCATGAACCCTGTCGCGGGTCGCCCTGCTCTCGTCCCTTGGTCGTAGGACCGCCGACCGTGGGACACCCCGGGAACATGAACGCCGTATGGCAGTCGCATTGCACGGCGGCCCGCACTCTTGAACGGCCGGACGCCCCGGGCCTACGGTCGGGACATCGCAACAACGCACGACCGTGTGCCCGAGAGGCTCAGGGGCTCGACTGCAACTCGAGTTACACCGGTTCGAATCCGGTCACGGTCTCCACGCACCACCGCCCGCCCCTCGCACGCAAGCGCAGAGGGGCGGGCGGTGGCATGTACGGACCGCAGGAGGTCAGGAGGCGACCGGCGCCGCGTCGCCCTCACGCAGCGCGTCCTTCACCATCTCCCGCAGCTGCTCCTCGTCCGCCTTGCTGAGCGAGGTCTGCAGGAGCTGTCCGCCGAACTTGGCGATCTCGGGAACGACCTTGTCACGGGCCGCCGTCCGGACCAGCACGAAGACGGCCGCGCCGCCGGGCTTGAGGTGGGCGCTGACTTCCTTCATGAAGCCGTCGTCCACACCGGTGTCGGTCGCCGCCCCGCCCGCCGCACCCGCCGCCGCACCGACTGCCGCACCCAGGAACGGCACGAGGAAGAGCAGCCCGATGACGCTCCCCCACAGGGCGCCGCCGACCGCGCCGGTGGCCACGTGGTTGTTGGCCTGGTGCAGCTTGATCTTCCCGTCGCTCGCGCGTCGCTCGACGACGACCACGTCCTCCAGCTCGACGAGGTGCTCACGGTTCAGGGACAGCAGCTTGTCGCGGACCTCGTCGGCGGTGGCGAGATCGTCGTAGGCGATGGCGAACAGATTGCTCATACAGCTGACTCCTCATCTGTGTGCGTTACCGCACTCAGTATAGGAATGTATGACATTACGGACACTCGAACGGCTCCGCGGCTCGCCCACGAAGTTCCGGCCTTGATCGCTGAGTACGCTGCCGGCCGGCGACGGCCCGGCACTCCCCTGTCCTCGACGGGACGCGTGCCGGGCCTCACGCTTCCGCGGCTCTCCGGCTACCGCTGCCGTGGCGACTCACTGAAGGACCCGAAGGCCGCATGCTCCCGCGTGCACATGTGTTCCCCACGGTCGCTCGTGATCCGTAGGCCGGACACAGTTCTGCGCTGGTCGCGAGTACCCGTGCTCACGACCAGCGCAGGTGGACCACTCGGATCACACCGTCCGTGCCGGGGTCAGGACTTGGCGGTGGCGACCGCCGCCTGCGGCCTGATCGGGAGACGGTTGACCGGGCGGCCGGTGGCCGAGCGGACCGCCGCGGCCACGGCGGCCGGTGAGGTCACGACCGGGATCGCCGAGGCGGGCTTGGCACCGAAGGGGGCCACCACGTCGCGTTCCTCGACGAGTTTGACGATACGGATGTCCGGGGCGTCCAGCGCCGTCGGCAGCGCGTAACCCGTCAGGTCGGGGTGGCGGACGAGACCGCGGGCGCTGCGGAGGTTCTCCGTCAGGGCGGCCCCGATGCCCTGGGTGATGCCGGCCTCGATGCGGGTCGCCAGCTGGGACGGGTTCAGGACCCGGCCGACGTCCTGGGCGACCGCCATCTCCACGACCCGGATCGAGCCGAGTTCGATGTCGACGTCCACCACCGCGCGGATCGCGCAGAACGCGAGGCCGACGAAGGCGTCGCCCTGGCCGGACTCGTCGAGCGGCTCCGTGGGGTGGGGGCGGCACTGGGCGGTGGCCCAGAGCTCCTTGCCGTCCATCGCCTCCGCGACGGTCGTGGAGAGCACCCCGTCGTAACTGGTGATCTTGCCGTCGGCGATCTGGAGCAGCTCGGTGGACATGCCGAACTTGTGGGCCAGCGGCTGGAGGAGCTGGGTGCGGACCATCCTCGCCGCGCGCTCGACCGCTCCGGCGGAGACCCAGGTGTGCCGGCCGTGTGTCGCCGGACCGGCCGGGGGCTGGTCGGTGTCGACGGCCGCGACGTGGACCTCCTCGATGCCCAGGGTCTCCTGGACCACCTGGCGGGCCAGTGTCGAGAAGCCCTGGCCGGTCTCGACCGCGGCGCAGATGACGGTGGCGACTCCGTCGTGGACCCGGACCGTGGCCGTGGAGACCTCGTCGGTGCCCTCGGCGCCGAGCATGTGGACCATGCCGAGCGCGTATCCGACCCCGCGCCGCACCGCGCCGGGTTCACCCGCGCCCTCGGGGCCGCCGGGCAGCAGCCAGTCGTCCTCCGGGGCGTCCTTGGGCAGCGAGGGCAGCGGGAAGTCCCGTACGGCGAGGAGGAGTTCCGCGACCGGGGCGGGGCAGGTCACCGTCTGCCCCGTGGGCAGGATGTCGCCGGTGGACAGGGCGTTGCGCAGCCGCAGTTCGGCCGGCTCGATCCCGAGCTTGGCCGCCAGCTTGTCCATCTGGCCCTCGTACGCGGCACAGACCTGCATGGCGCCCTCGCCCCGGACATGGCCGGAGGGCGGGTTGTTCGTACGGACCGCCCAGCCCTCGATGAAGGCGTGCGGGACGACGTACGGTCCGCAGGCGAACGCGACGGCGGCGGCCAGCGACTCCGACGAGGAGTCGGCGTACGCGCCGGCGTCCAGGAGGATCTGGGCCTCGACCTTGACCAGGCGGCCCTCCGCGTCCGCGTGGTGGCGGTAGCGGAGCAGCGTCGGGTGGCGGTGGGCGTGGCCGAGGAAGGACTCCTCGCGGGTGGCGGCCAGCTTGACCGGGCAGCCGGTACGCAGCGCGAGCAGACCGAGCGGGAGCTGGAAGCCGGGGTCCTCACGGTCGCCGGTGGCGCCGGGCACTCCGGTGACGACGACCTTCACCCGGTCCGGTTCCAGGCCGAAGCAGGCGGCGGCGAGGTCGCGGTCGGTGTGCGGGTCGGTGGAGGCGGTGTAGATCTCCACGCCGCCGTCGGGGCGGGGCACGGCGAGTCCGGCCTCGGCGCCGATGGGTGCCGGGTCCTGGCGGCCGATGCGGTACAGGCCCTCGACGACGACCTCGCCGACGACCTCGGGGTCGCCGTAGCGCAGCGGGATGTGGCGGATCAGGTTGCCGTCGGGGTGCAGCGGCTCGGCGGCGAACGCCTTCTCCGGGTCGGTGACCGGTTCCAGCACCTCGTACTCGACGGCGATCGCGGCAGCGGCCAGCCGGGCGGTGTCCGGGTGGTCGGCGGCGACCGCGGCGATGGGCTCGCCGTGGTGGCGGACCAGGTCGGAGGCGAAGACGGGGCGGTCGACGACGCGGCGCCCGTAGTCGCTCTCGCCGGGGACGTCCTCGTGGGTGACGACCGCGCGGACGCCCGGCATCTCGGCGGCGGCCGAGGTGTCGATCGACAGGATGCGGGCATGCGGGTGCGGGGAGCGGAGCACGGCCGCCCAGAGCAGTCCCTCGGCCCACAGGTCGGCGGCGTACGGGAAGGTGCCCTCGGTCTTCGCTCGGGCGTCGGCGGGCCGCAGGGAGGCACCGAGGCCGAGCAGCGGCTGCTCGGTGTCGGGGCCGCTCGGGCCGTCCAGCGACGGGATGCTGATCGCCGTGTGGGTCGCGCCCGCCGCGGTGGCTGCGTCGCTCACGCCAGGCCTCCGTCCTGCAGATGGGCCTGCACACTACCCGCGCCCGGCGCTGCCTGGTGCGGGATGCGGGCCTCGTCCGGCTCCGCGGATTCCTGAGCGGGTGCCGAGGCCGCCTCGGCGGCGGCCTCGCGACCCGCGATGACCTCGTTCACGGCGTCGAGCACGCCGCGGTAGCCGGAGCAGCGGCAGAGGTTGCCGCAGAGCGCCTGCCGGGTCTCCAGCTCGCTGGGGGCGTGGTTGCCCTCCAACAGGTCGTGGACGGTCATCGCCATGCCGGGGATGCAGAAGCCGCACTGGACGGCGCCGCACTCGGCCAGGGCCCGTTGGACGTCGGACGGTTCGCCGTCGACGGCCAGGCCCTCGACGGTACGGACCTCGCTGCCCGCCGCCGTGGCCGCGGGGACCAGGCAGGAGGCGACGAGCCGACCGTCCACCTGGACGTTGCAGGCACCGCACTCGCCCTGCGAGCAGCCGTCCTTGGCGCCGGCGAGGCCGAGGCGCTCGCGCAGCACGTAGAGCAGCGACTCGCCGATCCAGGCGTCGGTGACGGGCCGGTCGGCGCCGTTCACGTGGAGCACGTAGGAGGCGGCGGGGTGCTCGCTGGGCAGGTCGAGCGGGGCGGCGGGCGCGTCGGCCGCGACCGCGTCGGCCGGGGCGTCGTCCGGCGCGGCATCGGCCGGGGCGTCGTCCGGCACCGCTTCGTCCGGGGCTGCCGCGTCGGGCTGCCCCGCGTCCTCGGGGGCGGGGTCCTGCGCGGCCTCGTCCTCCGGGGTCCGGTGCGCGGGGTCCTCGGGCGTGTCCGGGGCGGCTCCCGCCTCGGCGTCCTCGACGGGGGCAGGGCCGGGCTCGTCGGCCGGTGCGTCGGCGGCGGGCTCCGGCAGGTGGCCCAGGTCCGTCCCCAGCACCGGGGTGTCCCTGGCACCGGGCTGCGGTTCCTGCGGCTCCTGCGTCGCCCACGGCGCGGGCGCACCGCCCGGCAGCGTGGCCGGCGGGGTGCGGTCCGCGTACAGGCCGGCGGCCAGCGCGGAGGCCGAGAACTCGCCGGACTCCTCAGGGAGGTCACCGTCGGCGACGGGGATCGTCCACTGTCCGGTGTGGCCGGCCGCCTCGGCGTGGCCGCCGGACTCTGCGAAGTTCCACTGGCCGGTGGCGCCCCGGTCCCCGGGGTACTGGTCCGGGTACTCGTGGGACGCCTGCGGGCCGGGCTGCGGGTATCCGTACGGCGTCTGCTGCTGGTTGGGGTCCGGCCAGTGCACCGCGGCGGGCGCGGACTCCGCACCGGGGTCCTGCGGATCCGGCCGGCCGTGCCGGTCCTGCTGACCGTGCGGGTCCTGGTGGTCCTGCGTCGGTACGACCCAGCTGCCGGTGGCCGCCGGGTCGAGGCCGGCGGCAGGGGTCAGCGGAAGGATCATCGGCGGTACGTATCCCTGGCCGGGCGCGGCCAGCGGGATGTTCGCCAGGTCCTCCGGCGGCAGGTGGACGAAGGCGGTCGCCTCGGCGTCGTACTCGCCGCCCTGCGGGGTGGGCTCCCAGCCCCCGTGCTGATCGGTGCGGTCCTCGTTGCTCACGACAGTGCCCTCCCCAGCGCGCGTCGGGCCAGCGCGGCGACGGTGCGCCGCAGGTGCAGTACGGCGGCGGGCAGCGGTGGCGCCTCTCCCCCGTCGGCCGGTGGTGCCTGGTCCGGGATGCAGGCCGCGGCGACGTACTCGCCGAAGGCGGCCAGCGCGTCGGGGGCGAGGCCCCGTTCGCCGTCCCAGTCGATCAGTGAGCCGATCCAGCGTTCGGCCTCCAGCGGCCGCAGCGGCATCGGCGCGATGGCGCCGACCGCGCAGCGCACCCCGCGCCGGGCCGGGTCGAGCACGATCGCGACGGAGGCGGTGGCACGGCCGGGGCCGGTGCGTCCGGTCGCCTTGAGGAAGACCTGCGGGGCGTGCAGCAGGGGGACGCGGACGAAGCCGATCAGCTCGGCGGGCTCCAGCATCTCGCGGCCTGCCAGCAGGTGCGAGACCGGGATTTCGCGGCGCGCGCCGCCGGGGCCCGCGATGACGAGCTCGGCCTCCAGGGCGGCCAGCACCGGCAGGGCGTCGCCGGTCGGTGCGGCGGTGGCGATGTTGCCGCCGAGCGTTCCGGCGTTGCGGATCTGGGGCGGGCCGGCCGCGCGGGCGGACGCGGCGAGCGCGGGGATGAGGGCGGCGAAGTCGGGCCGCCCCATGCGTGCGTGGGTGAGACCGGCGCCCAGCAGGGCGTGGCCGTCCTGGTAGTGCCAGCCGCGGAGCTCGCTGATCCGGCCGAGGCCGACCAGTCCGGAGGGCCGCAGGAGCCCCCTGTTGACGGCCGCCATCAGGTCCGTGCCGCCTGCCACGGGGACGGCGGCGGGCATGGCGCCGAGTGCCGCCACGGCCTCGTCCAGCGAGGCAGGCAGCGTGACGGACTGCGTCGCCTGCGGTGCGTGCGTGGTCAACCCAGCTGCCCCTTCCCGGTGTCCCGGCGTCCGGCCTGTTTCGCCGTACGGTACGTGCTCAAAGCCCGGACGTGGCAACTCTGGCACATCTTCGGACCGGTCCGACGCGAGGGTCCGCGAAGGGTGTATCCGTCCCTGACCAGGGGAATGATCCCGTTTCGCACTTCTTCGGCACAGAGTGCGAATTGCCGCTCTTACACGTGCTTGTGTGACATATCCCTTCCGGTGGGCGAAGGCTCCCCCGGACGGAATCCCGCCCGAAACGGCGCCGCCACCACGGTCCCGGGGACCGTGGTGGCGGCAACCGGACCGCGTCCGGACTCACACGTTCGGGGGTGTTCCCTCGATCGGGCGCCCGAGGACACCGGGGCGCCGCTGCCACGGCAACGGACCGCCCGGCGGCCGGTAGTCGACACCGAGCGCGTCAAGTCGCGCGTAATGCGTGGCCATTCGGCGCTCGAAGTCCGCGAAGTCCCGGTCCGCGGGGGCGGGCAGGGCCGACCAGGCGACCTCGGCGAAGGCCGCGAGGCGGGGGAAGACCTGGTAGTCGACGCGGGACCGGTTCTGCATGACCTCGGTCCAGACGTTGGCCTGGGCGCCGAGGACATGCCGGGCCGCTTCCTCGGAGAGCGCCGGCGGTACGGGCTCGAAGCGGTAGACGTCCTCCAGGGTGCGGACGTACCCGATGGGCATCGGCTCGTCGGGACCGCCGTGCTGACGGTGGTCCAGATACACCTGCTGCTCCGGGCACATCACGACGTCGTGCCCGGCCTCGGCGGCCGCGATGCCGCCCGCGTAACCGCGCCACGAGGAGACGGCCGCTCCCTCGGCCAGTCCGCCCTCCAGGATCTCGTCCCAGCCGATGAGCCGGCGGCCGCGCGCGGTGAGCCAGGTGTCGAAGTGTCGGATGAACCAGGACTGCAGCTCGTCCTCGCCGGCGAGGCCGAGTTCCTTGATGCGGGCCTGGGCGGCCGGCGACTGCTTCCACTGGTCCTTGGGGCACTCGTCGCCGCCGACGTGGATGAACGGCGAGGTGGCCGCGGGGAAGAGCTCCAGCAGCTCCTCGAAGACGCCCTCGAAGAAGCGCAGGGTGTGGTCGGAGGGGGCGAGCACGTTCGGGTTGACGCCCCAGTTGTCCCAGACGGACAGCGCGGCGGTGTCGACGACGTCGGTGTTGCCCAGCTCCGGATAGGCGCTGATGGCGGCCTGCGAGTGGCCCGGGATGTCGATCTCGGGGACGACCCTGATGTGCCGCTCGGCGGCGTATGCCACGATCTCGCGGATGTCGTCCTGGGTGTAGTAGCCGCCGTGCGGGGTCTCGTCCCAGAGCTCGGACGCCCGGTGTCCGTACTTCGTACGCGAACGCCACGCGCCCACCTCGGTCAGGCGCGGGTAGCGCTTGATCTCGACGCGCCAGCCCTGGTCGTCGGTGAGGTGGAAGTGGAAGACGTTCAGCTTGTGGGCGGCGAGGAGGTCGAGGTAGCGCAGGACGTCGTCCTTCGGCAGGAAGTGCCGGGACACGTCGAGCATCAGACCGCGCCAGCCGAAGCGGGGGCGGTCCTCGATGTCCGTGAACGCGAGGGCGGTCTCGGTGCGGCCGTCGACGGGCGCCCGACGGAAGGCCTCGGGGCCCAGCAGCTGACGCAGGGTCTGGGCGCCCCAGAAGACTCCGGCGGGGCTGCCGCCCGTGATCACGACGCTCTCGTCGGGCTGGGTGGTCAGCCGGTAGCCCTCGGAGGCCAGAGACGGGTCGATGCGCAGCCGGACGGCGCGCGCGGCGCCCTCGCCGCCCGGTGCGAGCGGCAGGCCGAAGGCGGCGCCGAGCGTGGCGCGCAGCCACCGCTCGGTGCCCTCGGTGCCGGGCGCCGCCGCGATGGTGGTGGACGGGTCCAGGACGAATCCGCACCGCCCTTGGTCACCGACGCTCACGGGCGCCGGGATCAGTTCCATGTCCATGTCGTCAGTCCTTAACCGCTCCGCCCAGTCCCGAGACCAGGCGTCGCTGTACGAGTACGAAGAAGACCAGCACGGGAACGGTCATCACCGTCGAGGCTGCCATGATCCCTCCCCAGTCGTTTTCGTCGGGTTTGAAGAAGACCAGCAGCGCCATCGGGAGCGTCGACTGGGAGGTGTCGCTGATGAGGAAGGACTTCGCGAACAGGAAGTCGTTCCAGGTCGAGATGAACGAGAAGACGCTGGTCGCGACCAGTCCCGGGAAGACCAGCGGGAAGAGGATCTGCCACAGGAAGCGGGTACGGCTCGCCCCGTCGATGTACGCGGCCTCCTCCAGGGCCTCCGGGACGGCCTTGACGAAGCCCCGCAGCATCCAGATCGCGAACGGCAGCGAGAAGGCCAGGTGCGGCAGGATCAGCGAACCGAGCGTGTTCAGCTGGCCGAAGTCCCGCATCAGGAAGAACAGCGGGATGGTCAGCGCCTCGACCGGCACCATCTGCGCGACCAGGAACATGATCAGCAGAGTGGTCCGGAAGCGGAACCGGAACCGGGTCACCGCCGTGGCCGCCAGGAAGGCGACCAGCGCGGAGACCACGACGACCGTGCCGGCGACGAGCAGGCTGTTGAGGAAGTAGCGCCCGAAGTCCTGCTGCTGGAAGACCCGGCGGAAGGAGTCCAGGGACGGCGACAGCGTCCACGGGCGCGGGTGCGCGGACTGGATCTCGCCCGCCGGTTTGATGGCGGAGAGCACCATCCAGTACAGCGGGAAGGCGACGGCGGCGGCGATCAGCAGGGCCGCGGCCTCGGCGGCGAGCCGGCCGGGCCGGCGGACGCGCAACAGGGTCGGCAGGCTCACAGTTCCTCCCCCTGGCGCCGCACCAGGCGCAGATGGACAAGCGTGACGGCCAGCAGGATCACCAGCATCACGACACCGATCGCGGAGCCGAGGCTGTACTGCGAGGACGCGAACGCCTTCTGGTACGCGTACACGTTGAGCACCAGGTTCTGGCCCGCGATGCCGCCGCCGTTGGTCATGACGTAGATCTGGGTGAAGACCTTGAAGTCCCAGATGACCGACTGGATGGTGACGACGACCAGGATCGGCCGCAGCATCGGCGCCATGACCGACCGCCAGATCCGCCACTGCGAGGCCCCGTCCAGCGCGGCCGCCTCCAGGACTTCGGTGGGGATCGCCCGGATGCCCGCGTACACGGTCACCATCACGAACGGGAACGAGCACCACAGGACTTCGAGGAGCACCAGCGCGAAGGCGCTGTAGCGCCCGTACGTCCAGGAGTGGTCACCGAGCCCCAGCACCCGGTTGACCGGCCCGAAGTCGGCGTCGAAGAGGAAGACCCAGACGGTCGAGCCGGTGATCGCCGGGGTCGCCCAGGCGCCGAGCGCGGCCATCATCAGCGCGAGCCGCGGCACGGCCCGCACCCGGGTCAGCAGGACGGCCAGCGCGCAGCCGGTCAGCAGGGTCGCCAGTACGCAGGCCGCGGCGAAGACCACGGTGGCCAGGAGCACCTGCCAGAACTGGCTGTCGTGGAAGAGCGTCGCGTAGTTGCCGAAGCCCTGGAAGGTGGCCGGCTCACCACCGCTGACCTGGGCCTGGGTGTACTCCAGGAAGGAGATCAGGCCCAGTTGGTAGATCGGGTAGACCAGCAGCCCGCCGATCAGGACGAGTGCGGGCAGCAGATAGAGCCAGGGGGTCCAGCCCGGCCGCCCGGCCGGTGAGGCCGGGCGGCGGCGCCGGAGCGGGCGCGGAGGGGGAGCGTCCGTTCCGGGTACGGGGGGCGGCGCTTTGTACGCCGTGCTGTTGGCCGTCATCGTCAGCCCGCGTCGGCGAACGCCGCGTCCATCTTCTTCGCCGCGTCGTCCGAGGCCTTCGCCACGTCCTTACGGCCGCTGACGATCTCCTGGAACATCGTCGGCAGGATCAGCGAGGAGTCGATCTGCCCCCAGGCCGGCGAGGCGGGCACGAACCTGGCGCCCGCGCCGAGTGTTTCGACGAACGGCTCCACGAACGGCTCCCGCTTCGCCGCATCGGCCCGCACGTCCGTGTACGTCGGCAGGAAGCCCATCGCGTCGAACATCCTGGCCTGGGTCGCCTTGCCGGTCAGCGCCTTCATCAGGTCGACGGCCAGCGTGCGGTGCGCGCTGCTCTTCAGTACGCCGATGTTGTTCCCGCCCGCGAACGCCGGGGCGACGGAGCCCTCGGCCACTCCCGGCAGCGGCACGACCGCGTACTTGCCCTTCACCGTGCCTGCCTCGACGGCCGTGTGGCTGAAGTCGCCGCCGATGGCCATCGCGGCCTTGCCGGCGGCGAAGGCGGTGACGGTCGCGTTGCCGCCCATGGCGGCGCACTTGGCGGCCGGGCAGTTGGTGTCGCCGAAGAGCGAGGTGTAGGCCTCGATGCCCTTGCGTGCCTTGTCGCTGTTGATGGCCGCCTTGTACGAGGAGGCGCTCCCGTCGGCCAGTTCGCCGCCGTTGGCCCAGATGAAGGGCATCGCGCCGTAGGTGTACGCGCCGCCGACCGCGAGCCCGTACAGGTCCGGCTTCTTCCGGTGGATCTTCCTTGCGGTGGAGATCAGTTCGGCCTGGGACTTGGGGGCCTTGATCCCCAGCTCCGCGAAGACGTCGGTGCGGTAGTACAGCGCCCGTACGCCGACGAAGAGCGGGGCCCCGTAGACCTTGCCGTCGACCGTCACCGACTGCCTGGCGGTCGGGTCGGTGTCCTTGGCCTCGTCCCAGGCGGCGAACTCCGTGCTCACATCGGCCAGTCCGCCGTCCTTGACGTAGCCGGCGGTGTCCGTGTTGCCGTACTCGATGAGGTCGGGGGCGCTCTTGGGGTCGTTGAACGCGGCCTTGACGCGCTGGGCGCGGGTCTCGACGGGTATGTACTCGATCTCGACCTTCGCGCCCTTGTGGGTCTTCCCGAAGCCGGCGACCGCGGCGTCGACGACCTTCTCCTTGGGCTTGTTGCCGACCTCCTGGAACAGCCAGACGCGCAGCGTGCCGGTCTTCTCGTCGCTCTTGGCGCCGTTGTCGGAGGTCTGCGGCGCTCCGCAGGCGGTGGCGGTCAGGCCGGCCAGCACAAGGGCCGCGGCCGGGGCGGCAATTCGGGCAGAAATCTTCATCCGGGAACCCCTACCGGTAGGCGTTGCAGCATGCGCAACGCTCGTTTCGTTCTGCACAACTTGCAGGAGGGTAGGTCCGGACCAGGTCGCCGACAAGTGGTCTCCACCACTCTGTGACCGTCGGGAGCAGCCCGTGCAACGCCGGCGGCCGCGCACGAAGAAGAGCCCCCGGGGCACGCGACTGCGTGCCCCGGGGGCTCTCCCGGGCTGTCCGGTGGTGCGGGTGGGACTACTTCTTGTCCTTGCCGCCCTTGCCCTTGTCCTTGTCGCCGCCGGCGCCCATGGACTCGTAGATCTCCTTGCACATGGGGCAGACCGGGTACTTCTTGGGGTCACGCCCCGGTACCCAGACCTTGCCGCACAGCGCGACCACGGGGGTGCCCTCCAGGGCACTCGCCATGATCTTGTCCTTCTGGACGTAATGGGCGTAGCGCTCGTGGTCGCCGTCGCCGTTCGACACCTGTGGTGTCGGCTCCACGAGGGTTCCGGTGCCTGACCCGCGCTCGGGCTCAAGAGTGCTCATAACCGCCAAGCGTACTGAAAGACCCGGCATCAGTTCAGCGAAGGGTCGTCCGGATACGTGGCGATCATGGCCAGTTCGCTGCGCTGACGGCGCAGGACCGCCCGCCAGAGACTTTCCGGGCGGGGCGAGGAGACATCGCCGGGTTCCGACTCGACGACGTACCAGGCACCCTCGGACAGTTCCGTCTCCAGCTGGCCGGGGCCCCAGCCCGCGTAACCGGCGAAGATCCGCAGCGAGCCGAGGGCCGCGGCCAGCAGCTCAGGGGGCGTCTCCAGGTCCACCAGACCGATCGCCCCGTACACCCGGCGCCAGCCCAGGGGGCCCTCGTCGCCGGGGATCACCGCCACACCGAGCGCCGAGTCCAGCGAGACGGGGCCGCCCTGGAAGACGACGTCCGGCTCACCGGTCAGCTCCGCCCAGGACGCGAGGATGTCACCGACGCCGACCGGGGTCGGGCGGTTCAGGACCACGCCGAGCGAGCCCTCCTCGTCGTGGTCGAGGAGCAGCACCACCGCACGGTCGAAATTCGGGTCGGCGAGGGCGGGTGTGGCCACGAGCAGTCGCCCTGTGAGCGAGGACACCTCCGTCATGGCAGAAATGATCCCGCATCTTCGGCGTTCGCGGGGGCCAAGTGACTCCCTGATCGCCCAGGGTGCCCGAGCGCAGCTCAGGGCGCACGGATGCACAAGGAGCGCACGGCCGGGCCGCTCATCCGGACGGTAACCCTCCGCAAGATCCCGGCAGCAGAGCGTGTTGTGGCGGATTCATGACGTTCGTACACCCCCCGCTCTCTTATGGAAGGGGGGTGCCGGGCCATTACCCTTTCGGTTGGCCCCCTGCCCGACCACTCCGGAACGCGAGATTCATGACCGGCACAGACGATGTCCTGCTTGTCCACGGCGGAACCCCGCTGGAGGGCGAGATCCGCGTCCGAGGCGCCAAGAACCTGGTGCCGAAGGCAATGGTCGCCGCGCTGCTCGGCAGCGGGCCCAGCCGACTGCGCAACGTGCCCGACATCCGCGACGTGCGGGTGGTGCGCGGGCTGCTGCAGCTGCACGGCGTGACGGTCCGTCCGGGTGACGAACCGGGTGAGCTGATCCTCGACCCCACTCATGTCGAGAGTGCGAACGTCGCCGACATCGACGCCCACGCGGGCTCGTCGCGCATTCCGATCCTCTTCTGCGGCCCGCTGCTGCACCGGCTGGGCCATGCGTTCATCCCGGGTCTCGGCGGCTGCGACATCGGCGGCCGGCCGATCGACTTCCACTTCGACGTGCTGCGCCAGTTCGGCGCGACGATCGAGAAGCGGGCGGACGGCCAGTATCTGGAGGCCCCGCAGCGGCTGCGCGGCACCAAGATCCGGCTGCCGTACCCCTCGGTCGGCTCGACCGAGCAGGTGCTGCTGACCGCGGTGCTCGCCGAGGGTGTCACCGAGCTGTCCAACGCGGCCGTGGAGCCGGAGATCGAGGACCTCATCTGCGTACTGCAGAAGATGGGCGCGATCATCTCCATGGACACCGACCGGACCATCCGGATCACCGGTGTCGACCGTCTCGACGGTTACACGCACCGGGCGATCCCGGACCGCCTGGAGGCCGCCTCCTGGGCGTCCGCGGCGCTTGCGACCGAGGGCAACATCTACGTCCGCGGCGCCCAGCAGCGGTCGATGATGACGTTCCTGAACACCTTCCGCCGGGTCGGCGGCGCCTTCGAGATCGACGACGAGGGCATCCGCTTCTGGCACCCGGGCGGCGCGCTGAACGCCATCGCGCTGGAGACGGACGTGCACCCCGGCTTCCAGACCGACTGGCAGCAGCCGCTGGTCGTGGCGCTGACGCAGGCCGCCGGTCTGTCGATCGTGCACGAGACGGTGTACGAGTCGCGGCTCGGCTTTACCTCGGCGCTCAACCAGATGGGCGCGCACATCCAGCTCTACCGCGAGTGCCTGGGCGGCAGCGACTGCCGCTTCGGCCAGCGCAACTTCCTGCACTCCGCGGTCGTCTCCGGGCCGACGAAGCTGCAGGGCGCGGATCTGGTCATCCCGGACCTGCGCGGCGGTTTCTCGTACCTGATCGCCGCCCTGGCGGCCCAGGGGACGTCCCGGGTGCACGGGATCGACCTGATCAACCGCGGCTACGAGAACTTCATGGACAAGCTGGAGAAGCTCGGCGCCAAGGTGGAGCTGCCGGGCGGTTCACTGGTCTGAGGACGCTCCCGGGGGCCCAGCGCCCCCGGGACTGCCTCTTCCGAGGCCCGGAACGGCGTTCTGCGGCCCGTACGCCGAAGGGCGGCCACCCTGGTCGGGGTGACCGCCCTTCGTCGTGCCCAGGGTCTTACTTGCCCTTGGCGGCTTCCTTGAGCTTCGAGCCCGCGGAGACCTTCACGCTGTAGCCGGCCGGGATGTTGATCGGGTCGCCGGTCTGCGGGTTACGAGCGGTGCGAGCGGCACGGTGGGTGCGCTCGAAGGTCAGGAAGCCGGGGATGGTGACCTTCTCGTCGCCCTTGGCGACGATCTCACCGACGGTCTCGGCGAGCGCGGCCAGCACGGCGTCGGCGTCCTTGCGAGTCACCTCGGCGCGGTCGGCCAGGGCGGCCACCAGCTCACTGCGGTTCATGTTGTTACTCCCGTGTTCTTCTTGCCTGTGAGGCGTGAGATCGAAGCCGATGCTGCCAGGGCCCTCGGACAGTCCCCGGACCCGGGTCCGTTTTTTTAGACCTTCGCGCCCCGTGGGGTCTCCCCCGGACGAAGTCCTTGGGAAAGCATCCTGCCCCCACCTGCGGCGGGAAAGCCAATCCGGCACCCTCCGGAGTCACACGAAAAGCACCACTGCCTCGTCATGGTGACGTTCCGTCGACTCCCCAAAAGCGGTCCGCACCTGATGCGGGGCTCTACGGGACGCGTCGCCCGCCCACCCTAAAGGGGCGTTTGGGGCGCCGCGACCCGCGACGCGCCGGATATCAGACGGACGTGGGGCCCGTCACAGCCGCACCGGCCGCCTTCGCGGCCTCCCGGACGGCTCCCGCGACCGCTCCGGCGACCTTGTCGTTGAAGACCGACGGGATGATGTAGTTCGCGTTCACCTCGTCCTCGGCGACCACGTCGGCGAGGGCGCGCGCGGCGGCGAGCATCATCTCCGTGTTGACGGTGCGGGACTGAGCGTCCAGCAGCCCGCGGAAGACGCCGGGGAAGACCAGGACGTTATTGATCTGGTTGGGGAAGTCCGAGCGGCCGGTGGCCACGACCGCCGCGGTCCGGCGCGCGATCGCCGGGTCGACCTCGGGGTCCGGGTTCGCGAGCGCGAACACGATCGCACCGTCGGCCATGGCCGCGACATCGTCGCCGTCCAGCACGTTCGGGGCCGAGACGCCGATGAAGACGTCGGCGCCCACCACGGCCTGCTTGAGGGTGCCCGTGACGGACTCGGGGTTGGTGTTGTCGGCGATCCAGCGCAGCGGCGAGTCGGCGTCGGCGGAGACCAGGTCCTCACGGCCGGCGTGCACCACACCGTGGATGTCGGCGACGACCGCGTGCTTGACGCCCGCGGCGATGAGCAGCTTCAGGATGGCCGTACCGGCCGCTCCGGCACCGGACATGACGACCCGTACGTCCCCGATTCCCTTGCCCACCACGCGCAGGGCGTTGGTCAGCGAGGCCAGGACGACGATGGCGGTGCCGTGCTGGTCGTCGTGGAAGACGGGGATGTCCAGGGCCTCGCGCAGCCGGGCCTCGATCTCGAAGCAGCGCGGCGCGGAGATGTCCTCCAGGTTGATGCCCGCGAAGCCGGGGGCGATCGCCTTGACGATCTCGACGATCGCGTCGGTGTCCTGGGTGTCCAGGCAGATCGGCCAGGCGTCGATGCCGGCGAAGCGCTTGAAGAGGGCCGCCTTGCCCTCCATGACGGGGAGGGCGGCCATCGGGCCGATGTTGCCGAGGCCGAGCACCGCGGAGCCGTCCGTCACGACTGCGACGGAGTTGCGCTTGATGGTGAGGCGCCGGGCGTCCTCGGGGTTCTCGGCGATCGCCATGCAGACCCGGGCCACGCCCGGGGTGTAGATCATCGAGAGGTCGTCACGGTTGCGGATGGGATGCTTCGACTGCATCTCGATCTTGCCGCCGAGGTGCATCAGGAACGTACGGTCGGACACCTTGCCGAGGATGACGCCCTCGATGTCGCGCAGACCCTCGACGATCTCGTCGGCGTGCGAGGTGGAGGAGGCCGCGATCGTGACGTCGATCCGCAGCTTGTCGTGGCCGGAAGCGGTCACGTCGAGGCCGGTGACCGAACCGCCGGAGGACTCCACGGCCGTGGTGAGCTGGGAGACCGCTGTGCCGCTCGCGGGCACCTCCAGCCTGACCGTCATCGAGTACGAGACGCTGGGCGCCGTTGCCATGGCCGAGTCCTTCGCTTTCCTTAGCTTCATTGCTATACGTGGCCGGAACTGCCGCCCCGGACACGCCTTCCGATATTCGCACCTACCGACGAGTAGCCGGTAATGACTGCCACGCTTCGGAAAGTGTTTTCCACCATACGAGATATGAGGGCCTCGGCGGAACCCCTGCCGGCCGCGCATCCGGGACCGTGAACAAAAACAGACCCGCGCCACCGGAGGGTGACGCGGGTCTGTCTTCTTCAGTTGAACGGCACCGACCCGCCATGCTCGCCTCGCGGCAAGTGGTCGCTCGAAGCGACGAAGGTTGGGCCCGGGGGCTTGGATCGAGCCGGTGCCGACTCCAGGCTAACAAACACCCCGGAGAAGTGATTCCCCCAGCGCAGGTTGACCCGAAAAAGGCTCCCGCACCGCCACCTCCCGGGTCCCGTCAGTCCCTGAGCAGGTCCGGCACCCCGTCCTCGTCGGGCAGGTCCCGCTCCCCCGAGACGACCGTCAGCTGCTGCGTCGCGCGCGTCAGCGCCACATACAGCACCCGCAGCCCCGCCGGGGACTCGTCCGCGATCTCCGCGGGCGAGACGACCACCGTCGCGTCGTACTCCAGGCCCTTCGCCTCCAGGCTGCCGAGCGCCACCACGCGCTCGCCGAGCTCCGCGAGCCAGCCACGGGCCTGCGCCCGCCGGTTCATCGCGACGACGACACCGACCGTGCCGTCCACCTCGCCGAGCAGCCGCCGCGCCTCCTCCCGCACGGTGCCGGCCAGATCGCCGTCCCGCACGGTCTCGAAGCGCGGCTTCACGCCCGTGGAGCGGACCGCGGCCGGGGACTCCATGCCCGGCATCGCGAGCGCCAGGACCTTGGCGGCGAGCTCGGCGATCTCCGCCGGGTTGCGGTAGTTGACGGTCAGCGTGAAGTTCCGGCGCGGCCGGCTGCCCAGCGCCTCGTCACGCGCCGCCGACGCCTCGTCCGGATCGGACCAGGAGGACTGCGCCGGGTCGCCGACGATCGTCCAGGTGGCGTGCCGGCCACGGCGGCCGACCATCCGCCACTGCATGGGCGTGAGGTCCTGCGCCTCGTCGACGATGACGTGCGCGTACTCCGTGCGCTCCGCCGCAAGCCGTTCGGCCCGCTCCCACTGGGTCTCCTCGCGCTGCGGCATCAGCTCCTCCAGACCGGTGAGATGGTCCAGCGGATCGAACTCGCGCTTGCGCTTGGGCCGGTTCGGGGTGCCGAGCAGGGTCTGGAGCTCGTCGAGGATCGCCACGTCGTGGACGGAGAGCGGCCCGCGGCCCTCCGCGTCCAGCCGCTTCAGGGAGCGCGCGAGCCGGCGCACCTCGCCCTGGTTGAGGGTCCGGCGCGCCCACCGGCCGAGCTGCTTCTCGTCCGCCATCGCGGCGAGCACCCCGCGCGGGGTGAGCTCGGGCCACCAGGCGTTCAGGAACTCGATGAACGGTGCCTCGGTGGAGACGTCCTCGTCGAACGACGAGCGGAGTTCGGCCGCGAGCTCCTGATCGGTGTAGCGGCCCCGGCCCGACGACCTGGTCCACAGCGCGTCGAGCAGCAGCTTGCGGGCGCGCGGGCGCAGCAGGTTGACCGGTGCGGTGCCGCTGAGCACGTTGTTGCGGATGCGCCGGAGCTCGTCCTCGTGCAGTTCGACGCGGGCGCCGAAGGCCACCACCCTGAGCCGGGTGGGGGTGCCGGCGTCCCGAGGGGCCTCCTCGGCCTCCCCGAACGCCAGCTGGCCCTCCTCCTGGGCAGACGGGCGGTGTCCGGGCCGGTCCAGCGCCCCGCGGGCCGCCTTGCGCAGCACGTGGAGCATCCGGGAGGAGCCCTTGATCCGGGCGACGGCGGGTTCGTCGTAGGTGGTGGCGCCCTCGATGCCGGCCGCCTCGTCGGAGAGCGAGCCGACCGCACGGATCGCGACCTGGCCCTCCTCGCCGAGCGAGGGCAGCACGCCTTCGGTGTACGCGACCAGCAGCGGGGTCGGTGAGACGACGAGGATGCCGCCCGCGTACCGCCGCCGGTCCTGGTAGAGCAGGTACGCGGCCCGGTGCAGGGCGACCGCGGTCTTGCCGGTGCCGGGACCGCCGGAGACCTCGGTGACCGAGGCGGCGGGCGCCCGGATCACCAGGTCCTGCTCGGCCTGGATGGAGGAGACGATGTCCCGCATGGTGTGGCTGCGGGCCTGGCCGAGCGCCGCCATCAGCGCGCCGTCGCCGATGACGGGGAGCTTCTCGCCCTCCAGGAACGCGGTCAGCTCGGGCCGCATCAGGTCGTCCTCGACCCCGAGGACCCGGCGGCCCTTGGAGCGGATGACCCGGCGGCGTACCACCCGGCCCGGTTCCTTCGGCGTCGAGCGGTAGAACGGCGCGGCCGCCGGGGCCCGCCAGTCGATGACCAGCGGCGCGTAGTCGGAGTCGAGGACCCCGATCCGGCCGATGTGCAGCGTCTCGGCGATATCGGCGGTGCCGTCGTCCCGTACGACGTCGTCGGCGGGTTCGACGGAGGTGAACGCGCCGTCCGGGCCGCGCTCACCGTCCTTGCCGAGCAGCAGATCGATCCTTCCGAAGAGGAAGTCCTCGAACTCGCTGTTCAGCCGGTTGAGGTGGATTCCGGCGCGGAACACCTGGGCGTCACGTTCGGCGAGCGCTCCCGGTGTACCCACCTGGCCGCGCTTGACGGCGTCATTCATGAGAAATTCCGCCTCGTGGATCTTCTCCTCGAGGCGGTGGTAAACACGGTCGAGATGTTCCTGCTCGACACCGATTTCCCGGTCCCGCAACGAATCGACAGCGGCATCCTGCGCGGCCACCGAGGCCCCCTTCTGACGTGCATTGGGCAGCCGTCAACCCTATGCGAAGGGGGGCCGTCGCGCACCTGCCGCCGCCATCGATCTTGCGCTCCGGGATATCGATTGCGTGTCGGAGGCCGGGATGCCACCTCCGAGGACGTGCGCTGCGGCCCTCAGACGCCGACGCTCACCAGCCGTTCGCCGTCGAACGTACGGACCTCGAAGTGGTCGATGTCGGCCCGGTCCATGGCGGCCCCGCCGTGGACGTAGAGCGGGTACCTGGCGGTGGGGTGGGCGGAGTCCGCGATGCCGTATCCCCATTGCGGTACGGACCAGGAGGTGACGACCTCCTCCTCGCCGGTCTTCGAGACGGCGACCAGCCTGCACTTCTGCGGGCCCTTCACGTTCTTCAGCTCCAGCACGGTGTGCGTGCCCCAGGCCTTCGGCTCCATCCCGACCGTGGCGTCGACCGCGGTGACCGGGTCGGTCGCCTCCGCCTTCTCCTTCATGTGGTGGAAGAAGGCGTCCTCGGCGGGGCTGGTGGGGTGCGGGTCGGCCGCCGCCACGCCGCGCGGGCCAGCGTCGGTGGCCGTCACCGCGATCACCGGGCCACCGATGATCAGCGCCGCTGCCGCCGCCACCAGATACCTCGTCCGCCGGGTGCGCCGGGCGCGCCCGGCCGCCACCTCGTCGACCAGGGTGTCGAGCACCCGGGGCGCGGGCGGCGTGGGGACGTGCGGGACCGGGCGGGCGCCCGGCACGGAGGCCGGGGACTCGGCGAGCATCGCGAGCATCGGCTCCATCCCGGCGAACTCGTCGAGGTGGGCGGCGCAGCGGGCGCAGCGGGCCAGGTGCGCCTCGAAGGCGGCGGCCTCGGTCCCGTCCAGGATGCCCAGGGCGTAAGCGCCCGCCGCGTCGTGTCCTGCCTCGTCCATGGGCCCGGTGGGGGTTGCAGCGGGGGCAGCGGCGGCAAAGGGGTCGGGGGGACCGGCCGGCCGGGGTCCGAAGGGCTCCCATTCCTGGTCGCTCATGCCGTGATCCCCCTTTCTTCGAGTGCGAGCTTCATCGAGCGCAGTGCGTAGAAGACCCGGGACCGCACCGTGCCACTGGGGATACCGAGCACGTCGGCCGCCTCGTTGACCGTACGGCCCTTGAAGTAGGTCTCGACCAGTGCTTCCCGGTGGGCCGGGGTCAAATCGTCGAGCGCGTCCGAGAGCGTCATCAGCCACAGCGCCTTGTCGATCTCGTCCTCCGCGGGAATGACCTCCAGTGGCGACGGGTCGACCTCGTGCGGCCGGGCCTGCCGGCTGCGGTGGCCATCGATGACGATGCGCCGGGCGACCGTCACCAGCCAGGGCCGGACGGAACCGGTGGCCCTGTTGAGCGAACCGGCGTTCTTCCAGGCACGGATGAGCGTTTCCTGCACCACGTCCTCGGCGCGCTGCCGGTCGCCGGCGACGAGACGGAGCACGTACGCGATCAGAGGTCCGGCGTGCTCGCGGTAGAGCGCCCGCATCAGCTCCTCGTCGGGGACGGCGGAGGGCGACGGGGGCGGCCCACTGCGATGCCGGGCCCTGTGCGGACGGTCATCGGCCACGGCCGCATCCTTGCGCACCCGAACCTCCCGGTCGAGACCCTGTCGAGCTCCTTGGCCATCGATACGGGGATGCGGGGCGATCCATTCAACGCCCGTCCAAGATTCTTTACGGATCCGGGGTTTCGCGGTCCGCGGAGGGACCGGCCGGCTCGGTATGACGCCTCCGGTGCCGGGCGACCCGTTCGCGGTTGCCGCAGACCTCGCTGGAGCACCAGCGCCGGCGTCGGCCGCGTGAGGTGTCCAGGTAGACGCGGCGGCAGTTGTCGCCCTCGCAGCGGCGCAGCCCGGCCAGGGCGACCGGGTCGGTGAGCAGGTCCACGGCGTCCCGCGCCACGGCGGCCAGCAGCGCCCCGCAGCCGGGCTCGGTGCTCAGGCCGCGTACCAGGGCGCCGTTCCCGGCGCGCACGGCGCACAGGCCGGGCGGGGCGGCGGCCGCGAGCGCGTTGACGCGCTCCAGGGCGCCGTCCGCCGCCCGTCCGCCGAGCTGCGCGGTCAGCAGCCGGTCCACGGCGCTCCGCAGCTGCCGGAACCGCACGAGCCAGTGGTCGTCCACGCCGTCGAGCCGGGTGCCCAGCGGTACGGCCCCGGCGCGCACCAGCCAGTCGGCGAGCCGCTCGGGCCGGTCCAGCGGGTCGGCGGTGCCCGGACTCCCGGCAGCTGTCGCGGCCAGGTCCAGGCAGAGCCGTCCGGAGTCGAACCGCCAGTCGTACGAGCCCTTGCGCGTCGCCATGCGCATGCCACCGCCTCGGGTCCGATCGCCGTCCCCACCAGAGTGCCCCGCGCGGCCTCCGGCCGTAACCCCTGCCGCCGCGCGGACCCGCGACAACTCCCCTCGTACGATGGCCGGATGGACGACCACCTGCGCTCCGACCACCTGCGCACCGACCGCATCCGGGCCGGCTCCCTGGTGCTCCGCCCCTGGCTGCCGGGCGACCTCGCAGTCCTGCTCGACGCGTACCGCGACCCGGCGATCCAGGCGGGGTCGCGCGCCCCGGTGGAGGACGAGGAGGCGGCGGCGCGCTGGCTGCGCGCACAGGACGAGGGCCGGGCGTCCGGGCTGCGCCACAGCTTCGCCGTGGTGGACCCCGCGCTCGGGGACGGGCCGGTCGGAAACGTCGTCCTCGTGCACCCTGCGCCGGGCTCGGGTTCGGGTTCGGCCGAGGTCGGCTACTGGACGGCGGCGCACGCCCGCGGTCGTGGCATCGCTCCGCAGGCCCTCGAAGCGCTCACCCACTGGGCGTTCACGGCGTTCGCCGGGGACGGTCTCGTACGGCTGGACCTGCTGCACCAGGTGGACAACGACGCATCGTGCCGGGTGGCGGAGAAGGCCGGATACGGCTTCGCGGAACTGCTGCCCGCGCACCCGCCGTGGCCGCTCGACGGCCACCGCCACGCGCGCCGGGCGGACTGACCCGACCGCCCGTTCAGGCTCCGGACCCCGCCGGTTCCCCGGTCACCGGGCCGTCGTGCAGGATGCGCTGGAAGAGCCGGTGATCGCGCCACTCCCCGTTGATGTGGAGATAGCGCGGGGCCAGGCCGAACTCCTCGAAGCCGCACTTGGCGAGCACCCGCTGCGACGCCGCGTTGTCCAGCACCGTCCCGGCCTCGACCCGGTGCAACCGCAGCTCGTCCCGGGCCAGTTCGCAGATCAGCCGCACCGCCGCGGTGGCCAGCCCGCGCCCCGCGAGATCCACGTCCACCCAGTAGCCGAGGGTGGCGCTGCGGAACGGTCCGAGCACCATGCCGTTCAGGTTGAACCCGCCGACCGCCCGGTCCTGCGCGTCGCAGAGCACCCAGGGCATCGCGCGCCCCGCGTCGCGGTCCGCCAGCGCACCCGCCAGCCGCTCGCGCTGCCCCTCCTCGGTGTAGAAGGCGTCGGGCCGCAGGGGCTCCCAGGGCTGCATGTACGCACGGCTGCGGGTCAGCGAATCGGCGAGGGAGGAGGCATCGGCAAGGGTCACGGGACGCAGCCGCACCCCGGCGTCGACGCGATGGGTGTCATTACTCATCCGTCCACGGTAACCGCAGGTCGCAGCGGTGCGCCCACGGTTTTCGCAGCGCTCAGGAGTCGGCGTACTTGGCGTCCGATGCCGGGTCCAGGGCCAGCCGGTAGCCGCGTTTGACCACCGTCTGGATCAGCCGGGGCACCCCGAGCGCGGTGCGCAGCCGGGCCATCGCCGTCTCCACCGCGTGCTCGTCCGTACCGCTGCCGGGCAGGGCGCGCAGCAGATCGGCGCGGGCCACCACCCAGCCGGGCCTGCGGGCCAGGGTGTGCAGCAGGGCCATGCCGGCGGGCGGCACCGCGCGCAGTTCGTCGTCGACCAGGACGGCGTGGCCGCGGATCTCGACGCGGTGCCCGGCGACCGGCAGGGTCCGGGCCCGGGAGGGCAGTTCGCGGCAGATCAGCTGAACGAGCGGGCCGAGCCGGAAGCGCTCCGGCTGGGCGGTGTCGATGCCGCGGTCCTGCAACGGGAGTGCGGTGACCGGTCCGACGCAGGCCGAGAGGACGTCGCCCTGAAGGGCGCCCATCAGGTCGGTCAGCAGCCCGCGTTCCTCGGCCCGGCGCAGCAGGGAGACCGCCGCCGGGGCGCTGGTGAAGGTGAGCGCGTCCAGACCGCGGGCGACGGTGATGTCGATCAGCCGGTCGAGCGGTGCGATGTCCTCGGGCGGCATCCAGCGGTAGACGGGCACGCCGATGACCTCGCCGCCGGCTGCGCGCAGCGACTCCACGAAGCCGGGCAGGGGTTCGCCGTGCAGCTGGAGGGCGATGCGGCGGCCCTCGACGCCCTCCTCCAGGAGCCGCTCCAGCACCTCGGCCATGGATTCGGACGCCGGTGACCAGGTCTCGGTCAGCCCTGCGGCACGGACCGCACCCTTGACCTTGGGGCCACGGGCGAGCAGTTCGACTCCGCGCAGGGTGTCCAGCAGCTGTTCCCCGATGCCCCAGCCGTCGGCGGCCTCGATCCAGCCGCGGAAGCCGATCGCCGTGGTCGCGAGGACCACGTCGGGGACGACGTCGATGAGTTCCTTGGTGGCGGCGAGCAGTTCGCTGTCGTCGGCGAGCGGCACGATCCGCAGGGCGGGCGCGTGCACCACGGTGGCACCCCGCCGCCGCAGCAGGGTGGAGAGTTCGTCCGCCCGGCGCGCGGCGGTGACACCGACCGTGAAGCCCGCGAGGGGCCCGTGCTGTTCGTCGTCGTGCATATGGTCTACCCGGCTCTCGTCCCGCTGCTGCTCAATGGTGCGGAGGGCCGAGCCTGCCAACGAAGCGTGACAGGCTCGGTTCACCCGTATTTCCCGCCCGTTACGTCACCCGACATGTCAGGGCCGTCCGTTTGGATCAGGCTGGATCAGGGAGCGGGGTCCGGTGCCGTGCATCGCAAGGCGGAGGAGGGAGTCATGGCGGAGCCATGGCGACCGACGACAACGCCGCGAGGCGCGGCACCGGACCCCGCGAGCCCAGCCTGATCCAAACGGACGGCCCTCAGGTCATCATCACACTTCGGCGTAGCTGAGCTGGGGCTTCGCGGGGACCTCCGCGGTCCGGCGAAGGTATACCGCCCAGGTGAGCGCGAAACACACCCCGTAGAAGGCCAGGAAGGACCAGAAGGCCGCCGTTCCGGTGCCCGAGGTCTGGAAGGACTGCCGGAAGGCGAGGTTGATGGCGAGCCCGCCGAGCGCCCCGACCGCGCCGATGAGTCCCATCGCCGCCCCGGACAGCCGCCGCCCCTGGGCCGCCGCCTCCTCGCCGCGCAGCCCCTGGGCGATCGCCTTGGCGTGGAAGATGCCCGGGATCATCTTGAACGTCGATCCGTTGCCGAGCCCCGTCAGGACGAACAGGGCCGTGAAGCCGATGAGGAACACGGTGAGCGATTCGATGCCGGAGGCGTAGACGACGACACCGGTCGCCACGGCCATGGCGGCGTAGTTCGCAAGGGTGATCCGGGCGCCGCCGTACCGGTCGGCCAGCCAGCCGCCGACCGGCCTGATGAGCGAGCCCAGCAGCGGGCCGACGAAGGTGAGCGAGGCGGCCTGCAGCGGGGTCCGGCCGAACTGGGTCTGCAGGACGAGCCCGAAGGCGAAGCTGTAGCCGATGAAGGAGCCGAAGGTGCCGATGTAGAGCACCGCCATGATCCAGGTGTGCGGATCGCGCGCGGCATCCTTCGCGGCCCCGGTGTCGTTCTGTACGGGTGCCAGGTTGTCCATGAACTTCGCGGCGCACAGCCCGGCGACGACGATCAGCGGGATGTACACGCCGAGCACGATCCGCGGGTGCATGGCGCCCGCGGTCCCGATCACGAGCAGGCCGATGAGCTGCACGACGGGCACGCCGATGTTGCCGCCGCCCGCGTTCAGCCCGAGCGCCCAGCCCTTCTTGCGCAGCGGGAAGAAGGCGTTGATGTTCGTCATCGAGGAGGCGAAGTTGCCGCCGCCGATGCCGGTCAGCGCGGCCACGGCCACGAAGGTGGGGTACGAGGTCCCCGGCTCCATCACCATGAAGGCGGCGACCGTCGGCACCAGCAGGGTGAACGCGCTGAACACGGTCCAGTTCCGGCCGCCGAAGCGGGCGACGGCGAAGGTGTACGGCACTCGCACGAGCGCCCCGACCAGTGTGGCGGTGGAGATCAGGAAGAACTTCCCCGCCGGGTCCACCCCGTACTCCGGCCCCATGAACAGGACCATCACCGACCACAGGGTCCAGATCGAGAACCCGATGTGCTCGGAGAGTACGGAGAACCAGAGGTTCCGGCGGGCGATCCGCTCGCCCTTCTCCTGCCAGAACGTCTCGTCCTCCGGCTCCCAATGCTCGATCCAACGGCCAGCCATCACGCGCCTCCACGGGTGGTCGGGGTGTTGTCCCCGACGCTAGAGAGCGCGCGTTTCGGTGTGGTGCCGCGAGGTGACCGGTGCGCAACCTTGCTCTCACCGGGCCGGGGGCGGCCCGGTGAGACGGTGTTCGGCGGCCGCGTTCAGCGGCCTCGGGCCGACTGCCCCTCGGGCCGGCTCCGGGCCGCCCCAGGCCGCCGCATTCTCTTCGGGGCGCCGTTCGGCCACAGCTGCGGCCGGCGCTTCGCCGCCACGTCCTCGGTCCAGCCGAACGCGAGGATGCACACCGCGATCAGCGCCCAGGCGAAGAGCAGGACGGGCACCCAGCTCTCCAGCAGCCAGGGCACGTTCTCGCCCAGGAAGTCGACGGCCCACAGCCGGTCGTACACCGTGGCGGCGACGAGGATGCAGACGTTGTGCCAGAGATAGATCGTGACCGCACGTGAGTTGAGCAGTGTGATCGTGGTGTCCCAGGCCTGCAGCCGCTTGGGCCACTGGGTCCAGGACGGGCTGTAGTGCAGCAGGAGCAGGACGCAGCCGAACGACCACAGGGCCTGCGCCAGCGGAATGGCGTCCAGGTCGAACCCGGCCCGGAACCCCTCGTGCGAGGCCCACCACAGGCCCAGCGCGGCGACGACCGGGGCGAGGGACGGCACGAGGTAGGAGGGCAGCCGCTTCAGGATCCCCTCCTGGTGGGCCATCCCGAGCACCCAGCAGGCACCGAACGTGCTGAAGTCGGTGATCGCCGAGTCAATGCGCTCCGGGGTGGAGATCATCTCCCTGGACATGATGAAGGCCATCACCAAGGGGGCGAGCAGGGTCGGCCAGGGCATCTTGCGCAGACCCCGCAGGATCAGCGGCGACATCAGGACGTACCAGAGGTACGCACGGATGTACCAGAGGGGCCCGGCGAGGTCGCTCCCCCAGGTCTCGCCCAGGAAGCCGTGGATGCCCGGCAGTTCCTCGGCGAACGGCGGATCGCTCAGCGGCAGGATCCAGAGCAGCAGATGGGTCCACCACCAGCCGGGGTGCCCGTCGGCGTCCGGCCCCCAGCCCTGGAGCACCATGCCGGTGACCCCGATCGCGCCGAGCAGCCAGAGCGGCGGCAGCAGACGGCGGACGCGGCTGCGGATCACCTGTGCGGCGGGCCGCTTCAGCGAGCGGGCCATGAGATTGCCGGCCAGGGCGAACATGACGCCCATCGACGGGAAGACGATCGGCAGCCAGGCCCAGCCGGTGAGGTGGTACAGGACGACGCGGAACAGCGCGAGGGCGCGGAGCAGGTCGAAGTAGCGGTCCCGGCCGGGCTTCTTCGGCCCGGGCGCGGGTTCCGCCCCCGGCACCAGGGAGACCGGTGCGTCCGGGGCGCCCGGCGGCACGGCCCGGTCCGGCGATGCCTGCTGCGGCAACGGCTGGGTCCGGGGGCCGTAGGGGTCGTACGGCTTGTACGCCTGGTACGGCTCGTAGGCGCCGTGCGGCTCGTACGGCCTGTGGTTCTCGCGCGGGCCCGAATCGGGCGGGGTGGGGCTGGGGTTGGGGCTGGGGTAGGTCACGCGACGGGCCTCCGGTCGGTGCTGCGTCCGGTCCCCTGGCTCGGCAGGGCACGCGGCGCCTCCACGACCCCCGTGCGGCGCAGCTTCTGCCAGCGCAGCCGGCCGCCGGTGAGAGCGGTGATCCAGGACTGGAGCAGCACCACGTACATGAGCTGCCGGTAGAGGACCTGCTGAAGGGGCAGCGAGAGCAGATGGGTCATGCGCTCCCGGTCGAGCCGGAAGGCGTACGCGGCGCAGACGGCCTGCACCGCGAGGACACCGAGCCAGGCGACGACCGTCTTCTCGGTGGGGCCGAACACGAGCCCGTACAGCAGGAAGACGTCGATGAGCGGGGCCAGCAGCGGGGCGACGACCATGAACAGGGCGACGAACGGCAGCCCGACGCGTCCGAAACGGCCGGACGGGCCGCGCTCGATCACCGCACGGCGGTGCTTCCAGATGGCCTGCATCGTGCCGTACGACCACCGGTAGCGCTGCGACCAGAGCTGCTGGACGGACTCCGGTGCCTCGGTCCAGGCGCGGGCGTTCTCCGCGTACACGACGCGCCAGCCGTCCCGGTGCAGGGCCATGGTGACGTCGGTGTCCTCGGCGAGGGTGTCGTCGCTCATGCCGCCGATCCGGTTCAGCGCGTCACGGCGGAACGCCCCGACCGCACCGGGGATGGTGGGCATGCAGCGCAGCATGTCGTACATCCGGCGGTCGAGGTTGAAGCCCATCACGTACTCGATGTGCTGCCAGGCGCCGATCAGGGAGTCGCGGTTGCCGACCTTGGCGTTGCCCGCGACGGCCCCGACCCGCGGGTCGGCGAAGGGCTGCACCAGCTCGCGGACGGTGGACGGTTCGAAGACCGTGTCGCCGTCCATCATCACGATGATGTCGTGACGGGCGTGCGCGATGCCGTTGTTCAGTGCGGCGGGCTTCCCCGCGTTGCGCTGGCGCACCACCCGGACACCCGGCAGCCGCATCCGGTCGACGAGGTCGGCGGTGCCGTCCGTGGAACCGTCGTCGATGACGATGACCTCCAGCGGATAGTCGCTCGCCATCAGCGAACGCACCGTGTTGGCGATGCATTTGCTCTCGTTGTACGCGGGCACCAGGACGGACACCGGGCGGGTGAGCGGCTCGCCCCAGCTGAAGTCGCGTTTGCGGACCCGGCGGGCGTGCGCGAAGGACAGCAGCAGCATCAGGCCGAAACGGGCCAGGACCAGCACCCCGATGACGGCGAGACCCACCACCATCACACCGGTGATGTGTTCCGAGACCTCGACGGCGTAGACGAACGCCTTGCCCTTCCAGAGCGCGTACCCGGTGACCGGGGTGTGCGCGCTGGGGGCGCCGAGGGCGGCGGTGAGGTTGTCGAACTCGTAGCCCCGCTCCTGCATCTTCGGCAGGAACTTCCCCAGGGCGGTGACGGTCTGCGACCGGTCGCCTCCGGAGTCGTGCATCAGGATGACGGCGCCCTCGCCGTTCTCCGGCGTGGCCCGGTCGATGATCGCCCTGACCCCGGGCCGCTTCCAGTCCTCGCTGTCGGTGTTGTTGACGACGGTGAGGTAGCCGAGGCTGCCGACGTACTGGGTGACCGGCCAGGACTTGTCGTCCATGGCGTCGGCGAACGAGGAGTACGGCGGCCGGAACAGGGACGTACGGATGCCGGCGGCGCCCGCCAGCGCCAGCTGGTTCTGCGACAGCTCCCAGTCGATGCGGCGGGTGGACTGGTAGGAGAGGTCGGGGTGGTTGAAGGTGTGCAGCCCGACCTCGTGCCCCTCCTCGACCATGCGCTCGACCAGATCGGGGTAGCGCGAGGCCATGGTGCCGGTGACGAAGAAGACGCCGTGCGCGTGGTACTTCTTCAGCTCGTCCAGCACCCGCGGGGTCCACACCGGGTCGGGGCCGTCGTCGAAGGTCAGCACGATCCGGTGGTCGGGAATCCGCAGCGTCTCGGCGGGCTCGGTGGCGCTGCGCGCGTCGATGACCGGGCCGCCGTCGAGCACCTGCTCGGGCACCCGGTCGGTGGCCGCAGGTGGCTGGATCCGGTGGTCGGCGAGGATTTCGCTGTGCACGTAGCCGCGCAGCATCAACATGGCGAGCAGGGCAACGAGGAACAGGAACGGCAGCATGTAGCGCATGGGAAGTCTGCGCCGCCGGGTCTGCTTCTTACGGTGGTGCCTGCCCCGCGGGGCGGGGGTGGTCATCTAGGGGCCTTTCGTTCGGACCAGGCCGGATCAGGGAGCGGGGGCCGGTGCGTGCAGCTGCAAGGCGGAGGAGGGAGTCGGATGGGGTCTCCCCTGCTCGAGCGAAGCCGAGAGCTTGGGGAAGGAGCGTTGGCGACCGACGACAACGCGGCAGATGTGCGTGCCGGCCCCCGCGAGCCCGGCATGGTCCGAACAAGAGGCCCTAGCTGGCGCCTTCTTGCTCTTGCACAGGAGGATCGGATGTGGTGACGGGCGAGGTCACGGGGCCCGGGGACGTGGGCGTCGGATCGGCGCTCGCTGTCCCGGGGCCGGCGGCCGACGCGGAGGCGGACGTCTCGCCGGCCGGCTCGCCACCGCTGGAGCTCGATGCCGCGTCGGCGTGCTGCGCGGACGGTACGACACGGGCCGGGGCGGAGGAACCGGTCTGCGCGGCCGGGAAACTCCCGTCGACGGCAGCGCCGCCGGTGCCGGCCGCGCTCTCTCCGGTCCCCGGGGTGCCGGACGGCAGGACGTCCGAGGTCGCCCCGGGTGAGACCTGGGCACCCGGGCTCTCCACCGGCGTGACCGGCGTCCGTACCTCTTCCGCCTTCTGCTGCTCCTCCTGGCCGGAGAGCGGCAGGACGGGCGCCATGGAGTCGCCTCCGAGCAGGGCGATGACGAGCGTCACCGCGTAACCGACACAGATCGCGGCCAGGACCCAGCCGAGCCGCCGGAGCGTCTTGCCGCGCCGGCCGCTCTCGTCGACGAAGACCGGACCGTCGGAGGCCTCCGGAGCGCTGGGTTCCGGGAGCAGCTCGGAGAGCTGTCGTCCCAGACCGTCGAGCTGGATGGTGACTTCGTTCGGCTCGTGGGTGTGCCCCGTACGGGCACCTTCACGCCAAGTTTCCACAGTTGTACGCACTTCCCCCACTCAGGACCGGGTGCGCGCAACTGACCGGACTTGTGCCGCCGGACCGGGCCCCCACCCTGTCCACGTGCGCCCCTTACCACAGTGCACCCGGGCCATGAATGTAGCGCACGCCGAGGACACTCCCACCCCACGTACCGGTGTTGTTCATCATGAGAGATACATCTGTTTTCGAACCGTGGTGCGGGCACTGCCCCGAGCAGGTCAGCCGTGGGAGCACGGCCCGGGAGCGCACGCCGGGAGCGCACGCCGGGGGCGCACGCCCCTGCACGCCGGTCGCCCTCGGCCGCACGACGTTGCGGGGACACAAAAACGAGGACCCCGCTGCCGGTGGCAGCGGGGTCCTCGTTCACATGGGAATTGTGGAGATGGCGGGAATCGAACCCGCGTCCAACGGTGCGGAACCAGGGCTTCTCCGAGTGCAGTTCGCTACGCTTTTCTCGGCCCCGGAGGTCACACGAACAAGCCTCCGACAGGCCCAGCCACTGTTTGATTTCCTCCTAGGCCCCGTGACCGGGCTTAGAAGTTTAGATCCCTTAGTGATGCCAGGATCCGGGTCGGGATCACCCCCGGGCTGACACTCCGCAGAGTCTTCGCTTAGCTGCTAATTAGGCAGCGAGGGCGAAGGCGGAGGAATCGCGCTTGGAATTGGCGATTATTGTTTGCGACATATGGTTTACGAGATCATTGCCGCTTCCTCGACTCGCTTCCCCTGCTTCGACATCCGCTGTCGAAACCGATCATCCCCATGTTGATTTTTCAAAGGTGGTGCACACCCCGTGGGGTGCAGTGCCATCGTACGTGACCAACGCACGACGATGCCAGCGTATTCCTGCCGCACCGGCCGGCAGCCACTGGCGCGGTGCGCTCAGGCGCTCCGCTGACGGCGGCGGACCGCCGAGATCGCCCGGTTCGTCTCCCTCGTGTCCTGCTTCTCACGCAGCGTCTGCCGCTTGTCGTACTCCTTCTTGCCCTTCGCCAGCGCGATCTCGACCTTGACCCGGCCGTTGGTGAAGTACAGGGCGAGCGGCACGATCGTGTGCCCGGTCTCCTGGGACTTCGACTCCAGCTTGTCGATCTCGGCCCGGTGCATCAGCAGCTTGCGCTTGCGCTTGGCGGAGTGGTTGGTCCAGGTCCCCTGGACGTACTCGGGGACGTGGATGTTGTGGAGCCACGCCTCGCCGCCGTCGATCTGCACGAAGCCGTCCACGAGGGAGGCCCGGCCCATGCGCAGAGACTTGACCTCGGTGCCCATGAGGACGAGGCCGCACTCGTAGGTGTCGAGGATGGTGTAGTCGTGGCGCGCCTTCTTGTTCTGCGCGACCATCTTGCGCCCGGTGTCTTTTTCCTTAGCCATAGTGCGGCCATTTTCGCACTACGACCCACCCCCGAGGCCACTCAATACTGTCTCGGCCCGCTGCTGGGCCCCCGCGCTCACCGCGAGGTCCGGGGTGATGCCGTGGCCGTCGACGCCGCTCCCCGCCGGAGTGCGGTAATGCCCCACGGTCAGCTCGGCCACGGAACCTCCCGCGAGCCGGCTCGGCATCTGGACCGACCCCTTGCCGAAGGTCCGCGAACCGACCGTGACCGCCCGGCCCCGGTCCTGCAGCGCGCCGGTCAGGAGCTCGGCCGCGCTCATCGTCCCACCGTCGACGAGGACGACGACGGGCCGCTCGGTGTCGCCGCCCGCCTCGGCGTACAGGGCATGCTGCTTGCCGTGCACGTCGTACGTGGCGACCAGGCCGCCGTCCAGGAAGGCGGAGGCGGCGGTGACGGCCTCGGCGACGAGTCCGCCGGAGTTGCCGCGCAGATCCAGCAGCACACCGGCACCCGCCGGCGCCTTCAGGACCGCGTCGCGGACCGCGGCGCCGGATCCCTTGGTGAACGAGTCGACCTCGATCAGTACAGCTGCGGAGGAATCGGAACGGTCCGGTCCGAGCCGCCGCACGGAGACGGCCTCGGTGGCGAGACGGGCCCGCCGCAGTGTCTCGGTCCGGGTGACGGAGCCCCGCTGGACGCCCAGCACGACGGCGCTCCCCGCGCCCGCGCGCGTCCGGTCACCCCGCAGCAGCGCCACCACATCGGAGACCGGGCGCCGGTCGACCCGGCTGCCGTCGACCGTGCGCAGCACATCGCCCGTACGGATTCCGGCCCGTGCGGCGGGGCTGCCCGGCTGGACCCGGGCGACCGCGACCAGCCCGTCGGCGGAGCGTCTGGCGGCGATCCCGACGCCCGTGTACGAGCCGTCGAGGGCCTGCTCGAACTCCTCGTACTCCCGCTCGTCGTAGACCGCCCCCCAGCGGTCCCCGCTGCGGCTGACGACCTCCTCGGCCGCCTCCGTACCGGACTTGCCGTCGGCCACGGCCTCGGCCGCCGCATCGGCCACCGCGTCACGGTCGGCGGCGGCAGCGACGGACCGGGTCTCCACCTCGGTGTCGTGCCCGCCCCCGTGCGGCAGCGAGCCGGTGGCGGCAGCCGTGGCGAGCACACTCGCGAAGACCAATGTCAGGGCCGCCCCGCGGCGAAGACCGCGGGGCCCGACGCGACACTCGGGGCCCGGCATGGCGCCGAGTCTAGGACAACGCCCCGACGGCGCACGGCCCGTTGCCCGCGCGCCGTTGGGGCGCTTGTCACACCTTGAGGTACTTGCGCAGCGCGAAGAGAGCGGCGACCGCGGGCATCAGCAGCCCGATCGCCAGGACCAGCGGGAGCTTGGTGAGCACGGCCTCCCAGCCGATGAAGTCGATCAGGTTCAGCTTGTCCTGGAGGGCGAGACCGCCGTCGATCAGGAAGTAGCGCCCGGCCAGCAGCATGACGCAGGCCAGTACGCCGCCGATGAGACCGGCGAACGCGGCCTCCATGATGAACGGCATCTGGATGTAGAAGCCGGAGGCCCCGACGAGCCGCATGATGCCCGTCTCCCGCCGTCGGCTGAACGCGGACACCCGGACGGTGTTCACGATCAGCATCAGGGCGATGACGAGCATCAGCGCCATCACGAAGAGCGCGGCGACGTTCATGCCGTTCATCAGACCGAAGAGGTTGTCCAGGATGCTTCTCTGGTCCTGGACGGACTGCACCCCGTCACGCCCGGCGAAGGCGGTGGCGACGACCTTGTACTTCGTGGGGTCGTGCAGCTTGACGCGGTACGACTCCGGCATCTGGTCCGGCGTGATGTTGCCGGCCATCGGGGAGTCGCCGAACTCCTCCTGGTAGTGCTTGTACGCCTCGTCGGACGACTCGTAGGTCACCGTGTCGACGACGTCCATCTTGTTCAGATCGCTCTCGATCTGCTTCTTCTGCGGATCGGTGACCGCACCCTTGGCGCACTGGACCACCGTCTCCGCATCCCCCTTGCCACAGAGGTAGATGGAGACGTTGACCTTGTCGTACCAGTAGTCCTTCATCGTGCTGACCTGCTCGCGCATGAGCAGCGCGCCACCAAACAGGGCAAGCGAGAGGGCGACGGAGACGACGACGGCGAAGGTCATCGTGAGGTTGCGACGGAGGCCGACGCCGATCTCCGACAGGACGAACTGGGCGCGCATGGCGTCCTTTCAGTGCTGGGTGCTCAGTGCTGGTAGCCGTAGACGCCGCGCGCCTGGTCGCGTACGAGACGGCCCTGCTCGAGCTCGATGACGCGTTTGCGCATCTGGTCGACGATGTTCTGGTCGTGGGTCGCCATGATCACGGTGGTGCCGGTCCGGTTGATCCGGTCCAGCAGCTTCATGATCCCGACCGAGGTCTGCGGGTCGAGGTTGCCGGTCGGCTCGTCCGCGATCAGCAGCATGGGCCGGTTGACGAAGGCCCGCGCGATCGCCACGCGCTGCTGCTCACCACCGGAGAGCTCACCGGGCATCCGGTCCTCCTTGCCGCCGAGACCGACGAGGTCGAGGACCTGCGGGACCGCCTTGCGGATCTCGCCGCGCGGCTTGCCGATCACTTCCTGGGCGAACGCCACGTTCTCCGCGACGGTCTTGTTGGGAAGGAGGCGGAAGTCCTGGAACACCGTGCCCAGCTGGCGGCGCATGTGCGGCACCTTCCAGTTGGACATGCGCGCGAGGTCCTTGCCGAGGACGTGAACCATGCCCTGGCTGGCGCGCTCCTCGCGGAGGATGAGACGCATGAAGGTGGACTTGCCGGAGCCGGAGGAGCCCACCAGGAAGACGAACTCGCCCTTCTCGATATCGAGAGACACATCCCGTAGAGCGGGACGGCTCTGCTTCGGGTAGGTCTTGGAGACGTTGTCGAATCGGATCACGGATGCACCACGGTCGGCCGGGAGTA
Source organism: Streptomyces sp. NBC_00464 (assembly GCF_036013915.1). Taxonomy (NCBI): domain Bacteria; kingdom Bacillati; phylum Actinomycetota; class Actinomycetes; order Kitasatosporales; family Streptomycetaceae; genus Streptomyces; species Streptomyces sp. NBC_00464. The sequence continues at coordinate 4,896,191 of NZ_CP107899.1, read as the reverse complement.
GGTGTGCGTGACCATACGCGAACCGGGCTCAGGCGTGCAGGCGCGCGTACCGGGATGGGTGATTTACGGTGAAACGGCAGCGCTCGGGCAGCGTCGGAAGAGGTTCGGACCGGGATCGGACCGGGATCGGACCGGAGATCGTACTGGGATCCGACCGGAGGTATCCGGCGGGCCGCGCCGAAATCCGTGCGAGCTGGCACAGTGGTAGGGGGAACGGTTGCGTTTCCGTGAGCGTTGTGCGGAGAGAAGGCTTGTGCGGCTCCGCCGCGCGGGAGGAGGAAAGCGCATGACCTATGACCGACTGGTATGCGCGAACTGCGCGGCGCCCGTGAGCGAGGGGCGCTGTCCCGTATGCCGGGCAAGCCGCGCGCGACTGCAGCAGGAACAGGAGCAGGGATCGTTCGCGGGGCTCAGCCCGGCGATGCTGATCGCCCTGATGGTGGTGCTGCTGGCCGCGCTGGCGCTGCTGGCGCACCAGACCGTGTAGCGCACCGACCTGTCCGCCGCCCGCCCGCGCTTTTGCCGGGCCGGCAAAACGTTCGTCCTCGTACGCGCAGGCGCGTGCACGCATGCACAGGGGCCCCGGATACCGATCGCGGTATCCGGGGCCCCTGTTTGCGTACGTGTACGTGTACGCGTACCGCTGCTGCCCGTCAGGCGGCGGTGCGGCCGTTCACCAGGCGCGGGAGGATCCGGAAGCCGATGCCTCCGGCGATCATCGTCGCGGCGCCGATCAGCAGGAACGTGGTCTCGGCTGCACCGGTCTCGGCGAGCTCGTCCTTGCCCTTGCCCTGCTCGACCGGCTGGTTGCCGACCGAGTCGGTGTCGGTGTTGTCGGAGTCGACGCACTCGGCACCGTCGAGGGAGACGGTGCAGGTGCCGGCGTCGCCATCGTTGGAGCCGGTGACAGAACCGGTCGTGGAACCGTTGGTGGAGCTGCCCGCATCGGTGCCGGCGTTCGAGCCTGCGTTAGCGCCCGCGTCGGTACCGGCGTCAGTGCCCGCGTCCGTACCGGCATCGGTACCAGCGTCAGTACCCGCGTCCGTTCCGGCATCGGTACCGGCGTCGGTACCAGCGTCAGTACCGGCATCGGTACCAGCGTCAGTGCCCGCATCCGTACCGGCGTCGGTACCAGCGTCAGTACCGGCATCGGTACCAGCGTCAGTGCCCGCATCCGTACCGGCGTCGGTACCAGCGTCAGTACCGGCATCGGTACCAGCGTCAGTGCCCGCATCCGTACCGGCGTCGGTACCAGCGTCAGTACCGGCATCGGTACCAGCGTCAGCGCCCGCATCCGTACCGGCGTCGGTACCAGCGTCAGTACCGGCATCGGTACCCGCATCCGTACCGGCATCGGCGCCCGCGTCCGTACCCGCGTCGACGCCACCGCCCGGTCCGGCGTTGTCACCTTCACCGGCCTGCACGCCGACGTGGAGACCGTTGTCGCCGGCCTCCACACCGACGCCGATACCGATGGCCTGTGCCGCACCCGCGGCGGTGAGCGAGGCGCCGGCGGCAATGACCGCACCCGCGGCTATCCGCGCAACGCGGACTCGCGTCTTCTTCGTCATGTGCTGCTACCCCCAGTAGCTGTTCTCGTCAATGGAGCAGCCATATGCGGGGCATGGCCCAGCGGGGTTTGCTCCGAACGCCGGCCCACGTCGTGCCGTGGCCATGCCGCCCGCCCCCGATCACACCCGTCCCAGACATACGCACGCTGCCCTAGCACCCTGTCCAGAGTTAAGGATTACGTCAAGGCCGTTCTATGCAATGTGCACCGTTTTGGACAGAGTTGACCCTCGTTCAGAACCACGACTGTGACGCACTCACCACGCCGCCCACGCAACTCACCAGGCCAACTCCCCTTTACCCAAGGCCCGTTTCGGACGCCTGCCGGTCGCCCTGCGGCCATGCCCGGTTCATCCGAAAGGATCATGATCTGGGCATCCGACCGAACCGACTCCGTCCCGAACCCGGTGAACCCATGCAGAAGCGAACCGCCGCACTCTCCCTGACGCTCGCTGTCTCCGCCCTGATACCTGCGGCGCTGCCGGCGCAGGCCCAGTCGGACTCCTCCGGCTACTACGCCACCAAGACCCCGTACGCACCGCAGCAGAACCCGCGGTCGTACCAGCCCGCTCCCAAGGGCTTCGTCCCCGTGTTCACCGAGAACGTCTCCCGCCACGGTTCCCGCGCGGCGTCCGACAGCGAGGACGGCGACCTGATCCTGGCCCTGTGGGAGAAGGCGCGGAGCGAGGGACAGCTCACCGCTGCCGGCGAGCGGTTCGGCGGGGAGACGAAGGCGCTGCTCGCCGCCATGGACAAGATCGGCTACGGGCAGCTCAGCGGGCGGGGCGTGCGCGAGATCCAGGACACCGCCGTACGGCTGGAGAAGCGGCTTCCCGGGCTCTTCAAGCAGATCGCCAAGGACTCCGAGCAGATCAACGTCACCAATTCCGGCAAGGACCGGGCCGTCGACAGCGGGAACCTGTTCGCCGAGGCCCTCGCCGCGAACGACCCGGCCCTGGCATCGCTCATCACGCCTGCCAGGACCGATGCGGACCTGCTCTACTTCCACAAGTCGGCCGGCGGCGCGGAGTACCGGGACTACGTCGACAACGACGAGCGGCTCGCCGCCACCCTCGACACGATCACCGACCAGCCGGCCTCGCACACCGCGGCCCGCAACGTACTGAGGAAGATCTTCAAGCCGGCGTTCGTCAAGCGGATCTCGGCGGGCGAGTTCGACTCGATCGGCACCGAGGTGGAGCTCGCGCAGGCGGTCTACGCCCTCTACAGCATCGCCCCGGCCATGGCCGACGAGGGCGACTGGAACATGAAGCGCTACATCGCGCCCCGTGACGCCAAGTGGTTCGCGTACCTCAGCGACGCCGAGGACTTCTACGAGAAGGGGCCGGGCTTCGACGACAGCGACATCACGTACAGGATGGCGAACGTCCTGCTCGACGACTTCTTCACGAAGATCGACGCCAAGCGGAACGGAACCAGCAACGCCGGCGCGGAGCTGCGCTTCACCCACGCGGAGGAGATCATCCCGCTGGCCGCGCTCATGGGTCTGCCCGGCAGCACGAAGGCCGTGACGGAGGCCCGGCCGTACACGTACGCCGACAACCCGTGGCGCGGCGAGTCGGTGGCGTCCATGGCCACGAACATCCAGTGGGACCTGTTCCGGAAGGGGAACAAGTACCTCGTGCGGATGCTCTACAACGAGAAGCAGACCGCGTTCAAAAAGGGCTGCGAGCCGGTGGCCAAGGGCAGCTACTTCTACGAGGTCGACGAACTGAAGCAGTGCCTCGGCCGCACCGCTTCCTGACCGCACCGCGGATACGCGAAGAGGGGCGCGGAAGCCTCGGCTTCCGCGCCCCTCTTCGCGTACGTCCCGCCCCGGCGGGACTACTTCACTACTTCTCGCTCTGCTTGCGCCAGCGGATGCCCGCCTCGATGAAGCCGTCGATCTCGCCGTTGAAGACCGCTTCCGGGTTGCCCATCTCGAACTCCGTACGCAGGTCCTTGACCATCTGGTACGGGTGCAGGACGTACGAACGCATCTGGTTGCCCCAGGAGTTGCCGCCGTCGCCCTTGAGCGCGTTCATCTTCGCCTGCTCCTCCTGGCGGCGGCGCTCAAGGAGCTTCGCCTGGAGGACGTTCATCGCGGACGCCTTGTTCTGGATCTGCGAGCGCTCGTTCTGGCAGGAGACGACGATGCCGGTCGCGAGGTGGGTCAGACGCACCGCGGAGTCCGTGGTGTTGACGCCCTGGCCGCCGGGGCCCGAGGAGCGGTACACGTCGACGCGGAGCTCGGACTCGTCGATCTCGATGTGGTCGGTCTGCTCGACCACGGGCAGCACCTCGACGCCCGCGAAGGACGTCTGGCGGCGGCCCTGGTTGTCGAACGGGGAGATCCGGACGAGCCGGTGCGTGCCCTGCTCGACGGAGAGCGTGCCGTAGGCGTACGGCACCTCGACGGCGAAGGTGGTCGACTTGATGCCGGCCTCTTCGGCGTACGCCGTCTCGTAGACCTCGGTCTTGTAGTTGTGCCGCTCGGCCCAGCGGAGGTACATGCGCTGGAGCTTCTCGGCGAAGTCCGCGGCGTCGACGCCACCGGCCTCGGCGCGGATGGTGACCAGGGCCTCGCGCGCGTCGTACTCACCGGAGAGGAGCGTGCGGACCTCCATCTCGTCCAGCGCCTTGCGGACGGACTCCAGCTCGGTCTCGGCCTCGGCGAGCGCGTCGGCGTCGCCCTCGTCCTCGGCGAGCTCGAAGAGGACTCCGAGGTCGTCGATCCGGCCGCGCAGGGTCTCGGTCTTGCGGACCTCGGCCTGGAGGTGCGAAAGCTTGCTGGTGATCTTCTGCGCCGCCTCCGGGTCGTCCCAGAGGGACGGAGCGGCAGCCTGCTCCTCGAGCACGGCGATGTCACCCCTCAGCGCATCCAGGTCCAGGACGGCCTCGATCGACCCCATGGTCGAGGAGAGGGACTTCAGCTCTTCGGAAATATCGACGACTGCCACGGGTCCAGCGTAACGGCTGTCGGCGCGGGCGTTCCTCGGACTGCATGATCACGATCGCGTACGGGCGGGCAGCAGACCTCCCGGACCCCGTGGAACGGGGGGCCCGGGAGGGACGGGACAGCCCTTAGCCGCCCGGTAGGACGTCCGGGACCAGGACCGAAGGCCCGAAGGCGCTCGCCGCCGCGATATATCCGTTCCAGGTGAGGTTCACGTGATCACCGGCGTCGAAGTCGGCCGGTGCTGCGCCATTGCCGAGGAGCGGAGGAGGCGATCCAGAGTGCTCGTGGCGTCCGGCACTGCGAGCGCCGCTTCCATCCCTGGTCTTCGCAGGGAATCCCAGCCTTCAGGCCGGGCGGGAATGCGATCTCGTGGCTGCTCTGACGTGATGGTCGGAGCGGACGTTTCTGCTGCTCGATGTAGTGCTTGACGATGCTCAATGGGTGTAACTCCGCCTCGAAGGACTGGCAGGCGTTGCCACTCTTGCGAGTGAGGCGGGATGGTTCGCGTCGTGCTGATGTTTGTCAGCGATACGTTGGTTCGTGGAGCCGAGCGTAGGGGGTGGGCTGGTTGATTCGTGCGTACAAGTTTCTGTTGCGGCCCACGGTGGGTCAGGCGATCGCGCTCGGTGAGATGCTGCGTGATCATTGCTCGCTCTACAACGGTGCGTTGCAGGAACGCCGTGACGCCTACCGGCACCCCTCGAAGACGAGCATCAAGTACGGGATGCAGTCCGGGCAGCTCAAAGACATCCGGGCCTTCGACCCCGAGCGGCAGGGCCGCTGGTCGTTCAGCTCGCAGCAGGCCACACTTCGGCGACTCGACAAGGCGTTCGCCGCGTTCTTCCGCCGGATCAAGGCCGGGGACAAGCCCGGCTACCCGCGCTTTCGCGGGGTGAACTGGTTCGACACGGTGGACTTCCCCAGGGACGGGGACGGCTGCCGCTGGGACTCAACCCCGCACACCCCGGTCACCCGGGTCCGCCTCCAGGGCGTCGGGCACGTCAAGGTCAACCAGCACCGCCCGGTGCTGGGCACGGTCAAGACCGTCAGCGTGAAGCGCGAGGGCCGTAAATGGTTCGTCGTGATCACCGCCGACCAGCCCCTGCCCGAACCGCTGCCCGCGACCGGGTCCGACATCGGCATCGACCTCGGGATCGCCTGGTTCCTCACCGACTCCAACGGTGTACACATCCCCAACCCGCGCCACGCCCGCAAGGCCGCCGCCAGGCTGGAGGGCGCGCAGCGGGCCCTGTCCCGGTTCCCACGCTGCGAGGCAAAGGACCGCACCCGTAACCACCAGCGGGCGGTGGAGAAGGTGGGAGCCCTGCACGGCAAGGTGCGGCGACGGCGGCTCGACCACGCGCACAAGACCGCGCTCACCCTGGTCCGTGAGCACGACTTCATCGCGCACGAAGACCTCAAGATCCGCAACATGAGCAAAGCCCCCACGCCGAGACCCGACCCCGAAACCGCGGGCATGTTTTTGCCCAACGGGGCTGGGGCCAAGGCCGGGTTGAACCGTTCGATCGCTGATGCCGGTTGGGGGGTGTTCCTGACGATCCTGAACGCGAAGGCTGAGAGTGCCGGGCGGGAAGTGATGGCCGTGGACCCCCGCAACACCTCCCGCAGGTGTCCCGCATGCGGGCACACCGCGAAGGAGAACCGGCCCACACAGGAGAAGTTCCACTGCGTCGACTGCGGCCACCAGGCACACGCCGACGAGGTCGGGGCACTCAACGTTCTACGGGCCGGGCTGGTCCGTCGCCACGCCAACACGGCATAGCGAGAAGCCCCGCCCTTCAGGGCGGGGAGGAGTCACATCCACGGTGTCGACATACGGGCACGGGAGACCAGGAGCTGACGCTCAAGGCGGGCGCGGACAAGGCGGAGGGCAGCCGTTACGTCGCGCTGGGCGGGCAGCAGATCGCCGTCCACACGGCCGACGCCAAGGGTGACCGAGTCGACTACGTCGTCTCCGACCGCCAGAACACCGGCCAGTTGCAGATCGACGCGGGCACGCAGGCCGTGACCCGCCGCCAGTACAAACCGTTCGGCGAGGTACGGACGGCGGCGGCCGACTGGCAGGGCACGAAGGGGTACGTCGGCGGCCAGCAGGACGACGCGACGGGCCTGACGAACCTGGGAGCCCGGGAGTACGACCCGTCGGTGGGCCGGTTCCTGAACCCGGATCCGCTGATCAGCGCGGGCGACCCGGAGAGCTGGAACGCGTACGCGTACGCCAACAACAGTCCCGTCACCCTGAGCGACCCGTCCGGCCTGTGCCCGGCGGACCTGTGCGGCATCGGCACACCGTACGGCGACGGCTCCGGCCGGATCATCACGGACGGGCCGGTCGACCCGGGCGGCCCCAACCGCACCACCTGCCACAAGGGCCGGTGCTCCGACGGCCTCGCGGTCGGCGACGACAACGGCGGCCGGGGGCACATCGGCAACACGACGCAGAACGTGCAGGCGGAGGCGGCCAAGGCGGCCCAGGAGGTGAAGACGGCGAGCGCCGTCGCCGCGGCGGCCAAGAAGCAGCGGGAGGGCCTGACCCAGAAGGTCATCAGCCTGGTCGCTGACGTCATCGGCCTCACGGACGCGGTGAACTGCTTCACCAAGGGCGACGTGATGGGCTGCGTCAACACGGCCCTGAACGCCGTGCCCTGGGGCAAGATCGCGAAGGCGATCAAGGCCGGCTGGAAAGCATTCAAGATCTGGCGGGCCCTGAAGAAGGCCGACAAGCTGGTCAAGGAGGCCGAGGACCTGGTCCGGGCGGCCGAGGCCTCGGCGAAGGCGGCCAGCTCCCAGGTCAAGGCCATGGAATCGGCTGCCGCCGCCTGCACGAAGCACAGCTTCAAGGGCGATACGCACGTCCTCCTGGCGGACGGCACGACGAAACCCATCGCGGACCTGAGACCGGGCGACGAGGTCACCTCCACGGACCCGCAGACGGAGGTCACGGCTGCCGAGAAGGTCGAACGCCACATCGTCACGAAGGACGACAAGGAGTTCACGGACCTCCTCCTGACCCCTGAACCGGCCGCCTCGCACGCAGTCGGGCCGGTCGCGGCTCCCGCTACGGGCGCCGGCACCCCTCGCCCCGTCAAGCTCACGACCACGTGGCACCACCCGTTCTGGGACGCCACCCACCACCGCTGGACCGATGCCAGAAACCTGAAGCCGGGCACGGAGCTCCAGCGTCCGGGCGGGGCGACGGCGGTGGTGTCGGCGGTGCGGAACTACCGGGCGTCGGGGGTCACTTACGACCTGACGGTCGGGGTTGTGCATACGTACTATGTGGTGGCGGGGGCTACGCCGGTCCTGGTTCACAACTGCCTGACAGGCGCGGGTGAAGATGATCTCGCAGCGGTGGCAACCAAGACTTTCTCCCGGCAGTTGTCGGAAGCGGGGCGCGCTCTTCAGAAACACTCGTCAAACCTGGCAAAGCGAGGCCAGGCACACACCGATTTGTATAATTTCGGCAAGGTGACGGACAGGGAGCGCTCCGAGATCGCGGAAGAAATTATCCATGAGGTTCTCACGAGCCCCAATGCGACAAGGGCCATCAACCCCCACCTCAAGGACCCCCTAAAATATGGAGGGTCGACTCTAGATATCAAGATTGACGGAGGGTGGGGCGCCAGATGGCGCATGAAGAACGGATCCCTGGCGTTCGCAGGATTCCTCTAAGTCGCTAAGCCGGGAGTGGTTCATCATGAAATATAACGCCGATCACTTTGAAGTGGACGGTGCACTGCGGGACATATACGTATTCGACACCAGCATCCACGAGTGGCGGCTGATGATGTCATCGCTCCCGGCACTAGGCGCCGAAGTCACCCTCTCAGTTGATCCCAACTCAACTATTGACGACCCCGCGATCGACCCGGCAGATCTGTTTGCACTCCTGGAAAAAGATGAGGATGCATCGGCGACTTTGACTATCACGGTCGGAAATATCACGTTCTGGTGCTATTTTTTCCGTGCTCACGAAATGGAATTCACGTTCGATCCGCAGCTAGTGAGGAGTGCCGACGATTTCGTAAATCTTGAAGGATTTATGAAATGGCTCGGAAAATCCTGTCGCAGGCGAGTCGTCATGACCATGGAGGGGGTTGGCGACGCGTCGATTCCGCCACTGCTGGAGTACGTCCCGCAAGCCTGAGAAGGGCCGGCAGAACCGGCGCAGGGCGATGTCCACCCCTGCGGGTCGGAGGTGGACATCGCCCCGCCCGGGAGGACTGTTCGTGGTGGCGCACCGTGAGCCCCGGCGCCCCCTCGTCGCCGGGGGCGGTTACCCAATCCCGCACGGCGTCCTGCCCGGCACCACGGTTCTGGAAGCCGACGGCAAGACCAAGCCCGTCGTGGACGTGGAAAACGGCGACAAGCTCGCCGTCACCGACCCCGAGACCGGAAAGATCCAGGTCCGCGAAGTCGTCGGCACCATCGCCACCGCGGACGACAAGACTTACGGCGCCGCCGGTGCCGAGTTCTTCGTGTCCTGGGGGGACTGAGACCCCGCGTCGTCGCCGCCCAGCGCCAGCCAGCCGCCCACCCCCACCGCCGCGACCAGCACCAGCGCCGCAGCGCTCAGAGTGAGGCGGCGTTTGCGGATGGCCGCCGACTTGTTGCGGGCCGAGCCGGGGCGGGGCTTGCCCGGGGCTCGGGGGGCGCGGGCGGTGCCTCGGGGGCCGCCGGAGAGTTCGTCGGGGGCCGGGACGCGCATGCTCGTGTGGGTGTCCCGGTTGGAGTCGGGGGACGAGCCGGGGACCAGCGGGACCGCGCCGCGGCGGCGGGGTTCCTCGGGTGCCGGGGTGTACTGCTGCTCGTCGTAGGCCTGGCCGTGCGACTCGGGCTCGGACTCGTCGTCCGGTTCGTCCACGTCCAGGGGCGGTATTCCGGCCAGGTGCGGGAGCTGCTCGCGGAGGCGCGCCGCCAGTTCGGAGGCGCGCAGCCGGGAGGCCGGGGCCTTGGCGAGGCACTGGACCAGCAGCTGCCAGAGCTCCTCGGGGATGCCGGGCAGCGGGACGACGGTCTCGGTGACGTGGCGGCGCAGAACGGCGCCGGGGTGGCCGCCGCCGAAGGGCGTGAAGCCCGCGAGGAGCTCGTACAGCACCGTTGCCAGGGCGTAGATGTCGACGGCGGCGCGCGGCGGGAGGCCCTCCACGATCTCGGGGGCCAGATAGTCCGGCGTACCGATGATCTTGGTGGCCTTGGTGCGGCGCGGGGTGTCGATCAGCTTGGCCACGCCGAAGTCGGTGAGCAGCGCGGGGTGGGAGTTGCCGGGGCCGAGCGGGCCCTCCATGTCGAGCAGGATGTTCTCCGGCTTGACGTCGCGGTGGACCACCCCGGCGGCGTGCGCGGCGGCGAGGCCGTCGGCGACGTCCGCGACGATCGCGACGGCCGCCTCGGGGGCCAGTCGGCGTTCGCGGTCGAGCCGGGTGCGCAGGTCCGTACCGCGGACCAGGTTCATCACCAGGGCCAGGTCGTTGCCGTCCACCACGAGGTCGCGGACGGCGACGACGTGCGGATGGTCGAGCCCGAGCAGGGCGGTGCGCTCCTGGACGAAGCGGCCCACGAGTTCCTGGTCGGACGCGAGGTCCTCCCGGAGCAGCTTGATGGCGACGGGCCCCTCGGGGCCGTCGCCGAGCCACACCGTGCCGGCGCTGCCGCGCCCCAGAATCTGGTGGGCGGTGTACCGGCTGCCGATATTCCGTGCCAAGACTGCTCCCTCAGCGGCTGGCGATGGACCCTCGCACAACAACCCCCGGTCGACAAAGTTACGCGGCGATCGGGGGGTTGCGTGCCCTGGATGGCGCCAACCTTCACTTCTGCGGGCGAATTGCCTCGGAATTGGTCCGCAGAAGTCGATATAGCTACAGAGTCCGGTCAGTGTCCGGGTGCGGTGCCCGCGTGCGGTGCCCGGTCGGTTGTCCGGTCAGGTTCCGCTGCCGCCGCTGTCCCCACTGTCGCCGCCGAGCTTCGAGATCCAGCCGGTGACGGTGTCGAAGGCGTCGGTGATCGCGTGCCAATAGCTCTGCCCCTGGCCGATCCAGTCCTTCAGCGGGGTGAGCTCCCAGATCAGCCAGCTCGCGACGAAGAGCAGCACCAGCGTGAACAGGCAGCCCTTCAGGCAGCCGAGCCCTGGGATCTTCATCGGGTTGGCGTTGCGCTGCCTCGGCTCGCGGGGCGCGCGCTGGGCCGGCTGCTGCGGCTGTTGGGGCTGCTGCGGCGGCGCGTACTGCTGGCGCTGTTGCTGCGGCTGGTACTGCTGTTGCTGGGGCTGGGGTTGGTACTGCTGCTGTTGCGGCTGCTGCCGGTATTGCTGCGGCTGTTGCTGTTGTTGCTGGGGGTACTGCTGCTGGTGACGCGGTGGTTGCTGCGGCTGCTGGCGCTGGGGGCGGCGGCGCAGTGGGTCCTGGCTCGGGTCGAGGTACTGGACCTGCGTCTGCTCGTTGCGGTCGCGGGCGGCCTGGAGCTGGGACTGCCACGGGTGCGGTCCGTCGGGCTGCGGTGTCCCCTCGGGGCGCGGCGGGACCGGCGGCATGACCGCGGTCGGGTCGGCGTGGCCGCCGCCCGGCCCGGCGTTCTGCTGCATGACGCTGGTGGCCGCGTTCGGGTCGTACGAGCCGGCGTTGCTCGGCAGCACCTGTGTGGGGTCGGCCGCTCCCGGCGTCTCCGGGACCGCGGTGGGCGCCGGGTCGGGCGCGAGCAGGGCGCCCACCCCGTCGGCGGCCGCGATCTGCGCGGAGTTCGCGTGCACGCCGATGCCGGCGGCGACGGTACGCAGCGCACGGGCGAGGTTCTCGGCGCTGGGCCGACGGTCCGGGTCCTTGCTCAGGCAGCGCTCTATCACCGTCCACAGCGGTGCGGGGACGGTGCTGGGGCGGCGGGGCTCCTCGCTGAGGTGCCGGTGCAGGACCTCCAGCGCGGTGCCGCCGGCGAACGGCGGACGGCCGGTGAGCAGCTCGTACAGCAGGATTCCGGCGCCGTAGATGTCCACGGCGGAGGTCTGCGGGCGGCCCTCGGCCGACTCGGGCGCCACATAGGCCGGTGTCCCGACGAACTCATGGGTCCGGGTCAGGCCCGGGGAGTCGGCGAGGCGGGCGATGCCGAAGTCGGTGAGCATCGGGTGCATCTGGCCGTCGCGCTCGTCGAGCAGCACGTTGGCGGGCTTCAGGTCGCGGTGGACGACGCCGTCGGCATGGCTGGCGGCGAGCGCGTCCGCGATCTGCGCGGTGAGCAGCGAGGCGGCGACCGGGGTGAGCGGGCCGTTGTCGCGGAGGTAGCGGTGCAGGTCGGGGCCGTCGATCAGGTCCATGACGAGGGCGAGGAGATCGCCCTCGACGACCAGGTCGCGGGTGCGCACGATGTTGTCGTGCCGCAGCCGCAACAGGACGGAGCGCTCGCGCAGGAACCGCATCACGACATCCGCGTCGTTGGCGAGCTCCTCCTTGAGGACCTTGATCGCCACGGTCTCGCCGGGCTGGCCTGCGACGGCCGCCTCGGCGCCCGCGGTCTCTCGCTGGCGGGCGCGCCAGACGGTGCCCGTGGCGCCGCGTCCCAGCGGCTCCTCGAGCAGGTACTTGCTGCCTACCGGCCGCACGTCATGCGCTCCCTGCTGATCGTGGTGCTTGCGGTCCCCCGGATCCGTCCCGAGTTCCGGCCCACTCTAGTGGGGCGGCCGGAGTGGACGGCCGGGTCGGGCAGGTTACCTTTTTGTCGACATTCTCCGTAATTCCCCGGAGGAGTGCGGTCTGCCCAGCGGTCCGCCACGCGGTCCGCTGGGCAGTCCGCCTGCCGTCCCGGAGCGCCGGTTGCGGAAGAAGACGCTCGTCCCGGGCCGATGGTTGCCGCGGAGGAGTCCGACGGAACGGCTCCGAGTCACGGTTCGGATCACGGACCGGGGCAGGGTCCGGATCACAGTCCGGGTCACAATTCAGGTTCACGCCGAGTGCAGCACGGGCCTCTTGTGAGCGCCCCGGGAACCGGCCAAGCAGGCACTTTTGGGCGCACAGCCGACCTTTCAAGATCACTTAGCGGTGACCCCCGGGCGTGTTGTCAGTGGCAGGTGCGAGGATGCCTCCAGCACGGAACTGTGGGGTCGGGAGCCCTGCGGTACGTGACGAACCTGTACCGGACGACGCGTCCGTGCCGGGTGGGGGGAATCACAGGGCGTCTCCCCTGCCGGACACCGCGCGCAGAAGGGACCGCTGACGGCGATGCAGATCCGGCTGACCGTCCTCGCGCCGCGCAGCGGCCAGACCCCCGCACGCGCCTGCGACGTGCTGATCACCGCCCCCGCGGGGACGGCACTGGCCACCGTGGCATCCAACCTGGCCGCGTCCGTCTCCGGGCCCGACGGCTCCCTCGGCAGCGGCGCGGTGGTGCTGTTCGCCGGGCGGGAGCGGCTCGACGCGCAGCGGTGCGCCCTCGGTGAGCCACCCCTGGTCGACGGGGCGGTGCTCTCACTCCAGGTCCCGGGCGAGGACGAGACGACGGACGACGCCGTCCCGGCCCAGCTGCACGTGATCGCCGGGCCGGACGCGGGCGGGGTCCACCTGCTGCACGGCGGGCAGATCCGGATCGGCCGCTCGGCCGACGCCGACGTCCCGCTCGACGACCCCGATGTGTCCCGGCTGCACTGCGCGGTGACCGTCTCCGCGGACGGCCGGGTCTCCGTCGCCGACCTCGGCTCCACCAACGGCACCTCCCTGGACGGCACGGACGTCCGCGACCGTCCGGTCCGGCTGAGCCCCGGCGCGCTGCTCCGGCTCGGCGAATCGACGCTCCGTCTCACCTCCGGTGCGCGGACCCCCACGCTGGCGACGGCGCCGGACGGCGAGGGCCATCTGCGGGTGGCCGCGGCGCCGGCCACCGCCCTCCCGACCCCGGACCACGGCTACGGACCGGCGTACGGCGGGCCTGAGGACCACGACGGCCCGGACGCCGCCCACGGACACGAGCACTCGGCCGACCCCGACGGGCGGTCCCCGGCACGGCCGCGCTCCGGCTCCGCGCGCACCGGCCGGGTGCCGGACGACGTGGCGCCCCGTCGTGGCGGCATAGGCGCCTGGGCCCGCCGGCTCGCGGGCAGCAAGGGCGATCCGGTGCACGAGAACGCGCCCGACGAGGCCGGTCCCCCGGCTCCCCCCGCGACGTTCACCGCGCCGCCCTCCGCCCCCGAGGGCACCTGGCCGGATCCGGCCTCCGTCCTGCTGACCGCGCTGGGCCCGGGCCCCCGGCTGTGGGAGCGCGACACCGCGCACCCGGAGGCGCTGGTGGTCCGGCTGGGCACGACCGAGCGGGCCGACCTGCCCGCCGTGCCGGTGACGGTGGGGCTGCGGGAGGCCGGTTCGCTGGGGCTCGCCGGGCCGCGGGAACGGCTGGCGGGGCTCGCCCGCTCCGCCGTGGCCCAGCTGGCCGCACTGCACTCCCCCGCCGATCTGGAGATCGTGCTGATCAGCACGGACCGGGCACGCGGCATGGACGAGCGGCGGCGCGAATGGTCCTGGCTCGGCTGGCTGCCGCATCTGCGGCCGATGCACGGCCAGGACTGCCGGCTGCTGATGGCGTACGACCGTGAGCAGGCGGTCGCCCGGACGACGGAGCTGGTGCGCCGCCTGGACGAGGGCCCGCTCGGCCCCGGCTGGGCAAGCTTCGATCCCGGTACGGTCGCCGAGGCCGCCCGGCACTACGAGGGCCCGTTCACCGTGGTGATCGTCGACGGCGACCCCGGTTCCGCGGTGCTGCGCGAGAACACCGCCCGGCTGGCCGCGGCGGGTGCGGCGGCGGGCATCCATCTGATCTGTCTGGCGGAGACCCCGGCCGCCACCCCCACCTCGCCGGTCGCCGCGACGTACGAGGCGGCCTGCCATGCCTCGATCGCCTTCCGCGAGTGCGGGGCCGTAGCGATGCTCAGCGGCGATGTGGCGACGGCCATACGGCTGCTGCGCACCGCGGGCGGCCGGGCGGCCGGCCACGGCACGGTCGCCGCGGTGGACGCGGTGTCGGCGCACTGGGCCGAGCGGTTCGCGCGGGCGCTGGCCCCGCTGCGCGCCGAGGGTTCGACCGCGCTGCCGGGCCACCGCGCGGCGGTGGCGCTCCCGCCGTCCGCCCGCCTCCTGGACGAGCTGGGCCTGGCCCGCGCCACCCCGGCCTCCCTGATGGCCCGCTGGGCCTCCGCGGCGGACGAGCAGCCGGGCGCGACGGTCCGCGGCGCGGGCAGCTGGACGGGCGGTACGGGAGCGACGGCCGACGACGCCCGCGGCTCGGGCCGCACCGCTCACCCGGGCGCCACGGGCCCCCGCGTGGGCGCCCAGCGCACCCCCACCGACCCGCCGCACGCGGGCGCACGACGCGACACGGACGACGACGGCCGCGGCTGGGGCTCGGGCCGCACGCCGTACCCCGACAACACCGGTTCCGGCCGCACGCCGTACCCCGGCGCGACGGACGACCGCGGCTCCGGCCGCACGCCCTACCCCGACAGCGGGCCGTACCAGGAACCCGCCGGCTCCGGCCGCACGCCGTACCCCGGCACAACAGACGACCGCGGCTCGGGCCGCACCCCGTACCCCGACAACACCGGCTCCGGCCGCACGCCCTACCCCCGCAGCAACGACACCCACGCAGGTGTGCCGCGCCACGCCCCCGCCCGCGGCGACGGGTACGGCAGCACCGGTTCCGGCCGCACCCCGTACCCCGGCAGGACCGACTCCGGGAGCACCCCCTACCCCGACAACACCGGCTCCGGCCGCACCCCTTATCCCCGCGTCGGTGCGCAGCGTTACGAAGGGGGGCCCGGGGACACCCCGAGTTCCCGCACCCTGCCGGGCTCCGACACCCGTTCCTGGGGCGGGGCCGACGACGTCGCGGGCGCCGACAGCCTGCGTACCGCCGGATCGGGGCGCTCCTCGAACCGGGTCAGCGGGCCGCGCCAGGGCGACGGGCCCCAGGTCGCCGCGCGCGGTTCCGATTCCGGGCCGGCGGCCACGTCCGCTCCCCGGCCCGCCCCCACCTCTGCGAGCGCCCCGGCCGGGGCGGCGGGGCGGCCCGTCGTGGTGCTCGGGGCCGGGCCCCGGGGCCCGGTGAGTGTGGATCTCTCGGACGAGGGACCGCATCTGCTCATCGAGGGGCCCGGCGGCAGCGGACGTACCGAACTGCTGAGGGCGGTCGCCGCCTCGCTGGCCGCCGCCGACCGGCCCGACCGGCTCGGCATCCTGCTGGTCGACGGGGCCGGCGGGGAGCGCGGCGAGAGCCTGCACCCCTGCACCGAACTCCCGCACGCGTTCACGCACTTGGTGGCCTCCGATCCGGTCCGGATGCGGGAGTTCGCCCAGGCCCTGGGCGGCGAGGTGAAGCGGCGGGCCGAGCTCCTCGGCGGCCTCGACTTCGCCGACTGGCACAGCCGGTACGAGGTGGCGCAGCGCATGGTCGGGCAGCGGCCCCCCGGCCCGTCCGAGCAGCACGGGGACGTCGAGTCCGCGATGAGCGGCACCTTGCGGCTGCGGACCACCTCGGCGCGGGCGACGGACCCGGGCCCCTCGCCGCTGCCCAGGCTCGTCGTGCTCGTGGACGACTTCGACGCGCTGATCGCCCCGGCGCTGGGCAGCCCGGGCCGGCCGGCCGCGGGTTCGGTCGTACGGGCGCTGGAGACGGTGGCCAGGGACGGCGGCCGGCTCGGCATCCACCTGGTCGCCACGTCCGCCCGCCCGGACCGCACGGAGGACACCGAACTGGCCCGAGGAGCGCGGCTGCGCGTCGTACTCGACCCGCCCGTGGTGCCGCCGTCACCGGACGAACCGGCGCCGGGCCGTGGGCGGCTGGGCCATCCCGACGGGCGGGTGACACCGTTCCAGGGCGGCCGGGTGACCGGCCGCATCCCGCGTACGGCGACGCTGCGGCCCACGGTCGTACCGCTGGAGTGGGAGCGGATGGGCGATCCGCCCACCCGTCGCCCGGTCCGCGAGCTGGGCAACGGGCCGACGGACCTGGCGCTGCTGGCCAGTGCGCTGGAGCGGGCGGCCCGTTCGGTGAACGCCGAGCCGCTGCCGCCACTGCCGCCCGCGCACTCCTGAACGACCGGCCGCCGCCACCGCCCGCGGACCCACGAGCGACGGTGGGCCCACCGGGTGGGCCTACTGGGCGGGCCCACCCGGTGGGTCCGTCGCCCCAATCGCCTCACACCTGCCCTGACCTCACGTCACGAGCCCATCACGATCAAGGAGTTGGGCCCTCTGGCGGTATTGCGGCGCCCGGATCCCCGGCGTAGGACTGTGCGCACAGGACGACGTGATGAATGACCGGCACTACCGGGAGTCCGGCCGGTGCCGGTCCGTGCACGCGCACAGAAGAGACGGGGCAGGAATGCGCACAACGGTTCGGATTCGCAGGGCCGCCTTGGTGTTCACCGCCATCGGCGCGCTGGCCCTCACCGGCTGCAGCGACGACGGTGACGGCGGAAAGGCCACGAAGGGCGAGGGAGGCTCGTCCAAGGACACCGGGACCACGCCGAGCGTCGTATTACCGAAACTGGACGGCGAGAAGATCTCGGTCGCCGCGGTCTGGACCGGGCCCGAGCAGGCCAACTTCGTCAAGGTCCTCACAGAGTTCGAGAAGCGCACGGGCGCGAAGGTGACCTTCGTCCCGGCGCAGGACCCGATCGTGAACTTCCTCGGTACGAAGATCGCGGGCGGCCAGCCGCCGGACGTGGCGATGATCCCGCAGGTCGGCGCCATCAAGCAGGCCGTCGAGAAGAAGTGGGCCAAGCCGGTCGGAGCCGAGGCGAAGGCCCAGCTCACCAAGAACTACTCGCAGGTCTGGCAGGACCTCGGCGCGGTCGACGGCACCCAGTACGGCGTGTACTTCAAGGCCGCCAACAAGTCCCTGATCTGGTACAACGCCAAGGTGTTCGAGAACGCGGGAGCGTCCGAGGCGAAGACCTGGAAGGACTTCCTGGCAACCGCCGAGACGGTGTCCGCCTCGGGCGTCACCCCGGTCTCGGTCGGCGGCGCGGACGGCTGGACGCTCACCGACTGGTTCGAGAACGTCTACCTCTCCCAGGCGGGCCCCGAGAAGTACGACCAACTGGCCCAGCACAAGATCAAGTGGACGGACCCGTCCGTCAAGGACGCGCTCACCACCCTGGCGCAGCTCTTCGGCAAGCCCTCCCTGATCGCGGGCGGCGCGGACGGCGCGCTGCAGACGGAGTTCCCGGCCTCGGTCACCCAGACCTTCACCGGCGGGGACCAGCCCAAGGGCGGCATGGTCTTCGAGGGTGACTTCGTCAGCATCAACATCGCGCAGACGAAGGCCAAGGTCGGTACGGACGCCAAGGTGTTCCCGTTCCCCGCGGTCGGCGCCGAGTCGCCCGTGGTGACCGGCGGCGACGCGGCGGTGATCCTGAAGGACGGCAAGGGCGCCCAGGCCCTGCTGACCTGGCTGGCCTCCACCGACGCCGCGAAGATCTGGGCCGAGCAGGGCGGGTTCATCTCGCCGAACAAGTCCCTGGACGCCGCCGCGTACCCCAACGAGGTGCAGCGCACCATCGCGAAGGCGCTGATCGCGGCCGGTGACGCCGTGCGGTTCGACATGTCCGACCAGGCTCCGCAGTCGTTCGGCGGGACGCCCGGAAAGGGCGAGTGGAAGACCCTCCAGGACTTCCTGAAGAACCCGAAGGACATCGCGGGGACCCAGGCGAAACTGGAGTCCGACGCGGCCAAGGCGTACAAGAGCTGACGCGATGACGACAGCAGCAGCGGGGGGCGCCGACGAGGCGCTCCCCGCCGACAATCAAACGCCCGGCAATCAGTCACCCGACAAGCAACCGTCCGGCGGGGCCTCGGTCCCCGCCCCCAGGAAGCCCCTGCCCGGGGAGCCCGTGCCCGGGGAGTCGCCCGGCCGCAAGGTGCCCACCCGCAGGAGCGTGACCGGCACCCGCAGGGTCATCGCGGCGCTCTTCCTGCTGCCCGCGCTGGTGCTGCTCGGCGCGCTCGTCGTGTATCCGATCGTGTACTCCGTCTACCGGTCGTTCTTCGACCAGGCGGGCACCGGATTCGCCGGGATCGACAACTACAAGGCGCTGTTCACGGACGACACCATCCGTACGGCGGTCAAGAACAACGCGATCTGGGTGGTCTTCGCCCCGACGGTCGCCACCGTGCTCGGGCTGATCTTCGCGGTGCTGACGGAACGGATCCGCTGGGGCACGGCGTTCAAGCTGGTCGTCTTCATGCCGATGGCGATCTCGATGCTCGCCGCAGGCATCATCTTCCGGCTGGTGTACGACGCGGCACCGGAGCGCGGCGTCGCCAACGCCGTATGGGTGGGCGTGCACGACACGTTCGCCGATTCGGCGGGCTTCCCCAAGGCGCATCCGCTGCCCGTCCATCCGCTGAAGGCGGCGGACGGCGGCTCCTTCGTGACGAAGGTGCCGGTGCGGGCCGGGGAGCCGGTCCAGCTGCCGCTGGTCGGGGTGCTCCCCGCGAAGATGCCCACCGACGCGAAGCCGGCCCGCGCCCCGCAGACAAGCGGGGACGGAAAGATCACCGGCACCGCCTGGCTGGACTTCACGAAGGGCGGCGGCGGTAAACCCAACGTCATCGACGCCAAGGAGCTCGGGCTCAAGGGCATCAAGGTGGAGGCCGTCAAGGACGGCAAGGTGGTCGCCTCCGCCACGGCCGGCGCCGACGGGGTGTTCACCCTGCCCGCCGCCGCGGACGGAGCCGAACTCCGGCTCCCTGCCTCGAACTTCAAGGAGCCGTACAACGGGGTGGAATGGCTCGGCCCGTCGTTCGTGACACCCGGCATCATCGGGAGTTACGTCTGGATGTGGGCCGGGTTCGCCATGGTGCTGATCGCGGCCGGCCTGGCGGGTCTGCCGCGCGAACTCCTGGAAGCGGCCCGGGTGGACGGGGCCAACGAGTGGCAGGTGTTCCGCCGGATCACCGTGCCGATGCTCGCCCCGGTCCTCGCGGTGGTGCTGGTGACGCTGATGATCAACGTTCTGAAGGTCTTCGACCTGGTCTTCATCATCGCGCCGGGCTCCTCGCAGGACGATGCGAACGTGCTGGCGCTCCAGCTCTACCGGTCCTCCTTCGGCACGGATGCCGATCTGGGGATCGGCAGCGCCATCGCCGTACTTCTCCTGCTGCTGGTGGTCCCGGTGATGCTCTTCAACATCAGGCGGATACGGAAGGAGGGGCGCCGATGACGACACCCTCGACCACGGCCGCGCCCGCCGGAACGGGCGACGCCCCGGACACCGGTACGGCGAAGGCCGGGCGGCCCCTCGGCGCACGGATCGCGGCCCTGGCCGGCGGCGGTGTGATGCGCGTGGTCCTGATCCTGGTGGCCCTGTTCTGGCTGATGCCGACCGTCGGGCTGTTCCTGTCCTCGCTGCGCAGCGCGGACAGGATCGCGGCGACCGGCTGGTGGAAGATCTTCACCGTCCCCTCCGAGCTCACCTTCGACAACTACTCCCGGCTGCTGGACAATCCGACGTTCACCGATTCGCTGTTCAGCACGGTCCTGATCACCGTCCCCTCGACGGTCCTGGTCGTGGTGATCGGCTCGCTCGCCGGATACGCCTTCGCCTGGATGGAGTTCCCGGGCCGCGACTGGTGGTTCCTGGTGGTCGTGGGGCTGCTGGTGGTCCCGGTGCAGGTCGCCCTGATCCCGGTCTCCAAGCTCTTCGGCGCGGTCGGGATCTTCGAGACGACCTTCGGCGTCATCATCTTCCACACGGCCTTCGGCCTGCCCTTCGCGATCTTCCTGTTGCGCAACTTCTTCGCGGAGATCCCGCGGGAGCTGCTGGAGGCGGCGCGGCTCGACGGGGCGGGCGAGATCCGGCTCTTCACCCGGGTCGTGATGCCGCTGGGCGGACCGGCGATCGCCTCGCTCGGGATCTTCCAGTTCCTCTGGGTGTGGAACGACATGCTGGTCGCGCTGATCTTCGCGGACTCCGACTCCCCGCCGATCACGGTGGCGCTCCAGCAGCAGGTACGGCAGTTCGGCAACAACATCGACGTACTGGCGCCCGGCGCCTTCATGTCGATGGTGATTCCGCTCGCGGTGTTCTTCGCCTTCCAGCGCCAGTTCGTCTCCGGCGTGATGGCGGGCGCGGTCAAGTAGCCGCACCACGGCACCACCGCACGAGTCGCACATACGCACGTCAACCAGGGGCAGTCCTGCTTACGCCGGCAGGACTGCCCCTTTCCGGCGTTTCGCATGGCTGACGGAGTCCGGCGTAACCCCGTCACTCCATCGGGCGTTTACGGAGTACCCGCCCCCACCATCGGGCGCGCCTCCACGCGCTGCGCCCCGGTCCATGCTGCTCCGCACGCCCGTGTCCGAGAAAGAGTCCGTATGCCGCGCCTGAGTGTCATCATCCCTGTCCGCCGCGCCCGGGGAAGTCTGCGCGAATGCCTGGAGTCGGTGCTCTCCCAGACGTTCACGGACATCGAGGTGATCGGTGTCGACGACGGGGCGCCGGACGGTTCGGGGCTGCTGCTCGACGATTTCGCCGCCCGCGACGGCCGGGTGCAGGCCATCCACCTCGCGGACGGCGCTGGTCCCGACGGGTGCCGTAATGCCGGGGCCGAGCGGGCCGTCGGGGACTATCTGATGTTCCTGGAGGCCCACTTCGTCCTCCTTCCGGACGCGCTGCGGGCGATCGCCGACCGGCTCGGGACGGCGGACGACCCCGATCTGCTGCTGTTCGGCCATCACAAACGGCCGTTCCGGGGGCGCCCCCGGCCCAGCAGGTCGCTGGAGCTGCTGGGCGAACTCTCCGACGGCCCGCTGACCGCGCCCGGACAGTCCGCACTCCTCGACATCGCCCCGGTGTCCTGGAACCGGGCCGTGCGCCGCGTCCTGCACGAGGGCGAGAAGCTGACCTTCGCTCCGGGACAGCACGGGGAGCGGATGTACGCCCTCCAGACGCTCGCCGCGGCCGAGTCCGTGGCCGTCCTGTCCACCGCCTGCGTCGAGCACCGCCAGCAGCGCTATCTGCCGGCCCTCGACGACGAGGCGCTGCCGGGCTCGGCACCGGCCGGACTCGTCGACGCGTACGCCGGGCTGATGGAGTTCGTCCGCGAGCGCCCCCGGCTGCTCCCCGTACAGCCGCTGCTCTTCGAACGGGCCGTCCAGGAGCTGCTGTCCGGCTACCCCTCGGTGACGCGCCGGCGCCGACGGTACGTACGCTCCGTCGCCGCCTTCCACCGCGCGTACCGGCCCGCCGGGCACCGCTTCCCGGGCGGCGCGCGCGGGCTGCGGCCCCGGCTGATCGGCGGCGGACGGTACGCCGTGCTCGGCACCCTCGACACGGCCCTGGCCCTGCGCCGCGGGCTGCGGGCCACGCCGGACGCGGTGCGGGACCGGGCCAAGCGCAGTCTGAGCAGGCGCTACTACTGGTGGCAGCGCAAGCTCCCGCTGGACCGCGGACTCGCCGTCTACGCCGCGTACTGGAACCGCGGCGTGAGCTGCAATCCGGAGGCCGTCTTCCGCAAGGCCCGGGAGCTGGCGCCGGGGGTGCGCGGGGTGTGGGTGGTCTCCAGGAACCAGCTGGACTCGCTGCCGGAGGGCATCGACCACGTGGTGCCCGGCACCCGCCGCTACTGGGCGGCCATGGCTCGCGCCACGTACTTCTTCAACAACGTCAACTTCCCCGACCACGTGGTCAAGCGGGCCGGCCAGGTCCATGTGATGACGCATCACGGCACCCCCCTGAAGATCATGGGCCTGGACCAGCAGGACTTCCCGGCGGCGGCGCAGGGGCTGAACTTCGACCGGCTGCTCAAGCGGATCGACCGTTGGGACTGGAGCGTCTCCGCCAATCCGCACTCCACCGAGGTGTGGGCCCGCGCCTACCCGGGCGCCGCACGGAGCCTGGAGACGGGATACCCGCGCAACGACGTGCTCGCGTCGGCGACCCCCGAACGGGTCCTGGAGATCCGCGAGGGCCTCGGTATCCGCCCCGGGCAGCGCGCCCTGCTGTACGCGCCCACCCACCGCGACTACGAGGCCGCCTTCACCAGCCGCCTGGACCTGGAACGGTTCTGCGCCGCGGTCGGCCCGGACACCGTGGTCATGGTGCGTGCGCACTACTTCTACGGGGGCGCGGGGCTGCCCGCGAACGCGTCGGTCATCGACGTCAGCGACCACCCGCGGATCGAGGACCTCTGCCTGGCGGCCGACGCGCTGATCACGGACTACTCGTCGGTGATGTTCGACTACGCGCACCTGAACCGCCCGATCGTGGTGCACGCCCCGGACTGGGAGACGTACCGCACGGTCCGCGGGGTCGTCTTCGACCTGCTGTCCGGGAGGCCCGGCGAGACCCCGGGCGCCGTGGCGACGACCACGGACGAGCTGGCGCGGGTCTTCGCCGACGGCAGCTGGGACGGACCCGCGAGCCGGGCACTGCTGACGGCCTTCCGTGCCCGTTTCTGCCCGTACGACGACGGCCGCGCCGCCGAGCGCGTGGTGCGCCGGGTGCTGCTGGGCGAGGAGCCCGCCACGGTCTGATTCCGTCGCACATGCCGAAGGGCCCGCCGTGGCGGGCCCTTCGGCATGTGCAGGTCGCTCTCAGCGTTGCTGCCCCGCCATGACCGTGGCGAGGCCGACCACCACGAGCAGCGAACCGCCCCAGGTCCACATCGAGGTCCGCTCGTGCAGCACCGTCGCCCCGGCCCCCACGATCAGCAGGTAGCCGAGGGCGTTGAACGGATAGGCGATGGAGAGCGGCACCTTGGCCAGCGTCGACATCCAGGCGAGTGCGGACACCGCGAAGACGACGAGGCCGAGCACGACCCACGGGCTGGTGGCGGCGCGCAGCGCGACCGAACCGCCGTCCCGCCCGGCGGTGGCGACGGCGCCCTTCATCCCGTGCTTGAGCATGATCTGGCCACCCGCCGACGAGAACACGGCGAACAGCAGCAGGATCAGACTGGGGAGGGTCAAGGCCTTGCTCCTGACTGCGACCGCCCGGGACTCGGATGCCGGGGCGGGGGTGGGTTCGGGGATCGTCGCCTCAGACGCGGACCCGGTCGGCGGGGACGTACTGTCGGTTGAGGATGTCCTGTACATCGACGTGCTCTCCAGCGATGATCGTCTCGGCCGCATGCGGGGTGAGCAGTGCGACGTGCTGATAGCCGAACAAGGTCGGTCGGATCCGGGTCAGCAGCCTCGACACCCCGCCGAGTACGGCGGCGAGCGGACCGCGGCCCAGGAGTGACCAGAACGGCGCCCCGGTCGAGGCGATGTCCAGGACGTCGTAGCCCGCGGCCCGTACGGTGCGGCGCAGACTGGACCGGGTGAAGAAGCGCAGATGCGTTTCGTCGAGGATGCCGCGGCGGTCGTAGTCGAAGGCCCCGACGGCGACCCGAAGCCGTGAGTACCAGTGGCTGAAGTTCGGCACGGAGAGCAGCACCTCGCCGCCGGGCCGCAGCACGGTGGCGACCTCGGCGAGCACCTGCTCGGGGCGGGAGAGGTGCTCGATGACGTCCCCGGCGACCACGTAGTCGAAGCCGGTGCCGATCCCGTCCGGCAGCCCCTCCTCCAGGTTGGCGAGATGGAAGTGGCTGCACTTCTCGCGCACACCGGGCACCTCGACGTAGTCCACCCCGGTCACCTCGTGGCCGAGGGCTTCGAGGCGCTGTGCGAACAGCCCGCCGGAACAGCCGAGGTCCAGGACCCGGCCGGGCGGCATCTTCCGCATCTTCTCCAGGATGACCGCGTGCGAGGAGCCGTCGCCCTCCTTGAAGGCGTACTCGACGGGCTTGGGGATCCAGGCGCAGGTGCCGAAACCCTTGACCGCGAGGCGGTATTCGAGGACGTCCTTGACCACGTCCTTCGCGTATTTCATGCCGTTGACGTAGCAGATCTCGTCGCCGTAGTACGTGGGCACGGGGATTTCCTTGATCCGCATTCCCGCGTTGAGCAGCTGGACGATGATCTGGGTGTCGAAGTCGAAGGCGTCCGTGTTCCGGTCGACGGGCAGCTTCTTCAGTGCCTCGACGCTGTAGGCGCGGTATCCGGAGTGGAATTCGGTGAGCTCCGATCCGAGCAGCCCGTTCTCCAGCCGGGTGAGAATGCGGTTGCCCAGCCACTTGTACATCGGCATTCCGCCCTTGAGAGCGCTGCCCGATTTCATCATCCGCGATCCGAACACGGCTTCGCATTCGCCGCGTTCGATCGGTGCGACCATTTCGGGGAGCAATTCGGGGGCGTACTGCCCATCGCCGTGCAGCAGCACGATGATATCGAGTCCATGTGCGGCGGCCAGCGCGTATCCGGCTTTCTGGTTCCCGCCGTAACCGAGGTTCTTGGTGTGCCGCATCACCACGGTCCGCGGCATTCCCTCGGCCTGCGACCACCGGCAGCCGGCGGTGAAGGTCGCGTCATGACTCGCGTCGTCGAGAATGAGAATCTCGTCGACCCGGGACCGGAAATCCTCCGGAATCCGGTCGAGGGTCTTCTCCAGCGTGGTCTCCGCGTTGTACGCGACCACCAGGATGCCGATCCTGGGACTCGGGCTTTCCTTCACGGGGCGTTCTCCAGTTGCGCTCGGTGCTCGTGGCTGTGATCGGGAGGGGACGGTGGCGGGCGCCGCTCCGGCGTCGCGGTCAGGTGACGGCGGAACCGGAGGGCTGGGAGGTACGGGGAGCGGAGACCTGCGCCCCGCCGGAGCGGCCGGTCCGGGCCACGCCCGGCCGCGCGGAAAGGAGGCGGCGGACGCCGGTGGTCAGTCCGGCCGCGAGGACGATCCAGCCGGCGGCGCCCAGATACAGCACCGGCTCGCTCCAGCTCACGGCGGAGCGTCCGCTGTAGCCGAGGACGGCCGTCAGTCCGAGCACGCAGCTGTACGCGAACCCTTCCCAGGGCCCGAGGACGAACATTCCGGCCGCCGCCCAGGTCAGGTACTGCAGGCCGGAGGCGGTGGACAGAAGCAGCAGCAGGCCCAGCGTGACGGCGACGACGCCCGGCAGCTGCGCGGGCCGCAGCCACGCGAGCCAGACGCCGGCGGCCACGCACGGCAGGACGAAGAGGAAGTGGCCGCCACCCTGCATGAAGGCGATGAAGGACTCCGGCAGGCCGAACACGTCGGCGAAGCGGACCAGCCCCCAGAAGCGGTAGCCGCCGCCCGCGTACTCCAGCACGTTCCGCTGGAGGTCCTGCGGCACGGTCACGAGGACCGGCCCCCACACGAGTGCGAACACGGCGGCGAACCCGGCGGCGAAGCGGACCAGCACCGGCCGGCCGCCGCGCAGGGCGGCGACGAGCAGCGCCGGGATCACCACCACCGGGACGAACTTGACGCTGATCGACAGCGCCGCGGCCACCCCCGCCGCGAGCGGGGACCTGCGGTCGGCCAGCAGGTGGGCGGAGGCCAGGGCGAACATGACGGCGACCGCGTCGGTGTTGCCGTGATAGCCGGACGTGGCGATCAGCACCGGGCTGACGGCCACGCCGGCCGCGCACAGCACCGCGGTACGCAGCGCGGCACGCCTGCGGACAATTTCGAACACGAGCAGGGCGCAGAGGAAATCGGCAATCGAAGCAGGCCACCTGATCAGCGTGGCGAACGACATTCCGAATCCCGAAAGACTGTTCAGTCCGAGCAGCATCCAGCCGGCCAGTGGCGGGTGGTTGTAGACGGGCAGACCGGGCATCGACTGCTCATAGATTCGAATGGGCCCGTGTGCGGCGACGGCCTGGGCGAATCCCTGGAAGAAGCGCACATCGGCGGGTCCCGGAACATTCGCCGCGATGACCGTGCGCACGAGAAGACCGACCGCCGCGGCAACAAGTACAGCGGCTCTGGCTCGTCGCACATCCAAGGTTTCGCACCACATTCGGATACCCATGAAAACAGAACGTAGCAACCCGACGACGCCCTGCAACGCACCGATGAACATACTTGTCCGGCCCACAGCTCGGATTCCCTGCGCATCCGTGCAAACGCCACATTCTCCGAATCACTCGAACGGTTCACGCAGTTCGGACAGTCCGTGCGTCAATTCACGTTCACCACCGCGTCACCCCGCAGTTCACCGCGCATCCGCACCCGTCGGGGAGCGGTGCGGCACAGGGGTGCGGACTACAGCATCCGGTCGGCCACCCGGGCGGCCGCCCGGCCGTCGTCGAGGTCGCAGAAGTCCCGCCGGAACGCCTCGTACGCCCCCGCGTGTCCCGCGGTCGACCGGACCGGGTCACGCAGCGCCTCGACGAGATCCCCGGAGTCCGGAATCAGGGGGCCGGGGGCCCGCGACTCGAACTCGAAGGCGAATCCGCGCAGCGTGTCGCGGTAGTGCTCCAGGTCGTAGGTGTGAAAGAGCATCGGGCGGCCGGTCTGCGCGAAGTCGAACATCAGCGAGGAGTAGTCCGTCACCAGCGCGTCGCTGATCAGCATCAGTTCACCGACCTCCGGGTAGCGCGAGACGTCGCGGACGAATCCCGTACCGCTGTCCGGGAGCCGGTCGGCGACCAGGTAGTGACGGCGCACCAGCAGGACGGTGTCCGCGCCCAGTTCGCGCTCGGCTGCTGCGAGGTCGAGCCGCAGGTCCATGGCGTAGCGGCCGCGGTTCCTCGGCTGGTCGTCGCGCCAGGTCGGCGCATAGAGCACGACCCGTTTGCCGTCGGGG
Organism: Streptomyces sp. NBC_00464; assembly: GCF_036013915.1. Lineage (NCBI taxonomy): Bacteria > Bacillati > Actinomycetota > Actinomycetes > Kitasatosporales > Streptomycetaceae > Streptomyces > Streptomyces sp. NBC_00464. The sequence continues at coordinate 4,869,014 of NZ_CP107899.1, read as the reverse complement.
ATCTGGAGGGTCTCCCGTACCGCGGCGGCGATCTTGGTCCGGTCCGGGGCGTGGAAGAGGTCGTTGCGGGGATAGCCGCACTCCAGGACGTCGCCCTCGAAGCCGAAGGAGCGGCGCAGCACGGGGGTGGAGTACGTGTTCGGGGAGACCAGGAAGCTCCACTGCCGGGCGCGCTGTTCGAGGGTGGCGATGTAGGCGGGGTTCGCCTGGGCGGTGCCGGCGAGGTCGAGGCCGATGCGCTTGAGCGGGGTGCCGTGCCAGGTCTGGACGACGGTCTGGCCCTCGCGCCGCTCGAACCACTCGGGCAGCTGGGTGTTGGTGACGATGTGCCGGCTGCGGGCCAGTGCCTCGTGCCAGGCCCGCGAGCCGTGCTCCACGGCGGTGGCGCCGGCCGGGATGCGCGCCTGCCCGTCGCGCACCACCCACAGATGCTCCAGACCGGTCCCGCGCCGGGTCAGCTCCTCGTGGACGGCGCGCGGTGAGTCCGAGTACTGGCGGCCGTCGAAGCTGCTGAACAGCACGGTCCCGCGCAGCGCGGCGGCGCGCTGCGCCGCGTAGGCGCTGCTGAGCAGCCGCTTGGCGCGCGGGCCGCGCTCCCCGGCGCCGAGCGGGGGTGCGCAGCTCAGCAGCAGTTGGTCGTGGAAGCGGCGCTCGATGACGTACGAACGACCCGTCAGGGTGCGGGCCGCGGGCAGGGTGTGATGGACGGCGGCCGGGAGGCGCAGGGCGATGTCGCCGCTCTCGTCGGCGGCGCCCTTCTCGCGGAGGAAGAAGTACCAGTTGCCCTCCCCCAGTGGCAGCGTTCCGCCCCCGCACACCTCGATGGCGTCCGGCCGCAGCTCGGCCGTGAACCGCCGCTCGTCCTGCGGTCCGGTGAACTCGACGGGGAAGACCGCCTCTTCGTGATGGCCGCTGTGCCGGGCCACCAGCTCGACCGGGCGCCCGGGATCGTCGGGAAAGCCTCCCTCCAGGAGCAGCTTCCCGTCCTGCGTCCAGGCGGCCAGTTCGACGGTGGGCTGTACGGAGCGGTCGCTGATCAGCAGATTGCCGCGGGCGCTCACGGTGAGGGCCAGCTCGCGGGGCTCGTCGGCGACCGGTGCGAGCGGGTACCGGCCCGAGGGGACAGGACCTGGCACATCGATCGGGGTCCGGCGGCCGCCGGGGCCGATGAGATGGACGCTGTACGGGAGGCCCGACCGCGCCTCGCCGGCTGCCGGCCTGGCGTCGAGGAGTGCGGTGAGCGGGATCCCGGCGGTGAAGCGCCGCCAGCCCGCCGCCGAGGGCGCGGCGTCCTCGTGCACCGTCACCGGGCACTCGAAGGTGGTGCCGGAGGGGCGGTGGGTGAGGCCCAGCCGCAGATCCTGGCGGCCGAGCCGGTCCCGGAGCATGCCGTCGACGACGACGGTGGCCGTCCCGTCGCCCGTCTCACCCGCGCGATGGGTCTCGAAGCGTGCGTCGATCCGCTCGGCGTGCAGGACCAGCCGGTCGGCCTCGAAGACCGGCACGATCCGGTGGTCGCCGTCCGGCCGGTGCACCGGCGGCGCCACGGGGGCCTCCGCGGTGGTGGGTACGGAGCGCCGCAGCATCCCGTTCCTCGCGACGCCGAGCTCCAGGCGCCAGGTGATGTGATCGGCCGGGCCGTCCGCGGCGATACGGAGCCTGGCGGGGTCGAGAACCGTCTCGAAGCCCGACCGGTCGTAGTCGTGCAGGCTCTGCCGGGAGAGCGCGGTGGCCTCCGGCTCGCCGGTCCGGCGCAGGCGCAGCGGGACCACCTGCCGCCCGCCGGCCGCCCGCAACCAGCCGGCCCGGAATTCGGAGCGGCCCGAGGCGACGGGCAGGTTACGGATGTACGCGTACCCCTTCAGGTGCAGCTTTCCGTCCTGCCAGCGCACCTCCCGCAGCCGGGCGACCAGCGGCAGATCGCCGTCGCCGAGGCGCAGCACCCGGCTCGGCACCGGACGGCTCAGCGGTGGGTAGGCGGCCCGCCGGCGCCGCAGGCCCCGTACGGCGAACGCGCCGGGCTCCCGCTTGTCGAAGGCGAGCAGGGCCAGCAGTTCTTCCGTGCGGCGCTCACGCACGAGGTGCCACATCAGCCTCAGCCGCAGCGGGAGCCCGTCGAGCACCGACGGGTCGACCTGGTCGAGGAACGCGTTGGTATGCGTCAGAAAGGCGTCGCGGTACGCGTCGTCGCCCTCGGGCAGGACCTCCATGAAGTACCAGAGGTCGTTGGCGAGGGCGTGCGCCTCATAGTGGTTCTTGTCGGCGGCGGTGCGGTTCTCCGCCAGGAAGTCGCAGACGCCCTGTACGTGCGCGACCCGGTCCCGGACCCCGCGCACGACGGCCCGGCCTGCGGTGATCGATCCGGGGCGGTCCCGCCAGTGGTAGACGGGGTCCTTCACGATGTCGACGGAGCCGGCCAGGAAGTGGGCGGGCAGCACGACCGGGATGTCCTCGTAGAGCGCGCCGACGGGGAAGGCGAACGCGTGCTCGTCCCAGAAGGAGCGGCGGAAGACCTTGTTGCAGGCGATCCGGTCCCCGGCGAGCTGCCGGTCACGGGTGATGTGGGTGCGCAGCCGTGTGGTCGCCATGGGTGTGCGGAACATCGGCGACTGCTGGAGCCTGCCACCGGCCCGCAGCCGCAGCACGTTGCCGGACGCCAGGTCCGAGCCGGTCTCCTCCAGGGCGCCGAGCAGCAGTTCGTACGCGCGCGGCGGGACGACGTCGTCGCTGTCGACGAAGGCGAGGTAGCGGCTTTCGGGGTCGCAGTTGCGGACGCCGGTGTTGCGGGCGTGCCCCAGTCCGCCGTTCTCCTGGCTGACCAGCCGGAAGCGGTCGTCCTGTGCGGCGAACCCGGCGGCCAGGGCCGCGCTGCCGTCGGTGGAACCGTCGTCGACCATGACCACTTCGAGGTCGGTGACGGTCTGCTCCGCGAGGGACTTCAGACAGTCCGTCAGGAAGGGTTCCACGTTGTAGACGGGGACAACGACACTGAGCCGTGGCGGCATGGTGAGCACGTCCGTTCATCGGGGGCCTGGCTATCCGTATGGCTCAACCCCGTGAACGGCCGGGGGTCACCGGTTACGGTCCCCAACGAGTGATGTCGCGATCGTCGTGCTGACGCCGCGGCCCCGCAGGACGCGGTGTGCGCTCAGCGGGTGAGGGCGGCGACGGCCGAGGCCGCCAGATCGTCCAGATAGCCCGCGGGCAGCTCGCCCCTCACGACCGCGAGCCGCCAGTAGAGGGGCCCGACGATCAGATCGAGGGCGCGGTCCGGGTCGCTGCCCTGCGGCAGCTCCCCGCGCGCGACGGCGTCCCGTACGACCACGGCGGCGATGCCCTGCTGCGGGTCGAGCAGGGCGGCCTTGATGGTGTCGGAGATCTCCGGGCTGCGGGCCGCCTCGACGAGCAGGTCCGGGATGACCTGGGAGGCGAGCGGGTGGCGCAGGGCGTACGCGGCCAGTTCGAGCACGGCGCGGACGTCCCCGTACAGCGAGCCCGTGGCCGGGGCCGGCATGCCCTGCACCGCGACGGCGGAGACCAGGTCCAGGACCAGGTGCAGCTTGGACTTCCAGCGGCGGTAGACCGCGGTCTTGCCGACGCCGGCGCGGCGCGCGATGCCCTCGATGGACATCCGGGCGAAGCCGACCGCGGCCAGCTCCTCGAAGACCGCGGTGCGGATCGCATCGGTCACGTCCTCGCGCAGCACGGCGGCTCCGGCGGGGGCACGGCGGCGGCTTCCCGGGTCGGTGGTCATGGCCGAATCATAGTCCGTGACGACGAAACGGTTGCGTAGCGACGTCGGTCCGTCCTACCCTCGGCGTTGCGACGATACGGTCCCGTCCCGTCGCTACTGATCGTTCCCCTCCCCGCCCCTCCGTTTCCCCGCCTTCCCGCCTTCCCGCCTTCCGTCGAAAGCGATCGTGGTGAGCCAGACAACAGCCCAGGCCCCGGCGGACGCCCCGCCGTCCGCCTCCCCGCCCGAATACGCCCCGGGCGAGCTCGCCGCCCTGGCGGCCCGCCACGGACTGACCGTGAGCGGAGCCCGCCCGACCCTGCCGGCGTACGTCCGGCAACTGTGGGGGCGGCGGCACTTCATCACCGCGTTCGCCACCGCCAAGCTCACCGCCCAGTACAGCCAGGCGAAGCTCGGCCAGATCTGGCAGATCATGACCCCGCTGCTCAACGCGACGGTCTACTACTTCATCTTCGGCGTCCTGATGAAGACGAAGCACGGCGTCCCGGACTATGTCCCGTTCCTGGTCACCGGAGTCTTCATCTGGACCTTCACCAGCCAGTCGATCACCGTCGGCACCCGTGCGATCAGCGGCAACATCGGCCTCGTGCGGGCCCTGCACTTCCCGCGGGCCTCACTGCCGATCGCACTGGCCCTGCAACAGCTCCAGCAGCTGCTCTTCTCGCTGGGCGCGCTGGTCCTGATCCTGCTGGTGTTCGGCCAGTACCCGCAGCCCGCCTGGCTGCTGGCGGTGCCGGCCCTGGCCCTGCAGGCCGTCTTCAACACCGGCATCTCGATGGTCATGGCCAGGCTGGCCGCACGGACCCCGGACATCGCCCAGCTGACGCCGTTCATCCTGCGCACCTGGATGTACGCGTCGGGCGTGATGTGGAGCGTCGGCACGATGCTCCAGGGCAATCAGGTACCGCACCTGGTGAAACTGGCGCTGGAGGTCAATCCGGCCGCCGTCTTCATCAACCTGATGCGGTTCGCCCTCATCGACAGCTTCGGGGGCGAACAGCTGCCCCCGCACGTGTGGGCCATCGCCACCGGCTGGGCGCTGCTGTGCGGCGTGGGCGGATTCATCTACTTCTGGAAGGCCGAGGAGAGTTACGGACGTGGCTGACCGCACAGACCTCCGGGTCCCGACCGTCGTCGTCGACGACGTCCACATCACGTACAAGGTCAACGGCGCCCGCACCGGAAAGGGCAGCGCCACCTCGGCCCTCAGCCGGCTCGCCTCGCGCCGGCAGTCCCCCGGGGTACGCGAGGTGCACGCCGTGAAGGGGGTCAGCTTCGCCGCGTACAAGGGAGAGGCGATCGGGCTGATCGGCTCCAACGGCTCGGGGAAGTCGACCCTGCTCAAGGCGATCGCCGGGCTGCTGCCCGCCACGAAGGGCCGCGTCCACACCCAGGGCCAGCCTTCGCTGCTCGGCGTGAACGCGGCGCTGATGAGCGACCTGACAGGCGAGCGCAACGTCGTGCTCGGGGGGCTCGCGATGGGCATGAGCCGCGCGCAGATCCGCGAACGCTACGCCGACATCGTCGACTTCTCCGGCATCAACGAGAAGGGCGACTTCATCACCCTGCCGATGCGCACGTACTCCTCCGGCATGGGTGCCCGGCTGCGCTTCTCCATCGCCGCGGCCAAGGACCACGACGTCCTCCTGATCGACGAGGCTCTCTCCACGGGCGACGCCCGGTTCCAGCGGCGCAGCAAGGAACGGATCATCGAACTGCGCAAGCAGGCCGGCACGGTCTTCCTGGTCAGCCACCACAACAAGTCGATCACCGAGACCTGCGACCGGGCGATCTGGCTGGAGGCGGGCACCCTGCGGATGGACGGCCCGGCCAAGGAAGTCGTAGCGGCGTACGAGAATTTCACCGGCAAGAAGTAACCCACCTCAAGCCCCGCACCCCGGCCAAACCCGCCACCTCAAAGCCCGCGCCCGGCCAAACCCGCCACCTCAAGGGCCGCCCCAATCCCGCCACCTCAGGGCCCACAACCCGCCACCTCAAAGCCCGCACCCGGCAAATCCAGCCCGTCCGGCGCTTGAGGACAAAACCCGCGCCCCGGCCGCACCCGCCACCTCAGGGCCCACAACCCACCACCTCAAAGCCCACACCGGCAAAACCCAGCCCGTCCGGCGCTTGAGGACAAAACCCCCGCCCCGGCCGGGGCAGCACCCACCCAGCCCGTCCGGCGCTTGAGGACAAGGCGAGGCGGCCACCGGAACGCACCCGGCAGCCGCCTCGCCCCACACACCCCTACGCGTGCGTACGCAACAACGTCCGCATCGTCCGCATCGCCACCGACAGGTTCGCCAGGTCGAACGCGTCCGACCCCTGGATCTCCTCCAGCGTGGACCGCGACCGCGACAGGATCGCCGCGTTCTTCCCCTCCCACGCCTCGAACCGCTCCTGCGGCGAGGAGGACCCGTTGCCCGCGCTCAGCACGTCGCCCGTGAGCGCCGCGTGCGCGGCGTACAGGTCCTCGCGGATGGAGGCTCGGGCCATCGACTGCCAGCGGTCGGCCCGCGGCAGCTCGATGATCCGGTCCATCAGCTGGGTGATGCCCAGCCGGTCCGCGAGGTCGTAGTACACCTCGGCGACGGCCAGCGGGGCCTTGCCCGTACGGTCGGCGATCGCCACGATGTCGAGCGCCGGGAAGGCCGACGAGAATCCGGCGACGCGCTGCGCCAGCGCGTCCGGGACCCCCGCCTCGGTGAGCTCGTCCAGGATTCCCTGGTACCACTCCTGGTCGGCGCCCATCAGCATCTTGGGCAGCTCGGCCCAGACCTGCTCGACACCGTCACGGAAGAAGTCGATCGTCCCGGCGATCTCCAGCGGCTGCGGACGGTTGCCGAGCAGCCAACGCGAGCCGCGCTCGACGAGCCGGCGCGAGTGCAGCCGGATCCGGGTCTGCACATCGGCGGGGACCTTGTTGTCGAGCGCCTCGACGGCGTCCCACACCGCGCCGAGACCGAAGATCTCCCGGGCCGCGAACTGGGCCCGCACGATCTCCCCGATCGAGGCACCGGTCTCTTCCCGCAGCCGGTGCAGGAAGGTCGAACCACCGGTGTTCACCGTGTCGTTCACCAGGACCGTGGTGATGATCTCGCGCCGCAGCGCGTGCCCGTCGACCGCGTCGGGGAAGCGCTCGCGCAGCTGCTGCGGGAAGTAGGCGTGCAGCAGCTTCTGCAGGTGCGCGTCGTCCGGCAGGCTCGTACCGATCAGCTCCTGCGCCGCCGTGATCTTCGTGTAGGCGAGCAGCACGGCCAGCTCGGGCTGGCTGAGCCCCTTGCCCGCGCTCAGCAGTTCGCGGATCTGCCGGTCGGTGGGCAGGAACTCCAGGGCCCGGTCCAGGTACCCGTCGCGGCCCAGCCGGCGCATGAAGCGCTGCTGTGCGTGGAGCAGTGAGGGCGCCTGGGCGACCGAGTTGGCGAGCGCGGTGTTCTGCGCGTAGTTGTTGCGCAGCACCAGGTGGCCGATCTCGTCGGTCATCTCGGCGAGCAGCTTGTTGCGCTGCTTGACCGTCATGTCGCCGTCCCGGACCAGACCGTTGAGCAGGATCTTGATGTTCACCTCGTGGTCGGAGGTGTCCACACCGGCGCTGTTGTCGATCGCGTCGGTGTTGATCCGCCCGCCGGTACGGGCGAACTCGATCCGGCCCAGCTGGGTGGCGCCGAGGTTGCCGCCCTCGCCGACGACCTTGGCCCGCAGGTCCTCGCCGTTGACGCGGATCGCGTCGTTGGCCTTGTCCCCGACGTCCGCGTTCGACTCGGCGGAGGACTTGATGTACGTACCGATGCCGCCGTTCCACGCCAGGTCGACGGGGGCCTTGAGGATGGTCTGCATCAGGTCGGCGGGCGTCATCTTGGTGACCCCGGCCTCGATGCCGAGCGCCTCGCGCATGTGCGCGTTGACCGGAATCGACTTGGCGCTGCGCGGGTGGATGCCGCCGCCCGCGGAGATCAGTCCCTTGTCGTAGTCGGCCCAGGAGCTGCGCGGCAGGTCGAAGAGGCGGCGCCGCTCGGCGTACGAGGTCGCGGCGTCCGGCTTCGGGTCGATGAAGATGTGCCGGTGGTCGAAGGCCGCGACGAGCCGGATGTGCTCGGAGAGCAGCATCCCGTTGCCGAACACGTCGCCCGACATGTCGCCGACGCCGACGACGGTGAAGTCCTCCGTCTGTGTGTCGTGGCCGAGCTCCCGGAAGTGCCGCTTGACGGACTCCCAGGCGCCGCGGGCGGTGATGCCCATGCCCTTGTGGTCGTAGCCGGCCGAACCGCCGGAGGCGAACGCGTCACCGAGCCAGAAGCCGTACGCGACGGCGACCTCGTTGGCGATGTCGGAGAACTTCGCGGTGCCCTTGTCGGCGGCGACGACGAGGTAGGTGTCGTCCTCGTCGTGCCGGACGACGTCCTTGGGGGGCACGACCTCGCCCGCGACCATGTTGTCGGTGATGTCGAGCAGCGCCGAGATGAAGGTGCGGTACGAGGCGATGCCCTCGGCCATCCAGGCGTCACGGTCGACGGCCGGGTCGGGCAGCTGCTTGGCGACGAAGCCGCCCTTGGCGCCGACCGGCACGATGACGGTGTTCTTCACCATCTGCGCCTTGACCAGGCCGAGGATCTCCGTACGGAAGTCCTCGCGCCGGTCGGACCAGCGCAGACCGCCACGGGCGACCTTGCCGAAGCGCAGGTGGACACCCTCGACGCGCGGCGAGTACACCCAGATCTCGAACGCCGGGCGGGGCGCCGGAAGATCCGGGATGGACTGCGGGTCGAACTTCATCGACACATAGCCGTGCGGCTTTCCGCTCTCCGCGCGCTGGAAGAAGTTGGTGCGCAGGGTGGCCTTGATGACGGTGAGGAAGGACCGCAGGATCCGGTCCTCGTCGAGCGAGGCGACCTGGTCCAGGGCCCCGTCGAGCTCTTCGAGGAGCCCGTCGGTCAGCTCCGTACCGGCGCTCTGGCGCTCCGGCGACATCCGGGCCTCGAAGAGCGAGACCAGCAGCCGGGTGGTGTGGACGTTGTTCTGGAGGGTGCTCTCCATGTAGTCCTGGCTGAACGTGGATCCGGCCTGGCGCAGGTACTTGGCGTAGGCGCGCAGCACCATGGCCTGCCGCCAGTTCAGACCGGCGCTCAGCACCAGCCCGTTGAAGCCGTCGTTCTCCGCCTCGCCGGTCCACACGGCGGCGAAGGCCTCCTGGAACCGCTCGCGGGCGTCGTCGGCCAGGTAGCCGCCGTTGGCCGTGGCCTGCGGCATGCGCAGCCCGAAGTCGTAGATCCAGGCGTGCGTACCGTCCGCGCAGCGCAGCTCGTACGGACGCTCGTCGACGACCTCGACACCGAGCCGCTGGAGCGCCGGGAGGACGGCGGACAGGGAGACCTGCTCGCCGGTCCGGTAGATCTTGAACCGGCGCTCGCCGGGGGCGGCGCCGACCGGCTCGTACAGGCTGAGGGCGAAGTCCTTCTCGTCCTCCTTGAGGGCTTCGAGGTGGACCAGGTCGGCCACGGCGGAGCGCGGCGAGTGGTCGGCCTTGTAGCCCTCGGGGAACGAGTGCCCGTAGTGACGCAGCAGCTCGGCGGCGCGCTCCTCTCCGCACTCGGCGCCCAGCGCTTCCTGGAAGCCGTCGGCCCAGGAGCGGGCAGCCTCGACGAGCCGGGCCTCGATACGGTCGGCCTCGGCGTCGGTGAGGCCGGTCAGCTCACTGCCGGGGGCCACCCGTACGACGAAGTGCAGCCGGGAGAGGATCGATTCGGTGTTCCAGGCGGTGAAGTCGACGCTGGTCCCGTTCAGCTCCTCCTTGAGGATGTCGATCAGCCGCAGGCGCACACCGGTGGTGTAGCGGTCGCGCGGCAGGTAGACGATCGCGGAGTAGTAGCGCCCGTACTCGTCCTGGCGCAGGTAGAGCCGGAGCCGGCGCCGCTCCTGGAGGTAGAGCACCGAGGTGACGATGGAGCGCAGCTGGTCGGGCGGCGTCTGGAACAGCTCGTCGCGGGGGTACGTCTCCAGGATCTGCAGCAGGTCGCGGCCGTCGTGGCTGTTGTACGAGAAGCCCGCGCCCTCCAGCACCTCGGCGACCTTGCGGCGGATGACGGGCACCCGGCGCACGGACTCGGTGTAGGCGGCGGACGAGAACAGTCCGAGGAAGCGGCGCTCACCGGTGACGTTGCCGTCGGCGTCGAACTTCTTCACGCCGACGTAGTCGAGGTAGCTGGGCCGGTGCACGGTCGCCCGGCTGTTGGCCTTGGTCAGGATGAGGAGCTTGTGCTCGCGGGCCTTGGCCCGGGCGTCGGCGGGCAGCCGGTCGAAGGAGGGGCTGACCGGGTGCGCCTCGTTCTCGCTGTGGTGCGGGTCGGAGCGCAGGATGCCGAGGCCGGTTCCGGGCACGGCGGCCAGCGCGTCGGTGTCCGTCAGTTCGTACTCGCGGTAGCCGAGGAAGGTGAAGTGGTCCGCGGCGAGCCAGCGCAGCAGCTCCCTGGCCTCGTTCACCTCGTCGTCGGCAAGGTCGTCGAGCGGCTCGCCGGGCAGGTCGTCGGCGATGCGCAGCGCGGCGTCCCGCATCTTCTCCCAGTCCTCGACGGTCTCCCGTACGTCGGACAGGACCCGCAGCAGGTCGGTCTGGATCTGCTTGAGGTCGGCGCGGTCGGTCTCGCGGTCGATCTCGACGTGGATCCAGGACTCGACGAGCGCGTCGTGCGGCAGCTCGGCCTTGGCGTCCTTCGCCCCCTTGGCGTTCTTCCGGCCGGCTTGGGGGTCCGTCGAGATGCCGACGCCCTCGGTGAGGACCTCGATCAGCTTGCCGGTGACATCACGGCGGACGATGACCTGGGGGTGGATCACGACATGGATGCCGCGGCCCTGGCGGGACAGCTCGTTGGTGACGGAGTCGACCAGGAACGGCATGTCGTCGGTGACGACCTCGACGACGGAGTGGCTGCAGGTCCAGCCGTTCTCCTCGACGGTCGGGGTGTGCACCCGGACGTTGGCCGTGCCCTGCGGGCGGTTCTCGGCGAGCCGGTAGTGGGAGGAGGCGGCACCGAAGACGTCGACCGGGTCCCGGCCTGCGATGTCCTCCGGAGCGGTGTGGAGGTAGTAGCGCTGGAGATAGGCGAGCAGTACGTCCTGGCGCGGACGCTCCTGCCCGGCCCCGGTGCCGTCGTCGGCGCCGGTGGCCGCGACATGCACCCGGGGGGTACCGCCCGGGCCACCGACACCACCGCCCGGGCTGTTGTCAGCTACCTTGGCGGCCCGTGCGAGCAGCTCGGCCTTGGCTTCGTCCAGCTTGGTCTGCATGTCCTCTGGCTCCTGTCGCGCGCCGTTGCGTGACGTAGGTGAAAAAGACGACGTACCGCCACGACACGGGGTTTCCGGTCTGAGTCGACGCTATGCCGCTATGAGATATACCCGGGACCTTATTGGCCATTTTTGGCAGTCGGGCCGGGCGGAGGGGATCAGTCATGGCCCGGGTGCGGTGGCACTCCGGGCGCAGGCCGGGGGCTTCACTGCCCCCGAGGCGTATCGCGCTGATCACGGACCCAGGCTATCTCGCCCGCCCCCGTAACCGTCACGGGCCGCATGTGTACAAAAGAAGGCCACGAACTTTGACACTCTGGACAGCGCGAGGGCCGTCGCTGTCGCACTCTGGTACCGGTAAAAAGAACAGGCCGACGCACCGTGGGGAGCCCTGCCATGGCACCGAAGATCCTGATCGTCACCGGCGACGCCGCCGAGTCCCTCGAAGTCCTCTACCCGTACCAGCGGCTGCGCGAGGAGGGTTACGAGGTCCATATCGCCGCTCCCTCCCGCAAGACGCTCCGCTTCGTGGTCCACGACTTCGAGCCCGGCTTCGACACCTATACCGAGAAGCCCGGCTACACCTGGCCGGCCGATCTGGCCTTCTCCGAGGTCGACCCGGACGACTACGTGGCCCTCGTCGTCCCGGGAGGGCGCGCCCCCGAGTACCTGCGCAACGACGCCGATCTCCGCACGATCCTCTCGGCGTTCTTCGACACCGACCGCCCGGTGGCCCAGATCTGCCACGGACCGCTGATGACGGCAGCGGTCGGCGCGCTGAAGAACCGACAGGTCACGGCCTATCCCGCACTGGAACCCGACATGGGGACGGCCGGGGCCACCTTCCAGGACACCGAGGTCGTGGTGGACGGCACCCTGGTCTCGTCCCGCGCCTGGCCGGACCACTCGGCCTGGATGCGTGAATTCCTCACCGTGCTCCGCACCAAGGCCCCGGTCGCCTGAGTCCGCCCCCACGGGCCGCCGGCTACTCGCCCAGCTGCTGGGCGAGGGCCGCGGCCTCGGCCAGGGTGTCCACGACGGGCACCCCGGCCGCCTCCAGGCTGGTCCGGCTGTGCGAGCCGCCGGTGAAGAGCACCGCCTTCGCTCCGACATGGGCCGCGGCCACCGCATCGTCCACGGCGTCACCTATGACCACCGTGTGCTCGGGGGATATCCCGTCCAGCGCCGCGAAGTGCCGCTCCATGTGCTGCGCCTTGCTGCCGCCGGACGGCCCGGTACGACCGTCGACGCGCACGAAATGCCGCTCGATGCCGTATCCCCGCACGACAGGGACCAGGTGCTCGTGCCCGTACATGCTCAGCAGGGACTGGCTCCGGCCGGCCAGCTGCCACTGCGCGAGCAGCTCGGCGGCCCCCTCGGTCAGCCCACAGGCCTCGCGCCGCTCGGTGTAGCTGCGGTGGAAGACCCCGTCCATCCGCTCCCACTCGGTCTCCGTGGGCAGCCGGCCCATCAGACGCTCGTAGAACCGGGGTATCGGGATGCAGTACATCTCCCGGTACTGCTCCAGCGTGATCGGCGCCAGGCCGATCTCCATGAACGCGGCGTTCGTCGCACCGACGACCGCGGTGTTGTCGTCGAGCAGAGTGCCGTTCCAGTCCCAGACCAGATGTGTGCGGTGCTTCCCGTGCGTCCCCATGCAAGAAAAATACCCGCTGCCACCGACATCGGTCCCGACAGCCCGGCGACGAGCCCTCCGCCGGGGCCTCACCCGGTCAGATCAGGTTCGGGATCTCCTGGATCCCGAACCACAGCAGCTCGTGGTCCTCGGCACCGTCGACGGTGAACTGGGCGTCGTCGTCACCGAGGTCCGCCGCTCCCAGGGCGGCCGCCGCCGCCGTGACGTCCTTGTCGGCCTCATCCGAGTCGACGTGCACGGCGGCGGCCGCGGTCAGTGCGACCGCGGAGGCGATGGTGACCTCACCGAGTGAGGAGGCGTCGAGGATGTGGTCCGGGTCGGCGACCGCGGCCCCGTCCGGCACGTCGACGGCGACGACGACCCGGCGGCGGGCGACCGCGGGGTCCCCGGCGATCAGCCGCAGCGACGCGGACGCGGCCCGGTTGAGCGCCGCGTACTCCAGCTCCTCGATGTCGTCGGAGACGTACCACTCCCGCAGCGCGGGGGTCACCGCGTAGGCGGTCAACGGTCCTGGGCCGACTTCGCCGGCCCGGTGCGCCGCTGCGAGCCCGGAGAGGGTCAGGGGGACGTACACGCGCATGGCTGGGCCGCTTTCGTAGTCGGAACGCCCTCAGGATACGTGGGGCGTCCCCCTTTGGGGTTACGTGTCCTGGCCCTGCCCCGTCCACCCGGCAACCGGCCCTCACCCTGCCCGGCCCGCCCCCGGCCCCCTCACCGGACCGGCCCCGCCACCCGGATAGGTGAACTCAGGGCTCTCCACCCCCGGCCTACCGACGCTTGCGGCGGCCTCCGCCGTCCCCGTAGAAGATCACCAGCAGAAGTTACCGCCCGGTACTGATCCGGGCCTCTGAAGCACGGGGGCGACAGCGATGACCACGAACAGGACCCGTCCTGCCGGACGGCACGACGCACGCAGGCCCGAAGCCGTACCCGCACAACGCCGCCGGATGCCCCAGCGGATCCGGCCCCACCAGTGGTTCGCGGAACGCCTCCTGGCGGTACTCAGCGGCCAGCGCCCAGTCCACTGGATGCTCGGACACACGATCGGCGACGCCTACGACCAGCTCGCCGACCTGACCCCCACCACCCCGCTCAGGAGCCGCGGCGCCCGCCCGGTCATCCGCATGTGCCGAGGCACCCAGCCGGCTCCGGGCGTCGTGGAGGCCTGCGCGAGCATCGCGGCGGGCGAACAGGTCCTCGCCATGGCCTTCCGCCTGGAACAGGGCCCCGACCTCCGCTGGCGCTGCGCCGCGGTGGAACTGGGCAACACCCCGGTACGCCGCTCCTGACCCCTTCCCGGGGCAAGAACCGGCCCCTACGAGCCCGCCCACCTCCTCTCGGACAACAATCCGGCCCCGAGGACCCCGTCCCACCCCCTCCAGCCACCCAGTCCAGCCCCACGGACCCCATCCACCCCTTCCGGCGTTCCCTTCCAGCCCCTCCGGCCCCATCCACCCCTTTCGGCCTCTCCGGCGTTCCCTTCCAGTCCTTCCGCCCCCTCCGCCCCTTTCGGCCTCTCCGAACCCCTTCCAGCCCCTCCGGCGTTTGAGGAGCGGGGTCCGGGGCGGAGCCCCGGTTACGGGAAGGGGCGGGTAGGGGACAAGGCCCGCCGCAGGCGCACCCCACCCACCCCGCACCCGCCCACCCCCGAACACACAACGGCCGGGGCCGGACACCCAACGGTGCCCGGCCCCGGCCGCAGACAACAATCAGCGCACGCTACTTCTTGCGGCGCCGCCCACCACCGCCACCACTCTTCTGCGCCTTGCGCCGCTCCGCCCGAGTGAGCCCGTCCGACTCCGCGGATCCGGCGCCGTCACCGTCACCGTTGGAGAAGTCGCCCTCGACGACACCACCCTCCCCGTCCACCGTGGGAGCGGAGAAGTGCAGCCGGTCCGGACGCTGCGGAGCGTCGAGCCCCTTGGCCCGGATCTCCGGACGCGCCGCCGGAACGGCGTCCTCCTTGGACAGCGAAGTCGCCGCGTCCTGGACGGGAACCTCCTCGACCTGCTGCTCGACCTGGACCTCCAGGTTGAACAGGTAGCCGACGGACTCCTCCTTGATGCCCTCCATCATGGCGTTGAACATGTCGAAGCCCTCGCGCTGGTACTCCACCAGCGGGTCCTTCTGCGCCATGGCACGGAGGCCGATGCCCTCCTGGAGGTAATCCATCTCGTAGAGGTGCTCACGCCACTTGCGGTCCAGGACGGACAGCACCACACGCCGCTCGAGCTCACGCATGATGTCGGAGCCGAGCGTCTTCTCACGCTCGTCGTACTGCTCGTGGATGTCGTCCTTGACCGACTCGGCGATGAACTCGGCGGTGACACCGGCGAGATCCCCGGCGGCCTCCTCCAGCTCGGCGACCGTGACCTTCACCGGGTAGAGCTGCTTGAACGCGCCCCACAGCCGGTCCAGGTCCCACTCCTCGGCGAACCCCTCCGCCGTCTCCTGGCGGATGTAGTCGTCGATCGTGTCGTCCATGAAGTGGCGGATCTGGTCCTGCAGGTCCTCACCCTCCAGGACCCGGCGCCGCTCACCGTAGATGACCTCACGCTGCCGGTTGAGCACCTCGTCGTACTTCAGGACGTTCTTACGCGTCTCGAAGTTCTGCTGCTCGACCTGCGACTGCGCCGACGCGATCGCCCGCGTCACCATCTTGTTCTCGATCGGCACGTCGTCCGGCACATTGGCCATCGACATGACGCGCTCGACCATCTGCGCCTTGAACAGACGCATCAGGTCGTCGCCGAGGGAGAGGTAGAAACGGGACTCGCCCGGGTCACCCTGACGACCGGAACGACCACGCAGCTGGTTGTCGATACGCCGCGACTCGTGGCGCTCGGTACCGAGGACGTACAGCCCGCCGAGGTCCTTGACCTCGTCGTGCTCGGCCTTCACCGCCTGCTCGGCCTTCTCCAGCGCCGCGGGCAGCGCGGCCGCCCACTCCTCGACGTGCTCGACCGGGTCCAGTCCGCGCTGGCGCAGATCCGCCTCGGCCAGGTCGTCGGGGTTACCGCCCAGCTTGATGTCCGTACCGCGGCCCGCCATGTTCGTCGCGACCGTGACGGCGCCCTTGCGACCGGCCTGCGCGATGATCGGCGCCTCCCGGTCGTGCTGCTTGGCGTTGAGGACCTCGTGCTGCACACCGCGCTTGGAGAGCTGCTGCGAGAGGTACTCGGACTTCTCGACCGAGGTGGTGCCGACCAGGATCGGCTGGCCCTTCTCGTGCTTCTCGGCGATGTCGTCGACGACGGCGGCGAACTTCGCGACCTCGGTGCGGTAGATCAGGTCCGACTGGTCGGCCCGGACCATCGGCCGGTTGGTCGGGATCGGCACCACGCCGAGCTTGTAGATCTGGTGGAACTCGGCGGCCTCGGTCATCGCCGTACCGGTCATGCCCGAGAGCTTGCCGTAGAGGCGGAAGAAGTTCTGGAGGGTGATCGTGGCGAGCGTCTGGTTCTCGTCCTTGATGTCCACCCCTTCCTTCGCCTCGATCGCCTGGTGCATGCCCTCGTTGTAGCGGCGGCCGGCGAGGATACGGCCGGTGTGCTCGTCGACGATCATGACTTCGCCGTCGATGACGACGTAGTCCTTGTCCTTCTTGAAGAGTTCCTTGGCCTTGATGGCGTTGTTGAGGTACCCGACGAGGGGGGTGTTCACCGACTCGTAGAGGTTCTCGATACCGAGCCAGTCCTCGACCTTCGCGACACCGGGCTCATGGATCGCGACGGTCCGCTTCTTCTCGTCGACCTCGTAGTCGCCGGTCTCCTCGATGCCCTTGAGCGGGTTGCCGGCCTCGCCCTTGGCCAGGCGGGTGACCAGCTTGGCGAAGTCGCCGTACCACTTGGTCGCCTGGTCGGCGGGGCCGGAGATGATCAGTGGCGTACGGGCCTCGTCGACCAGGATCGAGTCGACCTCGTCGACGATCGCGAAGTTGTGGCCACGCTGGACGAGCTCGTCCTGCGCCCAGGCCATGTTGTCGCGGAGGTAGTCGAACCCGAACTCGTTGTTCGTTCCGTACGTGATGTCGCAGCCGTACTGCTCGCGGCGCTGGGCCGGAGTCATGTTGGCGATGATGCAGCCGACACTCAGTCCGAGGAACTTGTGGACCCGGCCCATCATCTCCGAGTCGCGCTCGGCCAGATAGTCGTTGACCGTGATCAGGTGCACGCCCTTGCCCGAGAGTGCGTTGAGATACGCGGGCAGGGTGCCGACGAGGGTCTTGCCCTCGCCGGTCTTCATCTCGGCCACGTAACCGAGGTGCAGGGCTGCGCCGCCCATCATCTGGACGTCGTAGTGGCGCTGTCCGAGGACCCGCTTGGCGGCCTCACGGACAGTCGCGAATGCCTCGGGAAGCAGGTCGTCCAGGCTCTCGCCGTCCGCGTACCGTTCCTTGTACTCGTCGGTGAGCGCCCGCAGCTCGGCGTCGGAGAGGTTGACGAAGTCCTCTTCGATGGAGCTGACCTGGTCCGCGATGCGGTGCAGTTTGCGCAGGATCTTGCCTTCGCCTGCACGCATGAGCTTGTTGAAGACGGACACTGAGGCTGGTCTCCTTGCCGGTCGGGCCTGGCACTGGGTCGTGTTATGGACTCTGGCGCGGGCACGGCAGGTGGGCCCCACCGCAACGGCCATCGTAAGCGAGGACCCCGCCGCGCCGGGAGGGCTGCCACTGCGTTGACCCCGCAGCGCCCTTCCGAGTCAACGGCCGAAGGGTGCCGAAGGTGCCGGGAAGCCCGAAAAGTACTCGCCACGCGGCCGCTCGCTCAGCAGAATCCGTACATGGAGCCGATCACTCTCACCACCGACCGCCTGCTGCTGCGCCCCTTCGTCCCGGGCGACGCGAAGGCGCTGCACGCTGCCTGCCAGGACCCCGACATCCAGCGCTGGACGGTCGTCCCCTCGCCGTACGGCCTCGCGGACGCGGAGCTCTTCGCCCGGCAGATCTCGCCCGGCGGCTGGCAGGACGACTCCATGTACAACTTCGCCGTGACGGTGCGCGACAGCGGCGCCGTGGCCGGTGCGCTCGGCATCAACCGACGCACCGGGCCGGGCACGTACGAGGTCGGTTTCTGGACCGCCAGGGAGCACCGCGGTCTCGGCTACACGACTGAGGCGGTCCTCTGCGCCGCCCGCTGGACCTTCGCCTCGCTCGGCGGGGACCGGCTGGAGTGGCGGGCCGAGACCGGCAACCTCGCCTCGCGGGCCGTCGCGCTGCGCGCCGGATTCCGGATGGAGGGCGACCAGCGCTCCGGAGTGATCAACAAGGGTGTACGCCGCGATGCGTGGACCGGCGCCCTGCTCCCGTCCGACCTCGGCCTGCCCGGCACCGACGTGTACCTCCCGGCCGGGACCGCCCCCGCCCAACCGTGAGGGGGCGGCCGCGGCCGGGATGTCAGTGCCGCCCTCTAGGGTGCGGGGCATGACGTCTGTGCAGCCTCCCGCAGCCGAACTCTCCGCCGACCAGGCCCGCAGGATCGCGCTGCGCGCCCAGGGCTTCCTCGGCGCCCCGGACCGCCGGGCCGGGGTGCCCGGGGTCCTGCGGCACCTCGGGGCCGTACAGCTCGACACGATCTCGGTGCTCGCACGGTCGCATGAACTGATTCCGTACGCGCGCCTGGGCGCGGTCGGCCGGCACACGGTCGAGGAGGCGTACTGGTCGGGTGGCCGGGCCTTCGAGTACTGGTCGCACGCGGCCTGCATCCTGCCGGTCGAGGAATGGCCGCACTTCGCCTTCCGCCGCCGCGCCTACCGCGCGCGCCCGCAGTGGCACCACGACCTGCCGGACGGGGCCTACGACACCGTCATCAAGCAGCTGCGCGCCGAGGGCCCCCTGACGGCGACGGAACTGGGCGGCGCGAAGAACGGCGGGGAGTGGTGGGACTGGTCCGCCTCGAAGGTGGCCGTCGAGCGGGCCCTGATGTACGGCGAGGTGGTGTGCACCGAGCGGCGCGGCTGGAAGCGGGTCTACGACCTCGCGGAGCGTGCCCTGCCCGATGCCGTGTTCCACGACGATCTGGACGATGCCGAGTGCCTGCGCCGGCTGGTGGCGCTCGCGGGGCAGTCACTGGGCGTCGGCACCCGCGCGGACATCGCCGACTACCACCGGCTCAAGGGCGAGCAGTTCGACGCCGTGGTGGCGGACTCCGGACTGGTCCCGGTCACGGTGCAGGGCTGGGCGAAGCCGGCCTGGGCGGATCCGGCCGCGCTGGCCGCCGAGCCGCGCGGACGCCACCGCACGACGCTGCTGTCGCCGTTCGACTCACTGGTCTGGGAGCGTGCCCGGACCGAGCGGATCTTCGGTTTCACCCACCGTCTGGAGGCCTACGTCCCCAAGCCCAAGCGGATCCACGGCTACTTCGCGATGCCGCTGCTGGCGGGCGGCAGGCTGCAGGGCCGGGTCGACCCGGCCCGCGAGGGCACGACGCTGGTCGCCCGGCAGGTCTCCCTGGCGGACGCGAAGGCCGTGGCGCCGATGGCGCAGGCGCTGGTGGAAGCCGCTTCCTGGGTCGGCTGCACGGAGGTCCGGCTGGAGCGGGTGGACGCACCGGAGCTACGCGGACCGCTCACCCGGGAAATCTCCCGCGTCCTGGCGTGACCACGCATTCCCGGGGCTTTACCCCCGGTCCGGTCACCTGATCTCGAGGATCTTCTCCCGCATGGCGTAGACCACGGCTTCCATCCGCGAGTGCAGCTGGAGCTTCTCCAGAATGTTGCGGACGTGGTTCTTCACGGTGTTCTCGGAAATGAAGAGTTCCTTGGCGATATCCCGATTGTTCATGCCCGTAGCAACCAGTTTGAGGACCTCGAGCTCACGTTCGGTGAGCCGGGGCGCCGGAACCAGCCGGCGCTCGTCGGTCCGCTGGATCATCGACTTGAACTCGGTGAGCAGTTTCGACGCCATGGAGGGGCTGATCTGGGACTGCCCGTCGGCGACCGCGCGAATCGCGGTGGCGACCTCGTCCGTGGAGATCTCCTTGAGGAGATAGCCGGTGGCCCCAGCCTTGATGGCGTCGTAGAGATCCGCTTCCTCGTCGCTGATCGTCAACATGATGATCTTCGCGCTGGGGGCCACCTCCTTGATGGAGGTGCAGGCCTCGATGCCTCCCCGCTTGGGCATGCGTACGTCCATCAGGACGATGTCGGGCAGCAGGTCGGCCGCCTTGTCGACCGCCTCCGCCCCGTCGCCCGCCTCACCGACGACCTGGATGTCCTCCTCCTGCGCGAGGACGATCTCCAGTCCTCTGCGGAACAGGGCATGGTCGTCGACCACAAGAACTCGGATCGGCTCCTTGCGGGAACCGCTGTCGTCGTACGCGCCGGTGCGGGCACCGGCAGCGTCGTCGGCATCATTCGCATCGCGCACGGGCCCGAAGGTGTCCGCCATCGTTCCTCCCCCTGAAGGCCACGGCCTGAAGTTCACAAACTGTCCGCCAACGGCAGTTCACAGAGCACCGATTGGCTTGGGCCGCCATGATTTCATGCCTGGACGTCAGAGCGGTGATCCTGTGGTCGCACGAAGGTGCCCCTGGGGGCGCACAGGCGCTCCAGGGGCACCACAAAGTGGTGGCGTCAGCCGCCGAGCGCACCGCCCGCGCCGCCCGCCTCATCGGCGGCCAGAGGGTCGGTCCTCAGGTGGATGACACCGTAGTCGTAAGCATGCCGCCGGTAGACGACACTGGGTTCCTTCGTCTCGGAGTCGACGAACAGATAGAAGTCGTGACCGACCAGCTCCATCTCGTAGAGCGCCTGGTCGAGCGACATGGGTGCCGCGACGTGCGTCTTCTCGCGCATCACCAGCGGTCCTTCGCCCTGTACCTCGAGCGAGCCGATCCTGGTGGTGGGTACGGGCTGTACCGCTTCGTCGGCGACCAGCTCGCCGTCGCCGTTGAACGACGCCGCGTCCGGCACCATTTCGCCGACCTCCGCAGCGGGGATACGACCTGTGCCGCGGCGGCTGTAGCGCTTGTCGTGCTGCTTGCGCAGCCGCGCCTCCAACTTGCCTGTGGCCAGGTCCAACGCTGCGTACGGGTCGCCTGCGGCCGCTTCTGCCCTGATGACCGGTCCACGCGAGCGGAGTGTGATCTCCACTCGGTCGGAACGGTCTGCCTGACGAGGATTCGGCTCCTTGGACACCTCCACGTCGAGGCTGATCACCTTGCCGTCGAACTTCTGGATCTTGTCCAGCTTCAGCTTCTCGGCCACGTGCTTGCGGAACCGCTCGGGCACCTCGGTCTTGCGGCCCTTGACGACGATGTCCACGCAGAACTCCGTTCCCGGATCGCTCCGCTCAGCGGCGGAGCATCTCCCTTTTGCACCAGGCCCCGGTGATGGCCGGAGCCGCGGACTCGGTGACTTCCACCTCCTCCTCCCCCGTCGGCAAGGTCTCCACCCCACCGAATTCCCGGTTTCCGAACTTCGGTGGGTCGCCTGCCCGAAACCTGGTGGTGCATTCGTCGAGGCCTGGCATTCACCATTCCTCACAACCGAACATAGCCTGCCCGGTGGGATGTCGGCACCCGCTACTCGCACGTACCTCCGTTCAGGTCTTTTTACCCACTCACTACCTGCAACGATGCAAGTTCAGTTCCAGTTCCGGTTTATTTCGAAGGCGGACGGAGAAGCTGCGACCACGGCCGCGTGACGCACCCCGGAGACGGTGCTCCCCCACCCGTTGGCCGCTTCGATCACCCGTGCCGCCTCGGCCAGTGAGGCACCTGTCGTCAACAGGTCGTCCACCAGCACCACCCGACCGGCGGCAAGCAGCCGTTCACCCCCGGCCACCATCCCCAGAGCGCCCGCCAGATTCACCCGGCGCTCCCTGGCTCCGAGCCCCGACTGATCGGCCACCGGACGCCGCTGCCGTAACACCCCGGCCACCCGGGCGGGCGTGCCCGTACGCCGCAGTTCCGCCGCGGCCGCCAGCGCGATCCGGCGGGCAGGATCATGCCCGCGCGAGGCGACAGCCCGCCGCGCCGACGGTACGGGCACCAGAAAGAGCGGCCCCGCACCGGCCGACGACCCCGCCCCGGCCCTCACAGCACCCGCCAGCGCTCTGCCGGCGGCTCCGGCGAGGCCGAGTACACCTCGCTCCTTGTGGGCCAGCAGCACGGCCCGTACCGCGTTCTCGTACCCGGCGGCCGCATGCACCACGGGCAGACCTGCGGGCTCCGGGTCGGGCCTCACCCGGCGCGGCACGCCGCCGTACAGCTGCGCGCAGCACTCCTCGCACAGCTCGGTCCGCGGCCTGCCACAGCCTCCGCAGTCCACCGGCAGGACCAGCCCGGCGATCTCCCGCCACCACCCGCGCATGACTCCACTGTGCACGCGCCGAGGCATCCCGACCACCCCTGTGGACAACGTCCCCGGGCCGCTCCGGGCAACGCCGGCCACCACACCGGCTGCGGGCGTCAGCCCGGGTAGACCAGCGCCGAACCTTCCTTCAGGACGGTCTGCCAGTTGTCCCCGGGCAGCAGTTTCACTATTCCGTCGCCGACCGTGTCCGCCATCAGCGGCAGCTGTTCGTCGTCCGCCGCCGCGATGGCCCGCACCTGGTTGACGCCGGGCAGTACACCCGAGGAGGGTGTCGAGCCGTCCGCCTGCACATAGCGGACCTGCTGCACCCCTCCCTGCTCCTTGCCGACCACCACGAGGCGGCTGCCGCCCGACCACGACATCGCGGTCACATCGGCCAGCTGCGGCGCGGCCTGCCGCAGATCCACCACGGAGACCTGCTCCTTGCCCTGCGGGCCCTTCCGCTCGATCCGGCCGATCTTCAGCGACGCCGTCCCGTCCTCCCGCGTCAGCAGCAGCGCGATGCGCACCCCGTCCGAGGACAGGCGCAGTGCCGTGATCCGGCCGCCGTCCAGGCTCGGCACAGTGACCTCCTGGGGCTTGCCCGTGCCGTCGGCCAGCCGCAGCAGCCGTGAGTTGCCGGGGTCGCGGTCGGCGACCCAGAGGTCGCCCCGGCCGTCCCAGCTGGGTGCCGTCAGCCGGTCCGTGGACTTGCCGGCCTTGCTCGTCACCACCGGGACGGGAAGCTCGCCGTCCGCCGCTATGGAGGAGACGTAGAGCGCGTCCCCGTGCTGCGAGAGCACGGCCGCCGACTGCTCGTCCCGGGCCACGCCGACCGCACTCACCTTCAGCGAGCCGCTGCCGAACGGACCGGCCACCGGCTCCGGCTCACCGCTGCCCCGGGTGCTCCCCGGAATGCGCTCCACGTGCCCCTTGGCATCGACGAAGTACTGGCTGTCGGGCCCGCCCGACGAGCCGTCGGGGGCGTACTCCTCGGCCTGGTCCGCCCCCAGCACACAGAGCGCCGATCCGTCGGAACGCTGGAGCTCCACCTGCTCGACGCGTGCGGACGTCAGGTCGCGGAGGGTGAAGAGCACCTGCGAGGCCATCATCCGGCAGGTGCGCTGCCCGGTCCCGTCGGCCTTCTTGTCGAGCGGGACCTTCAGCACGTTCCGGTCGTCGGGTGTCAGGGACGTGACGCCCTTCCGCAGCCCGGTACCAGTGGGAAAGCGGGATGCGACCACTGGCCGCAGCCAGTCGGTGGGGCCCCTCAGGAGGCTGCGGACGGCCTGCGTCACCGTGTCCATGCCAGTGGCCGGATCGGTCCGGTTACGGATGTAGACGGGGTCGGCGACCAGCGTGGACTGTGCCTCGGTCCGCCCGGTGGCGAAGTAGAACTTGTTGACGGAACGGTAGAGCCGTTTGAAGTCGGACTGCCCGAGCACCAGTCCGTCCGGCACCATGTCGATGCGCCATTCCTTGCCGTCCGGACCCTTCTGCCGCACCAGGTGAAGCGTGCCGGAGTAGTCCGACGGCGCGAGCGGCTGGTAGGCGTTCTGGTCGTCGACCGTCGCCACCTTCTCGCCTGTCAGGGTGTAGCTGACCTCGTTGGTACCGCGGTCGCTGTCGTGGACCGGCCGGTCGCTCCGGTTGGGCGCCTTGGCCAGCACCGTGGTGAGCGCGCTCGGCTTCCAGCCGCTCGACGCCTCCTTCGTGAGGTACTGGCGCGTGGTCCTGAAATCGGAGTCGTCACTGGTCATCGACTCCAGGAAGCCGTCGACCACCTCGTTCGGAGTGGCGCCGTCGCGCGGAGCGACCGCATACACCTGCACCTGGGAGTCGCCGGGCTGCGAGGCGTCCACCGCCTTGACGTCCCCCGTGACGGGCATCGAGCCGCACGCGGACAGCAGCACGGCGCCGCATCCGAGGAGCACGGTCACCCCCACCGCACGGCCACGGCCGCCCTGACCACGGTCAGTGACCACGAGTCGTGTCCTCCCGCCCCGGATCCTGCCCCGGAGAGTCGTTGTGACGGCCGGGCCGCTCCTCGGCGGGACGCGGCACCACACGCGCGCCGTTGCCCGGCAGGGCTGCCGGATGGACCGAGGCCGGTGCGGTCCGGGCCGGCATGGACGCGCGGGCCGGTACGGGCAGTGCTGCCCGGTCCGTGCCGACCGGCTGCGAGGGCACCGCCCCCAGCCGGTGGTCGCTGCCCTGGGCGGGAGCAGCCGCGGCCCGCTCCCGGTTCTCACGGTTGCGCCGCGAGTCCTCGGGCTCCAGCGGTATCGGCGAACCGCGCAGCGGTTCGTCCGCCGTACGCGGCAGCGTCAGCCGGAACTGCGAACCCCCGCCGGGCTCGCCCCATGCCTGCAGCCACCCGCCGTGCAGCCGCGCGTCCTCGACGGCGATGGACAGCCCCAGCCCGGTGCCGCCGGTCGTGCGTGCGCGGGCCGGGTCGGCCCGCCAGAAGCGGTTGAACACGCGCGTCGCCTCGCCGGGCTTCAGCCCCACGCCGTAGTCCCGGACGGCCACGGCGACCGCTCCGCCGGCCACTCCCATCCGCACCACGACATCGCGCCCCTCGCCGTGCTCGACGGCGTTGACGACCAGGTTGCGCAGGACCCTCTCGACCCGTCGCGCGTCGGCCTCCGCGATCACCGGCTGCTCGTCGCCGACCACTCTGATCCGGGTGCCCTTGCGCTCGGCCAGCGGCTCGGCGCCACCGATCACCCGTCGCACGACCTGCCGCAGGTCTATCGGCTCCGCCTCCAGCGCCGCGGCGCCCGCGTCGAACCGGCTGATCTCCAACAGGTCGGACAGCAGCGACTCGAAGCGGTCGAGCTGGTCCCCGAGCAGCTCCGCGGAACGCGCCGTGATCGGGTCGAAGTCGACACGTGCCTCGTGAATGACGTCGGCGGCCATCCGCACGGTCGTCAGAGGAGTCCGCAGCTCGTGCGAGACGTCCGAGACGAAGCGCCGCTGCATCCGGGAGAGCTCCTCCAGCTGCTGGATCTTCAGCTGAAGGTTCTGCGCCATCTTGTTGAAGGCCTCACCGAGCCGGGCGATGTCGTCCTCGCCGGTGACCTTCATCCGCTCCTGGAGCCGACCGGCCGAGAGCCGTTCGGCGATCCCCGCCGCCATGCGTACGGGGGTGACGACCTGGCGCACCACGAACCACGCGATGGCCCCGAGCAGCACGACCACGAACAGACCCGCGGTCGCCAGCGTGCCCTTGACCAGCGTCAGGGACTTCTCCTCCTGCGTCAGCGGGAAGACGTAGTACAGCTGATACGGATTGCGGTCGATGTCGTAGAGGCGCTTGCCCACGACCAGACCGGGCTGCGATTCCTGCCCGTTCGCGTACTTGATCTGCGAGTACGTCTGAAACGCTCCCGGGCCCTTGTTCACCGACTCGCGCAGCTCCTGCGGAATACTCGCGGCCTCGACGCTGCCGGAGCCGCGTGGCGCACGGGACCCCTCGTCGGCGCTGAGCGCCACCACGTTGAAAGCGTTCTTCCCACCACTGGCGAGCTGGTCGACGAGCTCGGTCCGCCAGGAGTTGTTGGCCGTCGTGCCATCTGCGGCGTCGCCGCCCTGCGCACCGGGGGTGAGCGGAGCGTTCGCTTTCTCCTGGGCGGCCGCGAACCCGCCGGCGGCCTGTGTCTGGGCAGCCTTGCCCTTCGCGTCCAGCAGGCCGTTACGCACCTGCCCGATCACGACGAGGCCGAGCAGCAGCACCACACCGAGCGACATCAGCAGCGTGCCGGCGACGACCCGCAACTGGAGGTTGCGCCGCCACAGCCGCACGGCGGGCAGCAGCGGACGCCGCACCCACCGCATCAGCAGCCGCGGCAGCGGCCCGCCGGGCGCCCGGTCATGGAACAACCGGCCGCCCTGCAGGAAACGCCCGACCGGAGATGACGTGTGCCCTGAACCGGCAGCCCGCTCCGCACGGACTCCCGGCTCCCCGGGCTTCGGAGCAGTGCTACCCAGGGACATGTCAGCTCGGTCCGGCCTTGTAACCGACACCTCGGACGGTCACTACGATCTCCGGCCGCTCCGGGTCCTTCTCGACCTTGGAGCGGAGCCGCTGCACGTGCACATTCACCAGACGGGTGTCAGCGGCGTGACGGTATCCCCAGACCTGCTCAAGGAGTACCTCACGGGTGAAGACCTGCCACGGCTTGCGGGCGAGCGCGACCAGCAGGTCGAACTCCAGCGGGGTCAGGGCAATGGACTGCCCGTCCCGCTTTACCGAGTGCCCGGCCACATCTATGACCAGGTCCCCGATGGTCAGCTGCTCCGGTGCCGGTTCCTCGGACCTACGCAAACGTGCCCTGATCCGGGCAACCAACTCCTTAGGTTTGAACGGCTTGACGATGTAGTCGTCGGCCCCTGACTCCAGGCCCACCACCACGTCAACCGTGTCGCTCTTGGCAGTGAGCATGACGATCGGCACACCGGACTCGGCCCTGATCAACCTGCAGACCTCGATGCCGTCCCTACCGGGCAGCATGAGATCCAGCAGGACCAGGTCCGGCTTTGCCTCACGAAATGCAGCAAGTGCCTTGTCGCCGTCCGCTACGAACGACGGCTCGAACCCCTCACCACGCAGCACAATCCCGAGCATCTCGGCCAGTGCGGTGTCGTCGTCGACGACAAGGACGCGTCCCTTCATAAACGACATCATCCCATTAGCTAATCGTTACCTGCGATGATCTGGCACACAGCTCTGCCAGTCCGACCCCTGTGACCGGGGAGATTACGCCCTCCTCCGTGACGATCGCCGTGACCAGCTCCGGCGGCGTGATGTCGAAGGCGGGGTTGTACGCCGGGGTCCCTACCGGGGCCACGGGCACTCCACCGATTCCTCTCCCGTCAGCCCCCAGCTGCGGTGATGTGAGCTCAGTCACTTCCCTTGCCGGTCGCTGTTCCACCGTGATGGACGCACCGTCCGCGGTATGCAGATCCACGGTCGTGGTCGGTGCCACCACGATGAACGGTACGTGGTGATACTTCGCGAGCACTGCGAGCGGATAGCTCCCCACCTTGTTGGCCACCGATCCGTCCGCAGCGATGCGGTCCGCCCCGATCAGCACGGCGTCCACCTCCCCGGCGGCGAACAGCGACCCCGCGGCGTTGTCCGTGAGCAAGCTGTACGGCATGCCGTTGCGCGCCGCCTCGTACGCGGTCAGCCGGGCCCCTTGCAGCAGAGGACGGGTCTCGTCCACCCACAGGCGCCTGAGCCGGCCTGACCGGTGCGCCCCGAGCGCGACCGCGAAAGCCGTTCCCTCGCCCCCGGAGACCAGCGCCCCGGTGTTGCAGTGGGTCAGCAACCGGTGACCGCCGCCGGGAAGCAGTTCATTCAGGAGAGCGAGCCCGAACCGGGCCATGTGCCCGCTGGCCACAGCGTCCTCCCGGTGCAGCGCTCGGGCCTCGTCCAGCGCCACAGCCGCCGCCTGCTCCGGGCCGGCCCCCTTGTCGACGGCCGCCCAGTACGCCCCGGCCGCACGCCGGACGCCGTACCCGAGGTTCACCGCGGTGGGCCGCGCCTGCTCCAGCATGCCCGCGGCCTCAGCCACGTCGTATCCCCGCACGGCGGCGAGAGCCACCCCGTAGGCCCCTGCGATGCCCAGCAGTGGCGCTCCGCGCACCGCCAGCGTCCGGATCGCCTCCACCAGCGCGGGAACGTCGGTGCAGGCCAGTTCGACCTCCTCCGCCGGCAGCCTCGTCTGGTCGAGAAGCACCAGTACAGGACCTTCCGGAGGCTCGTCCCAGCGAAGTACGGGAAGCGCGGCGGGCTCGCAGCCCACCGGCGATTGCGCGTCCTGATCAGCCATCCGTCCAGTCTGCCCCGTGAGCCGCCCGCGCATGAAGGAACGAAGGAGATACAGCGCCAGTCCCGGACGGGTGCAACGCGTGGCACGATGGCTGCCAACCTGACGCCCCAGTGCGCGGACAGGACCGTGAAGGAGCAAGAATGAACGACACTCCGGGCTGGGCCTCGCCCGGATCTGCCCCCTCCGACGACCAGGAGGCAGGCGTCCCCCGGCCTTCCGAGCCCGTCGACGGCAGCGGGCCTGCGGGGAACTGGTCTTCCACGCGGCCTCCCGCAGGGCAGTGGTCCCCGCCGAGTTCTTCCGGACCCGGCCCCGGCACGCCGCCTCCCTACCCCGGCTGGGGCGTTCCCCCGCAGGGCCCCGGATGGGGACGCCCGCCGGCCGCGGCCAAGCCGGGCGTTATCCCCCTCCGGCCACTGGGCGTCGGCGAGATCCTTGACGGTGCCGTTTCCACCATGCGCGCACACTGGCGCACGGTGCTCGGCATCACTCTCACCGTCTCCGTCATCGCCCAGCTCGCCAACCTGCTCGTGCAGCGGTACCTGCTGCCGGAGCCCCCGTCGATCGACCGGAACGCCACCGGCTCGGAGGCCCTGCGTCAGGCCACCGAATCGCTCCGCTCCAGCCTGCTCAACACCGCCCCGCCCCTGCTCATCACGATGCTCGCCACGACCTTCACCACCGCGGTACTGACGGTGGTGATCAGCCGCTCGGTGCTGGGCCGTCCCGTCACGCTCTCCAACGCCTGGGCCGAGGCCCGGCCCCGGCTGTTCCCGCTCCTGGGGCTGACCCTCCTGCTTGCCGTCATGGCCGTGGGCATCATGGCCGTGGGCATCCTCCCGGGCTACCTGATCGGCGACACAGCAGGTGTCGGTCTCGCCTTCATCGGACTGCTCGCAGCAGGCTGTGTGCTCCTCTGGCTCTGGGTCCGCTACTGCCTCGCCTCCCCGGCGCTGATGCTGGAACGGCAGTCGATCACCGCATCGATGCGCCGCTCCGCCAAACTGGTCCGCGGCGCCTGGTGGCGGACGTTCGGCATCCTCGCGCTCACCGGGCTGCTGACGCTCATCGTGACGCTGGTGATCGGCATCCCGTTCGGCCTCGTCGGGATGGCCGTGGACGACGGCGGTCTTGGCTCCTTCCTCACCGAGGGAGCCACCAGTTTCGGCTGGCCGTTCCTGATCGTCTCCGCCATCGGCGACGTGGTCATCGCCACGATCACCTATCCGCTGTCCGCCGGTGTCATGGCCCTTCTCTACGTGGACCAGCGCATCCGGCGCGAAGCGCTCGATCTCGACCTCGCCCGGGCAGCCGGTCTGCCGGGCTACGACAACAGGAGCTGACACCGTGTCGGGGGCGGGTGGCACAACGGCAGCTGCGGCAGAGCTACTGATCCGGGCGAGCGGCGACATACCCGTGGACATCCCACGAGTGCCCGCTCGCGAGGCCGCACGGCACGAACTGTCCAAACCGATGTACCACGAGAACGATCCGAACCCGCTCCAGCGTGCGCTGGACCACCTGTGGGGCTGGATCGGCGACCTCCTCTCGTCCGCCTCCGGCGCCGCACCGGGCGGACCTGCGGGACTGGTCGTACTCGTACTGATCGTCATCGCTCTGGCCGCCGCGCTTCTGTGGCGTCTGGGCACCCCGCAGCGCAGCCTGCGAGCGGCGGACGCCCTCTTCGAGAGCGGCCCCTCCAGTGCGCCGGAACACCGCGCCACCGCCGAGGCCCATGCCGCCGCCGGCCGGTGGATCCAAGCCGTCCAGGAGCGGATGCGCGCCATCGTCCGTTCTCTGGAGGAGCGCGCCCTGCTCGACGCCCGCCCCGGACGCACCGCCGACGAAGCCGCCGCGGAAGCGGGCCGTACCCTCCCTGCCCACGCCGCACGGCTCCGGGCGGCGGCCCAGGCGTTCGACGACGTCACATACGGGGGCCGTTCCGCCGACCGGCAGGCGTATCTGACCGTGCTCGCCCTGGACCTCGACCTGGAGTCCGCCACACCACAGTTTTCCGGCACGCTCCCAGGGGCTGCCGAATGACCACGCCCACAACCCGCTCCACATCCACCTCTCCCTCTCCGCGCCAGGTCTGGAGCCGCGCTCGCGGACTGCTGCTCGCTCTCCTCGTGCTCGTCGTTGCGGGAATCGCCCTGGCGGCCACCCGCTCCGGAGACCAGCACGGCCGGCTCGACCCCCGCTCCGCGGACCGTTACGGCAGCAGGGCTGTAGCCGAACTCCTCAAGGACCGCGGCGTTTCCGTCCGCGTCGTCACCACGCTCCAGGCCGCCACGTCTGCGGCCGGCCCCGACGCCACACTGCTCGTTGCCGCCCCCAATGTCCTGACGCCACATCAGCAGAGCGTGTTCCGCGCCATGACCACCGATACGGGCGGCCGAACGGTGCTCCTCGCTGCGGGCCCGACCTCGGTCGGCACACTGGCCCCCGGTGTGCGCGCCAAGTCCTCCGCCCCGGTCTCCACACGGGCCCCGCAGTGTTCCCTGCCCGGCGCACGACAGGCCGGCGACGCAGAGACAGGAGGCTTCCGCTACACATCGGACGGCCTCGACACCTTCGCCTGCTACCCGTCCGATGGCCTTCCTTCCCTGCTCATGCTGGGGCAGCCCGCATCGGGTGACACCGTGCTGCTCGGATCCCCCGACCTCCTCTACAACGACCGCCTGGACAAGGAAGGCAACGCCTCCCTGGCCCTTCAACTCCTTGGCTCGCGCCCACATCTGATCTGGT
The DNA here is from genome assembly GCF_036013915.1 of Streptomyces sp. NBC_00464. Taxonomy (NCBI): domain Bacteria; kingdom Bacillati; phylum Actinomycetota; class Actinomycetes; order Kitasatosporales; family Streptomycetaceae; genus Streptomyces; species Streptomyces sp. NBC_00464. The sequence continues at coordinate 4,838,440 of NZ_CP107899.1, read as the reverse complement.
ACCTCCCCTCGCTCAGCGACCCCTCAGCCGCAGACAGCGCCAGCGGCAACGACAACAGCAGCGTGGACGGCGACAGCGCGGAGGACGAAAGCAGCTTCATCGATCTCATCCCGTCGGGCTGGCTCTGGGGGACCCTGCAACTCGCCCTCGCCGCCGTGCTTGCCGCGATCTGGCGGGCACGACGCCTGGGTCCCGTGGTCGCCGAACGGCTGCCTGTGGCCATCCGTGCCTCCGAATCCACAGAGGGCCGTGCTCGCCTCCAGCGCAAGGCCAACGCCCGCGACCGGGCCGCCGATGCGCTGCGCAACGCCACACGCACCCGCATCGCTCCCCTCGTCGGCGTCTCCCCGATCGACGCGCACTCCCCCGCGACACTCCTCCCCGCCGTGTCCGCACGCCACAACCCTGGCGACACCGGCCTCCACCAACTGCTCTTCGGCTCGGCCCCCTCCGACGACACCGCTCTCGTCCTTCTGGCAGACCAACTCGACACCCTCGAAAGAGAGGTCCGTACCTCATGAGCGCCCCGCCCCCCATTCCCACCGGGACAACCGGGACCGTCAGCGGCGACGCAGCTGCCCGCGCCTCCCTGGAAGCGCTGCGCTCCGAGATCGCCAAGGCCGTGGTCGGGCAGGACCCGGCGGTCACCGGTCTCGTCGTCGCTCTGCTCTGCCGCGGCCATGTCCTGCTCGAGGGCGTCCCTGGTGTGGCCAAGACCCTCTTGGTCAGGGCGCTCGCAGCATCTCTCGAACTCGACACCAAACGTGTCCAGTTCACCCCCGACCTGATGCCCAGCGACGTCACCGGGTCACTCGTCTATGACGCCCGCACCGCCGAGTTCTCCTTCCAGCCCGGGCCGGTCTTCACCAACCTCCTGCTCGCCGACGAGATCAACCGGACGCCTCCCAAGACGCAGTCCTCCCTTCTGGAGGCAATGGAAGAACGCCAGGTCACCGTCGACGGAATTCCCCGCCCCCTGCCGGACCCCTTCCTCGTTGCAGCCACCCAGAACCCAGTGGAGTACGAGGGCACATACCCTCTCCCCGAAGCCCAGTTGGACCGGTTCCTGCTCAAGCTGACGGTCCCGCTGCCGTCCCGCGACGACGAGATCAACGTCCTGACCCGCCATGCGAACGGCTTCAACCCCCGCGATCTGCAGGCGGCAGGCATACGCCCGGTCGCAGGGCCGGCCGATCTGGAGGCTGCACGCACCGCTGTCTCCCAGACCACCGTCTCCCCTGAGATCGCTGGCTACGTTGTGGATATCTGCCGTGCCACGCGCGAATCCCCCTCACTCGCCCTCGGGGTCTCGCCCCGAGGTGCCACTGCTCTCCTGTCCACTGCCCGGGCCTGGGCCTGGCTGACCGGCCGCGACTACGTCACCCCCGACGACGTCAAAGCCCTCGCCCTCCCCACACTCCGGCACCGCATCCAGCTGCGGCCCGAGGCGGAGATGGAGGGAGTCACCCCCGACTCCGTCATCACCGCGGTTCTCGCCCACGTCCCCGTACCCCGTTGAGGCGGTGAATGGTGGCTCTTACCGGACGCACCGCTCTGCTCGCCGCTCTGGGATCACTCCCTGTAGGCATCCTGGCCCCGAGCTGGACGGGCATGCTCGCGGTCAACGCCCCGCTCTCTCTAGCTATTCTGTGCGACTATGCCCTGGCAGCACCAGTGCGTCCGCTTCAGTTCACCCGATCCGGCGATACAACCGTTCGACTCGGTGACGGCGCTGAGGTGCAACTCACCGTAGTCAATCCTTCCCGCCGTCGCCTGCGGGCACACCTCCGTGACGCATGGCCTCCCAGTAGCTGGCTCCCGGGCGCGGACCAGGCCGCGTCGCGCCACAGACTTGATATCCCGCCCGGCGAGCGTCGGCGTGTCACCACGTTTCTGCGCCCCACCCGCCGTGGCGACCGCCAGGCCGAGCGCATCACCATCCGGTCCTACGGCCCGTTGGGACTCGCAGCCCGCCAGGGCAGTCATCACGCTCCCTGGAAAGTGCGTGTCCTGCCACCTTTCACAAGCCGCAAGCACCTGCCGTCCCGCCTCGCCAGACTGCGCGAACTCGACGGCCGTACAAGCGTTCTCACCCGGGGCGAGGGCACGGAATTCGACAGCCTGCGCGCCTACGTTCCCGGTGACGACACCCGCTCGATCGACTGGCGGGCCACTGCTCGCCAGTCAGCGGTCGCCGTACGTACCTGGCGCCCCGAGCGCGACCGTCATATCCTCATCGTCCTCGATACCGGCCGGACATCAGCGGGCCGGGTGGGCGATGTCCCTCGTCTCGACGCATCGATGGACGCGGCACTACTCCTCACCGCCCTCGCCACCCGCGCCGGCGATCGTGTGGACCTCCTCGCCTACGACCGCCGTGTACGGGCCCAGGTTCGAGGCCGGTCAGCCGAAGACATCCTGTCGGCGATGGTCGACGCTTTGGCTCCGCTGGAGCCGGAGCTCGTGGAAACCGATTCACGCGGCCTGAGCGCCGCCGCACTGACCAACGCTCCCCGGCGCTCCTTGATCGTGTTGCTGACCAGCCTTGACGCAGCGCCTGTCGAAGAGGGCCTGCTGCGCGTACTCCCACGTCTCACCCAGCGGCATACCGTGCTGCTGGCGGCCGTGAGAGACCCGCACGTCGAAGACATGGCAGGTGCGAGAGGAACAGTGGACGCCATCTATGACGCTGCTGCTGGCGCCCAGGCTCAGGCTCGGCGGCGTCAAACTGCGGATCAGCTCCGGCGTCATGGTGTGGTCGTCGTCGACGCAATCCCGGACAACCTCGCGCCGGCTCTCTCGGATGCCTACTTGGCTCTCAAGGCAGCGGGGCGGCTGTAGCGACACCGCCGATATACGAGTCAGCGGGCACAAAGAAGATGTACTGGCTGTGCCCGCTGACATGGGTCCAGGTTCGTTCTGGTCCGGAACGCAGAAAAGCCCCGTGCCACAAGGGCACGGGGCTTAACTATCAAAAGGAGTTCGGCGGCGTCCTACTCTCCCACAGGGTCCCCCCTGCAGTACCATCGGCGCTGAAAGGCTTAGCTTCCGGGTTCGGAATGTAACCGGGCGTTTCCCTAACGCAATGACCACCGAAACACTATGAAATTAACCAACACCGGATAAAAACACGGCCGTTCGTTATTTCAGAACTAACACAGTGGACGCGAGCAACTGAGGACAAGCCCTCGGCCTATTAGTACCAGTCAGCTCCACCCGTTACCGGGCTTCCACATCTGGCCTATCAACCCAGTCGTCTACTGGGAGCCTTAACCCTTCAAGAGGGTGGGAATACTCATCTCGAAGCAGGCTTCCCGCTTAGATGCTTTCAGCGGTTATCCTTTCCGAACGTAGCCAACCAGCCATGCCCTTGGCAGGACAACTGGCACACCAGAGGTTCGTCCGTCCCGGTCCTCTCGTACTAGGGACAGCCCTTCTCAATATTCCTACGCGCACAGCGGATAGGGACCGAACTGTCTCACGACGTTCTAAACCCAGCTCGCGTACCGCTTTAATGGGCGAACAGCCCAACCCTTGGGACCGACTCCAGCCCCAGGATGCGACGAGCCGACATCGAGGTGCCAAACCATCCCGTCGATATGGACTCTTGGGGAAGATCAGCCTGTTATCCCCGGGGTACCTTTTATCCGTTGAGCGACAGCGCTTCCACAAGCCACTGCCGGATCACTAGTCCCGACTTTCGTCCCTGCTCGACCCGTCGGTCTCACAGTCAAGCTCCCTTGTGCACTTACACTCAACACCTGATTGCCAACCAGGCTGAGGGAACCTTTGGGCGCCTCCGTTACTCTTTAGGAGGCAACCGCCCCAGTTAAACTACCCATCAGACACTGTCCCTGATCCGGATCACGGACCCAGGTTAGACATCCAGCACGACCAGAGTGGTATTTCAACGACGACTCCACAACCACTGGCGTGGCCGCTTCAAAGTCTCCCACCTATCCTACACAAGCCGAACCGAACACCAATATCAAACTATAGTAAAGGTCCCGGGGTCTTTCCGTCCTGCTGCGCGAAACGAGCATCTTTACTCGTAGTGCAATTTCACCGGGCCTATGGTTGAGACAGTCGAGAAGTCGTTACGCCATTCGTGCAGGTCGGAACTTACCCGACAAGGAATTTCGCTACCTTAGGATGGTTATAGTTACCACCGCCGTTTACTGGCGCTTAAGTTCTCAGCTTCGCCGACCCGAAAGTCAGCTAACCGGTCCCCTTAACGTTCCAGCACCGGGCAGGCGTCAGTCCGTATACATCGCCTTACGGCTTCGCACGGACCTGTGTTTTTAGTAAACAGTCGCTTCTCGCTGGTCTCTGCGGCCACCCCCAGCTCACCGAGTAAATCGGATCACCAGTGATGGCCCCCCTTCTCCCGAAGTTACGGGGGCATTTTGCCGAGTTCCTTAACCATAGTTCACCCGAACGCCTCGGTATTCTCTACCTGACCACCTGAGTCGGTTTAGGGTACGGGCCGCCATGAAACTCGCTAGAGGCTTTTCTCGACAGCATAGGATCATCCACTTCACCACAATCGGCTCGGCATCAGGTCTCAGCCTTAATGTGTGACGGATTTACCTACCACACGGCCTACACCCTTACCCCGGGACTACCACCGCCCGGGCTGGACTACCTTCCTGCGTCACCCCATCGCTTACCTAGTACAAGTCTGGTTCGTCGGCTCCACCACTACCCTCAACTCCGAAGAGATCGGGCCGGCTTCACGGACTTAGCATCGCCTGATTCAGTATTGGGCGTTTCAAAGCGGGTACCGGAATATCAACCGGTTGTCCATCGACTACGCCTGTCGGCCTCGCCTTAGGTCCCGACTTACCCTGGGCAGATCAGCTTGACCCAGGAACCCTTAGTCAATCGGCGCACACGTTTCTCACGTGTGTATCGCTACTCATGCCTGCATTCTCACTCGTGAACCGTCCACAACTCGCTTCCGCGGCTGCTTCACCCGGCACACGACGCTCCCCTACCCATCCCAGCCCCCGTTGGGGGTACATGCTGGAATGACACGACTTCGGCGGTACGCTTGAGCCCCGCTACATTGTCGGCGCGGAATCACTTGACCAGTGAGCTATTACGCACTCTTTCAAGGGTGGCTGCTTCTAAGCCAACCTCCTGGTTGTCTCTGCGACTCCACATCCTTTCCCACTTAGCGTACGCTTAGGGGCCTTAGTCGATGCTCTGGGCTGTTTCCCTCTCGACCATGGAGCTTATCCCCCACAGTCTCACTGCCATGCTCTCACTTACCGGCATTCGGAGTTTGGCTAAGGTCAGTAACCCGGTAGGGCCCATCGCCTATCCAGTGCTCTACCTCCGGCAAGAAACACACGACGCTGCACCTAAATGCATTTCGGGGAGAACCAGCTATCACGGAGTTTGATTGGCCTTTCACCCCTAACCACAGGTCATCCCCCAGGTTTTCAACCCTGGTGGGTTCGGTCCTCCACGAAGTCTTACCTCCGCTTCAACCTGCCCATGGCTAGATCACTCCGCTTCGGGTCTTGAGCGCGCTACTAAATCGCCCTATTCGGACTCGCTTTCGCTACGGCTTCCCCACACGGGTTAACCTCGCAACACACCGCAAACTCGCAGGCTCATTCTTCAAAAGGCACGCAGTCACGACGCACCGAGCAAGCTCGATGCGCGACGCTCCCACGGCTTGTAGGCACACGGTTTCAGGTACTATTTCACTCCGCTCCCGCGGTACTTTTCACCATTCCCTCACGGTACTATCCGCTATCGGTCACTAGGGAATATTTAGGCTTAACGGGTGGTCCCGCCAGATTCACACGGGATTTCTCGGGCCCCGTGCTACTTGGGTGTCTCTTAAACGAGCCGTTGATGTTTCAGCTACGGGGGTCTTACCCTCTACGCCGGACCTTTCGCATGTCCTTCGCCTACATCAACGGTTTCTGACTCGTCTCACGGCCGGCAGACCATGAAAAAGAGATCCCACAACCCCGCATGCGCAACCCCTGCCGGGTATCACACGCATACGGTTTGGCCTGATCCAGTTTCGCTCGCCACTACTCCCGGAATCACGGTTGTTTTCTCTTCCTGAGGGTACTGAGATGTTTCACTTCCCCTCGTTCCCTCCACACTGCCTATGTGTTCAGCAGTGGGTGACAGCCCATGACGACTGCCGGGTTTCCCCATTCGGAAACCCCCGGATCAAAGCTTGGTTGACAGCTCCCCGGGGACTATCGTGGCCTCCCACGTCCTTCATCGGTTCCTAGTGCCAAGGCATCCACCGTGCGCCCTTAAAAACTTGGCCACAGATGCTCGCGTCCACTGTGCAGTTCTCAAACAACGACCAGCCACCCATCACCCCGTTCCGAAGAACGAGTGCACTGGGGCCGGCAACCGAAGGACAGACTCAAATGAGCCCGTACCTTCAGATACCCAACAGCGTGCCCGACCCGACCGATCACCCTCACATTCCACGCCGAAGCAGTACTAGTGAGAACAACCTGTCGTGCCGAATAGTCAACGTTCCACCCATGAGCTAACCACCGCCGAACATTTGCCGGCGTAGTGGCTCTGGATTCCTTACGGAATCTAGATGCTCCTTAGAAAGGAGGTGATCCAGCCGCACCTTCCGGTACGGCTACCTTGTTACGACTTCGTCCCAATCGCCAGTCCCACCTTCGACAGCTCCCTCCCACAAGGGGTTGGGCCACCGGCTTCGGGTGTTACCGACTTTCGTGACGTGACGGGCGGTGTGTACAAGGCCCGGGAACGTATTCACCGCAGCAATGCTGATCTGCGATTACTAGCAACTCCGACTTCATGGGGTCGAGTTGCAGACCCCAATCCGAACTGAGACCGGCTTTTTGAGATTCGCTCCGCCTCGCGGCATCGCAGCTCATTGTACCGGCCATTGTAGCACGTGTGCAGCCCAAGACATAAGGGGCATGATGACTTGACGTCGTCCCCACCTTCCTCCGAGTTGACCCCGGCAGTCTCCTGTGAGTCCCCATCACCCCGAAGGGCATGCTGGCAACACAGAACAAGGGTTGCGCTCGTTGCGGGACTTAACCCAACATCTCACGACACGAGCTGACGACAGCCATGCACCACCTGTATACCGACCACAAGGGGGGCACCATCTCTGATGCTTTCCGGTATATGTCAAGCCTTGGTAAGGTTCTTCGCGTTGCGTCGAATTAAGCCACATGCTCCGCTGCTTGTGCGGGCCCCCGTCAATTCCTTTGAGTTTTAGCCTTGCGGCCGTACTCCCCAGGCGGGGAACTTAATGCGTTAGCTGCGGCACCGACGACGTGGAATGTCGCCAACACCTAGTTCCCAACGTTTACGGCGTGGACTACCAGGGTATCTAATCCTGTTCGCTCCCCACGCTTTCGCTCCTCAGCGTCAGTAATGGCCCAGAGATCCGCCTTCGCCACCGGTGTTCCTCCTGATATCTGCGCATTTCACCGCTACACCAGGAATTCCGATCTCCCCTACCACACTCTAGCCTGCCCGTATCGACTGCAGACCCGGGGTTAAGCCCCGGGCTTTCACAACCGACGCAACAAGCCGCCTACGAGCTCTTTACGCCCAATAATTCCGGACAACGCTTGCGCCCTACGTATTACCGCGGCTGCTGGCACGTAGTTAGCCGGCGCTTCTTCTGCAGGTACCGTCACTTTCGCTTCTTCCCTGCTGAAAGAGGTTTACAACCCGAAGGCCGTCATCCCTCACGCGGCGTCGCTGCATCAGGCTTTCGCCCATTGTGCAATATTCCCCACTGCTGCCTCCCGTAGGAGTCTGGGCCGTGTCTCAGTCCCAGTGTGGCCGGTCGCCCTCTCAGGCCGGCTACCCGTCGTCGCCTTGGTAGGCCATTACCCCACCAACTAGCTGATAGGCCGCGGGCTCATCCTTCACCGCCGGAGCTTTTAACCTTCCCCCATGAGAGGGAAAGTGTTATCCGGTATTAGACCCCGTTTCCAGGGCTTGTCCCAGAGTGAAGGGCAGATTGCCCACGTGTTACTCACCCGTTCGCCACTAATCCACCCCGAAGGGCTTCATCGTTCGACTTGCATGTGTTAAGCACGCCGCCAGCGTTCGTCCTGAGCCAGGATCAAACTCTCCGTGAATGTTTTCCCGTAATCGGGTAGACACCACGAGAGCGGAACGACCATGTCGGAATATAACCGGTCGTCCACTGAATCCTCGCTGTGTGCATTGCCTACCAGGCCAGAGACCTGTTAGGACTTTCAAAGGAACCTCGAACCTGCCGAAGCAGGTCGGGGTATCAACATATCTGGCGTTGACTTTTGGCACGCTGTTGAGTTCTCAAGGAACGGACGCTTCCTTTGTACTCACCCTCAGAACATTTTCTGGGGCTTTCCTCCGGGCGCTTCCCTTCGGTCTTGCGTTTCCGACTCTATCAGACTCTTTCGTGTCCGATTCCCGGTCGAAGCGGGCCTCGCGTTTTCGCTTTCCAGTTCTTCGCTTTCGCGCTTTCCCTTTCCAGCGGTTTCAACCTTACCAGACTCATTCCGTTCCGTTTCCGGTTCGAATTTGAATTCCGGTGGCCGTTGAAGTGGCCTTGCCTTTCGGCTGATTCGACTTTATCAGAAGCAATAACGCCGAGCTAATCGGCTTCATGTTTCAGAGAGTGGGAATCAATGGCTCTGCGGAAATTCAATTTCCGGTGAGAGCGGGGTAAATCTAACGGTTGGACTCGAACTTGTCCAGTTCAAGGCAACTAGTCAAATCTACCTCCCCCAGTCCGCCGTGTCAACGGTTTTTGGGGCGAGAGAGACAGTAGCAGGCCAGCAGGTCCGTACGCACATCAGGCGGCCACCGGCAGTTCGGCGCTTCGTTCGGCTGCTGCGATGTCGCCTGCGTCGCCGGCTCGGGCCGCCCTGCCGCCCAGGATGTAGACGTAGGCGAGGAAGCCCAGCTCGGCGGTGATTCCGATGGTGATACGGGCCCAGGTCGGAAGGCCGGAGGGGGTGACGAAGCCTTCGATGACGCCGGATACGAAGAGGACGATGGCAAGGCCGATGGCCATGCCGATGGCTGCCCGCCCCTGTTGCGCCAGGGCGGTACGCCGGGTCTGCGGGCCGGGGTCGATGACCGTCCAGCCCAGGCGGAGTCCCGTGCCGGCCGCAACGAAGACCGCAGTGAGCTCCAGCAGCCCGTGGGGAAGGATCAGGCCGAGGAAGGTATCGAGTCGGCCCGCCGACGACATCAGTCCCACTCCCACCGCGAGGTTGAGCACGTTGACGAAGAGGATCCAGATCACCGGAACGCAGAGGAACGCGCCCAGCACCAGGCACATGGCGGCTGCTTGAGCGTTGTTCGTCCAGACCTGAGCGGCGAACGAGGCTGCCGGGTGGCTGGAGTAGTACGTCTCGTACTCCCCTCCCGGGCTGGTCAGGCGGCGGAGATCCTCCGGTGCGGCAATGGCTGACTGGACCTCCGGATGGGTGCCGATCCACCAGCCCATCACTGCGGCCAGGAGCACGGAGAGGACCGCGGTCGGTATCCACCAGTGCCGCGAGCGGTAGACCGCTGCGGGAAAGCCTGCCGTGAGGAAGTGCGCGGCGTCGCGCCAGGAGGCGCGGCGGGTGCCGGTCACGGTCGAGCGGGCTCGGGCCACCAGCTGGGTGAGGCGTGCGGTGAGCAGCGGGTCGGGTGCGCTGGACTGGATCAGGGAGAGATGGGTCGCCGTGCGCTGGTAGAGGTCGACGAGCTCGTCGGCTTCCGCTCCCGTGAGCCTGCGCCCGCGGTGCAGAAGGTGGTCCAGACGGTCCCACTCGATGCGATGGGCGTTGACGAAGACGTCGAGGTCCATGGTCGGCTGCTGCTCCTGGCATGGGTGTGTACGGGTGCGTACAACTGCGGCGCGTTGCGGGTCAGCTTGGCAGACTGTGGCCCCTAGGGGCAGGGATGGTCGGCGAAGGGTGGGCGGCGATGAGTGAGCTCGTGACCGGGGACGCGGTCGTGCTGGGGTTGCGAACGGCGAAGTTGCCGAGCCGGGCACTGGCTCTGGCCATTGATCTTGTGGTGGTCGGGACGGCGTTCGTGCTGGTGTCGATCGGGTTGGCCGTCGCGACGGCCACGCTCGACGAGGCAGCCGTGGCGGCGGTGGCCGTCGCGACCTTCCTGCTCGTTCTCGTGGGAGGGCCTATCGCGGTGGAGACGCTCAGCCACGGCCGTTCGCTGGGGAAGCTCGCGTGCGGGCTTCGGGTGGTGCGCGACGACGGGGGCCCGATCCGGTTCCGGCATGCGCTGGTGCGCGGGGCGATGGGGGTGGTGGAGATCCTCGCGACGCTCGGTGTGGTCGCCTCCATCGCGTCGCTGGTCTCGGAGCGCGGGCGGCGGCTCGGGGACGTCTTCGCGGGAACGCTCGTCATACGGGAGCGGGTTCCGGCAGGCAGGGCGGCAGCCGTGCCGCCTCCGCCGCCCTGGCTGGTCGGGCGGTTCGCCGGACTTGATCTGTCGGCGGTCCCGGACGCTCTGTGGCTTGCGGTGCGGCAGTACCTGACGCGGATGCACCAGTTGGACGGTGGCGTGGGGCGGGCCATGGCGGAGCGGCTGGCCGGTGACCTTGCCGCGCGGACCGGGGTTCCGGCGCCGGGGGATGTGCCGGCCGCAGCGTTCCTGGCCGCCGTGGTGAACGAACGGCAGGCGCGGGATGCGCGCCGGACGTTTGCCGCAGCCCCTGGAACCCTCGGCGACCCCGTCGTTGCGGGGCCTCAGACCAGGACGGCGGACGTGGCCGGCGCATTCGGCGCGGCCGGTGCGGGTGCGGAAGCGCCGTGGGGCGCCGACCCCGCTGCGGCCCCGGCGACTCACCACGCTCCGATGGCCCCTCCCCCTCGTGCGCAGGTGGCCCATGTCCGGCCTGCCGGGGCGGACAGCGCGGCAGCGGCTCCCGGGGTGGATCCGGTGCGGCCCTCCACTACCGGATTCGCCCCGCCCGCTTAGCGGTCCGAGGGCGGGGATTCCAGCTCTTCGAGCTCGATACCGGGGGCCGAGAGAACCACGTCGCCGGCGATGTGGACGGTGTGCTGCTCACCGGTGTCCAGGGCGCTGACCTGGTACGCGTCCACGGTCAGGGGGCCGTTGTCAGTGGGGTGCGCTTCACTGTTCACCAGGGCCCAGGACTGGTCGACGGTACGGGGGGCGAGCACGGGGTCCGTGAAGGTGACGATGCGGAGCCTGGTCGGCGGGGAGGCGGGGGTGAGACGCAGTAGACGTGCGGTGGCGATGAGAAACGCGGGGGACGTGCCGCTGAAGGCGTGGGCGCGGACATTGCCTTCGGTGGCGTGAGTGCCGGTCGGGTCGGTGCGCACCCAGGTGACGCCTTCGAGGGCGGCGCCACGGACCTGCCAGCTCGCGGCGTGGAGTTCAAGACGGATGGGACGGCCGAGCTCGTCGAGAGTGAGGTCCACGGATCCGAGGTGATCGCCGGACGGGGCGGTCGTCTGGGAGACATAGCGCCAGCCGGAGGGGCCTGGTGCGCAGTGGAAGTGTTCTTCACCGAGGGGGGTGTGGTCGTGGAGATCGTGGAGCGAATATCGGCCGCGGGGCATGGGGTCCTTCGGGTTCCTCGGGCTGTGCGGGTGCGGTACGGCGCAGGCCCCCGACACGGGGGTGCGGGGGCCTGCGTTCGTAACTGCTGCTGAGTCACCGGGGCTGCTGACGCGTGTGCGTCCGCAGGCACTGGGGGGTCTGCCGGTGGCCGGTCGTCACCGACCGGTGGTGGAGTGAGTGGTCACCGGCGGACCCTCGCGAGTGGTGGCTGGGATCAGTAGCGGTAGTGGTCGGACTTGTACGGGCCGTCGACCTCGACACCGATGTACGCGGCCTGCTCGGGACGGAGCGTCGTGAGCCTCACGCCGAGCGCGGCGAGGTGGAGACGGGCGACCTTCTCGTCGAGGTGCTTGGGCAGCACGTAGACATCGGTCGGGTACTCCTCGGGCTTGGTGAACAGCTCGATCTGGGCCAGCGTCTGGTCCGCGAACGAGTTGGACATCACGAACGACGGGTGGCCGGTCGCGTTGCCCAGGTTCAGCAGGCGGCCCTCGGACAGCACGATGAGGACCTTGCCGTCGGAGAACGTCCAGGTGTGGACCTGAGGCTTCACCTCGTCCTTGACGATCCCGTCGATCTTCGCCAGGCCGGCCATGTCGATCTCGTTGTCGAAGTGACCGATGTTCCCGACGATCGCCTGGTGCTTCATCCGGGCCATGTCGGCGGCCATGATGATGTCCTTGTTGCCCGTCGTCGTGACGAAGATGTCCGCCTGCTCCACGACGTCGTCGAGGGTGGCGACCTGGTAACCGTCCATCGCCGCCTGCAACGCGCAGATCGGGTCGATCTCCGTGATGATCACCCGGGCACCCTGCCCCCGCAGCGACTCCGCACAGCCCTTGCCCACATCGCCGTAACCACAGACGACAGCGGTCTTGCCACCGATCAGGACATCGGTGGCACGGTTGATGCCATCGATCAGCGAATGACGGCAGCCGTACTTGTTGTCGAACTTCGACTTCGTCACCGCGTCATTGACATTGATCGCCGGGAACAGAAGCGTGCCGTCACGGTGCATCTCGTACAACCGGTGCACACCCGTCGTGGTCTCCTCCGTCACACCACGGATCTCCGACGCCAGCTGGGTCCACTTCTGCGGGGACTCGCCGAGGGTGCGGTTCAGCAGCGTGAGGATGTACGCGTACTCCTCACTGTCCGCGGTCGACGGGTCCGGGGCCGCGCCGGCCTTCTCGAACTCGACGCCCTTGTGGACGAGGAGGGTGGCGTCACCACCGTCGTCGAGAATCATGTTCGGGCCACCGGTGGGGGTGTTCGGCCAGGTCAGCGCCTGCTCCGTGCACCACCAGTACTCCTCCAACGACTCGCCCTTCCAGGCGAACACCGGGACGCCGGCGGGGGCGTCCGGGGTGCCGTTGGGGCCCACCGCGATCGCCGCGGCGGCGTGGTCCTGGGTGGAGAAGATGTTGCAGGAGGCCCAACGGACCTCGGCGCCGAGCGCGACCAGCGTCTCGATCAGCACAGCCGTCTGCACGGTCATGTGCAGCGAACCGGTGATACGCGCACCGGCCAGCGGCTGCGCCGCGGCGTACTCCTTGCGGATCGACATCAGGCCGGGCATCTCGTGCTCGGCCAGGGTGATCTCCTTGCGGCCGAAGGCTGCGAGGGAGAGGTCGGCGACCTTGAAGTCCTGTCGATTGGCGACCGTCGTCATAACGGGCTGCTCCTCGTGATGGGTCGAGGTGGGTAGGGCGGCTCTGCGACACGCGGTGGGCACACGAATGCCCGAGCGGTTCGCAGCGCAGTCCGTCGGAGGCCCTCTCTCCCTCGGCCGGTCCGGCGTACGGACCGATCGACCGCCATCAGCAGCGACGTCTGACTCTGCCCACGAATCTACACCGAACGGCCCAGCCGCTCCCAGTCCACCAGGTCCGGGAGCGGCCTCATCGGCTTGTCGGGTGCGGTCAGTGGCCGGATTCCGTGGGGTCGGCCGGGTTGTCGGGGACGTCGCCGGGGGTGCCGTCGGCCGCTGCTCCGCCCAGCTGCTTGGCCGGGTTGACGCCGGCCGCAGCCGCCGCGGCGTTGTAGATGTCCGGCTCCAGGTAGATGACCCGGGCGATCGGGACCGCCTCGCGGATGCGGGACTCCGCGGCGTTGATGGCGTTGGCGACCTCGGTGGCGCTGTCGTCGTGCTGGACCGCGATCTTGGCGGCGACCAGCAGTTCCTCAGGGCCGAGGTGGAGTGTACGCATGTGGATGACGCCGGTGACGGTTTCGCCGTCGACGACCGCGGCCTTGATCTTCTCGACCTGGTCGGTACCGGCGGCCTCGCCGAGCAGCAGCGACTTCGTCTCGGCGGCCAGGACGATCGCGATGACGATCAGCAGGATGCCGATGCACAGGGTGCCGATGCCGTCCCACACACCGTTGCCGGTGCCGAGGGCCAGGCCGACGCCGGCGAGCGCGAGGATCAGGCCGATGAGCGCGCCGAGGTCCTCCAGCAGGACGACGGGGAGTTCCGGGGCCTTCGCACGGCGGACGAACTGGGTCCAGGAGAGCGAGCCGCGGGTCTCGTTGGACTCCTTGATCGCCGTACGGAAGGAGAAGCTCTCGGCGATGATCGCGAAGATCAGAACGCCGACCGGCCAGTACCAGGCCTCGATCTCGTGCGGGTGCTTGATCTTCTCGTAGCCCTCGTACACCGCGAACATGCCACCGACCGAGAACAGGACGATGGAGACGAGGAAGGCGTAGATGTAGCGCTCGCGCCCGTACCCGAAGGGGTGCTGGGGGGTGGCCTCGCGCTTGGCCTTCTTGCCGCCGAGCAGCAGCAGTCCCTGGTTGCCCGAGTCGGCGAGCGAGTGGACGCTCTCCGCGAGCATCGACGACGAGCCACTGAACAGGAACGCCACGAATTTGGCCACTGCGATCGCGAGGTTGGCGCCGAGTGCCGCCACGATCGCCTTGGTTCCGCCTGACGCACTCATGGGTGCCTGGTGTCCCTTCGTTCGGTGCTGCGGCTCCGGCGGCCGCGGTACGGCCGGACATTGTTGCAGTCGCTGATGCGGACGGTACGTCAGGCCACCACAGTGGCGCGGAACAGTGTGCCCGCACCGGACACTTCGGCCTTCTCTCCGGCCGGTACGAACACCGAGTCTCCCGGTACGAGGCCGATCTCACCGGCCTTCGGCGCACCCGCCGTGCAGAGCAGGATCTGGGGCGTGGCCGCGGTGAGGTCGACGGGGGCGGCGCCCGGCGAGAGGTCGAAGCGGGAAAGCCGGAACTCGTCGACCGGCGTCTCGTACAGCTCCTCGCCGGACGGGGATGCCTCGGGCCGCAGGATTCCCGGGTCGGTCGCCTCGAAGCGGACGATGCGGAGCAGTTCGGGCACGTCGATGTGCTTGGGCGTCAGTCCGCAGCGCAGCACGTTGTCCGAGTTCGCCATGATTTCGACGCCGAGGCCGCCGAAGTAGGCGTGCGGGACTCCGGCGTCGAGGAACAGGGCCTCGCCGGGCTGGAGTTGTACGTAGTTCAGCAGCAGGGCCGCGACCACGCCGGCGTCGCCCGGGAAGTGGTGGGCGGCGCGTGCGTACGGGGCGTAGCTGCCGCCGATCCGTTCGGCGGCGGCCGCCACGGCCGTCACCGTGTCCGCCATCTGTGCCGGGTCCGCGGTGAGGATCGCCGTGAGGACCTCGCGCAGGGCGGCCTCTTCGGGGTGGGCGCGCAGCAGATCGGCGTACGGCTTGAGGGAGTCGACGCCCAGCGCCTCCATCGCCTCGGCCGCCTCGACGGGGCGCCGGAAGCCGCACAGGCCGTCGAAGGGGGTGAGCGCGCAGATCAGTTCGGGCTTGTGGTTGGCGTCCTTGTAGACGCGGTGGGGAGCGTCGATCGGGACGGACCGGCGCTCCTCGTCCGCGTAACCCTGCTGTGCCTGGGCGAGGTCGGGGTGGACCTGGAGGGAGAGCGGGGCTCCGGCGGCGAGGAGTTTGAGGAGGAAGGGCAGTCGGGGGCCGAACTTCTCGACGGCGGCCTGACCGAGTTCGCCGGTCGGGTCGGCGGCGATGACATCGGTGAGGGCTTGTTCCGCGGGGGCTGCCGCAGTGGCGTCCGCGGCACCGGTGCGGGTTATCCGGGAAGGGGCTCCGGGATGGGCGCCCATCCACATCTCCGCCTGCGGCTCGCCGGTGGGGGCGACGCCGAGCAGGGTCGGGATGAGAGTGGTGGAGCCCCAGGCGTACGGGCGCACGGTGTTGGAGAGCCGGTCCATGGAAATCGTCCTCGTGCCTTGTGAGATGTGTGGCGTTGAACTGAGTGCGTGCGTTGAACTGAGTGCATGCGTTGAGCTGTGTACGCGGTGTGGTGCTGCGTGCGCGGTGTGGTGGTAAGTGCGCGGTGTGGTGGTAAGTGCGCGGTGTGGTGCCGTGGTTCAGGCGCGGGCTGCCGAGGCGAGGGCCAGGTAGACGGCGGCGAAGTCGGTGACCGCGAGGAGTTCGGCGAGGGCTTCGAGCCTGGTGCCCTCCTCCGGCTCCAGTTCGCTGATCGCCGTGTCGTGGCCCAGGGCGAGTTCGCGCGCCGCGGGGGCTGCGCTCAGGCCGCCGGTGGGGCGGTCGCGGAGCAGGACGACGCGGGCGTGAAGGGCTTCGGAGTCCTCGACCCGGTCGCGGAAGAAGTCGTCCGGGTCGGCCCCGGCGGCGAAGGCCCCCGCCAGCAGGGCACCGTGGGCGGGGAGCGCCTCGGGGAGTTCGGCCGAGAGGGCCGGGCGGCCGGAGAGTTCGGCCAGGACCGCGGCGAACCGGCGCCCGACCGGGCCCGCGGCGTCGCCCTCCGTCCAGACGAGGGGCAGGCTGTCCGCGAGTTCGGCGGCGAGGGTCTTGGCCGGGTTGCTGTACGTGGCGATCGCCGGTCCACAGCGCTCCGCCGTGCGGTCCAGGCGGTCGGCGACGCTCTGCAGCGCCTCCGGGGGCGCGGTGACCAGGCCGACGCGGTCGAGGAGCGCGAGCAGCGGGGTGAACAGGGCCCAGAGGGTGCCGGGGCCGGCGGCCGAGGTCTCGGCGTCGTACTCGCCGTGCGGGGCGGAGGCCATCGGGACGACGAGGCCGTGCACCCCGTCGACCGCTTCGCGCAGCGGCGACTGCCGGGGCGCCACGGCCACGACGGTGCAGCCGCGGCGGTACGCCTGTTCGGCGAGGAGGGCGAGGCCCGGTTCGGACCCGTCCGCCGTGGCGATGAGGAGCAGGTCGACGGAGCCGGCCCAGCCGGGCAGCGTCCATCGCATCGCGCCTGCGGCGGGGGCGACGCCGGTCGGGTGGATACGCGTGACCGGGGCGGAGGCCCCGGCCAGGGCCGCGATCAGGTCGGCGACGCCGGATGCGGCGGTGCCGGAACCTGCGACCAGGACGGCGCGCGGGCGGCCCTCCGGGTTCAGCTCGCTGATCCCGGCCTCCGTCGCGTGGCGGGCTGCGGTACGAACCCGGGCCCCGGCTTCGGCAGCGCCGCGGAGCAGGCCGCGGCGGTCGGCTCGGGCCAGGGCCTCCGGGGCGTCGAGCAACGACTCGTCGAGCATGGGGACGGTCCTCCGATCACGTGCCGATCACCGTGCGGGGTGGGGCCGGGGTTACGCGGGGCGGCGGGCCTCGTCGACGAGGAGGACGGGGATGCCGTCCCGTACCGGGTAGGCCAGGCCGCAGTCCGTGCCGGTGCAGATCAGCTCGGGGCTGTCGGCCGCCGACCGGTCGTCGAGGGGGGAGTGACAGGCCGGGCAGGCCAGGATCTCCAGGAGGCCGGCTTCGAGCGGCATGGGGTGGGTCCCTTCGGGCGGTCCGGCGGTCGGGCGCGGAGTGGGTGGTGCGTGTGCGTGTTCCGGCTGTTCAGTTGATCTTGTTCGTGCCGCGTGGATCGGGCGAGGTCAGCCTACCGCTGGGGTGGCGGGGGCGCGGCCCGGCCACCCCGGCGGGGCGGCGGGGGGTGCGGGGCGCCGGGGCGGGGCGGAGGGGGGTGGGGCGGGGGCGGGGTGGGTGGGGTGCGCCTGCGGCGGTCCTTGTCCCCTACCCGCCCCTTCCCGTAACCGGGGCTCCGCCCCGGACCCCGCTCCTCAAACGCCGGAGGGGCTGAAAAGGAACGCCGGAGGGGCAGAAAGCTCAAGATGAGGCGGAAGGCTTGCGGATCAGCGTCAGGACCTCGTCGCGTACCGCCGTCATCGTCTCCTCGTCGCCCGCCTCGACGTTCAGGCGCAGCAAGGGTTCCGTGTTGGAGGGGCGGAGGTTGAACCACCAGTCCGGGGAGGTGACCGTGAGGCCGTCCAGGTCGTCGGTGGTCACGTGCTCGCGGGTGGCGAACGCTGCCCGTACGTCTTCGGTGCGGGCCTGCTGGTCGTCGACCGTGGAGTTGATCTCGCCCGAGTCCGTGTAGCGGTCGTACTGGGACACCAGGGCCGAGAGGGGTCCCTCCTGGCCTCCGAGTGCGGCCAGGACGTGGAGGGCGGCGAGCATGCCCGTATCGGCGTTCCAGAAGTCGCGGAAGTAGTAGTGCGCGGAGTGCTCGCCGCCGA
Source organism: Streptomyces sp. NBC_00464 (assembly GCF_036013915.1). NCBI lineage: Bacteria > Bacillati > Actinomycetota > Actinomycetes > Kitasatosporales > Streptomycetaceae > Streptomyces > Streptomyces sp. NBC_00464. The sequence goes on along the minus strand of NZ_CP107899.1, from coordinate 4,820,355 downwards.
AGATCGCGCCGTGTGCGGCCATCTCCGCCTTGATGAAGGAGTGGCCGACCCGGGTGCGGACCGGGGTGCCGCCGTGTTCGCGTACGACCTCCGGGACCGAGAGGGAGGAGATCAGGTTGTGGATGACCGTCCCCCGGCCGCCGTTGCGGGCCAGTTCCCGGGCCGCCACCAGGGCGGTGATCGCCGACGGGGAGACGCCCGCGCCCCGCTCGTCCACGACGAAGCAGCGGTCCGCGTCGCCGTCGAAGGCCAGGCCGAGGTCGGCGCCCTCGGCCAGTACCCGGGCCTGGAGGTCGACGATGTTCTTCGGGTCGAGGGGGTTGGCCTCGTGGTTCGGGAACGTGCCGTCCAGCTCGAAGTACATCGGTACGAGGTCCAGCGGCAGGCCCGCGAGGACCGTCGGGACCGTGTGGCCGCCCATGCCGTTGCCCGCGTCCACGACCACCTTCAGGGGGCGGATCGCCGACAGGTCGACCAGGGACAGCAGGTGGGCGGCGTAGTCGGTGAGCGTGTCGCGTTCGGTGACCGTGCCGGGGGTGGCGGCCGGCTGGGGTGCGCCGGTCTCCGACCACTTCTCGACCAGGGTGCGGATCTCGGCGAGGCCGGTGTCCTGACCCACCGGGGCCGCGCCGGCCCGGCACATCTTGATGCCGTTGTACTGCGCCGGATTGTGCGAGGCCGTGAACATCGCGCCCGGCAGGTCCAGCGACCCCGACGCGAAGTACAGCTGGTCGGTCGAGCAGAGGCCGATCAGGGTGACGTCGGCTCCGCGGGCTGCCGCGCCCCGGGCGAAGGCTCCCGACAGGGCGGGGGACGTGGGGCGCATGTCGTGGCCGATCACGATCGCGTCCGCGGACGTCACCTCGACGAACGCCGCCCCGAACAGCTCGGCCAGCGCCTCGTCCCACTGGTCGGGCACGACACCGCGCACGTCGTACGCCTTCACGAGCTGCGACAGATCTGCGGTCACGGGCCGGGCCTCCTGAGGTCTCTTCGGACCGCCAAACTACCCGGCGGCGGAGAGCGCCCCATGCTCCGGGGAGGCGGTCCCGACTCAGGAGTCGGGTGAGCGCAGCACGCGAAGGTGGCCCCTGCGGGCGACCTCCACCGGATCCGCGGTGCGCGGGCCGCGGCCCCTGGGGCCGTCCCCGCGGTCCTGCGGACGCGCTGCTTCCCGTACGGCGTTGGCCAGCGCTTCGAGGTCGTCACCGCTGGGACGGGTGGGCGCGGAGGGGTCGGAGAGCCGGACGACCTCCCAGCCACGGGGCGCGGTCAGGCGCTCGCTGTGCTCGGCACAGAGGTCGTAGCAATGGGGCTCGGCGTAGGTGGCGAGCGGGCCGAGGACCGCAGTCGAGTCGGCATAGACGTACGTCAGTGTCGCGACGGCAGGGCGGCCGCACGCGGTGCGCGAACAGCGACGTACAGGGCTCACGATGTTGGACGGTACCGCACTCTTGAGCGGGCTGCGACGACTCTCCACCGGCTCACCCCACCGTGTCGCCCTGTGACCTCGGGCACAGGCTCGCGCCGGGCAACTCCCCTGACCTGCACGGGAGGAGAGGAGTTCAGGTCATGACGGCGACGATTCCGGTCATCACTCGGCGCAAAAGCTGTCATACGGCAGGGAATCAGCGATCGGGAGCGGGGCCTGAAACGGGTCGTCCCATGGCCGGATCGTTCAGGAACGGACAGGCCGGCTCCCTCCCGGACAGCCACGGGCCGCTCGCCCGGCGGAGGGTTACGCTGCGTCAGTGATGGACAGTCCCGTACCGCCCCACCCGTCCGAGCCCCGACCGCGGCGCCGAGACCGACACGGCCGCGGCATGCGTGGCCCCGTCGCCCCACCCCAGGTGCCGCTCTCGGCCAGCAGGGCCGACAGTTTCCGCGATCTGGTGCAGGACTCGGTGGAACGTCTGGAGCGGCGCTGGCCTCAGCTGGCCGAGGTCGACTTCGTGGTCCTCGACGTACCGGGGACCGTGGAGGAGACGGTGCCGCTGGGGAGCGCGTTGTCCGCCGAGAAGGGGCGGCCCGCGCAGATCGTCGTCTACCGGCGCCCCGTCGAGATCCGCGCCAAGAACCGTGACGAGCGTGCGCTGCTGGTGCACGAGGTCGTGGTCGAGCAGGTCGCGGAGCTGCTCGGGCTCTCGCCGGAGTCGGTCGATCCCCGGTACGGGCAGGAGTAGGCGGTCGTAGACGGGTGGGGGCGGGCCGGTTTCGCGGCCCGCCCCGGTTCGCTCGTCGACGGCTCTCAGTCGTCCAGGACCGACAGGTCCTGTTCGGCGGCCGGTACCTCGACCGTTCCCCGGTCGTCCGGCAGCGTCTGCACCGTGAACATCGGGATGCCGCCCATCGGGATCGTGAGTGTGCGGGAGGCGTGGACGGGGCCGCCCGACTGCGTCTCGACGGTCAGCGCGTACGTGCCCTTGAGTCCTGCCGGTACGGGCGGGGTGACCGCGACGGTCGTGCTTGCGGGGACCTCGTACGTCTTGGTGACCGGTGTGCCGCCCTTGCTGCCCGCGGACGCCGTGACCTTCACGGTGCCGGCGGCGCCGGGGGCGGTGAGCGAGAGGACCGAACCCTTCGCCCGGTTGTCGGCTGCCGTCGCCTGCGCGCCCACCGGGCCGGTCGCCGGGATGTAGCCGACTTCCTGGTTGGCGCCCTTGCCGCGGACCACCCGCAGCGCGGCCACCACCGGGGTGGCCTTGCCGTCCTCGGCGGGGCTCAGGAGCAGGGAGCCCGGCTCGCCCCTGGTCAGGTTCTTCAGGTCGACGCCGGCGGTCATCCGCGACTTGACGTGGAGGTCCTCATGACCCACCGGTGAGATGGCACCCGTCTTGCCGAGCAGCTTCACCGTGAGGTCGGCGTCGTCCTCGCCGGGGGCGAACGCCACGAGCCGCACCGAGGTGGCGTCCGCCGGGATGCCGGGCAGGACGAGGGTGCCCGTCGGCTCTGTGGACGCGGCGAGCCAGTCGCTGCCGGTCTTGCTGTCCGCGGACCTGACGACGGCGCCGACCCGGCCGGTCCGGGTGGTGACGTGGACGGTCACGTCGTCGGCGGCCTTGCTGGTCAGCGTCGAGATGAGAACGCGGACACCGGAACTGGCGGGCACCGTGATGCCTTCGCCCACGTCCGACTTGAGTGTGCCGTCGGGGCCGTACAGCTCGATGTCGGCGACGGCGGCGGTGTCGTCCGGGTTGGTGAGGTGGACGTAGTCCTCGCGGGACTTCGCCGTGCTCGCGGCCGGGAACCAGAAGTCCGTGTCGGGTGCGGTGCAGCTGACCCCGAGCAGGCCGCGGGAGTCGCCCGCCTCGACGGTGGTGGTCTGCTGGGCGGTCCAGCCAGGGGCCAGCGGGCCGGTGGCGGTGCCGACGAGGGCGGGGGCGTCCGCGCCGGACACCTCGGCGGTGGCCGGCTTGCCGGGCTTCTCGAGGAGGACGACCGGCTTGTCCGGGTCCGCCTTCTTGGTCTTCTTGTCCTTGCTCTTGCCGGAGTCCTTCGTGTCGTCCTTGGCGGCCGTGGACGACAGGAGTTCCGCTGTGCCGGCCGCTTCCGCCGCGTCACCGCTCTTCGCGGCCGGGGTGAAGGAGGTGTACTGCGTCTCGGCGAGATCGGACAGGCCGGGGGCCGGGCAGAGCAGGCTGGAGCGCTCCACGGGCAGCCGCGCGGCTGACTTCGTCACCGTCGTGGCCCCGTCGTCCGGCGCGGTGACCGCGGCGAATCCGGTGACGGCTGCGAGGGCGACGGCCCCGGCGATGAGGGACAGGCTGGTGGACTTCACTCGGACTCGCCTCGCGATGCGTTACGGGTCGGCCACGGGTTCTGGTCCGGGGCGGGGTTCCCGTCGGGGTTCTCGTCGGGGTTCTGCGGGTCGTAGGCGCCCTGGGTGCCGTACCGGTCCGCGCCGTACTGGCCGGTGTCGTACTGACCGGGGTCGTACGGAGCGTTGCCGTACTGGGCGTTGGGGTCGTACGGACCGCTGTTGTTCTGCGGGGCGTTGCCGTACTGGGCATTGGGGTCGTACGGGGCGTACTCGCCCTGCTGCTGATAGCCGTACGGGTCGTAGCCGGCGGCGCCGTCGGGCTGCTGCTGCGGCGGGGCACCGTACTGGCCCTCCTGGTACTGCGGGTAGTCGGCGCCCTGGTACTGCTGGGCGTCCCAGTCCCCGTACTGCTGCTGGGGCACCGCCGCGTACTGGCCGGTGTCGCCGTCGGCCTGCTGGGGGACGAACACGTCCTGGCCGTCGTCGGCGTCGAGCGGCTCCGGGCCGGGGGTCTGCGGGCCGGTCTGCTGGGCCGGGATGTACTCCGCCCGCTCCCCCGCCTCCACGGGTCCGCCGGCGTCGAAGCCCTCGCCGTCGTCGCCCTCGCCCTCCGCCAGCGCGGCCGCGCGCAGCCTGCGGGCCCGGCGTCCCTCGCCGGCGACCGGCTCGGCGGGGACCGCCACGTCCTCCTCGGGCAGGTCGTCGTCGATCTCCCGGCGGCGGCCCGGCAGTGCCAGGACCAGCAGGACCACGACGAGCGATACCTGGACCCAGATCCACACGGAGTGCGTGAAGGGGGTCTCGTACGTGAGGTCGAGCCTGCCGCCCTCGGTGGGGAGTTCGAAACCCTGGGCCCAGCCGTCGACGGTCTTGCGGGTCAGCGTCCGCCCGTCGAGCGTGGCCTGCCAGCCGGGGTCGGCGGCGTCGGCGATCCGCAGCACACGACCCGCCTTGCCCTCCGGGATCGCGGTGTGCGCCTCGACGGGCTCGGAACCCACCGGGAGCGGCTCGTCACCGGCGGCCGACGGGACGATCATGACGCGGGCGACCTGGCGGTCCACCCGCCACAGCGCGCTGCCGTCGAGCTGGCTGAGCCTGCTGAGGCCGGGGGTCGCGTCGAGGACCCGGCTCATCTGCTTCGGCGCCCCGTCCCGCACGAGCACGTAACGGATCGCGAAGCCGCTGAGCTGACTGCCCTGGTCGGCGCCGGAGCCCGCGACCAGGTTGGCGACGACCTTGTCGAGGTGGCTGTTGCCGCTGCCGGCCGCCGCCAGTTCGGCATCGCCCAGCCGTGCGCCGGAGCCGCGGACCAGGGTGTACGCGACGGAGGTCGGCGAGGTGCCGCCGAGCACCAGGGTGCGCGGCTGGTCCCGGGTACCGCTCTCCTCGGCGACGAACGCGGGCACCTGCACCGGGTCGCGACGCTCCAGGGGTCCCGCGGCGCCGCCGATCATCCAGCCGACGGCGGCCAGCACGGGGGCCACCACGGCAGCCAGTGCGATCAGGGCAGCGACCGGCTGGCGCCAGCCGAAGCTGAGCTCGGCGACGCGGATCCGGGCACCGTCCGCGCCGACCAGAGCGGCGGCGATGAGCGCGGCACCGTAGACGAGGGTGGCGGGTCCCGCCCAGCCGGAACCGTTGGCGATCCCGGCGAAGGCCAGGGCCACCAGGGCGACGACCCAGGCACTCCGTACGGCGAACTGCCGCTCCCCGCGCAGCAGCGCGGCCAGTGCCGCGAGCACGATGCCGAGGAGCAGGACGCCGCCGGCCGCCTTGGGCCCGCCGGGGCTGATCCCGAGCAGGTCCAGTGCGGAGGCCGATCCCGAACCGGTCTCCAGTCCCGCTTCCTTCAGGAAGGAGGAGGGGCTGGACAGGAGCGAGAGCGACCAGGGCGCGAGGACCAGCAGCGGGGTGCCGACCGCGGCGAGGAAGCGGAGGGCGTAGGCCGTGATGTCGTTGCGTCGCAGCGCCAGCACACCGATGCCGAGGACCACCGCGAGCGGCCAGACGATGGGGGTGAACGCCATCGCGAAGGTGAGCAGCAGGGTGTACGCCCAGGTGGCGCGCCAGCTGCCGCGGTTGTCGCCGCCGCCCCGCATGCCGTGCGCGGACACGGCCGCGCGGGCGATCAGCGGGAGCAGGACCGCGAGGACTGCGGTGCCGAGGCGGCCGGTCGCCAGGGCGCCGGTCGCGGCGGGCAGGAAGGCGTACGCGACGCTCGCCCAGGCCCGCAGCAGCCGCGAGGGGAGCAGCGGGCGGGAGACGAAGTACGCGGTGAGTCCGGCGAGCGGGACCGAGCAGACCAGCAGCAGGGTGAGTGCGAAGCCGGTGGAGCCGAGGAACAGCGCGGACAGGGCCGAGATCACGGCCAGGTAGGGCGGGGCGGTCTGGGTGCCGCCGGTGCCGATGGTGTGCCAGCCGTCCGCGTAGCGGCCCCACAGGTCGGAGACGTCGCCGGGCGCGGGCAGCAGGGCGCCGCCGGCGAGTGCGCCGCCGCCGAGGAGGCTGCGGCAGGCGACGAGGGAGACCAGGAGCAGGACGGCGAAGAGCACCGGGCCGGGCTTGCGCCCGACGCGCTTCAGCTTGGCGAACTGGTCGATCTCCAGGAAGTCGGCGTCGTCGCCGCCCGGACCCGACTCGACGGCGCCGTGCCGCGAGCCGCCGGACTCGGCCTCCGTGCCGCCGCCGAAGTTCCCGGCGACCTGCTCGACGGTCGCGCGGACGGTGGCGCCGGGCGCGGGGAAGAGTCCGCGCATCTCGGCAGGATCGACGACTCCCTTGCCGCGGCTGCGCCGTGCGCCGAGGATGCGGCCGGGGCGCAGCAGCGTTCCGAGGAGGCCGGTGACCTCGTCGAGCGCCTGTCCCGGCACCTTGCCGACGAGGTAGGCGAGCGTACGCAGCAGCGTGCCGAGCAGGAGCCGGAGCAGCACCCAGGGCAGTCGTTTGCCGGGGGCGTTGACCAGCATGGTGTAGACGGCGCCGGCCTTGTCGACGCGGTGCGGGCTGGAGACCGAGCGGCCCGCGCAGTCGATGGGGCGGCGTTCGCGGGCGGACGCCTCGGCGTGCCGCAGGACGGCGTCGGGGGCGATGAGCACCCGGTGCCCGGCCATGTGGGCGCGCCAGCACAGGTCGACGTCGTCACGCATCAGGGGCAGCCTGCGGTCGAAGCCGCCGAGCTCCTCCCAGACGTCCCGGCGGATCAGCATGCCCGCGGTGGAGACGGACAGGACGGTACGGACCTGGTCGTGCTGGCCCTGGTCCTGCTCGCGCCGGTCGAGGCCGGTCCAGCGGCGCCCGCTGTTGGCGATCGAGACGCCGACTTCGAGGAGCTGGCGGCGGTCGTACCAGCCGCGGAGCTTGGGTCCGACGATCGCGGCGTGCTGGTCGTTGTCGACGACGCGCAGCATCTCGGCGAGGGCGTCGGGCTCGGGGGCGCAGTCGTCGTGCAGCAGCCAGAGCCACTGCACCGGTTCGCCGTGCGGGAGTTCGGGGAGGTCGTAGGCGTCGTCGCGCCAGGTCCTGGTGACGGGGTCCCAGCCGCTCGGACGCTTCAGGTACGGCAGGTCGTCCGGGGTCAGGACGCCGGCGGTGCGGCTCGCCTCGTCGACGGCGGTGCCGAAGCTCGTACGCCGCGCGAGGTGCAGGACCCGGTCGGCGCCGAGCGCCTCGGTGACCAGTCGAGCGGAGTCGTCGGCGCTGCCGGTGTCGGCGGCGACGACGTTCTGTACGGGGCGTTCCTGCCCGAGCAGCCCGGCGAGCGCGTCGGGCAGCCAGCGTGCGCCGTCGTGGGAGACGAGCACGGCGGTGACGACGTGCCGGGGGAACTCTGGGGCGGCGGCAGCCGCGTACGGCGCCGTTGCTTGGCTGTGCACGGACATCGAGGTACGGGCCCTCCGGCCGGGTCCGGGGGATGTCCCCCGGGGGCTGCATCGGTGTACACGCGCGCCCTGTCGGGTCGTTGGCGCGTCTCGGACGGGGCCCCACACTAACGGTACGGATAACCGGGGTGGCGCGGAGCGGTTGAACGAGGGCGGCGGCACAGCGGTGGAGGGCGGTCGGCGACCGGGTCCGGCACAGCAACAGCGGGGCACCGGGGCCGGGTCCCGGGAAGCCGGGGAGTACGGCAATGGCCCGCCGCCTGCGGGCAGAGCGCAGGCGGCGGGCCATGGGCGGCCGGTCCGGGGGCGGCCCGCCCCCGGGGTTCGGCTTCTTGCGGCTGAGGCGTTCCCGGAGGGGCCGGGTCAGACCGCGGCCTTCTTCAGGCGCCGTCGCTCACGCTCGGAGAGACCGCCCCAGATACCGAATCGCTCGTCCTTGGAAAGGGCGTACTCAAGGCATTCGGACCGGACTTCACAGGCGAGGCAGACCTTCTTGGCCTCGCGGGTGGATCCGCCCTTCTCGGGGAAGAAGGACTCGGGATCGGTCTGGGCGCACAGTGCGCGCTCCTGCCAGCCGAGTTCCTCGTCCGCGTCCTCGACCAGCAGTTGCTGGAACAGCTCGGTCATGTGCGCCCCTCGTCTGTCTCTTGCGTCCCCGTGATGCGGCCGTTATCGAATCGGCCGAACGACACGAGTGAAATTACAAGTGTGTAGCTTCGGGCCAGTCAAGCTCAGATCTGCTATTGGGCCCGGGATTCACTCTGCGGAACCAAGCGTATGCGTAAAGTGTGCAAATCACCAAAAACATGACATATGCCACGGGCTCCTCACGCCCTCGCTCGCCACGGATGAAGAACTCCCGGGAGGGCGGACACGTTGCGATTCGATCACCGAAGCGATCAAGATCACAGTCGGGTCACAGGGGCGCGACCGCGTTTGGAGCTGCGGTTGTTGCGCCACATCTCCGGTACGGAGACTGCATAAACCTTTCTCCGCACGGAGTAACCGGATGAGGTGAAACATTACCCCCAAATCGGGCATTGGGTTGACAGTCGGAGGTTCTCCGGCTCTCCTTGATGTCATGCCAGTGACCTCAGCCATGCGTGCCACCCACCTCCGTGGGTTCCGCAGCGCTGTTCAGGCTCGCTGTTGCTGTTCCAGCTGTCTCAGCTGTTGAAGCCCCCGCGCTCCAGCCCGACACAGCTCATCCCGGACCCCGGACCCTCCCCCACGCGGCTTCCCGCCTCTGTGGTCACCCGGTCCCTCTGGTCCTGCGACACCCCTGCATCCGCACTGCACGACTTGCACCCCTGCCGAGGAACCACCGCACCCATGAACAGCGACAGCGACCTCCAGATCGCCGGCGACCTCCTTGAGGTCCAGCACCTCCTGCGTCCCGCCCGTGAGCACCCCGCCACGGTGGCGGAATTCGTCGGGCTCGCCCGCACCATCGCCGCCGACCGCGCCCAGTGGGCCCCGCTCGTCCGGTACGACGCCACCACCCGCTGGTACCACCGGCTCCGCACCGGGCCGGGTTACGAGGTCTGGCTGCTCAGCTGGGTCCCCGGCCAGGGCAGTGGCCTGCACGATCACGGCCCGTCCTCCGGCGTACTGACCGTCCTGGACGGCGAACTGACCGAGCGTACGGAACGCGGAACGCGGACACTGGCCGCCGGCGCACAGCGCGTCTTCGCCCCCGGCTACGTCCACGAGGTGGTCAACGGCTCCCTCGAACCGGCCGTGAGCCTGCACGTCTACTACCCGGGCCTGACCGACATGCCGATGCACACCGCGCAGTGCACCGCGGTGCCCGCCACCGTCTGACGGCCCGCCTCCACCCGTCGGGCTCCGCCTGACAAACTGTCCGCATGCGCATTGTGGTTCTGGCCGGCGGTATCGGTGGTGCTCGTTTTCTGCGTGGCCTCAAGGAGGCCGCGCCCGACGCGGACATCACGGTGATCGGCAACACCGGTGACGACATCCATCTGTTCGGCCTCAAGGTCTGCCCCGACCTCGACACCGTGATGTACACCCTCGGCGGTGGCATCAACGAGGAGCAGGGCTGGGGCCGTACCGACGAGAGCTTCCACGTCAAGGAGGAACTCGCGGCGTACGGCGTCGGCCCCGAGTGGTTCGGGCTCGGCGACCGTGACTTCGCCACCCACATCGTCCGTACGCAGATGCTCGGCGCGGGCTATCCGCTGAGCGCCGTCACCGAGGCGCTCTGTGCGCGCTGGAAGCCGGGCGTCCGGCTGCTGCCGATGTCCGACGACCGGGTCGAGACGCATGTGGCGGTCGACGTCGACGGCGAGAGCAGGGCCATTCACTTCCAGGAGTACTGGGTGAAGCTGCGCGCCGCCGTCCCGGCGCAGGCCATCGTGCCCGTCGGCGCCGAGCAGGCCAAGCCGGCTCCGGGCGTCCTGGAGGCCATCGCCGGGGCCGACGTCATCCTCTTCCCGCCGTCAAACCCTGTCGTGTCCGTCGGGACCATCCTCGCCGTGCCCGGGATCCGCGAAGCCATCGCCGAGGCCGGGGTGCCGGTCGTCGGCCTCTCCCCCATCGTCGGTGACGCACCGGTGCGCGGGATGGCGGACAAGGTCCTCGCCGCGGTGGGCGTCGAGTCGACGGCGGCGGCGGTTGCCCAGCACTACGGTTCCGGGCTGCTCGACGGCTGGCTCGTCGACACCGTGGACGCGGGTGCCGTGGCCGAGGTGGAATCCGCGGGTATCCCCTGCCGCTCCGTACCGCTGATGATGACCGATGTCGCCGCGACCGCCGAGATGGCGCGGCAGGCGTTGGCGCTCGCCGAGGAGGTACGGGCATGAGCGCGGCTCCTGACGCCGCGCCCTCCTTCCGGGTGTGGGCCCTGCCCGGGATGCCCGAGGTGCGGGCCGGGGACGATCTCGCCAAGCTGATCGCCGCCACCGAGCCCGGTCTCGCCGACGGTGACGTACTGCTCGTCACCTCGAAGATCGTCTCCAAGGCGGAGGGCCGGATCGTCGAGGCCACCGACCGGGAGGCGGCGATCGACGCCGAGACGGTACGGGTGGTGGCGCGGCGCGGCACGCTGCGGATCGTGGAGAACCGGCAGGGCCTGGTCATGGCCGCCGCCGGGGTCGACGCCTCGAACACTCCCGCCGGGACGGTCCTGTTGCTGCCCGAGGACCCGGACGCCTCGGCGCGGACGATCAGGGAGGGGCTGCGGGACACGCTCGGCGTCGATGTCGGCGTCGTCGTCACGGACACCTTCGGGCGGCCGTGGCGCAACGGGCTGACCGATGTCGCGATCGGCGCGGCCGGGGTGCGGGTGCTGGACGATCTGCGGGGCGGCAGCGACGCGTACGGCAATCCGCTGAGCGCGACCGTGGTCGCCACCGCGGACGAGCTGGCCTCGGCCGGTGATCTGGTGAAGGGCAAGGCGGACGGGCTGCCGGTCGCGGTCGTGCGGGGGCTGGGCCATGTCCTGGACCCGGCCGATGCCGCCGGCGCCCGCGCGATGGTGCGGGTCGCGGCCGACGACATGTTCCGGCTGGGGACGTCCGAGGCGGTACGGGAGGCGGTGACCCAGCGGCGTACGGTGCGCGAGTTCACCGACGAGCCGGTGGACCCGGGGGCGGTGCGGCGTGCGGTGGCCGCGGCGGTGACGGCGCCCGCGCCCCATCACACGACGCCCTGGCGGTTCGTGCTGCTGGAGTCGCCGGAGTCCCGGACCCGGCTGCTGGACGCGATGCGGGACGCGTGGATCGCGGACCTGCGGCGCGACGGCAAGAGCGAGGAGTCGATCGCTCGACGGGTGAAGCGGGGCGATGTGCTGCGCCGGGCGCCGTATCTGGTGGTGCCGTGCATGGTGATGGACGGCTCCCACACGTACGGGGACGCGCGGCGGGACGGGGCGGAGCGCGAGATGTTCGTGGTCGCCGCGGGCGCCGGGATCCAGAACTTCCTGGTGGCGCTGGCGGGCGAGCGGCTGGGGTCGGCGTGGGTGTCCTCGACGATGTTCTGCCGGGATGTCGTGCGGGAGGTGCTGTCGTTGCCGGCGTCGTGGGATCCGCTGGGGGCGGTGGCCGTGGGGCGGGCCGCGGTGGCGCCTTCGGTTCGGGCGGGGCGCGATGCGGAGGCGTTTGTCGCGGTGCGGTGAGGCGGTGGCCGGTGCGGTTGGGCGGTGGCCGGTGCGGGGTGGTTTCGGGGCGCTGCCCCGGACCCCGGTCCTCAATCGCCGGACGGGCTTGATTTGACCCGGACCCGCTTGATTTGCCGAACGGGCTTGATTTGCCGGACCCGCTTGATTTGACCCGGACCCCGTGTCACAGGCGGGCGATGTTGCGCGGCTGCATGCGCGGGGCTCGGCGGGGCGGGGTGTTGTCCGAGAGCATGATCAGGCGGGTCGCCCGGTGACGTTGGCCCTCGTAAGGGGTCAGGAGGGTCAGCATTTCCTCGTCGTCGGCGTTCCGGTTGCCGGCCAGTGCGTGGCCGACGATGCCGGGGAGGTGGAGGTCGCCGACCGTCACCGCGTCCGCCGCGCCGTTCGCCCGTTGCAGGGTCTCGGCCGCTGTCCAGGGGCCGATGCCGGGGATCGCCTGGAGGCGGGCCATGGCCTCGGGCAGTTCCATGGCGGCCGCCTCCTCCATGCGGCGGGCCACCCGGACCGCGCGCAGGATCGTCGCCGAGCGCTTGCTGTCCACGCCCGCGCGGTGCCACTCCCAGGACGGGATCAGCGACCAGGTGCGGGCGTCCGGCATGACGTAGAGGCCGTACTCCTGCGGGCCCGGCGCCGGTTCTCCGTAGGTGCGCACCAGCAGCCGCCAGGCGCGGTACGCCTCGTCCGTGGTGACCTTCTGCTCCAGGACCGACGGGATCAGGGACTCCAGCACCAGGCCGGTGCGCAGCAGTCGCAGGCCCGGACGACGGTGGTGGGTCACCGCGAGCAGGCGGTGGCGCGGGGTGAAGGCCGCCGGGTCGTCCGCCTCGCCGAGCAGCGTGGGGAGCTGGTCCAGCAGCCAGGACGCGCCCGGACCCCAGGCCGCAGCCTGGATCCGGCCGTCACGGGCGACGACATGGAGAGTGCCGGGGCCTGCGGGGGTGCGGCTGGCCCGGCGGACCGAGCCGTCGGCGGACATCCGGAACGTGGGGTCGGCGGGGCCGCGGCGCAGCGGGCCCAGGACGAGCCGCAGGTCGAGCGGGCCCGGCGGGGTCCAGTCGCGGGTCAGGGGCGCCGGTACGGGCGTCGCCGCCGTCTGGTGCGGGACGGCCGCGCGCGGGGCGCTGCGGGGAGCGAATCGTCCTGCCACGGGTGAGGTCCTCGGTAGTCGGGGCTGCCTGTCGAGGGTACGGCTGATTCCGGCCACTCGGGTGGTTCGCGAGGGGGTGGCCGGTCCGGTCATTCGTCCGAGGAGAACCGCACCGACGCGGCGGGCAGGTGGGCCCCGCACCAGATGCGGACGCCTTCGAGCAGTTCGTTGTCGGCGCCGACCTTGGCCCCGTCGCCGACGACCGCGCCGGTCAGCACCGTACGGCTGCCGATCCTGGCACCCGCTCCGACCAGGGAGTCCGTGATCACGGCGCCCGGTTCGACGATGGCTCCCGCGAGCACGGCGGAGCCGTCGATCCTGGCACCCGCACCGATGACGGCGTCGGCGCCGATGACCGTACCGCCGGAGAGTTTGGCGTCGGGGGCGACGGAGGCGGTGGGCAGCACGAGGCGGTCGCCGCACCGGCCGGGGACGGCCGGGGAGGGCGCGCGGCCGAGGACGAGGTCGGCGGAGCCGCGTATGAACGCCTGTGGGGTGCCGAGATCCAGCCAGTACGTGGAGTCGACCATGCCCTGGAGGTGTGCGCCGTCGGCGAGCAGTCCGGGGAAGGTCTCGCGTTCCACGGAGACCGGGCGGCCCACCGGGATCGTGTCGATGACCGACCTGCGGAAGATGTACGCCCCCGCGTTGATCTGGTCGGTGACGATCTCCTCGGGTGTCTGCGGCTTCTCCAGGAACGCGGTGACCCGGCCGGTGTCGTCCGTCGGCACGAGGCCGAAGGCGCGTGGGTCGTCGACCCGGGTGAGGTGGAGGGAGACGTCCGCTCCGGAGTCGGTGTGCGTGGTGACCAGGGCGCGGATGTCGAGGCCGGTGAGGATGTCGCCGTTGAAGATGAGGACCGGTTCGTCCGGGCCCGAGGTGAGCCGCCGGGCGACGTTGCGGATGGCGCCGCCGGTGCCGAGCGGTTCGCGCTCGGTGACGTACTCGATGTGGAGGCCGAGCGACGAACCGTCACCGAAGTACGGCTCGAAGACCTCCGCCAGGTACGACGTCGCGAGGACGATGTGCTCGACTCCGGCGGCCCGGGCACGCGCCAGCTGGTGCGTGAGGAAGGGAACGCCTGCCGCCGGAACCATGGGTTTCGGAGTGTGCACCGTGAGCGGGCGCAACCGGGTTCCCTTGCCGCCGACCAGGAGGATCGCTTCTTTTGCCTCTGTCACAGCACTGTCTCTGCTTCCTGCTGGGGCCGGGCCGGCGAACAACCGCTTCTTTCGGCTGGCCAGTGTATGCAGACCGGTGGAGGGGTCCCCCGGTCAGCAGCCCGCAGCAGGCCTCCGGCGCGGCCGGCGCCGGTTCACGGCTCCTTTCGCGTCAGCGGCCCTGCAGTTTGGCCGAACTGGTCCGGGCCGTGCCGAGCTTCTTGTAGAGACGCGCTCCGGGGCATTCGGTTGCGAATCCGTCCCGGTGTCCTGAGATGACGTTGAGTTTGACCTTCCTGCCCTTCTTGTACTTGTTGCTGCCGCCCGAGGCCAGCGTCACCTTGCCCTTGGGGTTGGCGCCGAACAGGCCGAGCTTCCAGGCGGTGAGTTTGGATACGGCGTTGACGGCGGCGGCCGGCGGGTTCGACTTGGTGAAGGTCCCGAGCACGGCGATGCCCATGGTGTTGGTGTTGAAGCCGAGCGTGTGCGCGCCCATGACGGCCTTCGTCACGCCTCCGGCGCGGCCCTCGTAGATGTTTCCGCACTTGTCGACGGCGAAGTTGTAGCCGATGTCGCGCCAGCCGCTGCTCTTGACGTGGTAGCGGTAGATCCCGCGCAGGACCGAGGGTGCCTGGGAGCACTTGTAGTTGTTGCCGGTGGCGCTGTGGTGGATGAAGGCCGCCTTGACGGACTTCGTGTACGCGAAGCCGCTTTCGCGGAGCTTCTCGTCGGCGCCCCAGCCCTTGCGGGTGATGATGCGCGGCCGGGGCCCGATGTACGGCTTGGCGGCGGGTGCGAAGCCGGCGGCCTCGTCGGTCTCGGCCCTGCTCAGGGCGGGGAGCACGGTGGCGTCGAGCGAGGTGGTGCGGTCGGCGCCCGCCGCGCCGGTGGCGGGGAGTTCCTGCGGGTCCTTGCCGGGGTCGACGAGTTCCAGGTGCAGGCCGGCGGGCAGCGGGACGGGGGGTTCGGCGGCCTCGCCGGGGACGGGGGTCTCGGGGCGCACCCGGACCTCGACGCCGTCGGAGTCGCCGACCCAGAGCGGGGCGGTGGAGCCGCGGGCGGCGCCGGATTCGCGTTCGGCGGTGCCGGGGTCGGCGGAGTGCTCGGCGTTGTGCGTCTCCAGGTCCTGCCAGTCGGACCAGTGGTCGGTGCCGGTGGCACGGGTCCGGACCTGGGCGGTGCCGTGGAGCTCGGTGTCGACGTCGTCCCAGACGACTCCGACCAGGGAGAACGGCTCGACGTCACGCTCGGGCAGCCCCTGCTCGGCGGCTGCCGCGGCAGGTGCGCCGGTGGCCCGTACGGAGGGGGAGGCCAGCGGGTTCAGGGCCAGGGACTGCGTCGAACCGGGCACTTGGGCCGGGTCGGACGCATCGGCGGGAACGGATCCCGCGGTGGCCGGGTGGACGGGGGTGTCGGGCGCGGCGCCCGCGGGCGCGGCGAGCGGCAGTACGAGAGCTGCCGCGCAGGTGACACCAATGGAGGATGCAATGAAGGCACGCATACATATGATCCTGGGCATAAGGGGACTACTCCGGCGACCGGGATATCCCGGGGCAATTGACGGCCCGTCTGCCGAACCGGTGTACCCGGCGCCCGCGATTCCCGGCCCCTCCCGGCACCGCCGCGTACCCTTCTGCGAATGAACGCCAGCGACCGCACCCCTGCCGACCTGCTGCGTTCCGCGCTTGCCGCGGACCCGGCCCGCCCCATGGTCACTTTCTATGACGACGCCACCGGAGAGCGTGTCGAACTGTCGGTGGCCACCTTCGCCAATTGGGTGGCCAAGACGGCGAACCTCCTGCAGGGCGACCTCGCCGCGGAGCCCGGCGACCGGCTCGCGCTGCTGCTGCCCGCGCACTGGCAGTCCGCGGTCTGGCTGCTGGCCTGTGCCTCGGTCGGTGTGGTCGCCGATGTGCAGGGGGATCCCGCCGCCGCCGATCTCGTCGTCTCCGGGCCGGACAGTCTGGACGCCGCACGGGCCTGCCGCGGTGAGCGGATCGCGCTGGCGCTGCGCCCGCTGGGCGGCAGGTTCCCGCAGGCCCCCGAGGGCTTCGCGGACTACGCCGTCGAGGTGCCGGGGCAGGGCGACAGGTTCGCCCCGTTCGCACCCGTCGACCCGGATGGACCGGCGCTGACCGTGGGTGGCGTCGGGTTCACCGGGGCGGAGCTGGTCGCGCGGGCACGCGAGGACGGTGCGGCGCTGGGCCTGGGCGCCGGTTCACGGCTGCTGTCGGGGCGTACGTACGACACCTGGGACGGCCTCAGCGCCGGACTCTTCGCGCCGCTCGCCACCGGAGGTTCCGTGGTGCTGTGCCGGCACCTCGGGCAGCTGGGCGAGGACGGGCTGGCCCAGCGCGTCGAGAGCGAGCGGGTCACGCTGAGCGCGTGACGGCCGGGTGCGCCCAGCTCTCGCCCTGCGCCCCGTTCACCCGGGTGTGGCCGTCCCAACTCAACACCGCGGTATGACAAGCGGCCTGAGGGCCACCCGTCCGGCCCAGCCTGGGCCGAGCCCTCCGGCCTGAACGCCAACTCCGGTACATGATCTGCGGTACAGACCACTCAAGGCACAACCAAGCGTGAGGTTCAGCCGTCTACTTCTGCGATCGGCGGCCCATCGCGCTGCCGCACACGAAGGATGGACGCAGACGTGACCGAAAGCGCCGGCACGCCGGCCGACCCCGACGACTCGGCCACGGGCGGGAACCAGACGCCGGACAACTCGGCCGCGGGCGAGGGCCGGGCGCCGGACGGGTCGCCCGGCGAGGGGCCTGTCGAAGGACCTGTCGAAGGGCCCGGCGAGAAGCACGTCCCGGGCAGCGGCTCCGAGGGCCCCCCGGGTGGCGAGACACGCAGCGGGTCGGGCAGCGGCCCGTCGCACGGACCGCTGCCGGAGGGCTCCGAAGCGGGTCCGACCCTCGACATCGTCGTCAAGCGCAAGCGCCACTGGCTGCGTTGGACCGCGCTGGGCGCCTCGTTCGTCGTACTCGTCGCCGCGGGCGCCGGCTGGTGGCTGTACAAGAAGCTGGACGGCAACATCAGGACGGACACCTCCGCGGCCGCCGAACTCAAGGCGTACGAGAAGGAGCGCCCCTCCTCCGTCGTCCATGACGCACAGAACATCCTGCTCATCGGTTCCGACAGCCGGGCCGGGGACAACAGCAAGTACGGCCGCGACGACGGCGGCAGCCAGCGCTCGGACACCACGATCCTGTTGCACCTTGCCGCGGACCGGAAAAGCGCCACGGCCATGTCGCTCCCCCGCGATCTGATGGTGAACATCCCGGAGTGCCACAAGTCGGACAAAAGTGTGAGCAAGCCGCAGTTCGCACAGTTCAACTGGGCCTTCGAGTTCGGCGGGACCGCCTGCACCATCCGCACGGTCGAGAAGATGACCGGAATCCGCATCGATCACCACATGGTCGTCGACTTCAACGGCTTCAAGAACATGGTCGACGCGGTGGACGGGGTCGAGATCTGCCTCAAGCAGCCGATCGACGACAGCGCCGCACACCTCAAGCTTCCCTCGGGCCGCCAGAAGCTCAACGGCGAGCAGGCCCTGGGGTACGTACGGGCCCGCAAGTCCATCGGCAACGGCAGCGACACCGAACGGATGGACCGCCAGCAGCAGTTCCTGGGCGCTCTGGTGAACAAGGTGCAGAGCAACGGGGTCCTGCTCAACCCCACCCGGCTCTACCCGGTGCTGGACGCGGCCACCAAGGCGCTGACCACCGACCCGGGGCTGGACAGCCTGAAGGACCTCTACGACCTGGTGCGGGGCATGCGCAACGTACCGACCGACAAGGTGCAGTTCCTGACCGTCCCCCGGCAGCCGTACAGCGCCAACCGGAACCGGGACGAACTGGTGCAGCCCGACGCGGACAAGCTCTTCAAGCAGCTGCGCGACGACAAGCCCGTCGCCGTCGTGCCCGCGGACCAGCTGAAGGATGACGACGGGAAGGACGCCGACGTCACCGACGCCGCCGACGCCTCCGGTCCGACTCCCACACCCACCTACTCGGGGAACAACGCGGCAACCGACCTGTGCAAGCAGTAAAGCAATGACCAAGCGGACAACAGCGTTCGGCGTGCAATGGGAAGAATGCCCGGTTGTAAGGGTCGTGGAATATGTCACGCCCGTCGCTCGACGGCGAACGGGACGGATAGTGTGACGCGATCCGGTGCTACCGGCCACCTGGCCGCGCACTTCCGGAGCGAAAGACTGAGCGCCTTATCGGGGGAGGCGCCTCGCGTGGCACCGACGGAGGACTCAAGCGACCGTGGATGCACAAGGCCGTGGGCGGGCGGAAGAAATCGATCCCGCAGACCAATGGGTTCTCAACCCGGACACCGGCGACTACGAACTGCGACTGAATCATTCCGGAGCGGATTCGGGCAGAGCGTCAGGGGTTTCGGCTCCGCGGAGTTCCGGGCGCAGAGGTGCTCCCCGTGAGGGCGACGGCGAGCGTCGCGGTGCCAACGGCGACGGCGAGCGTCGCGGTGCCAACGGCGACGGCGAGCGTCGCGGTGCGGCGGGCGAGGGTGCGCGTCGCGGCCGTGAGGTGCCGCGGCAGGGCGGCCGCCGTTCGGCCTCCGGCCCGCGCGGCCAGGAGGCTTCCGGACCCGCCGAGAACAGCACGGGCCGGCGCAAGCGCAAGGCCCCGAAGGCCCGCCGCAAGAAGGCGCTGCTCTGGACGGGCGGCGTGATGGCCTTCCTGCTCGTCGGTGTCTCGGCCGGCGGGTACTGGCTGTACCAGCACTTCAACGGCAACCTGAGCACCGTGGACATCGGCGACCGCGGCAACAAGGACGTCATCACGGCCAACGCGCCCCTCAACATATTGGTCATCGGTACGGACAAGCGCACCGGCAAGGGCAACGAGGGCTACGGCGACTCGGGCAGCGTCGGCCACGCGGACACCAACATCCTGTTCCACGTGTCCAAGGACCGCACCAACGCCACGGCGATGAGCATCCCCCGCGACCTCATGACCAACATCCCGGACTGCAAGACCAAGCAGGAGGACGGCTCGGAGAAGACCATCCCGGGCACCCAGAACGTCCGCTTCAACACCAGCCTCGGCCAGGACGGCCGCGACCCGGGCTGCACGATGGACACCGTCAAGGAACTCACCGGGCTGACCGTCGACCACTTCATGATGGTCGACTTCAACGCGGTCAAGGAACTGTCCACGGCGGTCGGCGGCGTCGACATCTGCCTGGCCCACGCGGTCAAGGACGAGAAGTCGCACCTGGACCTGCCGGCGGGCCCGAGCACCGTTCAGGGCGAGCAGGCGCTGGCGTTCGTACGGACCCGGCACGCCTACGCCAACGGGAGCGACCTCGACCGGATCAAGGGCCAGCAGCAGTTCATCGGCTCGATGATCCGGCAGATGAAGTCGGACGACACGCTGACCAGCCCGACGAAGCTGTTCAAGCTGGCGGACTCGGCGACCAAGGCGCTGACGGTCGACTCCGCCATCGGCTCCGTACCGAAGCTGAGCTCGCTCGCCAAGGAGCTCACCAAGATCGACACGAAGAACATCACGTTCGTCACGCTGCCGGTGATCGACAACCCGGCGGAGCCGACGCCGATCACGGTGGTCGTGGACCCGGTGAAGTCGCCCCAGCTGCTCTCGATGATGCAGGAGGACACCTCGCTGACCGAGGTGGCCGCGCAGAAGAAGGCCGCCAAGATCAAGCAGGACGCGCTCCTCAAGGGAACCAAGGCGGCAGCTGCCGACGTCCGTGTCGATGTCTACAACGGTGGCGGGATCTCCGGCGCCGCCCAGCAGACCGTCACCTGGCTGCAGAACGACAAGGGCGTCCTGAAGTCCACGAACAAGGCCAACGCCCCGGCGAAGGCTGCCAAGACGACGCTCGCGTACGCACCGAACCAGGCCGACCAGGCCCGGGCGCTCGCCGAGATGATGGGGCTTCCCGCCTCGGCAATGAAGCCGGGCACCAAGGATGCCGTGGGATTGCAGGCGATGGTGCTGACGTTGGGGGCCGACTTCAAGGGCGCGGGCACCCCCATCACCGGCCCGGCGAAGATCGACATTCCGAAGGCCAGCGCCGACAAGGCAGAGTGCGCCAAGTGACACCCGGTCACTGCGCGATACCGCGAGTCTGAACAGCAGGGGGGTCCTGGTGGGACGGAGCAGTACGCCCGGGGAGGGGACGCGACCACGCGTCCGGCATGCCGGCCAACTCGGCTGGGACGACGGCCTCTACGAGGGCAAGGACAAGGACGGTGACGGCGGCGGGGACGC